>RRBB01000004.1:0-140262 GCA_006543605.1 Rhodococcus sp. WS4
GGCATGACCACCGCCACCGCACCCGCACTCCGTGACGAGGCCGAACGGCTGCTCCGCGAACTGGCAGGCGAGCACGCCACCCTCCGCGACGATCAGTGGACGGCGATCGAGGCGCTCGTGGTGGGCCGCAGACGGGCGCTGGTCGTCCAGCGGACGGGCTGGGGCAAGTCTGCCGTCTACTTCATCGCCGCGAAGCTCCTGCGCGCGCACGGGCACGGTCCGACGGTCATCGTGTCGCCGCTCCTGGCTCTCATGCGGAACCAGGTGGCGTCGGCCGAGCGGGCCGGGGTGCGCGCCGCCACCATCAACTCCGGGAACGTCACCGAGTGGGACGAGATCCACGCCCGGGTCGCCGAGAACGAACTCGACGTTCTGCTGGTCAGCCCCGAACGCCTCAACAACCCCGACTTCCGCGACCAGGTCCTCCCCTCGCTCGCCGCGGACGCCGGACTCGTCGTGGTCGACGAGGCGCACTGCGTGTCGGACTGGGGGCACGACTTCCGCCCCGACTATCGGCGGATCCGCACGTTGATCGCCGAGCTCGGTGAGGGCATCCCCGTGCTGGCGACCACCGCCACCGCCAACGACCGCGTCGTCTCCGACGTCTCCACCCAGCTCGGGGTGGGCGGCGGCGAAACCCTCGTCCTCCGCGGCGGCCTCGAACGCGAATCGCTGCACCTGTCGGTCGTGCAGATCCCGGAGGCCACCGCCCGCGCGGCCTGGCTCGCCCAGAAGCTCGACAGCCTGCCCGGCTCGGGCATCATCTACGCACTCACCGTATCGGCGGCGCGGGATCTGGCGAGCCTGCTGTCCGAGCAGGGCCACACCGTCGCCGCGTACACCGGGCAGACCGACGCCGCCGAGCGGGAGAGCCTCGAGCAGGACCTGCTCGGCAACCGGGTCAAGGCCCTGGTGGCCACGTCCGCGCTCGGGATGGGGTTCGACAAGCCCGACCTGGGGTTCGTCGTGCACCTCGGTGCGCCGTCGTCCCCGATCTCCTACTACCAGCAGGTCGGGCGTGCGGGGCGGTCCACCGACCGTGCCGAGGTCATCCTGCTGCCGGGATCCGAGGACAAACAGATCTGGAGCTATTTCGCGTCCGTGGCGTTCCCCCGCGAGCACGTGGTGCGCCGGGTGATCGAGGTCCTCGACACCGACCGGCCGCAGTCCACGCAGGCGCTCGAGCCGCTGGTGGAGCTGGGCCGCACCCGGCTGGAGATGGTGTTGAAGGTTCTCGACGTCGACGGTTCCGTACGCCGGGTGCGCGGCGGCTGGGTGGGCACCGGGGAGCCCTGGACGTACGACGCCGACCGCTACGAGCGCCTCGAACGGGCCCGCGAGTCCGAGCAGCAGGCGATGATCGACTACCAGCGGATCACCACGTGCAGGATGGCGTTCCTGCGCGAGCAACTCGACGATCCGGGTCTGACGGCGGGCACCTCCGAGTGCGGGCGGTGCGACAACTGCACCGGAGAGCGCCACGACGAGACCGTGGACGCCGAGGCGGTGCAACAGACCAGAGCGCGTCTCGAGCGGCCAGGCGTGGATCTCGCGCCCCGTAAACAGTGGCCCACGGGACTCGCGAAGCTCGGCGTGAAGCTGTCCGGGAAGATCACCGACGGCCCCGAACCGGGACGCGTCCTGGGCCGGCTGTCCGACCTGGGCTGGGGTCAGCGGCTCCGCTCCCTGCTCGACGAACCGGACGGACCCGCCCCCGACGCCGTCCTGAAGGCCTGCATCCAGGTACTGGCCTCCTGGGACTGGGCCGAGCGGCCCACCGCCGTCATGGCGGTCGAATCCGCCACCCATCCGCTCCTGTCAGCGTCGATCGCGGGGCAACTCGCCGCCGTCGGACGCCTCACCGACCTGGGAGTTCTGCGGCTACGCCCGGAGCATCCGCCGGTGTCCGCGGCCAACTCGGCCTACCGGGTGGCCGGGCTCGTCGACGCCTGGGAGACCCCCGGCATTCCCGACGGCGCCGGACCGGTGCTGCTCGTCGACACCCTCACGGACACCGGCTGGACCCTCACGATGGCCGCCAGGACGGTCCTCGCGGCAGGGGCCACGGCCGTCCTTCCCTTCGCGCTCGCGAGTCTCAAATAGGCGAAGTGTGTCGCTTGCGGTTCACCCAAAAGTTACATAATGTGATGAGCATCACTTTGCACGTCTCACCTGCAAGGCTCCGCCACCTGAACTGTCCAATTTCGCGAGGCACGTGAAATCGAAGGGGATGGTTGTTAGGTTCGAATTTCCAATGACGCCTGTTCAGAAGAGTGCCATCCCGACCACCGCGCCGGACGCGGTGTTGTTCAGAAGTCCAGAGATCACTGACGGAGTCCGGCTCTGGGAGATCGCCAGGAACACGGAAGTGCTCGATCTCAATTCGAGCTACGCATACCTGTTGTGGTGTAGAGATTTCAGCCGCTCGTCGGTCGTCGCAGTCGTCGACGAGCGCGTCGTGGGGTTCGTTTCAGGGTTCATCCGCCCCGAATCCCCAGCGACGCTGTTCGTCTGGCAAGTTGCCGTAGACGCAGACCAGCGCGGCAAGGGAATTGCAGGTCGCATGCTGAGCGCGCTGCTCGATCGACTTGCACCCGAAGGGGTTACCCATCTCGAGACGACGATCAGCCCCGACAACGAGGCCTCGATCGCGCTGTTCACAGCATTGGCGCGTCGCCGAAATACGGCGATCAACAAGCAAGAACTGTTCTCCCCTAACGATTTTCCCGATGGACACGAAGCCGAAGATCTGTACACGATCGGCTAAGAGCATGCCCCGGAGGAATGCAGCAACATGACTAATTTCGATACGAACATCTTCGAGAGCCTCGAGTCCGAGGTTCGCAGCTACAGCCGCGGCTGGCCCGCCGTCTTCGAGTCAGCGTCCGGTTCGTGGATCCGCGACGAGAACGGCCGCGACTACCTCGACTTCTTCGCCGGTGCCGGTTCGCTGAACTACGGCCACAACAACCCGGTCCTGAAGTCGGCGCTCGTCGACTACATCGTCGGCGACGGCATCACACACGGTCTCGACATGTCGACCGTGGCCAAACGCGACCTGCTCGAAACCTTCCAGGACAAGATCCTGAAACCGCGAGGTCTCGACTACAAGGTCCAGTTCCCCGGACCCACCGGCACCAACACCGTCGAGGCCGCCCTGAAACTGGCCCGCAAGGTCACCGGTCGTTCGTCGATCATCAACTTCACCAACGCTTTCCACGGCATGACGCTCGGCGCCCTGTCGGTCACCGGTAACTCGATGAAGCGCGCCGGCGCCGGAATCCCGCTGGTGCACGCCACCCCGATGCCGTTCGACAACTACTTCGACGGAGTCACCGAGGACTTCCAGTGGTTCCGCCGCGTGCTCGACGACTCGGGCAGTGGCCTGAACCGTCCGGCCGCCGTGATCGTCGAAACCGTGCAGGGCGAGGGCGGCGTCAACGTCGCCCGTCCCGAGTGGCTGCGCGCCCTCGCGGACCTGTGCGCCGAGCGCGAGATCCTGCTGATCGTCGACGACGTCCAGATGGGTTGCGGACGCACCGGCCCGTTCTTCTCGTTCGAGATCGCCGGCATCACCCCGGACATCGTGTGCCTGTCGAAGTCGATCGGCGGCTACGGGCTCCCGATGGCGCTGACGTTGTTCAAGCGTGAGCTCGACGTGTGGGGCCCGGGTGAGCACAACGGCACGTTCCGCGGCAACAACCCGTCGTTCGTGACGTCGAAGGTGGCCCTGGACCACTACTGGTCCGACGACACCCTCCACAAGTCGACGCTGGCGAAGGGCGACAAGATCCACCAGGCGTTCACCGAACTGGCGAACCAGTTCGAGGGCTCCATCTCGACCCGCGGCCGTGGACTCGTCCAGGGTCTCGTGTTCGACGAGCCGGAGAACGCGGGCAAGGTGTGCAAACTCGCGTTCGACGAGGGACTGCTCGCGGAGACCTCCGGCCCGTCCGACGAGGTGGTCAAGCTCCTGCCGGCGCTGACCATCACCGACGAGGAACTGAACCACGGACTCGCCATTCTCGCCGACGCCACCGGCAAGGTTTGCAGCTAGAGAGAGGACTGACACTCACATGATCGTTCGCACCACCGCAGAAATCACCGACACCGAGCGCGACATCACCAGCGAGGACGGCAACTGGCGCAGCAAGCGCATCATCCTCGGCGGCGACAAAGTGGGCTTCTCGTTCCACGAGACCACGATCAAAGCGGGCTCGGTCAACGAGTTCCACTACGCCAACCACGTCGAGGCCGTCTGGCTCGTCGAGGGAACCGGCAAGTTGATCGACCTCGACAACGACAAGGTCTACGAGCTCGGCCCCGGTTCGATGTACCTGCTCAACGGTCACGAGCGTCACCGGGTGGAGCCCGACACCGAGATGCGCATGCTGTGCGTGTTCAACCCGCCCGTCACCGGGCGTGAGGTCCACGACGAGAACGGTGTCTACCCGTTGGTCGAGGTTCCCGCGTAAGTTCGACCACATGGCCGACGACGCTGCTGTTCCAGCTATAGCCATCGGACCCGCCCCGGACCCGCTCCTCGAGGATGCGGTGCGCCGGGGCGGTGCCCGTGTGGCGCCCCTCGAGTCCGCCGACGCCCTGGTCTGGACCGCGGATCCGATCGGGTTCCCGGATCCGCTGCCCGAGAACATCCGCTGGGTGCAGCTGAACTCCGCGGGTGTCGAGGAGTGGTTGGCCGCGAAGGTGATCAGGCCCGACACCACGGTCCGGTGGACGTCGGCGGCCGGGGCCTTCGCTGCCACCGTCGCCGAGCACGCACTGACTCTGCTGCTGGCCGGGGTGCGGGCTCTGCCGGAGCATCTCGAGGCGAAGACGTGGCGACAGCAGGAGTTCTACCCGAAGATCGGGACCCTGCGCGGTACCACCGTCGCAATCGTGGGTGCCGGTGGCATCGGCCGGGCCCTGATCCCGATGCTCGCGGGTGTCGGGGCCGACGTCATCGCGGTCAACCGTTCCGGCAGCCCCGTCCCGGGCGCGATCGAAACACTTCCCACCACCCGTCTCGGCGAGGTGTGGGCACGGGCGGATCACTTCGTGATCGGGGCGCCCGCCACCGACGCCACGCACCATCTCGTCGGGGCGGCGGAGTTCGCCCAGATGAAACCGACCGCGTGGGTGATCAACGTGGCACGCGGATCCCTCATTCACACCAATGCTCTGGTGAAAGCGCTGCGGGACAACACCATCGGCGGGGCGGGGCTGGACGTCACCGATCCGGAGCCGCTGCCCGACGGCCATCCGCTGTGGGACCTGCCCAACGTGATCATCACGCCGCACGATTCCAACCCGCCCTCGGTCCGTCCGCCGGCGTTCGCCGAGCACGTGGCGCTGAACGTCACCCGCTTCGTCGCCGGCGAGAATCTCACCGCACTGATCGATCCTGTCGTCGGATACTGAGCTTTCGCTACCCTGGAGTGCGTGTTCGACCGACTGATCGACGTACTCGGCGGCCGGCGGCTGTGTGTGCTCACCGGCGCCGGCATCTCGACCGACTCCGGTATCCCCGACTACCGGGGTCCGGATTCGCCGCCGCGCAATCCCATGACGTTCCAGCAGTTCACCGGTGACCCCGATTTCCGCCGCCACTACTGGGCGCGGAACCACATCGGGTGGCGGCACATGGACGCCGCACGCCCGAACACCGGCCACCGCGCCCTGGCGGGCCTGGAACGGACCGGCGTCGCGGGCGCGGTCATCACGCAGAACGTCGACCTCCTGCACACGAAGGCCGGCAGTCGCCGGGTGATCGACCTGCACGGCACCTACGCCCAGGTCCGGTGCCTCGACTGCGACGCCCTGATCTCACGGGCGACGCTCGCCGACCGGCTCGAGCGCGCGAACCCCGGTTTCGCCGAAACCGTCGCTGCCGCACAGGGAGTGGAAATCGCACCGGACGCCGACGCGGTGATCACCAGCACCGAGCATTTCCGCATGGTCGACTGCGCGGCCTGCGGCGGACTGCTCAAACCCGACATCGTGTACTTCGGCGAATCCGTGCCGAAACCGAGGGTCGCCGCCGCCTACGACGTGGTGGACGAGGCCGAGGCACTGCTGGTCGCCGGCTCGTCGCTCACCGTCATGTCGGGACTGCGGTTCGTCCGGCACGCCGCGAAACGCGGCATCCCCATCGCCATCGTCAACCGGGGGACGACGCGCGGCGACGAGTTCGCCACGCTCACCGTCCACGCCGGCTGCTCGGAGGCACTCACCGCGCTGCTCGACGCGTCGTCCGCACTGCCCGCGTGACCGCTAGAGCGGTACCAGGTCGTCGGCGTGGACGACGGGGCGCTGCATCTCGGCGGGCAGTTCCTGGGTCGACTTGCCCAGGATGTCGCTGATCTCGGCCGAGTCGTAGGCCACCACTCCCCTGGCCACGGGACGTTCCTCCGGGCCGAGGAGTGACACGACGTCGCCGCCGTAGAACCGCCCCGACACCGCGGTGATGCCTGCGGGCAGCAACGACCGTCGCTTGGTGACGACGGCACGGACAGCCCCCTCGTCGATGTGCAGGATTCCCTGCTCGTCGGCGGCGTGGCGCACCCAGAACTTGCGCGCCGACAACCGGGACGGCCGGGCCGCGAACGCTGTCCCCACCCCGGCGTCCCGCAACGCGGTGCCGGCGTCGGACGCGGCGGCGAGCAGCACGGGTACCCCGGCATCGGCCGCGAGACGCGCCGCCGACAGCTTGGACGCCATCCCGCCGGTGCCGAGGGCGCCGCCCGAACCCGCGACCACCCCGTCGAGATCCTCGGGGCTGTTCACCTCGCGAATCAGCGTCGCGTTGCCTTTGCGGGGGTCGCCGTCGTACAGCCCGTCGACGTCCGACAGCAGGACCAGTGCGTCCGCGCCGACCAGGTGCGCGACAAGCGCCGCGAGCCGGTCGTTGTCCCCGAAGCGCAGTTCCGCCGTGGCGACGGTGTCGTTCTCGTTGACGATCGCGACGGCGTGCAGGGCGCGCAGCCGGTCGAGGGTGCGTTGCGCGTTGCGGTGCTGCGCGCGGCGGGCGATGTCGTCGGCGGTGAGGAGCACCTGCCCGACCGTGCGCCCGTACCGCGCGAAGGAGGTGCCCCACGCGTGGGCCAGGGCCAGCTGGCCCACGCTCGCGGCGGCCTGCTTGGTCGCCAGGTCCCGTGGTCGCTTGGTCAGCCCCAGCGGGGCCAGTCCCGCTCCCACGGCTCCGGAGGACACGACGACCACGTCGGAGCCGGCACGCATCCGTGCCTCGATCGCGTCGGCCAGCGCGTCGAGCCGACCGACGTCGAGGCCGCCGACCAGGCTGGTCAGCGCCGACGATCCGATCTTCACGACAATGCTGCCCGCCGACGCGATCGTGCGCCGGGTGGCGCTCACTGGTCTTCGGGGTCGAGGCCTTCGAGACCGCGACGGACCCTGGATGCGTGCTTGCGTTCGGTCGCGCCGATGCGCTCGACCTGATCCAGACGCGGGTCGGTGCCGCGCCCGGTGCGGGTGAGGTCGACGCCGGCGGGTGTCTGGGGCTCCCAGTCGAAGCTCACGTTGCCGATCGTGACGGACGCGCCCGGCTCCGCACCCTGCTTGACGAGTTCGGTTTCCACACCGAGCCGCGCGAGGCGGTCGGCGAGGTAGCCCACGGCCTCGTCGTTGTCGAATTGCGTCTGCCGCACCCAGCGCTCCGGCCGCGTGCCGCGGACGATGAACCCGCCCGGGATCTCGGGATCGGCGACGACGCTGAAGCTGTTCTCGTTGGCGATCACGGGGCGGATCACCTGACGCTTCGGTTCGGCCTTCGGGTTTGCCTCACGGTAGTCCGCGACCAGTTTCGCGAGCGCGAACGTCAACGGGCGCAACCCCTCTCGGCTGACCGCCGAGATCGTGAAGATCGGCCACCCACGAGCCTCGAGGTCGGGGGTCACCATCTCGGCCAGTTCGGCCGCCTCCGGCACGTCCGCCTTGTTCAGGATCACGATGCGGGGGCGGTCCGCGAGGTCGCCGAGCCCGGTGTCCCCGGACAGTGCGCCCTTGTACGCGGCGAGTTCCGCCTCGAGCGCATCGATGTCGGAGATCGGGTCACGGCCGGGGTCGAGGGTCGCGCAGTCCACGACGTGGGCCAGCACGGCGCACCGCTCGAGGTGGCGCAGGAAGTCCAGGCCCAGGCCGCGGCCGTCGCTGGCGCCGGGGATCAGCCCGGGCACGTCGGCCACCGTGAACGTGGTGTCTCCGCTCGAGACCACACCGAGGTTCGGCACGAGGGTGGTGAACGGGTAGTCGGCGATCTTCGGCTTCGCAGCCGAGAGGACCGACACGAGCGAGGACTTGCCCGCCGACGGGAAGCCGACGAGCCCGACGTCGGCCACCGACTTCAGTTCGAGGACCAGTTCCCGCTCCACACCGTCCTCACCGAGGAGCGCGAAGCCCGGCGCCTTGCGCGCCTTGGAGGACAGGGCGGCGTTGCCGAGCCCGCCGCGGCCGCCCTGGGCGGCCTCGAAGCGGGTGCCGACACCGATGAGGTCGGCGAGGATGCGGCCGTCCTCGTCGAGGACGACGGTGCCGTCGGGGACCTTGAGGATCAGGTCGTCGCCCTGGGCGCCGTCACGGTTGCTGCCCATCCCCTGCTTGCCGTTGGTGGCCTTCGCGTGGGGATGGAAATGGAAGTCGAGGAGGGTGTGGACGTTGCCGTCCACCTCGAGTACGACGTCACCGCCACGCCCGCCGTTGCCGCCGTCCGGGCCACCGAGCGGTTTGAACTTCTCCCGGTGTACGGAGGCGCAGCCATTGCCGCCTTTTCCGGCGCTGACGTGCAGCACGACGCGGTCAATGAATCGGGACATGACTGCCGGATCCTTCCTCAGTCAATTGTGTTGATCTCACTCTGAAACAAACAATAGGGGCGGACCGGGTATCTCGACCCAGGTCCGCCCCTATTGGGAGCTTGAAACGCCCCTTACGGGACGATGCATACTCGCGGCAGGACTAGGCCTCTGCCGCCGCCGGAACGATGTTCACGGTCTTGCGTCCACGCTTGGTGCCGAACTCGACAGCACCGGCAGAGAGCGCGAAGAGCGTGTCGTCGCCGCCACGGCCGACGTTGACGCCGGGGTGGAAGTGGGTTCCGCGCTGACGCACCAGGATCTCGCCGGCGCTGACGGACTGGCCGCCGAAACGCTTCACGCCGAGTCGCTGAGCATTGGAATCGCGACCGTTACGGGAGCTGGATGCACCCTTCTTATGTGCCATGTTCTTGACCCTCCTCGGGTGAAATCAGCTCTAACTAGCTACTTGATGCCGGTGACCTTGAGGACCGTCAGCTTCTGCCTGTGGCCCTGACGCTTGTGGTAGCCGGTCTTGTTCTTGAACTTGTGGATCCGGATCTTCGGGCCCTTGGTGTGCTCGACGACCTCACCCGTGACCGAGATCTTGGCCAGCTTGTCGGCGTCGGTCGTCAGATCGGATCCGTCGACGACGAGAACGGGAGCAAGCGAGACAGCAGTGCCGGGCTCACCCTCGATCTTCTCGACCTTGACGAGGTCACCAACAGCGACCTTGTACTGCTTTCCGCCGGTCTTGACGATCGCGTACGTTGCCATCGGAGGGCTACCCCTTGCTTCTTCGAACTTGCTCGCGCCACAGTGTGCGCGACTGGTCTGGTGTGACGGCTAGCTCGGTCGAGGTCGCGCAGCCTTCACAGGTGAGGGCACAGCTGACCTTCATCGCCGAGTAGCGACTGGTCAAGGTTACAGGAAGGCAACCGTTCCGTACAAACCGGTGTCGAGTGCCTTCCCGCGCTCCCTTGTCAGTGGTCGGCGTCCACCGGCGGGCCGGCGGGCCGGGCCGCGGCGCGTCGACGACGCGGCTTCCGTGGTGCTGCCTGCGAATCCGCGCCGTCGGGCGAGGACGCCGAAGGTCCGCTCACGGTCGACGCCGACATGGCCGGTTCCGGTTCCGGTGCATGTTCCGCACCATGTTCCGGTGTCGGGATCACGAACACGGTGCCTGCGCTCGGGGCTTCGGACACCGGCGCTGCCGCCGCCCTCGACACCCGACGACTCCGGCGCCGGGTCGGGGCCACCGGCTCCGGCTCGGGCTCCACGACGGGTGCCGGGGTCTCGGCGACCGGAGCCGCCTCGACCACGGCCTCCTCGACCACGGCCTCCTCGACTACCGGTTCCTCGGCCGCAGGCTCTTCCACCACGGCCTCGGCGACGACGGTTTCCTCGGCGACGGCCTCCTCGGCCTCCGGTGCCACGAAGGCTTCCGCGGCCACCGCTGCCGGGGCCTCGGCCACCGCCTCTTCGATACCGGGAACCTCGGCCGCCGGGGTCTCCACCGTCTGCGCGGCCGGCTGCTCGGGCGCAGCGGCAACCGGCTCGGACTCCGCGTGTGCGTGCGCGGCCTCCTCGTCGTGATGGTGGTGTGCCATCGCGAGAGCGACCGGGTGAGCCCGCTTGACGGTGGCGTCCACCGTCGGCGCCTCCTCGTGCGCGGCCGGCTGCGAGGTGTCCCCGCCGGACGACTTGTCGCGTCCCCGCTTCTTGCGGGAGCCGCCGGAGTCGCCGCCGCGGGACGACCCGCGCGAGCCGGTGTCCTCGGAGGTCTTCACCTCGATGGGCTCGGCGTGGACGATGATGCCCCGGCCGTGGCAGTGCTCACACGTGGTGGAGAACGCCTCGACCAGACCGGTGCCGAGCTTCTTCCGGGTCATCTGGACCAGGCCCAGCGACGTCACCTCGGACACCTGGTGACGGGTGCGGTCCCGGCCCAGCGCCTCGGTCAGGCGGCGCAGCACGAGGTCGCGGTTCGACTCGAGCACCATGTCGATGAAGTCGACGACGATCATGCCGCCGATGTCGCGCAGCCGCATCTGCCGCACGATCTCCTCGGCTGCCTCGAGGTTGTTCCGGGTGACGGTCTCCTCGAGGTTTCCGCCGGCACCGGTGAACTTGCCGGTGTTGACATCGACCACGGTCATCGCCTCGGTGCGGTCGATCACGAGGGTGCCGCCGGACGGCAACCAGACCTTGCGGTCGAGTGCCTTGGCCAGCTGCTCGTCGATGCGGTGCGCCTCGAAGACGTCGACGCCGTTGTCCGAGGTGTGCTGTTCGAGCCTCGGCAGGAGGTCGGGGGCGACGGACTTGATGTACGACTCGACCGTCGACCAGGCCTTGTCACCCTCGATGACCAGCGTGGAGAAGTCCTCGTTGAACAGGTCGCGGATGACCTTCACGAGAAGGTCGGGCTCCTCGTACAGCGCCTGCGGGTTCCCGGACTTACCGGAGTCCGCCTTCGCCGCCTGCGCCTCGATCTCGGCCCACTGTTCCTGCAGGCGCTTCACGTCGCGGGCGAGTTCCTCTTCGCTCACACCCTCCGACGCCGTCCGGATGATGACTCCGGCGTCGGCGGGCACGATGTCGCGCAGGATGTCCTTGAGGCGTTTGCGCTCGGTGTCGGGCAGTTTGCGGCTGATCCCGGTGGACGTCCCGCCGGGCACGTACACGAGGAAGCGGCCCGCGAGGCTGATCTGCGTGGTCAGCCGGGCACCCTTGTGTCCGACCGGATCCTTGCTGACCTGGACCAGCACCTGGTCACCCGGCTTGAGGGCCTGCTCGATCTTGCGGGAGTTGCCACCGAGCCCGGCGGCCTCCCAGTTGACCTCACCGGCGTACAGCACGCCGTTGCGTCCGCGGCCGATGTCGATGAACGCCGCTTCCATGCTGGGCAGCACGTTCTGGACGCGTCCGAGGTACACGTTGCCGACCATCGACGCCGACGCCGACGTGGTCACGAAGTGTTCGACGAGGACGCCGTCCTCGAGTACCGCGACCTGCGTGGTCGCGTGCGGCTGCCCGGTGGCGATGCGGTCGCGGACGACCATCACGCGGTCGACGGCCTCGCGGCGGGCCAGGAACTCCGACTCCGTCAGAATCGGCGGACGGCGGCGGCCGGCGTCGCGACCGTCGCGGCGACGCTGACGCTTCGCCTCGAGCCGCGTCGACCCGGTGATGCCCTGGACCTCGTCCTTCGAGCGGCTCTTGTTGCGCGGTTCGCGCTCGTGCACGACGGTGTTGGGCGGATCGTCCTCGGACGTGGTCTCGCCCGGACCCTCGCCACCGGACTTGCGGCGACGGCGACGACGGCGACGACGGCTCGAACCGTCGGAGTCGCCCTCACCGGTCTCTTCGTCTTCGGTCTGGTCGGCTTCTGCCTGCTCGGCGGCCGCGGGCTTCTCGTCGGAGTCCTTCGTCGACTTGTCCTCGGCCTCGCGGCTGGGCTTGTCTGCGTCCTTCTCCTCGCGCGCGGGCTCCTCCGCCTCGGCACCTTCGGTCTCGGTGTCGGTGTCCTGCTCGTTGGGCTGTTCGCCGCGACCGCGACCGCGGCCGCGGCGGCCCCGGCGACGACGGCGCGGCTGATCGCCGTCGACGTCGGACTCGTCCGACTCGGTGTCGGCCGTGCCGGTGTCCGTGGCCTTCGCGGGCTCGGCGACCTCGTCATGCGTTTCGGCGACGGGCGGCTGCTCGGTGGTGGGTTCCGGCGTCCCGGCGTCCCGGCGGCTGCGCCGGCGACGCGGCGGGGTCTCGACCGCCGCGAGGTCGGGTTGCAGGAACAGCGGGACCTGGGCGGCGGCAGGAGGGGTCTCGGCGGCAGGCTCGGCAGCCGGCGCTTCGACCTGGTACGACGCGGTGGTGAACAGGTCACGTCCGAGATCGCGCTCGGACGGTGCGGCCTCCTCGGCGGGTGCCGACAGCGCGGTTTCCTCCGCCGGACCCTCCGGGGCGGGAACTTCCTCGGCGGGAGCCTCCTGTGCAGGAACCTCCGGAGCGGCGGCCTGCTCGGCGGCCACTTCCTCCACGTCTGCGGCGACGATCGGCTCCGGAGCCACCTCGACGGCCGGCTCGGCGACGGGGGTTTCCGCTGCTGCCCCGGCCGCGACCGGCGCCTCGGCGGGAGCAGTCACCGCAGGTGAGAGAGTTGCGTGAATACGCTGGGCGATGTCTCGTTGCAGGCTCGACTGCGCGCTGCGCAGTTCGATTCCGAGGGCCGCTGCCTCGGCGAGAACCTGCTTGCTCGTGACGCCCAGCAACTTGGCGAGGGCGTGAACGCGCATCTTCTCCGGAAGATCGGGAACCGCACTCCCGGCGGTGGCCGTATCGTTCGGCTCTGAATTTGTGGGCGGCGCTTGATCGGCCACGTAATCTCCTCAGCCCCCGGGCGCGTCCACTCCCCTGTCTGGGAGTGTCACGCGGCCACGCGAGGGCGCAGTGTGTGTACTCGCGCCCCAGGTGTGAGCGCGAGATTGTCTGGTCTCGCTCCACACGCGCATACAGTGTCCGTTTTCACTGCACACCCATGTGGTGCCTTGCGGATGGCCGTCATCCACGGCGCGAGCGCCTGATCATCCAGCGTGCCGGTACGTCCAGGTATTTCCTGTTGACGCAGGGGCAGCGATGAAGGGCATCGAGCCGTGGTGTCATCCGGTCGAAGCCACGTGGTGCACAAATTGCGGTCCGACCACCCTCAGTATCCCACACGTGTGCCGCAGTCCGCGCCAGCGGCGCACCTATCCGTCTGGAACAAGTTCCGCACGTGATGCGCCGCCGGCCCGGAGGGCAGGGTCGGTGGGTGAAGAGGAGGTCAGTTGCCGGCGAGGTGGGGGAACCAGAGAGCGATCTCGCGCTCTGCCGACTCGACGGAGTCGGAGCCGTGAACCAGGTTCTCCTGGGCTTCGAGCCCGAAATCGCCGCGGATCGTGCCCGGAACGGCCTTCTCGACCGGGTCGGTCCCGCCGGCGAGCTGGCGGAACGCCGCGATGGCGCGAGGGCCTTCGAGCACTGCCGCGACGAGCGGACCGCCCGTGATGAACTCGAGCAGGCCGGGGTAGAACGGGCGGCCTTCGTGCTCGGCGTAGTGGGCCGCTGCGATGTCGCCGGGAGCGGTGCGCAGGTCGAGCGCGGAGATCGTCAGACCCTTCCGCTCGATACGACCGAGGATTTCTCCTACATATCCGCGGGCAACGGCGTCGGGCTTGATCAGGACAAGGGTGCGCTCAGTCACGGCGGACAGCCTAAATGGTCAGCCGCGCTGCCCCGGCAGCAGGCCCCGCTCCATTCGCTCACGGACATTCCGGCGGAAGTACAGAAGGTAGCCCCACAGAATGGCGAAGACGACTCCGACGGAGCCGATCGACACGTGGACGAAGAAGCCGAGCAGGAGCCCCACCTGCAACAACAGGTTGTACTTCATCGCCCAGGGGCGGCCCTGCAGGCCCGCGCCGAGGATCATGAGCACCGCCAGCCCCACGAGGTACGTCCCCGACCACCAGGTCAGTCCGCCGCCGACGGTCGCGACGACCGGCAGGGCGAGAAGCACCACGATTGCTTCCAGGATCAGCGACCCGGCCACCACTCCGCGGAACCCCTTCCAGGGATCCTTGGTCGGCGGCCCGAACTCCGGTTCCGAAGCATTCGAGTCTGACTCGCTCACGCTGGGTCCTTTCCGAAGAGGGTGCGGGCCGCACCGGCGGTCACCACGGATCCGGTGACCACGACGCCTGACCCCGAGACTGCTTCACCGGGCTCCGCGACCTCTTCGGCCAGCCCGATGGCCGTTTCCAGCGCGTCGGTGAGGGTCGGCGCCACCACCACGCGTTCGTCGCCGAACTTCGCGACGGCGAGGTTGGCGAGGTCGTCGACGTCCATGGCCCGCGGGGAACCGTTGTGCGTCACCACGAGTTCGTCGAATACGGGCTCCAGCGCCGACAGGATGCCGTCGACGTCCTTGTCCCCCATCACGCTCACGACGCCGACGAGTTTGCGGAAGTCGAACTCGGCGGTCAGCGCGGCGGCGAGCGCCCGGGCCCCGTCCGGGTTGTGGGCGGCGTCGATGAAGACGGTCGGGGCGCTGCGCACCCGTTCCAGCCGTCCCGGATTGACGACCGAGGCGAATGCCTCCCGGATCGCGTCCTGGTCGAGTTGCCGCTCCGGACCCGCGCCGAAGAACGCTTCGACGGCGGCGAGGGCGAGAGAAGCGTTGCGCGCCTGATGTTCCCCGTGGAGGGGCAGGAAGATGTCGGTGTAGACACCGCCGAGCCCCTGCAGTTCCAGCTGCTGGCCCCCGACGGCGATCTGCCGGGCGAGCACCGTGAACTCGGAACCTTCCCGTGCGACCGCGGCATCGACCTCGACGGCTCGGCGCAGCAGTACGTCCATCACTTCCGGCGTCTGCTCGGCGAGGATCGCGACAGCGTCGCGCGGCACCAGAGCGTCCTCACGCCCCTTCTTGATGATGCCGGCCTTCTCTTCGGCGATCCCGGCGAGATCGTCGCCGAGATACTCTGCGTGATCGAGGCTGATCGGGGTGATCACCGCGATCTCGCCGTCGATGACATTGGTTGCGTCCCAACGCCCGCCGAGGCCCACCTCGACCACTGCGACGTCGACGGGTGCCTCCGCGAACGCGGCGTACGCCATCGCGGTGAGTACCTCGAACTTGCTCATCGCCGGGCCGCCTGCCGCCTGCGACTGCTGGTCGATCATCTGGACGTACGGCTCGATCTCCCGGTACGTGTCGACGTAGCGGCGCGGCGACACCGGACGTCCGTCGAGGCTGATCCGCTCGGTGGCGAGCTGCAGGTGCGGGCTGGTGGTGCGGCCCGTGCGCCGGTGCAGCGCCATGAGCAGCGCGTCGATCATCCGTGTCACCGACGTCTTGCCGTTGGTGCCGGTGACGTGGATCGCCGGGTAGCCGTGCTGCGGGGACCCGAGGATGTCCATCAGCGCCGCGATCCGGCTCAGCGACGGCTCGATCTTCGTCTCGGGCCACCGCTTGTCGAGTTCGGCCTCGACGAGCGTCAACTCGGCGAGATCGACGGGGCTGACTTCCTCCGGCGTGAAGTCGGGCGAGGTCACGCGCCTTCCAGCTCCTTCAATCGCTTGGTGATACGTTCGATTTCTTCGGTCGCGATCTGCTGACGCGTCCGGATCTTCTCCTTGACCGCGTCCGGCGCCTTCGCCAGGAACGCCTCGTTGGAGAGTTTCGCGGTGGTGCCGGCGAGTTCCTTCTGTGCCGCCGCGAGGTCCTTCTCCAGCCGCGCCTTCTCGGCGCCGAGATCGACGTTGCCGGACGTGTCGAGGTCGACCGTGACGGTCGCCTTGCTCAGCCGTACCTCCACCGAGGCGGACACGGTGAACCCGTCCTCCGGGTCCGTCAGCCGCGCCAGCGACGTGACGGCGGCGAGCTGGGTGCCCAGATCGGCCTCGGCGATTCCGCCGACCCGCGCGGGCACGCGCTGCGAGGGCTTCAGTCCCTGATCGCTGCGGAAGCGGCGCACCTCGGTCACCAGCCGCTGCATGTCCTCGATGCGCTGGGCCGCAACCGGATCCGCTGCGGCGCCGCTCGACTGCGGCCATTCCGCCACCACGACTGACTCACCGCCGGTGAGCGCCTTCCACAGGGTATCCGTGACGAACGGGATCACCGGGTGAAGCAGACGCAGCAGGGCGTCGAGGACGTTGCCGAGCACGGTCCTCGTGTTCGCCGCGACGGTCTCGTTCCCGGCGAACTGCACCTTCGCGAGTTCGAGGTACCAGTCGCAGACCTCGTCCCACGCGAAGTGGAACAGCGCCTCGCACGCCTTGCTGAACTCGTAACGGTCGAACGCGGCGTCGACCTCACCGCGCACCTGCTCGAGGCGGTCCAGAATCCACCGGTCCGCGTCCGTCAGGTCTTCCTTTTCGGGCAGGGTTGCCGGCGCGGCCCCGTTCATCAGCGCGAACTTGGTGGCGTTGAACAGCTTGGTCGCGAAGTTCCGCGAGGACTGCGCGTGGTCCTCGCCGACGGACAGATCGCTGCCGGGGTTCGCGCCGCGGGCGAGCGTGAAGCGGAGGGCGTCGGCGCCGAAGCGGTCGACCCAGTCGAGCGGGTCGATGCCGTTGCCCCGCGACTTCGACATCTTCTTGCCGAACTGGTCGCGGACGAGTCCGTGCAGGAAGACGTCCTCGAACGGCATCTGCGGTCCGGACTTGCCTTCGCTGAACACCCCGTCGCTTCGCTCGCCCCGCCCCGTGATGGCGTCGTCCTCCGACACGTAGGTCCCGAACATCATCATCCGCGCCACCCAGAAGAACAGGATGTCGTAACCGGTGACGAGAACACTTGTGGGATAGAACTTCTCGAGCTCGGGCGTCTCGTCGGGCCAGCCCATCGTCGAGAACGGCCACAACCCGGAGGAGAACCAGGTGTCGAGGACGTCGGGATCCTGCACCCAGCCCTCGGGGGCGGTCTCGTCCGGTCCGAAGCACGCGACCTCACCGTCGGGGCCGTACCAGATCGGGATCCGGTGGCCCCACCACAGCTGACGGGAGATGCACCAGTCGTGCATGTCGTCGACCCAGGCGAACCAGCGCGGTTCCTGGCTGGCCGGGTGGATGACGGTGTCACCGTTGCGCACCGCGTCACCCGCAGCCTTCGCCAGGGACTCGACCTTCACCCACCACTGCAGCGACAGTCGCGGCTCGATGGACTCACCGGTGCGCTCGGAGTGTCCGACGCTGTGCAGGTAGGGGCGCTTCTCCGCGACCACGCGCCCCTGCTCGGTGAGCGCCTCCCGCACCTTGACCCGCGCCTCGAAGCGATCGAGACCGTCGAATTGCGTTCCCGTGTCGGCGATCTTGCCGGTCTTGTCCATGATGGTCGGCATCGGCAGGTTGTGCCGCAATCCCATCTCGAAGTCGTTGGGGTCGTGCGCCGGAGTGATCTTGACGGCGCCGGTGCCGAACTCGGGGTCGACGTACTCGTCCGCGATGATCGGGATGTCGCGGCCGATGAAGGGGTGCTCGAGCGTCGTCCCGATCAGGTGCTTGTAGCGCTCGTCGTCGGGGTGGACGGCCACCGCGGTATCGCCGAGCATCGTCTCGACACGGGTGGTGGCGACCACGACGTGCGGTTCGTCGTCGTTCAGGGAGCCGTAGCGGAGGGAGACCAGTTCGCCCTCGACGTCCTCGAATTTCACCTCGATGTCGGAGATCGCGGTCTGCAGCACGGGCGACCAGTTGACGAGGCGCTCGGCGCGGTAGATCAGACCGTCGTCGTACATGCGCTTGAAGATGGTCTGGACGGCGCGCGAGAGACCGTCGTCCATGGTGAAACGGTCGCGGCTCCAGTCGACGCTGTCACCGATGCGGCGCATCTGGCCGCCGATGGTGCCACCCGACTCGCGCTTCCAGTCCCACACCTTGTCGATGAACAGTTCGCGGCCGAAGTCTTCCTTCGTCTTGCCGTCGACGGCGAGCTGCTTCTCGACGACTGTCTGCGTCGCGATGCCGGCGTGATCCATGCCCGGCAGCCACAGCACCTCATAGCCCTGCATCCGCTTGCGGCGGCTCAGGGCGTCCATCAACGTGTGGTCGAGAGCGTGACCCATGTGCAGGCTGCCGGTCACGTTGGGCGGCGGCAGCACGATGGAGTAGCCCGGCTTGGCGCTGTGGGGGTCCGCGCGGAAGTAACCGGCGTCTACCCAGCCCTGATACAGATCGGCCTCGACGGAGCTGGGTTCCCAGCTCTTCGGGAGGGCATCGGCACGGTTCTGGGGATCTTCTGGAGCTGCACTGGTCACCCGTCGAGTCTAATGAACGGCCGATGAGCCGACGACGCGGCTACCGGACCGCCCCTACTGGTCGCTGAACAGCGCGCGGTGCACCTCGGTCGCGGTGCGATGCTCCTGGTCGACAGGACGCAGCGAATCGCCGGCGTCCTCGCCGGCCGCCTGGGATCCTGCGGTGCTGTGCAGCTCGGAGAAGAGCTGCACGTGGTGCTCGTTCACGGGTTTCCTCCGGTTCGTCTGCCGCATCCAATTGCGGCAACCACTCGAGAGTGTCGAGTATGCATCGAAACCGCCGCCGATCGGCGGCGACACGACGACGCCACGCCGGTGGGGTTCCCACACCACCCCGCAGCGGACTCAGCCGGCGCGCTCCGCCACCACGCAGGCGATGTACAGCGTCATCCTCAGCCCCGGTTCGTCGAGCGGGCGACCCGAGGAGCCGGGCGATCTTGTCGAGGCGGTTGGCGAGGGTGTTGTGGTGGACGTGCGGCACCTGTCCGCCAGCGCCGCATCCGCCGCCGGAGTGTTCGCGGAGACCGCCGTGGTGACCGCGACGAGCTGTAGGGCGAGCGGTGCGACGAGGCCGCTCACCGAATCGAAGACGGCCTGCACCGCGTGCAGAACCGTGCGGGAGGCGGGCTGCCCCTGCATGGCAGTGTCGTCGACGTGCCGGTCGCAGCTCATCATCACCACGCCCGGGGATCCGCAGGTCGTACCCCAGACCCGTTGCCCTCCGGACGATCTGAGCCTCGGTGAACGTGGAGCGATGCCGGTCGCAGATGTCGCGGAGCAGCTCTTCCGCGGCCCGCTCGTAGGTGAGCCGGGTACCGATCCGGGACGCTTCCTGAATCGGGATCTCGGTCTGTCCCTTGACCACCAGTCCGAACTGTTCGACCTGCTCGGGAGAGCCGGACAGTCCGATCATCCCCACGACCTCGCCGTCGATGACGAGCGGGATGGTGACGCCGGGCAGGCTGCCGACAAGGTCGCCGACCTCCGAGGCCGAGTGCGCGATCATCCGCCGCGCTCGGATCATCTCGATCGACGCCTCGTGGAACTGACCGATGCGACGTTCGTCGCCGCTGGTGATCTCGTTCGTGATCTGTTGTGCCAGAGCCTCACTCAGCATTCGCGCCCCCTTCCCCATTCCCCAATGACTGTGCATCTCAGGCGCAAGAGAATTCGCAGTTGCGCCGCGACCACGGTCAGCGGCAGGACGTACTGGACCCTGACGAGATCGCCGCCGTCGAGCCGGCTCTGCGGCACGGGACCGCCGTTCGCCGGGGCGATCCACGACCGGACCGACGACACCGGCGACCCGCACCGATTTTCGGTGGGGCTCGCCGAGGAATGCCGGCGGCTGGGCGTCCGGTTCCACCTCGGCACGTCCGTCGTGGGACTCGAGACCGACGACGCGGCGATCACGCTTGACCATGGCGTGTGGCTCGGCGCGGATCCTCGCGGACCTCGTGGACGAACGGCGACCGGACATCGACCCGAGTCCGTACTCTCCGATCCGCTCCCGCCGGCATCCAGGCGGACGACGGGCGTAACGAACACCGTCGATCCGACGACTATCCGAACGTGCCTCCCGAACCGGCGGCGCACCGACCTCGCTGACCGCAACCCCCGACTGCGGTCAGCGAGGTCGACACGACAGATGCTCTATTCGCCGCGTTCGGCGTCACGCTTGGCGAAGGCGAGTTGCATTTCCCAGCCCTCGATGTTGCCCTCGACGGCGGACCGGCGGCGGTCGGCACTCGGGTACAGGGCGGCGAATCCGGTCTCGACGACGCGCAGGAGCGTGCCACCGTCGCGCTCGGCCAGGAAGAATTCGACCAGCGTGGACGTGCCCTCCACGAGGGGCTGTGCGGGATCGTCTCCCCCGCGGAACGAGACGTAGTGCGGTGCGTCCGACTTCACCGGAAGGATCGGGAATCGCCCGTACGGGGGGAAGTCGACGACGAAGACGTCGCCTTCACGAGTGGTGGTCGTCTTGCCGGGCTCTCCGTCGCCGATGAACCAGCCGGGTTCACTCACCAGCCGGAACACCCGCTCGATGGGAGCGTCGATCTGGATCTCGCGCTCGATCCTGTCCTGGGACGCGTCCGGAACGCTCATGATCATCCTCACCTCTCGACGATGTGCTACCTCACGGTTGCACATCGGAGGCCATTGCGCAACCCTGGGGTTGCACTCGGCGGGGTGGGGCCGAAAACGCGACCGGGCGCCCGCCCACCGCCGGAACGGCGCGGAGCGGGCACCCGGAGAACGTGTCAGCTGAAGTGCGCCAGCAGGGCGTCGCGCTGACGGTCACCGAGGCCACGGAGGCGGCGGGTCGGCGCGATCTCCAAGTTGGCCATGATCTCCTGGGCCTTGACCTTGCCGATCTTCGGCAGCGCTTCCAGGATGGCGCTGACCTTGGTCTTTCCAATGATGTCGTCGACATCTGCCTTGGAAAGGACCTGCTTCAGCGTGACGTCACCGGACTTGAGCTTGTCCTTGAGCTCTGCGCGTGCCTTGCGAGCGGCGGCGGCCTTCTCGAGAGCTGCTGCCCGCTGTTCGTCAGTGAGCTGGGGAAGTGCCACGATGTCTCCTTCATTCGGGGTACGTATCGAACACCGTAGCGAGAGAACCGCAACTTCACCGCATCCATCGGACGTGTCGCGCATCCTGTCGGATTCGAGAGCCCGTCGATCGCCGGTCCGATGCCGCGAAAAATGCCAGGACGCAGACGTGGCGGTGTGCCATGCTCGACACGTTCCGATCGGTACACGAACGAGTTCAGGAAGGAAGTCGGCGATGCGCGCACTGCCCATCACCCACGCAGCCCCGTTGCGCAGGTCACGCACGAGCGTCGCCCGCACCTTCGCTTCCGGCCGGCAAGCCGAGCGCGGGATCATGCCCGCCGCGAAGACCTGCCGCGCCGCCTGACACGTCCGCACCGAACACCGTCGCCGGCGTGCCTCCACCGCCGTGAACCGACGAAGGAACCGAGACCTCCCATGAGGCACTTCACCCGCACCCCACCCGGCAGCACCCTCGACGCCCGCAACTGGTCGCGGGCGGACGTGCTGGTCCTGAACGTCACGTACGAGGCCCTCTGCGAGATTCCCGCGGAGCGCGCCGTCGTGCTGCTCAGCGTCGGCGTGTTCCGGCGCGACCGGCATCGTTGCGGCTACTGCGACGACCCGGTCGCCACGACCATCGATCACGTGGTGCCCCGCAGCCGCGGCGGCCCGAACACCTGGGCCGACCTCGTGGCCTGCTGCGCTCCGTGCAACCAGAGGAAGGCCGACCGCACCCCCGAGGAGGCGGGAATGCCGCTCCTGTGGGAGCCGAGGGCGCCGCGGCCCATCGAGAAGGCGCAGCGGCGGATCTGGAGGGATCTCGCGGCCGTCTAGCCGCGAGATCCTCGGCACCCACCCCCCACCGACCGCACTTCCCCGGGAAGGGGAGATCCCCGATGACCGACGTCCTGGACACGTCCCTGTCCACCCTGCTGACCGCGTCCGACGACCCGGCAGGCTGGGTCGACGCCGCATGCCGCGCCGATCCGGAGCCGGACCGGTGGTTCCCCTTCCCGACCGAGGATTTCGCCTACGCGCGCGAAGTCTGCCGTGACTGCGCACTGCGGCTGCGTTGCGAACTGTTCGCCGGCGCCACCGGTCAGACCGGTGTCTGGGGCGGCAAGGAATTCGACCGGGGCCGGGTCACACGGGCGTGAGCCCGCGCCGGCGCGACCCCGGCCCGCGACTACTGCCCCAGAATCTCGGGCAACGCCACGTCCTCCCCCCGCACGTGCTCCGAGAGAAACGACAGCACCACCTGGTACCAGACTTTCGCGTTCTGCGGGCTGAGGATCCAGTGGTTCTCGTCCGGGAAGTAGAGGAATCGATGTTCCGTGCGCCCCTCGTCGTCGGCTGGCAATCCCGACTCGGACAGCAACTCGAACCACAGTCGCAACGCCTCGCCGATGGGTACGCGAAAGTCCTTGTCTCCGTGGATGACCAGCATCGGGGTGGCGATGTCCGCGACATACAGGTGGGGTGAATTCTCGACCGCCATCTCGGGGGTCATCTCGCGCTGCCAGTACCACGCGGCGTCGGTCGTGGGGCCGAACTGGTCCAGGGCCCACAGACCGGCGTGCGAGACGATCGCCGTGAACCGGTCGGTGTGTCCGGCGATCCAGTTGGCCATGTATCCGCCGAACGATCCGCCCATCGCCGCGGTGCGCTTCTCGTCGATCTCGGGCAGCGCCACCGCGGCGTCGGTGATCGCCATGAGATCCGTGAACGGCGCCTTGCCCCACTTGCCCCAGCCCCGTTCGACGAACTCCTGCCCGTACCCGGTCGACAGCGCCGGATCCGGCAGCAGCACGGCGTATCCCCGCGCCACCAGCAGCCACGGGTTCCACCGCCACGACCAGGTGTTCCACGAACCCAGGGGACCGCCGTGCACCCACAGCGCCAACGGGACCGGCGCGTGGGTGGAGGCCCCGGTCGGCACCGCCAGCCATGCGCGCAACAGCGCGCCGTCGGCCGCCACCGTCTCGACCTCCGTCAACGTGCCCGGCAGTTCGGGGTGTTCGGCGGGCGCCTTCAGCAGCGACACGGCGCCGGTGGTGAGGTCGATGCGGACCGGGTGCGGCGGGGTCGCGTAGGACGCCCGCAACGCGAACACCGTCGATCCGTCCGGCGCCACCTGCATATCGGTGTACGCGGAATCGTCACTCGTGACCGGTGTGGGATCCGTGCCGTCACGGAGGAGGAAGATCGGTGCGCGGCCGTGGTCGTCGGCGGTGACCAGAAGTCCGGAGCCGTCCGGCAACCAGGCCACGGACGTCGCCCACCGGTCCCACCCCGGCGCCACCTCCGTCACCGCACCGGTGTCGAAGCTGTACTGGTGCAGGGTGAATCGCGGCGCGGAGTCGGGCGTCGCGTGCGATTCCCGCGTGAACACGACGCGCCCCCCGTCCGGCGAGATCGCCGGGTCCGACAGGTCCGCGCCGGCGTCGTCGACGAGGACCGCACGCGCGCCCGTCTCGGTGTCGATGCGCACCAGGATGTTCCGGATCGACGCCAGCGGGCCGGGAACCGTCCACGACGTCACGACGAACGCGCCGTCCTCGCTCAGCGCGTAATTCGCCTCCCGCAGTGCCGGGCCGGGCATCGGGGTGAGATCGGTCAAGTCCGGCTCGTGCCCGCTCTCGTCGAGCTCGTCCAGCGGAGCGGACAGGAGGTGCGGCACGTCCGGACCCAGATCGTGGTCCCAGTAGCGCATCGGGAAGCCGGTGTGGAGGATCGCCGACACCTTCTTCTCCTTGCGCTCGGCGCGCACCCGCTCGTCGTCGGCAGACTCGCCGGATCTCCCCAGAACGCCGGTGGTGACGACGAAACGCGGGGCGCACCGCGCGGCACGGACCCCGGTGATGCCGCCGCCGCGACGCGCGACGACCACCGCCTCGCCGCCCCGCGCGGGCAGTCGCCACAGGTCGTCGGGAGGCTCGTCCTCGTCCTGCGTCGGACGGGACGACGTGAAGAGCAGATCGCCGTCGCTGGTGAACGTGGCGTTGGTCTCCCCGGTGCGGCCCCGGGTGAGCCGCCGCGCCGCGAACTCGCCGGTGGGATCGATCTCCCACAGGGCGGTGACGTACTTGGTCGACTTCTCGTCGAGCGTCGACTGCGCGACGACGAGCCGTCGCCCGTCCGGAGACAGCGCGAGGCCGCCGACCCGGCCGAGCGCGAGATAGTCGTCGAGGTCGTCGAAGGGAGTTCCGGCGTGGAGTTCAGGAATCGCGGTCACGAGTCGTTCGTATCACGAACCGGGCCCGAGCCGTCGGACATCGGAGTCTCAGGCGAGCAGGGGCGCGACCCGCGGCGGGATCTCGTTCAACGCGTACGGCAGGCTCAGTACGGTGCTCCACGCCATCGCCTCGGCGGCGGCGTCCTCGAGCGTGATCGTGCGGCCCGCCTTCACCACGTCGAGTTCCTGATAGATGGGTGTCTTGTCGAGTTCCGCGCGCAGCTTGTCGCCGTAACCGCCGCCCGCGTACCAGACGAGGAGGTCGACGTTCGCGAGCGACAGCTGCTCGGTGCTGATCTCGGCGAAGTTGCCCGTGATCTGTTCGGTCACAGGAGGATTGACGAAGCCGAGTTCGGTGAAGAAGCGCACCTTCGGGTCTTCCGGCCCGTACACACCGAACTGCCCGGGCCCCTTGAGCGCACCGACGAGGACGGTTTTGCCGGCGAACGCCGGGTTGGCGGCCCGGACGTCGGTGAACTGCTGCTCGACCGACGACACCAGTTCGGCGGCCTTGCCCTTCATGCTGAGTGCGTCGCCGAGAATCCTCGTCTGGTCCTGCCACGGGACGCCGTAGTCGGCGAACTCTTTGGGCTGCGCCACCGTCGGCGCGATGGCGCTCAGCTTGTCGTACTGGGCCTGGGTGAGCCCGGAGTAGGTGCCGACCACCAGGTCCGGGGCGACCGTCGCGACCTTTTCGAAGTCGATGTTGGTGGACGCCGTGCCCACGATCTCCGGCTTCGCATCGCCGAGGAGGTCCTGCGCCCACGGCCACACGCCGTGGGGGTAGTCGCCGTACCAGTCGAAGGTGCCTACCAGTATGCCGCCGAGCGCGAGGATGGTGTCCTGGTCGTTGTAGCCGACGCTGACGATGCGCTGCGGGTCGACGGGCACCTGGGTTTCGCCGTACTTGTGGGCGATGACGGGACCCGAGGCGGCACCACTGTCGTCGCCGCTGTCCGAGCTACTGCAGGCCGCGGCGAACGCGAGCAGCGCACCCCCGGTGCCCACGAGGAATCCGCGTCGGCTCAGGCCGATCCTCTGTTGACCCACGTTCATGCGGCGACCCTCTCGTCTACCAGGTATTGCGACCACTTAGGTAAGGCTTGCCGAGCTTAGCCTAAGGGGTCGGGCGGACAGGCTCTCGCCACATCGCCCACAGCGTCGGCCCGCCGTCCGGTATGTGGATCTCACGGGTGATGTCGAAACCGAACCGCTCGTAGTACGAAATGTTGTCCTTCTTACTCGACTCCAGATACGCCGGAATCCCCGCGGCATCACAACGGTCCAGCCGCGACCGCAACAGCGCCTTCCCGTATCCGCCACCCCGTCCCGCGCTCGACGTTCCGATCGTCGCCAGATACCAGTGCACGGGGTCGACCGGGTGCGCGTCCTCGACGGTTCCGCTCACCGCGGCGCCGACTCCCAATTGCGGGCCGAACGCGCGGATCAGACCGGGCAGGCTGAGGAGCGAAGACAATGTCGACTGCTTCCAGCGGCCCGGCGGATCCCACATGGCGGCCCCGCGGATCACGCCGTTCTCGTCCTCGGCGACTTCTGCGCCGCCACCGGCGAGATGGTGGTGGCGGATCTCCACCCCGAACAGTCTCGGCAGGCCGCGCCGCCGGCGCTCGGGGTCCGGCCACATCCACACCATCACGGGGTCGTCGAAGAACGCGTCGGCGAGGACACGTGTCAACTCGGGAAGGTCGGATTTGGTCGCGGCCCGCACGCTCACACCCATGCCCAGAGGGTACGGGCCCCACGGCGGTGGCACGCCGGAACGACTGGCCGCCATCCCCCGGTTCGGGCCACTATGGACTCATGAACCGCCCCGCGTACTCACGCAGTCGACCCGCATCCGGCGGCAGGTGATGGGTCGCGTCACCGCCCGCCGCCCGGTCGTCCGGATCACGGAGCACGGCACCACCCGGCGGCCCGATTCGCTCGCCGTCGAAGAGCCGCTCGAAATCCGGGTCGGCGGCCGCTCGCTGGCGGTGACGATGCGCACGCCGGGCGACGACATCGATCTGGTGCACGGGTTCCTGTTGACCGAGGGCATCATCACGCACCGGGACGACGTCGCCGTCGCCCGCTACTGCGACGGTGTCGACGACAACGGGGCGAACACGTACAACGTGCTCGACGTGATGCTGGCCGACGGGGTCCCGGTGCCCGGCGGACCGGAACGCCTGTTCGTCGTCTCGTCCGCGTGCGGGGTCTGCGGCAAGGCGTCGCTGGACCAGGTCCGGACGCGATCACGATTCCCGTTGTCCGGCAACGACTTGTCCGTGACAGCGGCCACGTTGTCGTCGATGCCGGCCACTCTCAGGGCGGGTCAGCGCATCTTCGAGTCGACGGGCGGACTGCACGCCGCGGGCCTGTTCACCCCCGACGGCGCTCTCGTCGCGTTGCGCGAGGACGTCGGACGGCACAACGCCGTCGACAAGGTGCTGGGGTGGGCAGTGACGCAGGATCGGGTGCCGCTGTCGGGGAGCATTCTGCTCGTCAGCGGTCGTGCATCGTTCGAACTGGTGCAGAAATCCGTGATGGCCGGGATTCCGATGCTCGGCGCCGTGTCGGCGCCGTCCTCGCTGGCCGTCGACCTGGCACTGGAATCCGGCACGACGCTCGTCGGCTTCCTCCGCGGGGAGTCGATGAACGTCTATGCCGGAGCCCAGCGTGTGAAGGCCGGGGCCTGAGCGGGCCCTTCTAGACGGTGGCGTCGACCAGGAGCTTCGCGCCGGTGGCCGCCTGGACGTCCTCGACGCTGTGACCGGGCGCGGTCTCGACGAGCCGCAGGCCGTCGGGGGTGACGTCGATGACGGCGAGATCGGTGACGATCTTCTGGACGCAGCGCTTGCCGGTGTACGGCAGCGTGCACTCCTCAAGGATTTTGTGCTCACCCTTCTTGGTGACGTGGTCCATCATCACGATGACCTTGCCGGCGCCGTGGACCAGGTCCATCGCGCCGCCCATGCCCTTGACCATGGCGCCCGGCACCATCCAGTTGGACAGATCGCCGTGGCTGCTGACCTGCATGGCACCGAGAACGGCGACGTCGACGGCGCCGCCGCGGATCATCGAGAACGAATCGGACGACGAGAAGAACGCGCCACCGGACACCACGGTGATGGTCTCCTTGCCGGCGTTGATCAGCTCGGGGTCGACCTCGTCGTCGGCCGGGTACGGCCCGACACCGAGGATGCCGTTCTCCGAGTGCAGGATGACGTCCTTGCCGGCCGGGATGTGACCGGGAATCAGGGTCGGCATGCCGATGCCGAGGTTGACGTACTGTCCGTCCTCGAGCTCGGCCGCGACCCGGGCCGCCATCTCGTCACGCGTCCAGCTCATGCCCGTACCGTCCTGTTCTCGATTCCCGTTTCCTGCTTGCCGACCTCGACCACACGCTGGACGAAGATGCCGGGGGTGTGTACCTCGGCGGGGTCGATCTCGCCGGGCTCGACGAGGTATTCGACCTGCGCGATGGTGATGCGGCCGGCGCCCGCGGCGTCCGGGTTGAAGTTGCGGGCCGTCTCCCGGTACACGAGGTTGCCGAGCCGGTCGCCCTTCCAGGCGTGGACCAGCGCGAAGTCGGTGCGGATGGCACGTTCGAGGACGAACGCCTCGCCGTCGAACTCGCGGGTCTCCTTGGGCTTGCTCGCCACCGCGATGCCGCCCTGCCCGTCGTAGCGGATCGGCAGACCGCCGTCGGCGACCTGCGTTCCGACACCGGCGGGGGTGTAGAAGGCGGGGATGCCCGCTCCCCCGGCGCGCATGCGCTCGGCGAGCGTGCCCTGCGGGGTGAGCTCGACCTCGAGCTCACCGCTGAGGTACTGCCGCGCGAATTCCTTGTTGGCGCCGACGTACGAGCTGATCGTGCGCCGGATCCGGTGCTGCTCGAGGAGCAGACCCAGACCGAACCCGTCGGTGCCGCAGTTGTTGCTGACCGTCTCGAGGTCGGTCGCACCCTGTGCGAGGAGGGCGTCGATGAGGACCGAGGGGATACCGACGAGGCCGAAGCCGCCCACCGCGAGGGACGCTCCGTCGGGGACATCGGCAACGGCCTCGGCCGCCGTTGCGAAGACTTTGTTGACCATGTGACCCAGGCTACCGCAAAATGTTCGAGTAGTGAACACCCATCCACATTGCGAACAAATTGCGCCCCGCCTGTTGGCCCCATCACAGAACGCGACTACTATGTGCGAATAGCGGCCGACTGTTCACATCGAGAACGTGAGGATCTTTTTCCATGCTGCATCTGCCAGCCCACCACCACGCCGGGCACGAAGCGAATGCCCCGCTGCTGTTCCCCGAGTACAAGACGACTCGGCTGCGCAGCCCCAAGAACGACCTGATCCTGGTCCCGCAGCGACTCGGCGAGATCACCGGTCCGGTCTTCGGCGACGCCGACATCGCCAAGGGTGAGAACGACATGACCCACGCCAACGGCGGCGAGGCCCAGGGACAGCGCATCATCGTCCACGGCCGCGTCCTCGACAGTGCGGGCAAACCCATCCCCGACACCCTCATCGAGGTGTGGCAGGCCAACGCCGGAGGCCGCTACCGCCACAAGATGGACTCCTGGCCGGCCCCGCTCGACCCCCACTTCAACGGTGTCGCCCGCTGCCTGACCGACAAGCAGGGCAACTACGAGTTCACGACCATCAAGCCCGGCGCCTACCCGTGGGGCAACCACCACAACGCGTGGCGGCCCGCGCACATCCACTTCTCCCTGTTCGGTCAGGCGTTCACCCAGCGGCTGGTCACGCAGATGTACTTCCCGGACGATCCGTTCTTCTTCCAGGACCCGATCTACAACTCCGTGCCCGAAGCCGCCCGCGAGCGGATGATCGCCACGTTCGACTACGACCACACCCGCGACAACTGGGCCGTCGGATTCAAGTTCGACATCGGCCTGCGTGGTCAGGACGCCACCCCGTTCGAGGACCCGGAGGGCCACTGATGATCGACACCCAGAACCCCGACGCCCCCCGCTACCCGGTCTTCGCCAAGAGCCAGGACGAGGTGCCGTTCGGCGTCACCCCGTCCCAGACCGTCGGCCCGTACGTCCACATCGGCCTGTTCCCCACGTGGGAGAACAGCGGCGAGGCCGTCCCCGCGGATGCGCCGGGACGAATCGACGTGTCCTTCAACGTCATCGACGGCGCCGGACAGCCCATCGGCGACGCGATGATCGAAACCTGGCAGGCGGATACAGCCGGCCGGTTCAACAGCCCGACCGATCCCCGCGGTGCCGCCGAGGCGACCCCCGCCGGATTCCGCAGCCTGGCACGCGTGTTCGCCGACGAGAGCGGCACGATCGTGGTGCACACCGTCAAGCCGGGCGCACTTCCCGCCGAGGACGGCGCCGTCGAGGCTCCGCACATCAACGTCGGACTGTTCGCCCGCGGCATGCTCGAGCGGCTGTACACGCGGCTCTACTTCCCCGAGGACACGGACGCGCACGCATCGGACCCCGTGCTCTCCGCCGTCCCGGAAGCAGATCGCCCCAAGCTGATCGCGAAGAAGACGGATCGCGGATACCACCTGACGATCCACGTGCAGAACACAGAAGGACGGGAAACCCCGTTCTTCGCCCTGTAACCGGTCACAACCCAGAAAGGTGTCGCGCGTGAACTCTCCGGAGCCTTCCCGGGGTGCCCTGTTCGATCCGACGTTCGGCGCCGGCGAGTTGTCGGCACTGCTCTCGGACCGGGCGTGGGTCACCGCGATGGTCGAGGTCGAGGCCGCACTGGCCCGGGCGGAGGCGAAATGCGGGGTCATCCCCGCCGCGTCCGCCGACGCCGTCTCGTCGGTGTTCGCGCGCGTCATCGCCGAGGGCTCCGTGGATGTGGGTGCCCTCGGCGATGACGCCGTAGCGGGGGGTAATCCCGTGATCCCGCTGGTGACACTGCTCCGCGGCGAGGTCGCGGCCGCCGATCTCGGAGTGCCCGGAAGCCACGTGCACAAGGGCGCCACGAGTCAGGACATTCTCGACACCGCCCTGATGCTGCTGTGCCGCCGGTCGGGTGCGCACATCCTGGCGTCCCTCGACGAGGCGGTGCTCTGCGCCGAGGCGCTCGCACGGGCCCAGCGCGACACCCCGATCGCCGGCCGCACACTCGGCCAGCAGGCCCTCCCCACCACGTTCGGCGTACTCGCCGCCGGGTGGATGACGGCGTTGCACAGGGCTTCTCGCGCGCTGTTCGACACACTCGACGCCCTGCCCGTGCAATTGGGCGGTGCGGCCGGAACGTCCGCGGCGCTCTACCCGCACGGTCTCGACGTCGCCGACGTGCTCGCCGACGAACTCGGGCTGGCCCGTCAGGACGTGCCCTGGCACACCGACCGCACGCGCATCGCGCTGCTCGCGTCGGCGCTCGGAACCACCGCGGGAGCGGTGTCGAAGATCGCCACCGACATCGTGTTCCTGTCCGCGACCGAGGTCGGCGAGGTCAGCGAAGGGTCGCCCGGCGGTTCGTCCGCCATGCCGCACAAGCGCAATCCGGTGGCCGCGATCGCGGCCCGCGCCGCGGCACGACGCGTCCCGGGACTCGTCGCGACGATCCTCGGCTCGATGGATCACGAGCAGCAGCGCGCCGCGGGTGCCTGGCACGCCGAGTGGGAAACGCTCACGGACCTGCTGCGCCTCACCGGCGGGGCCGTCGCCCGTATCGCCGACTCTCTCGGCGGACTCGACGTCCACCCGGACGCGATGGCCCGCAACCTCGACGCCACCGGTGGCCTGCTGCTCGCCGAACGGGTCACCGGCGCCCTGTCCACCCGCACCGACGACGCGCGCGACCTCGTCACCGCCGCGTGCCGGAGCGGCCACCCCCTCGACGAGGACCCCGGGCTCCTCGAATACCTGCAGGCGGACGAGATCCGCGCCCTGCTCGACCCCGCCGGATACCTCGGCCACGCTCACGACATCGTCGACCGCGCACTGGACACAGTGACCCGCGGCCGGGAAGGAACGCGATGACAGTCGCACTCGCACACGAAATCTCCGGACCCCGCGACGGCGCGGCCGACGCGCCCGTCGTGGTCCTGCTCGGATCGCTCGGATCCAACCGCTCCATGTGGGACCCGCAGATCGCGGCGCTGTCGGACGAATGCCGCGTCGTCGCCGTCGATCAGCGCGGCCACGGCGAATCGCCGGCACCGGACGGGCCGTACTCCGTCCGGGACCTGTCCGAGGACGTCCTGGCCCTGCTCGACTCGCTCGGGGTCGACGCCGCCCACTTCGTCGGACTGTCCATGGGCGGGGCGATCGCCCAGTGGCTCGGTGCGCACGCTCCCCGCCGGGTGCTGTCACTGTCGCTGCTGTGCACCGCCGCGAAATTCGGCGAACCGCAGGGCTGGACCGAGCGGGCCGCCGCGTCGCGCACCGACGGCCCCGAGTCGCTCGCGGATGCCGTCGTCGCACGATGGTTCAGCGAGGGCCTCGCGAAGCGTGATCCGGAATTCGTCCGGCACCACCGCGAGATGATTGCGTCGACGTCCCCCGAGGGCTACGCCGCCTGCTGCGACGCCCTCGCCGACTGGGACTTCACCGCCGACCTCTCCCGCATCAGCGCGCCGACACTGGTGATCGCCGGCGAGGAGGATCCGTCCACCCCGCCGTCGGTCATGCAGATCCTCGCGGACGGCATCACCGGCGCCCGGTTCGAGGTGCTCTCCCCCGCCGCGCACGTCGCCAACCTCGAACAGGCGGGCGCCGTCACGGCCCTGCTGCGCGAACACATCGCCGGCGGCGGCTACGCCCGCGGGCGCCGCGACGCCCACGCCCAGGGAATGACGGTGCGCCGCTCGGTCCTCGGCGACGCCCACGTGGACCGTTCCGTGGCGGGGACCACCGACTTCACGGCACCGTTCCAGGACTTCATCACCCGCACCGCGTGGGGTGACATCTGGTCGCGACCCGGGCTGGACCACGAGATGCGGCGGCTGCTCACGATCGCCGTCCTCACCGCGGTCGGCAACGAGCACGAGCTCGACATGCACATCCGGGCCGCCCTCCGCGCGGGGGTCGACGCCGACACCATCGGCGAGGTGCTCCTCCACACCGCCGTGTACGCCGGGGTGCCCAACAGCAATCTCGGGTTCGCACTCGGCAAACAGGCCCTCGCCGACCTGTCCTCCACCGACACCGGGCCCACGGAGGAGAATTCGCAGACATGACCGCTACCGAACCGACGGAAAAGATCCTCCCGTCCCCCGACTACGTGCAGTCGCTGGCCCGGGGCCTCGCCGTGATCCGCTGCTTCGACAACCGGAATCAGCGGCGCACGCTCAGTGACGTCGCCCGCGCCACCGACCTGACCCGCGCCACCGCACGCCGATTTCTGCTCACCCTCGTCGAGCTCGGCTACGTGGCCACGGACGGTTCCGCGTTCTGGCTCACCCCACGAGTGCTCGAACTCGGATACAGCTACCTGTCGAGCCTGTCGCTGCCGGAGGTCGCGCAGCCGCACCTCGAGAGGCTGAGCCACAAGGTCCACGAGTCGTCGTCGGTGTCGATCCTCGACGGTGCCGACATCGTGTACGTCGCCCGTGTGCCCGTCAGCCGGATCATGACGGTGGGCATCACCATCGGTACCCGGCTCCCCGCGTACGCCACCTCGATGGGCCGGGTCCTGCTGGCGGGACTGCCCGACGACGAACTCGACGCGTACCTCGAGAAGCTCGACATCCAGCGGCTCACCGAACGCACGATCACGGCCCGCGACGACCTGAAGGCTGCGATTCTCGCGGTCCGCGCGGACGGTATCTGCGTTCTCGACCAGGAACTCGAAGCAGGCCTGCGGTCGATGGCCGCCCCGATCCGCAACGCCTCCGGGCTGACCGTCGCCGCGGTGAACATCTCCACTCCGGCCGCGCGGTACAGCCTCGAGGATCTGCATTCCGATCTCATCCCGTCGCTGCGGGTCACCGCAACCGACATCGAACAGGACCTCGCCACCGTCAATCGCTGACGCAGTGCCCGAGGAATCTTCATGAAAGGTCTTTCCATGCGTGACGTCGTCATCTGCGAGCCCCTGCGAACGCCGGTCGGGCGCTTCGGCGGAGTGTTCAAGGACATCACCCCTCAGAGCCTCGCGGCCACCGTCATCACGGCGCTCGTCGAACGCACCGGCATCGAGGGCAGCCAGATCGACGACGTCATCCTGGGCCAGGCGTCCCCGGGCGGGGAAGCCCCGGCCATCGGCCGGATCGCGGCCCTCGACGCCGGACTCGGCATCGACGTCCCCGGCATGCAGGTGGATCGCCGCTGCGGATCCGGTCTGCAAGCCGTCATCACCGCCGTGCTGCAGGTGGCGTCCGGCGGCAACGACCTCGTCCTCGCCGGTGGCGCCGAATCCATGAGCCAGGCCGAGTTCTACACCAACCCGAACATCCGCTGGGGCGTCAAGGGCGAAGGGGTGCAACTCGCGGACCGGCTCGCCCGCGCCCGCGTCACCGCCGGCGGTGCGAACTTCCCCGTGCCCGGCGGCATGATCGAGACCGCCGAGAACCTGCGCGCCGAGTTCGACATCAGCCGTGAGGACCAGGACGCGCTCGCCGTGCAGTCGCACCAGCGGGCCGTCGCCGCACAGGAATCGGGACGCTTCGCCGAGGAGATCGTCGGAGTGACGGTGCCGCAACGCAAGTCGGACCCGCTCGTCGTCGACAAGGACGAGCACCCCCGCGCCGACACCACGGTGGAGTCGCTGTCGAAGCTCCGCGCCATCCGCTCCAAGATCGACTCCGCCTCCACCGTCACCGCCGGCAACGCCAGCGGCCAGAACGACGGCGCCGCCGTGTGCATCGTGACAACCGCGGAGAAGGCAAAGGAACTGGGGCTGCAGCCCCTCGCCCGGATGGCGTCCTGGGCCGTCGCCGGCGTCCCGCCGCGCACCATGGGCATCGGCCCGGTGCCCGCCACGGAGAAGGCCCTCGGTCAGCTCGGACTGTCGCTGTCCGACATGGGGGTCATCGAACTGAACGAGGCCTTCGCCGCGCAGACCCTCGCCGTCCTCCGCAACTGGGACCTCGACCCCACCGACGAACGCCTCAACCCCAACGGATCCGGCATCTCCCTCGGCCACCCCGTCGGCGCCACCGGCGGCCGCATTCTCGCCACTCTCCTGCGCGAAATGGACCGTCGCGAATCCCGCTACGGCCTCGAGACCATGTGCATCGGCGGCGGCCAGGGACTGGCCGCGGTGTTCGAACGGGTCTGATCGGAAACGTTTTCACCTGACCCCGGCGCCGGAGACACTCTCTTGGCGCCGGGTTCTTCCATGGGGCTCGCAGGTGCGTCACAACCGGTGCAATTCGACGTCGCCGAGTTCGCCGTCCCGGGCGGTGGCGGTCATGTACGTGCAGTGCGGCTGGCGCCGTCGATCGGTCGGCGAACCCGGGTTCAGCAGGCGCAGACCCGTTTCCGTCGTCGTGTCCCAGGGAATGTGGCTGTGCCCGAAGATCAGGACGTCGGTGTCGGGGTAGGCGGCCGACACCCGTTTCTCCCGGCCGACGGAGGCCCCGGTCTCGTGCACGACGGTGATGCGTACCCCGGCCAGCGTCACGTCCGCCCTCTCGGGCATCAGGGCGCGCAGGTCGTCGCCGTCGTTGTTGCCCCAGCACGCCACGAGCCGCGCCGATCGCGCCTGCAGGGCTTCGTACGTGGGGAGATCGACCCAGTCGCCGGCGTGGATCACCACGTCGGCGCGGTCTACCTCGTCCCAGACCCGGGCGGGCAGGTCGCGCGCCCGTTTCGGGACATGGGTGTCGGCCAGCAGCAATAACCTCACGGTTACAGTCTGCGCCACGGGGCAGGTGCGGCCTACGCTCCCGCGAGCGCGGCGGCGTCCTCCGCCTGCAGCAGCAGACCCATGTGCTCACGCATCCGCTGGGCGTCGGGCTCGAGGCCGGTGAAGATCCGGAAGGAGTCGACCGCCTGACCGATGGTCATGCCGATTCCGCTCAGGGTCTGGGCACCGATCTCCCGGGCGCGGCGGAGGAGTTCGGTTTCGGCGGGACGGTAGACGACGTCCGCGACCCACAGGTCGGGGCGCAGCAGTGCGGCGTCGAGTGCCATGCCGGGGTGGGCCGCCATGCCGATCGGCGTCGCATGGATGAGGCCCTGGGCCGCGCCGACCGCTGCGGGAACGGCGGCGAGGTCGCCGGCCTCGATGTCCCGGTCCGGGAACAGTTCGGCGAGCGCGTCGCGCAGACCTTTCGAGCGCTCGGCATCGGCGTCGATGATCGTGAAGTGTCCGACACCCCGGGTGAGCGCCGCGTAGGCCACGGCCGCACCGGCACCACCGGCACCGAGCTGCACGACGCGGTTCATGGGCGCGCCTTCGAGGCCCTCGTCCATGTTGCGCGCGAATCCGGACCAGTCGGTGTTGTGCCCGATCAGGCGCCCGCCGTCGATGTGGACCGTGTTGACCGCGCCGAGTTTGCGGGCGTCGTCGGACAGGTCGTCGAGCAGCGGAATGACGGCCTGCTTGCAGGGGTGCGTGACGTTGAGCCCGTTGAACCCGAGGAGCTTGGCGGCCGAGAGGAGCTGCGGCAGTCCCTCGACGCCCATGCCCAACGTGTCGAGGTCGAGGATCCGGTAAACGTACCCGACGCCCTGCGCGCGACCCTCGGCCTCGTGCAGCGGCGGGGTCAGCGATTTCGAGATCCCGGTGCCGATGAGCCCACACAGGTATGACGGGCGAGCGGCAGTGGGGGCATCGAGGTCACGAGGGGTCATGGCGATCACTTCCGGGAGAGGGCTGAGAGCTAATTAACTATCTAGTGAGTTATGTCACGGTAGCATACCTCTATACCGCGCGGAAGACAGCACAGGCAGGAGTTTCACCGATGACACGAAGCAAGGCGACGGGCGCCACCTCCGAGAAGGAGGCGGTCAAACGGACCCGCAACCCCGAGAAGACCCGGGAGAACATCCTGCGGGTGGCGATGACGGAATTCGCCGACAAGGGTCTGGCCGGCGCCCGCATCGACGAGATCGCGGCGAAGACCGCCACCACGAAGCGGATGCTCTACTACTACTTCGGCGACAAGGAGGGCCTGTACCGCGCGGTCCTGCAGCGCGCCTACGAGGAGATCCGCTACGAGGAGTCCCAGCTCGACGTCGACCACCTCGAACCGACCGAGGCGATCCGGGCGCTCGCCGAGCTGACGTTCGACCATCACGAGGCACACCCGGATTTCATCCGCCTCGTCGCCATCGAGAACACGAATCGAGGCGTCAACCTCGTCCAGGCCGAGGGGCTCCCCGAGACGCAGGCCCCGGCGATCCGCACGCTCGACAGGATCTTGCAGCGAGGCCAGGAGGCGGGCATCTTCCGCACCGACACGACGGCGCTCGACATCCACATGCTCATCAGCTCGTACTGCGTCTTCCGGGTGGCGAATCGGTACACGTTCAAGGCGCTGTTCGACTGGGATCTCACCGGCGCGGAGAACCGCCCCCACCTGCGCACGATGATCGGGGACGTCGTCCTGGCCTACCTACAGCAGCCCGGAAACGTATGAACTAACTATTTCGACCATTATTGACTCGAGGCTGTGACCTGGGTTACCTTGCTTCTACGACCTACGAACACCTGCTCTTTCGAGCCGCCAGTGTTCACATTCCTCGCTCCCCAGGAGTATCGATGACCATCGACTACGGCACCGGCGTCTCCGGTCGAAACGGTGACGGCAAAGGCCGCTCCTCCGTCGACCCCAACGCTGATCCCACCAACGCGAAGAAGGCCGCGAAGGCCGCCTTCTTCGGCAGCCTGCTCGAGTACTACGACTTCTACATCTTCGCGTCGGCTGCTGCGCTGGTGTTCCCGCACGTGTTCTTCGAGGGATCGAAGAATCCGCTGCTGCTGTCGCTGGCCACCTTCGGCATCTCCTACATCGCGCGTCCGATCGGTGCCGTGTTCGTCGGACACTTCGGCGACCGGGCCGGTCGCAAGAAGGTGATGATGTTCTGCCTGGTTCTCATGGGCGTCGTCACCTTCCTGATCGGCTGTCTGCCGTCGTCCGAGCAGGCCGGGATGGTAGGTCCGGTGCTCCTGGTGCTCCTGCGCATCTGCCAGGGCGTCTCCGCGGCGGGCGAACAGTCGGGTGCGGGCTCGCTCACCCTCGAGCACTCCCCCGCCCACCGTCGCGGCTTCTTCTGCAGCTGGACGCTCACCGGCACTCAGGCCGGGTTCATCGTCGCGAGCCTCGCGTTCATCCCCGTCGCGGCGCTGCCCGACGAGGATCTCTACAGCTGGGGCTGGCGTGTCCCGTTCTGGTGCAGCCTCCTCGTCCTCGTCGTCGCCTACATCGTGCGTCGCAAGCTCGAAGAGCCCGAGATCTTCATCGCCAACAAGGAAGCGCTGGACGAGACGCCCGCCCCGCTGCCCGTCGTCGACCTCTTCCGCACGCACTGGCGTGACGTTCTCCGCGTGGTCTTCTGCGCCTTCATCGCCGTCGTCAGCACCGTGTTCTCCGTGTTCGGCCTCGCCTACGCCACCACCCCCGAGATCGGGATGAGCCGCACCACCATGCTGTGGGTCGCGATCGCCGCCAACGCGGTGGCCCTGGTCTCGCAGCCGCTGTTCGGCATGCTGTCCGACCGGATCGGCCGCAAGCCGGTGTTCATCGGTGGCGCGATCGGTTCGGCCGCCGGAATCTTCCTGTACTTCGCCGCGATCGGCACCGGCAACGTGGCGATGATCTTCCTCGCGGGCATCCTGCTGATGGGTGGCGTCTACGCCGGGACCAACGCCATCTGGCCCGCGTTCTACGCCGAGATGTTCTCGTCGCGGGTTCGCTACTCCGGAATGGCGATCGGCACACAGCTCGGTTTCGCCCTCGCCGGATTCGCCCCCACCATCGCCCAGGCACTGCGCGGCTCCGACCCCAAGAACTGGGTGCCGGTGGCGATCTTCACCGCCGTTTGCGCGCTCATCGCCGCGGTCTCTGCCTCCACGGCCAAGGAAAACTCCCGCACTCCGCTGCTCGACCTCGACAAGGAGGACGTCGCGCTCACGAAGGCTAAGGCGAACGCGAAGGTCTGATCCACTCGGAAACGAACGATGCGCCCGGCACGGGTGCCGGGCGCATCGTCGTGTCGGTACCTAACGCCGCAGTTCGTGGGTGAGTGCTTCGAGTTCGTCGCCGCCGGCCATTTGCTGGGTGAGTTCTTCGAGGCTGATCTCGTCGAACGTGCAGTCCAGTTTCTGGCGGCCGCGGTTGAGGAGGACGAAGTGGTCGCCGACCATGTAGGCGTGGTGCGGGTTGTGGGTGATGAACACGACCCCGAAGCCTTGTTCCTTGGCGGCGGAGATGTAGCGCAGCACCATCCCGGACTGCTTGACACCGAGGGCGGCGGTGGGCTCGTCGAGGATCAGGACGCGGGCGCCGAAGAAGATCGCCCGGGCGATCGCGACGCACTGGCGTTGGCCGCCGGACAGCGACCCGATGGGGGCGTCGACGTCGGGCAGCTCGATGCCCATCTTCGACAGTTCCGACATGGTGGTGGCGCGCATACCGTTGGCGTCGAGGGTCTTGAGCGGTCCCTTCCGCAGTTCCTGGCCGAGGAAGAAGTTCCGCCACACCGGCATCAGCGACACCACCGCCAGGTCCTGGTAGACGGTGGCGATGCCCTTGGACAGGGCCTCCTTCGGTGAGCCGAACGTGAGGGCCTCGCCGTCGACGAGCAACTCGCCCGAACTCTGCTGGTGCAGGCCGGCGATGATCTTGATCAGGGTGGACTTGCCGGCCCCGTTGTCGCCGAGGACACCGGTGACCTCCCCGGCCCGCACCCGCAGGTTGATGTCCTCGAGGGCGATGATGTTGCCGTACTGCTTGCCGACGTGTTTGAGCTCGATCAGCGGGATCTTGTCGCCACCACCGGGTTCGGTATCGACGGGAAGTTGTTCGATGGTACTCATGCGGGTCACCTCTTGGCGGCGTAGTTGCGGAAGGCGTTGTTGGCGATGACCGCGAACAGCAGCATCGCGCCGAGGAAGAACTTGAACCAGTCCGGGTTCCAGCCGGCGTAGACGATGCCCTGGTTCGTCATGCCGAAGATGAACGCGCCGATCGCGGCGCCGATCGCGGTGCCGTAGCCACCGGTGAGCAGGCAGCCGCCGATGACCGCGGCGATGATGTAGAGGAACTCGTTGCCGATGCCCTGCCCGGACTGGACGGTGTTGAACGAGAACAGCAGGTGCATCCCGACGAACCAGGCGGCGAACCCGACGGTCATGAACAACCCGATCTTGACCTTGGTGACCGGGACGCCGATGGCGCGGGCGGAGTCCTGGTTGCCGCCGACGGCGAAGATCCAGTTCCCGATCCGGGTCTTGAACAGCACCCAGGTGGCGATCGCGGTGAACAGCAACCACCAGACCACGGTGATCCGCACCGACACCCCACCGACCTCGAAGGAGGACGCGAACACCCTCTTCGCCGAGTCGAACCCGGCCATGTCGGACACGCTGGGGGTGGCGACCTGCCCGGTGATCAGTTTGGTGACGGCCAGGTTGATGCCGGTGAGCATCAGAAACGAGCTCAGCGTGATCAGGAAGCTGGGGATCTTCGTCTTCATCACCAGGTACCCGTTGAAAAACCCGACCGCGAGCGAGACGACCAGGGCGAGTGCGGCGCCGGCCCAGAGGTTCAGGTGCAGGTTGTAGGCGATCATCGACGCGGCCAGGGAGCTGGTGGTGACCGCGACGCCGGCGGACAGGTCGAATTCGCCGCCGATCATCAGCAGCGCCACCGCGCACGCCATGATCCCGATGGTCGAGGAGGCGTAGAGCACCGTGGCCAACGCTTCGGGGCTGCGGAACGGGGGTGCGACGACCATGAAGAAGACGAAGATCGCGATCGCACCGAACAGGGAACCGACCTCCGGGCGGACCAGCAGACGCTGCAGGCGTTTCTGCTCCTTCACCCGCTCGTCGTGGACGACCTTGTGACTGGCAAGGTCCAGATCTTGCTGTGTGGACATGATTTCCTCTCCGCGCCGGTGGATCTCAGCGTTGTGCGGTGCCGGCCGGTCCTGCGACCGGGTCGTGGGTGGCGGTGACTGTGTGTGTGCGAGATGGACCCACCGGGGTCCGGATCGTGTGTCCTGACATGTGATTCGACCGCCGATCAGCGGGTGCCGGCCTTGGCGTACTCGGCGACCTTGTCGATGTTGGACTTGTCGATGAACGACGGCCCGGTCAGAGTCGGTCCGCCGCCGCCGATGACGTTGCCATTGTTGAGGTAGAGCCACAGCGAATCGATCGCCAGGTAGCCCTGCAGGTACGGCTGCTGGTCGATGGCCCACTGCACGCTGCCGTCGGAGATGGCGTCGACGAGTGCCGCGTTGGTGTCGAACGTGAAGACCTTCGCCGGGCTGCCCGCGTTACCGACCGACTGCACGGCGGTGAGGGCGATCGGGGCGCCGAGCGTGAGCACACCGTCGATGGACGGGTCCTGCTGGAGCTTGGCGGCGATCGTCGAGTTCACCGACGGCATGTCCTCACCGTTCACGTTGAGTGTCTCGAACGTGCCGCGGAAGGTCTGCTTGGCTCCGGCGCAACGGGATTCGAGCTGGATCTGGCCCTGCTGCTGAATGACGCAGATGACGTGCTTGGCGCCGTCATCGTTCAGGCGGTTCCCCGCGGCCTGGCCGGCGATGGTCTCGTCCTGACCGAAGTACTGATTGACCCCCATCTCCTTCCAGGCGCCGTATCCGGCGTTGAATGCGGAGATCGGGATGCCGGCGTCCTGGGCGGCCTTGACTGCGGGCGCCATCGCCTCGGGGGTCGCGAGGGTGAGCGCGAGTCCGTCGACCTTGGAGTCGATCGCGGTCTGCACGAGATTGGCCTGGTTGGGGGCCTGCGGATCGGACGAGTACTTCAGTTCGACGTTGTCCTTGTCTGCGGCGTCCTGCGCGCCCGTGCGGATCAGGTCCCAGAAGGTGTCGCCCGGTGCCGCGTGGGTGACCATCGCGATGGTGATGCGCGGGGTGTCGGCGGTGCCCGCGCCGATCCCGGACCCGCTGCTGTCCGGCTTGCCTCCGGTGCTCGAGCACGCCGCGAGGCTCATCACCAGGGCACTCGCGCAGGCCAGTACCGCCACGCGACGCCGGTTGGGGAAGTTCATCTGCTTTTCCTCTCGGGGGGACGAACGGCCCGGTGACGTCTTGGCCGTGTGCCTTAGATGTAATACGCGTCACACCCGAAAGTCAATAGTTTGTCTGGACATTAGGACCACATATCAAATGAGCGGACATGGGCGTCCCGCAGTCGGCCCGGAAGTCGAGCAGGTGCGTGGACGGATGCGGGCGCGCTCAGCGCGTGACCGCGGCACCCGCGTCACGCGGCAGACGCAGCGTGTCGATCACCGTGCAGAGCATCAGCAGACCCAAAAGGACGAAGGTCCAAGAATATTCGGACCCGAACCCGTGCTCGGACGACGACGCCAGCGGCGTGAACGCGGTGAGTGCGAGCGCGGCCACCGCAATGCCGAGGCCGGCCGCCAATTCCTGGACGGCGGCGTTGAGGGTGTTCGCGTGTGTGAGGTCGGCGCGGTCGACGTCGGAGAACGCGAGGCTGTTGTACGCGGTGAATCCGACCGAGCGCAAGGCTCCACTCACGAAGAGGACCCCCGCGATGACCGGCATCGGGGTCGACGGGCTCAGGGCGGCGAGCAACCCGAAGCAGCCGACGGACAGCAGGGCGTTGACCAGCAGGATCGGCCTGATCCCGAAGCGCCGCATCAGGGGTGTCGTGCAGGGTTTGATGGCGATGTTGCCGGCGAACAGCGCCGCGACGAGCAGACCCGCGAGAAACGGCGTCCAGCCGAAACCGAGCTGGAATTGCAGCGGCAGGAGGAACGGCACGGCGGTGACGGTGAGGCGGTAGAGCGAGCCTCCGGTGACGGTGGTCCGCAGCGTCCGGATCCGCAGGACGCGGACGTCGACGAGAGGATGCGGGGCGCGGACGAGGTGGACCGCGGATGCTGTGAGCAGGACCACCGCAACCACTCCCCCGATCGCCACGCGACTCCAGTCGGTTCCCGTCACGCGGATGCTCTCCAGCGCGATCAGGGCTGCGGCGATTCCCGTCCCGATTCCGATGAGGCCCCGCCAGTCGAGCCTGCCCGTCGACGGCGCGCGCGACCCGTGAACGAGCCGTAGCGACAGCAGGATTCCGAGGAGGCCGATCGGAATGTTGATGACGAAGATCCACCGCCACGACCCGACGGTGGCGATCGCACCGCCGAGCAGGGGCGCGATGACGGGCGCGGCGAGCGCGGGCCAGGTGAGCAGGGCGATCGCGCGGACGAGGTCGCCCTTCGTACTCGACCGCAGCACCGCCAGCCGCCCGACGGGCACCATCATGGCTCCGCCGACTCCCTGCAGTACCCGCATCGCGACGAGCATCGGCAACGACACACTCGCGGCGCACCCGATCGACGCCAGTGTGAACACGGCTATGGCGGCCACGAACACGCGGCGGGTCCCGAACCGTTCGGCCATCCACCCGCTCGCGGGGATGAGAACGGCGACCGTCACCAGGTAGGCGGAGATCGCGATGTTGACGTCGACGGCGTCGACACCGAAGGACTCGGCGATCAGCGGAACGGCAGGCGCGATGATGGTGGCGTCGAGAATCTCCATGAAGAGGGCACCTGCTACCAGCAGGGCCATTCCACGGGGGAATGACGTCGCGCGCGCAGTCCTAGCGATCGACAACGGTCGTGTCGAAGTAGTACCGCGACGCGCGGTAGCAGTGACTGCCGAACTCGACGGCACTTCCCGAGTCGTCGAACGCGGTCCGGTTCATCGTCAGCAGCGGCGCCCCGGTCTTCTCGTCGAGCAGGGACGCCTCCGCCTTGCTCGCCGCCTTCGCGCCGATGCGTTGCCGTGCGAGACGGATGTGCACGCCGCGGGCCCGGAGTGCGTGGTAGAGGCCGTGCGCCTCCAGCTCCTCGGGGTCCGGCGCGAGGTCCACCGGAATGTGGTTGGTCATCAGCGCCAGCGGTTCACCGTTGGTGCTGCGGAGGCGCCGGATGGACGCGACCTCGGCGCCGGGCTGCAGGTTGAGTTCGGCGGCGACGTCTTCGGCCGGCACGGATACCTGGTAGTCGAGGAGCTTGGTGGTCGGGCTCTGTCCCGCCCGCGCGAGGTCGTCGAAGAGGCTGGTGAGCTCGACCGGCCGGTGCACGGCGCTCTGCACCACCTGCGTTCCGACGCCGCGTTTGCGGACGAGCAGCCCCTTGTCGACGAGCTCCTGGATGGCGCGCCGCGTGGTGGGGCGCGACAGGTTCAGCCGCTTGGCGAGCGCCAGTTCGTTCTCGAAGCGGTCACCGGGGGCGAGTTCCCCGCCGATGATCGCGTTCTCGATCGTCTGCGCGAGCTGGAAATACAGCGGAACCGGGCTCGATCTGTCGAGCTCGACTGCGAGTGGTGCACCCACGGACAACTCCGATCCTCGTGCGCAGGCGACGTCCGCCGTCGCCGATCTTTCCGGCAGTGTATGCGAACACTAACACCAGATTGACTTCAAGTAATAATGTCAGGACAAAGTCTTGACAGGAGCCGGTGATGTGGAGCACAGTTTCAACCAGACCTCGGCGCCCTGCGCAGACCACCCACAACGACCTATTCGGGAGTCAGCCTTGACCACCAACCAGACGCAACCCAGCCGGAACGGATTGGACGTCCTCGCCATCGGGCGCTGCGGTGTGGACATCTACCCATTGCAGACCGGAGTCGGACTCGAGCACGTCGAGACGTTCGGCAAGTTCCTCGGCGGAAGCGCGGCCAACGTCACGGTCGCCGCGGCCCGCCTCGGCTGCAGCAGCGCCCTCATCTCGGGCGTCGGCAACGATCCTTTCGGACGCTTCGTCCGCACCGCGCTCACCGACCTCGGCGTCGACAACCGGTACGTCGGGATCGACACCGAGCACCCGACGCCCGTCACGTTCTGTGAGATCTTCCCACCGGACGACTTTCCGCTGTACTTCTACCGCAAGCCCGTCGCCCCCGACCTCCAGGTGACACCCGCGGACCTCGATCTCGACGCGGTCCGCGACGCGAAGCTCTATTGGTCGACCGTCACCGGCCTGTCCGAAGAGCCGAGCCGCAGTGCACATTTCGCTGCCTGGGAGGCGCGGGGACGCCGCAGCCACACCGTCCTCGATCTCGACTACCGCCCGATGTTCTGGGCGTCGCCCGCCGAGGCGACCGCGCAGGTGCAGCGCGCCCTCCAGCACGTCACCGTCGCGGTCGGCAACCGTGAGGAGTGCGAGATCGCGGTCGGCGAGACCAACGCACACAAGGCCGCCGACGCGCTGCTCGATCTCGGTGTCGAACTGGCCATCGTCAAGCAGGGCCCCAAGGGTGTCCTCGGAAAGACCCGCACCCAGTCCATCACCGTGCCCCCGAACGACGTCGAGGTGATCAACGGACTCGGCGCCGGCGACAGCTTCGGCGGCTCGCTGTGCCACGGACTGCTGGCCGGGTGGCCGCTCGAGAAGATCCTGCGCTACGCCAACGCCGCGGGGGCGATCGTCGCTTCCCGGCTCGAATGCTCCACCGCGATGCCGACGGCCGACGAGGTCCGTGCGCTCGCCGATTCCACCACTTCGGAGGCTGTCAATGTCTGAAACTCTCGCTCACCGCGCAGTCTGCACGTCGTACGCCGAAGTCACCGAGGTACGCGCCAACGACCCGGCCGCCATCGACCGTGCGTGGGCGACCCGCGTCGCACGCCCGACGGTGCGCGGTAACGGCCGGCTCATGATCGTCGCCGCCGACCACCCCGCCCGCGGTGCACTCTCGGTCGGCGACCGTCCGACCGCGATGAACAGCCGCACCGATCTCCTGGACCGTCTCCGCACCGCCCTGCGCAACCCGGGCGTGGACGGCGTGCTCGCCACCGCCGACATCCTCGACGATCTGGTGCTGCTCGGCGCGCTCGACGACAAGGTGGTCATCTCCTCGATGAACCGCGGTGGCCTGGCGGGCGCGAGTTTCGAACTCGACGACCGGATGACCGGCTACACAGCCGCCGGCACCGCGAAGGCCGGCATGAACGGCGGAAAGATGCTGTGCCGCATCGATCTCGACGATCCCGGCACCCTTTCGACGCTCACCGCGTGCGCCCAGGCCGTCGATGCACTGGCCGAGGCGGGGCTGATGGCCATGGTGGAACCGTTCCTGTCGCGACGGGTGGACGGCAAGGTCGAGAACGATCTCAGCGCCGACGCCGTCATCAAGTCGATCCACATCAGCCAGGGCCTGGGCTCCACGTCCGCCTACACCTGGATGAAGCTCCCGGTGGTCGAGGAGATGGAACGCGTCATGGACGCGACGACACTTCCGACGCTGCTGCTCGGCGGAGATCCGCAGACGGCACCCGAGGAGACGTTCGCGAGCTGGGCCAAGGCCCTCGCGCTGCCGTCGGTCCGCGGACTGATCGTCGGCCGCACCCTGCTGTACCCGCGGGACGAGGACGTCGCCGCCGCGGTCGACACCGCCGTATCCCTCGTTCACTGACGCACGCCGGAGAGGTCCACGATGAACAGCAAGTACTACGTGCCGGTCGGTTCGGCGGCCACCGGGCCGTTCGATCTCGAGGTCACCCCCGAGTCGGCGGGCTGGACCGAGTCGAGCCTGCGGGTGCTGACCCTGGCCCCCGGCGGGTCCGCCGACCTCGTGACCGGTGACGACGAGATCATTGTCGTACCGCTCACCGGGTCCGCGGCGGTGTCGAGCGAGGGCACCGAGTTCGCCCTCACCGGAAGACGATCCGTGTTCGACGGGCCCAGTGACTTCGCCTACGTGGGCCGCGATTCGGCCTACACGGTGGCGAGCGCGACCGGTGGACGCTTCGCCTTGTGCGGGGCCCGCGCGCGGCAGAAGTTCCCGTTCCGGTACGTTCCCGCCGCGGACGTGTCCGTCGAACTGCGCGGCGCGGGCAACTGCAGTCGCCAGGTCCACAACTTCGGCACCGCCGACCGCTTCGAGGCCGATTCGATCATCGCATGCGAGGTCATCACGCCCGGCGGCAACTGGTCGTCGTACCCGAGCCACAAGCACGACGAGAACAGCGACGTCGAATCCCAGCTCGAGGAGATCTACTACTTCGAGATCGCCGAAGCGAACACCACCGCAGTCGGTTTCGACGGAACCGGATTCGGCTACCATCGCGTGTACGGCACTCCCGAGCGGCCCATCGAGGTGCTCGAGGAAGTGCGCTCCGGCGACGTGGTCCTCGTGCCGCACGGGTATCACGGACCGTCGATCGCCGCCCCCGGACATCACATGTACTACCTGAACGTCATGGCCGGGCCGGGCGACGACCGCGCCTGGAACATCTGCGACGACCCGGCCCACACCTGGCTGCGCGGCAGCTGGGAACACCAGACCGTCGATCCCCGCCTCCCCCTCCACGCACCGTCCGAAGGAGCATGACCGTGGTGTCCACCGCGCCGATGTCGGCGAGCAAGAGCCCCAACGCCGAGGGCACCGTCCACCTCACGGTGGCTCAGGCGACCATCCGATTCCTCGCCAACCAGTACGTCGAGCGGGACGGCGAACGCACCAAGTTCTTCGCCGGCTGCTTCGGCATCTTCGGCCACGGGAACGTCGCCGGGCTGGGCCAGGCCTTGTTGCAGGCCGAGATCTACGCGGTCGACGCCGGCACCGAGCCCGAACTGCCCTACGTCCTCGGCCGGAACGAGCAGGCGATGGTGCACAGCGCGGTCGCGTATGCACGCCAGAAGGATCGACTGCAGACCTGGGCGGTCTCGGCCAGCGTCGGCCCCGGCTCGACCAACATGCTGACCGGCGCGGCGCTCGCCACCATCAACCGGCTGCCCGTCCTGCTGCTGCCCGCCGACACGTTCGCCACCCGCGCGAGCGCACCGGTTCTGCAGGAACTCGAACTGCCGTCGAGCGGCGACGTCACCGTCAACGACGCGTTCAAACCGCTGTCGCGGTACTTCGACCGGGTGTGGCGGCCGGAGCAGTTGCCTTCCGCGCTGCTCGGTGCGATGCGCGTGCTGACCGACCCGGTCGAGACGGGTGCGGCCACCGTCGCCATTCCACAGGACGTGCAGGCCGAGTCCTACGACTGGCCGGAGTCGCTGTTCGCCGAGCGCACGTGGCACGTGGCCCGGCCGCTCCCCGAGAAGTCCGTGGTCGCGCGGGCCGCCGACGTGATCCGGTCCGCGAAGAAGCCGCTGATCGTCGCCGGCGGCGGCCTCATCTACTCCGGCGCCACCGAGACACTCGCCTCGCTCGTCGAAGCCACCGGCATTCCGGTCGGCCAGAGTCAGGCCGGCAAGGGCTCACTGCCCTACGACCACCCGCAGTCGGTGGGCGCGATCGGCTCGACCGGCACGACCGCGGCCAACGCGCTCGCCACCGACGCCGACGTGATCATCGGCATCGGCACCCGTTACAGCGACTTCACGACGGCGTCGCGCACCGCGTTCAACAACCCCGACGTGCGGTTCGTCAGCATCAACGTCGCCTCGATCGACTCGGTGAAGCAGGGTGGCGTCAGCGTCGTCGCAGACGCCCGCGAGGCAATCGAGGCCCTCTCCGAGGCCCTCGGCGACTACCGCGTTCCGGACGAGTACCGTGCGCGCACAACCGAACTCGCAGCACACTGGGAGTCGACGGTCGACTCCGTCTGCCGGATCGACGACGACTCGCTCGGCCTGAACCAGAACCAGGTCATCGGTCTCGCGAACACGCTGTCGGATCCGAGGGACGTCGTCGTGTGCGCCGCCGGCTCCATGCCCGGCGATCTGCACAAGCTGTGGCGCACCCGCGACTCCAAGGGCTACCACGTCGAGTACGGCTTCTCCTGCATGGGCTACGAGATCGCCGGCGGCATCGGCGCCAAGATGGCCTGCCCCGACCGCGACGTGTTCATCATGGTCGGCGACGGTTCCTACCTGATGATGGCCACCGAACTCGTCACGGCCGTGCAGGAGAACGTCAAGGTGATCGTGGTCCTCGTGCAGAACCACGGCTTCGCGTCCATCGGGTCGCTGTCGGAGTCGCTCGGATCGCAGCGTTTCGGCACCGACTACCGCTACCGGGGCGACTCCGGCCGGCTCGACGGCGACATCCTGCCCGTCGATCTGGCGGCCAACGCCGCGAGCCTCGGAGCCGACGTGATCCGCGCGAACACGGCCTCCGAGTTCGCCGACGCCGTCAAGGTGGCGAAGGCCAGCGACAACACCACCGTCATCCATGTCGAGACTGACCCGCGGATCGCGGCCCCGGACAGCGAATCCTGGTGGGACGTGCCGGTCAGCGCGACCAGCACCCTCGACTCCACCCGGGCCGCCTACGAGACGTACGCGCAGTGGAAGAAGATCCAGCGTCCGTTCCTCCGCCCGTCCGGCAACTGACAACTCTCCCCTTACACTTTTCTCGAAAGGATTTCCCGATGAGCGTCATTCGCGTCGGATCCGCCCCCGACTCCTGGGGCGTCTGGTTCCCGGAAGACCCGCAGCAGACCCCGTACGGCCGATTCCTCGACGAGGTCTCCGCGTCCGGGTACGAGTGGATCGAACTGGGCCCGTACGGCTACCTGCCCACCGACCCGCAGCAGCTCCGTGACGAACTCGCGGCTCACAATCTGAAGCTGTCGGCCGGCACGGTGTTCGAGCACCTGCACCAGGACAACTCCTGGGATGCCGTGTGGACCCAGATCGAGGACGTCGCGAAGCTCACCGCCGCCGTCGGCGGCAAGCACGTGGTCGTCATCCCCGAGATGTGGCGCGACCCGTCCAGCGGTGAGGTGCTCGAGGACCGCAATCTCACTGCGGAGCAATGGAAGAAGAAGACCGGCGGCATGAACGAGCTGGGCAAGAGGATGTTCGAGCAGTACGGGGTGAAGGCGCAGTACCACCCGCACGCCGACAGCCACGTCGACACCGAGGAGAACGTGTACCGCTTCCTCGACGGCACCGACAGCGAGTACGTGAACCTGTGCCTCGATACCGGCCACATCAGCTACTGCGGCGGCGACAACCTCGCGATCATCGAACGAGCTCCCGAGCGGATCGGCTACCTGCACCTCAAGCAGGTCGATCCCGAGGTCCGCGCCAAGGTCGAGGCCGAAGACCTGCCGTTCGGCGAGGCCGTCAAGCTCGGCGCGATGATCGAGCCGCCGCTCGGCATTCCCGACCTGCCGCCGCTGCTCGCCGCGATCGAGAAGCTCGACATCGACGTGTTCGCGATCGTCGAGCAGGATCTCTACCCCTGCGCCGTCGACGTTCCCCTGCCGATCGCCCAGCGCACCCGTAAGTACCTGGGGTCCTGCGGGATCCCGTCCGTCAAGTTCGTCTAACCGACCACGTCAGGAGCTTGTCAGCTATGTCCGGAAGCAACGACCTGCGCATCGCCGTCCTGGGTGTAGGAATGATGGGCGCCGACCACGTCGCACGCATCACCGAACGCATCAAGGGCGCGACTGTCGCCGTCGTCAACGACTACTTCATCGAGAAGGCCGAGCAGATCGCGGCTGGGATCCCCGGCTGCCGGGTGATCGGCGACCCGCTCGACGCGATCGCCGACCCGGGTGTCGACGCCGTCGTCCTGGCCACCCCCGGCCCGACGCACGAGAAGCAGCTCCTCGCCTGCCTCGAGCACGGCAAGCCGGTGATGTGCGAGAAGCCGCTGACCACCGACGTCGCCACGTCCCTCGAGATCGTGAAGCGCGAGGCCGAACTCGGCAAGAAGCTGATCCAGGTCGGCTTCATGCGACGTTTCGACCACGAGTACGAGCAGCTGAAGACGCTCATCGACGACGGCGTATTCGGACAGGTGCTCCTCGCGCACTGCGTGCACCGTAACCCGGTTGTGCCGCCGAGCTTCGACAGCTCGATGATCGTCAAGGATTCGCTCGTCCACGAGGTGGACGTGACCCGATTCCTGTTCGACGAGGAGATCACCTCGGTACAGATCCTTCGGCCCGCCGCGAACCCGGGTGCACCCGAGGGACTTCAGGACCCTCAGATCGCGTTCTTCACCACCGAATCCGGTCGCCACGTCGACGTCGAGGTCTTCGTGACCACCGGCATCGCCTACGAGGTGCGCACCGAGATCGTCGCCGAGAAGGGTTCGGCGTTCATCGGTCTCGATGTCGGACTCGTCCGCAAGTACGGCACCGGCGCGGGCAACGGCCGCTCGGGCGCCGGAGCGTGGGGCGGGGAGATCACCCCGTCGTTCAAGGAACGCTTCGGCCAGGCGTACGACGTCGAGATCCAGCGCTGGGTGAACGCCGCCCGCACGGGCGCGGAGACCGGCAACTACGTCGACGGACCTGGTGCGTGGGACGGCTACGCCGCCGCCGCCGTGTGTGCCGCCGGCGTGCAGTCGCTGGAGACCGGCGAGCGCGTGGCCGTCGACATGGTCGACCGTTCCTCCATTCCGGGAGCCTGAACACGATGAAAATTGCACTCGATCCCACCCCGTTCCACCACGATTACTCTCTTCTCGAATTGCCCGCGGTGGTCGCGGAACTCGGCTTCGACCATTTGCAGCTCACCCCGCATCGCGACATGATCCCGTTCTTCGACCACCCGAAGGCCGACGACGAGCTGGTCCGGCAATTCCGCAAGGCGTGCAGCGACGCCGGTGTCGGGATCGCTTCGGTGCTGCCGGTGCTGCGGTGGTCCGGCCCGGACGAGGACGCCCGCGAGGCGGCGGTGCGGTACTGGAAACGCGCCATTCAGATCACCGTCGATCTCGGCGTGAACGTGATGAACACCGAGTTCAGCGGTCGCCCGGAGAAGGCCGAGGAATCGGAGCGCGCCTTCTACCGGTCGATGGAGGAACTCGTCCCGATCATCGAGCGTGAAGGTATCGACGTCCGCATCGATCCGCACCCGGACGATTTCGTGGAGAACGGACTCGATGCCATCCGCATGATCCGTGGCATCAACTCCAAGAACTTCGGACTGGTGTACGTCGCGTGCCACACGTACCACATGGGTGCGGGCATGCTCGAGATCATGCGCACCGCCGGCGACATGCTGCGGCTCGTGCACGTCGCGGACACGATGGATCACCATCGCTCGCACGGACTGCGGTACATCACCAACCCGCCCGGCAACCCCGTTCGCGTGCACCAGCACCTCAAGATCGGTGACGGCGACCTCGACTGGGACGAGTTCTTCGGTGGGCTCTCCGAACTCGGTTTCTACGACAAACCCGACACGGTCATGGTGTCCAGCGTCTTCGCCGAGGACGAAACCGCACACGACGTCTCCCGCTACCAACTGAAGACCATGAAGGATTACATCGCGCGCACGCGGTGAAAGGACAACATATGAGCACCACCATCACTCGCGAGATCGCCCACTGGTCCGACGGTAAGGGTTTCGCCGGCACCAGCGGCAACACCGCCCCGGTCACCAACCCCGCCACCGGCGCCGTCACCGGCAAGGTCGCGTTGGCCGGCGTCGAGGACGCCCGCGTCGTGATCGATGCCGCCGCCGCCGCGTTCCCCGCCTGGCGCGACGCCTCCCTCGCCAAGCGTTCCGCCGTCGTGTTCAAGTTCCGGGAACTGCTCAACGAGCGCAAGGGCGAACTCGCCGAGATCATCACCTCCGAACACGGCAAGGTCGTCTCCGACGCATTGGGTGAGGTGTCCCGCGGCCAGGAAGTCGTCGAATTCGCGTGCGGCATCGCGCACCTGCTCAAGGGCGGCATGACCGAAAACGCCTCCACCAACGTCGACGTGCATTCGATCCGTCAGCCCGTCGGCCCGGTCGGGATCATCTCCCCGTTCAACTTCCCCGCCATGGTCCCGATGTGGTTCTTCCCCATCGCCATCGCCGCCGGCAACACCGTGGTGTTGAAGCCGTCCGAGAAGGACCCGACCGCCGCGATCTGGATGGCCGAACTCTGGGCCGAGGCCGGACTGCCCGCCGGGGTGTTCAACGTCCTGCAGGGCGACAAGACCGCCGTCGACGAGCTGCTCACCCACCCGGCGATCAAGGCCATCTCCTTCGTCGGGTCCACCCCCATCGCCCAGTACGTGTACGCCACCGGCACCGCCCACGGCAAACGCGTCCAGGCATTGGGTGGGGCGAAGAACCACGCCATCGTCCTCCCGGACGCCGACCTGGATCTGGCCGCGGACGCCATGGTCAACGCCGGCTTCGGGTCCGCCGGGGAACGCTGCATGGCCATCAGCGCGTTGGTCGCGGTCGGGGACATCGCCGACGAACTGGTCGCCAAGATCAAAGAGCGCACCGACACCCTCAAGATCGGCGACGGCACCCGCGATTCCGACATGGGACCGCTGGTGACGAAGGTGCACCGCGACAAGGTCGCGTCCTACATCGACGCCGGCGAAAACGACGGCGCGACGATCGTCGTGGACGGCCGGACCGTGCAGGCCGACGGCGGCAAGGACGGGTTCTGGCTCGGACCGACCCTGATCGACCACGTCACCACCGACATGAGCGTGTACACCGACGAAATCTTCGGACCCGTCCTGTCCGTGATCCGCGTCGAGACGTACGACGAGGCCCTGGAACTGGTGAACTCCAGCCAGTTCGGCAACGGCACCGCGATCTTCACCAACGACGGCGGCGCGGCCCGCCGGTTCCAGAACGAGGTCGAGGTCGGCATGGTCGGCATCAACGTCCCCATCCCCGTTCCCATGGCGTACTACAGCTTCGGCGGCTGGAAGAACTCCCTCTTCGGCGACACCCACGCGCACGGCACCGAAGGCATCCACTTCTTCACCCGCGGCAAGGTCGTCACCACCCGCTGGCTCGACCCCAGCCACGGCGGCATCAACCTCGGCTTCCCCCAGAACGCATAAGTGCTGGTTCTCCGCGCCGGACCGTCCGCGGTCCGGCGCGGAGTCCGTTCGATCGAAAGGAACTTCATGAGCGACACCGCTCTCGCCCGCCGTCATCGCGTCGTGGTCATCGGATCGGGATTCGGCGGCCTCTTCGCCACCAAGGCCCTGAAACGGACGGACGTCGATGTCACTCTGATCGATCGCACGACGCATCACCTGTTTCAGCCGCTGCTGTACCAGGTGGCGACGGGCATTCTGTCCGAGGGCGAGATCGCTCCCACGACCCGGCTCGTGCTCGAGGACCAGCAGAACGCGTCCGTCCTGATCGGCGGAGTCGAGAAGATCGATGTCGCCGACCGGACCGTCACCTCGACGCATCGCGGCCGCACCACCGTCACCGAATACGACAGCCTCGTCGTCTCGGCGGGAGCCCGCCAATCCTATTTCGGCAACGACCATTTCGCCGAGCACGCACCCGGCATGAAGACGATCGACGACGCCCTCGAGCTGCGCGGCCGCATCCTGGGCGCGTTCGAGAGCGCCGAGGTGAGCACCGATCCCGCCGAGCGGGCGCGGCTCCTGACGTTCGTCGTGGTCGGCGCCGGACCCACCGGCGTCGAGATGGCGGGTGAGATCGCCCAACTCGCGCACCGCACTCTCGCCGGCGCCTACCGCACCATCGATCCCCGGGACGCACGCATCATCCTGCTCGACGCGGCACCCACGGTGCTCCCACCCTTCGACGAGAAATTGCGTCGCGCTGCCGCCGGCACGCTGGAGGATCTCGGCGTCGAGATCCAGCTAGCCCGACTTTCCTGGATAAGTTGATCATGGAGGGTGTTATGGCTGGTCAGGTGTGGTGCGGGGGGCGGCTTGGTGTATGACCTAAGTCGTGGGGGGTGCCCATCGGGCGAGGGTGAACAGGTCGTGGAGGGCTTGCTGGTCGCCGGTCATTTCGGTGGTCATGCGGCGGGCTTTGGGTCGTCCGCCGGTCGAGGGGTAGATCAGCACTGTTTCCTCGATGCCGGTGAGGGTGTCCAGTAGTGCCTTGACGGACAGGTGATGGCCGGCGCGGTGGGCTGTCAGGCGCATGAGGTGGGCCAGTTGTAATGCGAGGACGCAGGTGAAGGTGTGGACGGCGATGTTGTGGTCGGTCCAGTGGTGCATCGGGGAGAACGACACCTCGTGGGGGTCTTTGAGTTGCCGGAACCCGAACTCGATTTCCGATTGTGATCGGTAGGCCGCGACGACGTCCACGGCCGGCCAGTCGGCCCGGTCGGTGATCAAGATCCGTTTGCCGAACACCTCTTTTGCCAACGCTTTTCGCTGCTGCTCGTTGATGTGCCAGGACAGGCGACGGTCGGCGGGGGCCTCACCGGTCAGCTCCCAGTCAATGACGCGGTTCACCCATGGGTTGGAGGTGATCTTGCCGATCTCGGCCACGATCGCCTCGACGGTGCGGCGGGTCTTCCCGCGGGCCAGGGTCGCTGCCAGTTCATCGAGTTGCCGGCCGGCCTTGGCCAGGGTGGTATCCGTGAACGATCGGGCCTGCGCCTCGTGCAGGGTGGGTGAGTGGGTGAGCACGACCCTACGGTTGCGTCCGTAGACGACGCGGTGGGTGTCGATCGCGGTCACGCCGGGGTAGCGGTCCTCGCCGACAGGCGTTCGGTCGGACGCGGGCAGCGCCAGCAGGTCGGGGCAGTCGCTGGGCGGCACCGACCCGACGAAATGCAGACCCGACTCGCGTAGGTGCTCGAAGTTGGCGGTGGAGTTCTGCCCGGCGTCGAACACCACCGTCATTGTTACCGACTTCCCTCTGCCGCCGTCGTTGTCCGCGGCTGCAGTGCCGATCAGGTGGGTGTAGCGGCGAGTGAGATGGTCGATCAGGGTGGGGAACTGGGTGACGTCGGGCCGGTTACCGGGGTAGGCGTGCCAGACCAGTGGGATGCCACCGGCCCGGGTGACGACCATTCCCAGGCCGACCAGGCGCAGGTCGGTGCGCTTCTGTTTCGCCTTGCCGCGTTGCGCGATCGGGGCCCGCTCGTTGGCGGTGTCGACGTAGGTCGCGAAGTTGGTCATGTCCAACGCCACGCTGGATACGTCCAGGTCGAACACCTCGATCATCCTGGCCGCCAGCCGGGCCGAGATCTCCTGCAACGCATCGGCATCCACGGCGTGCATCGCATCCCAGAACTTGCGGTGGTCGAGAACTTTTGCGCTGATCTTGGTGAACCGGTCGCCGGCGGTGCCGGCCCAGAAGTCGGCGAAGGCCCGTTTGGAACACGGCTGCACCAGCCGGCCCAGCGCGGCCAACGCCAGATAGGTGCCCACCGAGGCCCCCGCGTCCGCGCGGCGGGCACCGACCACCTCGTCGATCACGGCGACCACGTCGAGGTCGGTCAACAGCGACCACACCGCGGCGACGTCCCCGAACCGCAGATGCCGGGTCCGTTCCGGGACCATTCCCGCCTCGGTGCGGTCCATCGCCGCGGCGATATCGGCCGCCGACCCCAGGTACCGCTCGGACACCATCTTCGGCTTGCCGTCCACCCGGGCCATCTCCCGCAGGTAGAAGTACGGCTTCCCGTTGATGATCTTCTTGTACACGCTTGCCATACTTTAGGTCATACATTACTTGGGTGGAGAGCACCATCCGACACGCCGTGTTATCCCAGGTCAGCAACCGAGGTGCGGCCCGACCGTCCGACCATGATCAACTTATCCAGGAAACTCCCGCTAGGCGCGATGGTGACCGACGTCGACGACGACGGACTCACTGTCCGTGACCAGGACGGGGAGCGGCGGATCGAGGCCGCCTGCAAGATCTGGTCCGCCGGTGTCGCAGCCAGTCCACTGGGCCGGCAACTGGCCGACCAGACCGGCGCCGCGACCGATCGTGCGGGTCGCGTCCTCGTCGAACCCGACCTCACCCTGCCCGGCCACAGCAACGTCTTCGTCGTCGGGGACATGATGAACCGCGACGGACTTCCCGGCGTCGCGCAGGTCGCGATCCAGGGCGGCCGCTACGCCGCGCAGCTGATCGCCGCGGAGGTGCGGGCCCACCGGAAAGGTCGCGACAAGCCCGAACGCGCCCCGTTCCAATACACGGACAAGGGCAGCATGGCCATGATCTCCCGCTTCCACGCGGTCGCAAAGGTCGGTCGCCTCCAATTGACCGGGCTGCTCGCCTGGCTGCTCTGGCTCCTGATCCACCTGGTCTACATCGTCGGTTTCAAGAGCCGACTCGCGACCGCCATGTCCTGGACCTGGTCGTTCCTGGGCCGGACCCGGGGTCACCTGGCGGTCACGGAGCAGCAGGTGGTCGCGAGGACGGCCATCAACCGGCTCGATGCCTGGGAGGATTCCCGGGCGGTACCCGAGGCGGCGACGGCCTCGGCACGGTGAGTACCGTCGGCTCCGTGCCTGCTTCCGCTCTCACCGTCGGTATCGACGTCGGTGGTACCAGTATCCGTGCCTGCGTGGTCGACGACACCGGCGAGGTGCTCGACTCCGTGCAGTCGCCCACCCCGCAGTCGGCGAAGGCCCTCGAGGATGCGCTCGACCGCGCCGTCCGCGAGCTCGCAGGGCGCCATCCTGTTTCGGCCGTCGGGCTCGCCGTGGCCGGATTCATCACCTCCGATCGCACCACCGTGCGATTCGCCCCGCACCTGCCGTGGAAGAACGTGGCGGTGGCCAACGACCTCAGCGACCGGCTCGGACTGCCGGTGGTCCTCGAACACGACGCGAACGCGGCGGCATGGGCGGAGCACCGGTTCGGTGCTGCCGCCGGTGGTCGCAACGTCGTGATGGTGGCGATCGGCACGGGTATCGGTGCGGCCCTGCTCATCGACGGCACGCTTTACCGGGGCAGTTTCGGCGTCGCTCCCGAGTTGGGCCACCTCCAGGTGGTACCCGGTGGCAGACCCTGCGCCTGCGGCAAGCGGGGATGCTGGGAACGGTATTGCAGCGGAACCGCTCTCGTCGACACGGCCATCGAGCTCCTCGCCGCCGACCCGACCAGTTCGACGGTGCTGGCGCGTGAGGTGGCGAGCGATCCGGGATCGCTGACCGGACGTCGCATCGCGAGCGCCGCGCGGGACGGCGACCCGCTCGCCGTGCGCACCATGGAGGAATTTGCACGGTGGCTGGGCGTCGGACTCGCCATGGTCGGCGACGTCTACGACCCCGATCTCGTCGTCATCTCCGGCGGTGTCAGCGGTTCGGCTCCGTTGTTCCTCGACCATGCACGGGACGTCTACGCCTCCCTCGCAACCGGTTCCGGGCATCGCCCACTCGCACGCATCCGCGAAACCCAACTCGGCGAATCCGCACAGCGGATCGGGGCCGCGACGATGGCCAGGGACGCGCTGCTGAACGGAGCTCCGCTCCCCGTGCGCGGTTGACGAGTCTCTGGACTCGTCACCCACGCACGAGCGGCGGAGCCGTCCCCAACGCGGCGGTGCTTCCCGCAGCTGAGGCGCCGACCCGGCCTGCGCCGAGGCGGTCCTCCAGCTCTTCGAGGCTGCGGCCCTTGGTTTCCGGGACGAAGCGGTACACGAAGAACACCGACATCAGGTTGACGAGCACGAACAAGCCGAATGTTCCGGTGGATCCGAGGATGGAGTTCAGGATCGGGAAGACGAAGGAGATGAGGGCATTGGTCGTCCATAGCACGAATACGGCGATGCCCATGGCGAACCCGCGGATGGCCATCGGGAAGATCTCCGACAGCAGCAACCACACGCAGGTTCCGATGAAGCACTGCACGAAGGCGACGAACACCATCATCGCGGCCAGGATGATGTAACTGCGGCCCGTGGACGACGGCAGCAGGAACACGAGGGACAACGCGGCCTGCGAGGATGCGACGCCGATGAAACCGGTCAGCAGCATCTTGCGACGATTCACGAAGCCCAGCAGGATGATTCCGAGAATCGTCATGACCACTGACGTGACACCGACCGCGATGGTGGCCACCAGGGACGCGCTGACACCCAACCCGCTCTGTTCCAGAATCGTCGGTGCGTAATAGTTGACCGTGTTGATGCCCGTTGCCTGCTGCACGATCGCCAGACCGCAGCCGATCCAGAGAATCCGGTGCATCCAGGGATAGTCGCGCAGGTAGTGAACGGCGCCACTGACCTTCGAGTTCCGGTCGCGGGCGGCGTGGAGGCTGATGCTGGCGTACTCGACTGCGGCCTCCGACTCGCTGCGGCTCAGTTCGAGGGTGCTGCGGGTTTCGGCGAGCCGGCCCTTCGACGCGTACCAGCGCGGCGAATCCGGGAGCGCGAGCATGCCGAGCAGCAGGAGTACGGCGGGGATCGACGCGATGGCCAGCATGTACCGCCACACCGTCGGATCCTCGATGATGTGATCGAGCAGCGCGTTGATCGAGAAGGCGAGCATCTGACCGGTGACGATCATCAGTTCGTTGATGGTCACCATCCGACCGCGACGCTCCACGGGGGCCATCTCGGCCAGATAGAGCGGGCAGGTCACGGCGGCGGCGCCCACACCGAGCCCGAGGATGACCCTCGCCAGCACCATGACCTCCACGTTGGGTGCGGTCGCACAGGCGAGAGCGCCGACGAGGAACAGGCCCGCGCAGACGAGCAGAGTGCGTTTGCGGCCGAGCGCGTCGGACAACCGACCTCCGAGCAGCGCGCCGACGGCGGCGCCGGGGAAGAGCAGCGAACTCACGACGGTGGCTTCACCGACCGCGCTGAGGTTCAGCTCGTCCTTCATGTAGAGCAGCGCACCGGAGATCACCCCGGTGTCGTAGCCGAACAGCAGGCCTCCGAGCGTGGAAATGACGGTGAGCTTGGTCAGGAAACGTTTGTGACCGCGCTCGTTGCGCGCATCGCCGCTGCTTCCGCTCGCATTGGCTGCCGAGTTGGTTGTCAACATCAGGTGTGGCCTTTCTGGGAATGCTCACGCATCGCGACACGGAAGATCGGTTCACGTGTGTCGATATCGCCCGAATGCGATCGGCCCGATGCAGCCGAAGTGGGGTTCTCTCCTGGACTGAAGCGCTTCACTAACGCGCTTCAGTTGTCTACTATGATGTGAATCACAGAGGGTGTCAAGGGCGAGTTCGCGACACGTGAGAGCGTTCCCTGACGACGCAACCGAGGGAGATCGACATGCTCGACGAGCGAGCCGCGGCGCACCAGGGCGCGGAACGGCTGCCGGCCGGCCTGCACCGGCGCCCCACGATGGCCGATGTCGCGACCCGCGCCGGGGTGTCGCGCACCCTCGTGTCACTGATCTTCAGCAACAAACCGGGAGCGTCGGAAGAGACCCGGGGCCGTGTCCTCCAGGCCGCGGACGAGCTCGGCTATCGACTCGACCGGGCCGCACGCATGCTCGCCCGCGGCCGCAGCCGCACCCTCGGCGTGCTCATCGACGTCCATCAGACCTTCCAGGCCGACCTGATCGGAACCATCTACGCGGAAGCAGAGGCCGCCGGATACGAGGTGCTGCTCTCCGCCAGCGCGCCCACCCGGGACGAGCACAAGGCGATCGAAGCGCTCCTCAGCCACCGGTGTGAGGGTCTGATCCTGCTCGGCCCGCTCTCCGACGCGGAATATCTGCGCACGCTCGCAGACCGTGCGATCGTCACCGTCGTCGGCCGCGCGCTCCCCCACACCGCGGTCGACACCGTGCGGACCGCGGACGCCAAGGGCATCCGGCAGTCCGTGGACCATCTGGTCGACCTCGGACACCGCGAGATCGTGCACGTCGACGGTGGCGCCGACCCGGGATCACCCGAGCGACGTCGCGCGTACCTCGCGGCGATGCGCAAGCACGGCCTTTCCGACAACATCCGCGTGATTCCCGGTCAGCACACCGAGGAAGCCGGTGTCTCCGCCGCGCACACCCTGCTGTCCGAGGACCGCCTCCCCACCGCGGTGCTCGCGGGCAACGACCGTTGCGCCATCGGACTCCTCGACGTGTTCACCCGCGCCGACGTCGACGTGCCAGGCGACATCTCGATCGTCGGGTACGACGACAGTCACCTGGCCCAGTTGTCGCGGATCGACCTCACCACCGTGCGGCAGGACACCGCCGGATTGGCGCGGCATGCCGTACAGTTCGCCATCGGCCGACTCGAGGACGACGACCTCGACCCCCAGGATTTCGTGATCGAGCCGCATCTGGTGGTGCGCGGCACCACCGGCCCGGCCCGCGCGTAGCCGCACGCGGACCGGCACCGGGTCAGCGCAGCGGCAGCCCGATCGCCCGGTAGACGTCGTCGATCATCTTCATGTTCTCGAGCGAATCGTCGGCATCCATCGGCAGAGCGGTTCCGTGCAGCACGTGTTCGGCCACCGCGTCGAGTTGGTACGCGTACGACGATCTCGTTCCGAGATGCTCGACGACCGACCCGGCGTCGGTGGTCACCGTCACCCGATCGTCCTCGTTCGGTTTGATGAAGTTGTGCGCGAAGGCTTCTCCGCACTCGCCGACGATGCGCAACGTGAACTCGAATTCGTCCGCCACCATGGAGTTGATGCTCGATCCCGTGGCACCGCCCGGATACTCCAGGTCGATGTCGCACCACTCGTCGATGCCCGGCGTCCGCTCGGATGCGCGCGCGGCGACCACCCGCGGTGCGCCGCCGTCCTGCGGTGCCAGCAATCGGTGCACGTGCAGTCCGTAGCACCCGAGGTCCATCACCGCGCCGCCGGCGAGTTCGAGCGACCACCGGGGATCGTCCGGTTTCGGCTCGGGCATCCGCATGACGACCTCGACTCGCCGCAACTGCCCGAGGGTTCCGCCGGCGAGCAGCGCCCGCATCCGGCGGGTGACGGGATGGAACAGGTAGTGGAATCCCTCGGTCACCGTGACCCCGGCGGCTTTCGCTGCCGAGAGGACTCCCTCCGCCTCGAGGGCGTTGCGCGCGAACGGCTTTTCGGCCAACACCGGCTTGCCGGCCTGCACCGCGGCCAGATTCCAAGGCGCGTGCAGCGCGTTGGCCAGCGGGTTGTAGACGACGTCGACGTCCGGGTCGGCGATCACGTCCGCGTACGAGTCGTGGACCTTCTCGACGCCGTAGGTCGTCGCGAACGCCTCGGCCCGGCCCCGGTCCCGGGCGGCGACCGCGACGAGCCGGTGCCCCGATTCCGTGGCCGGCCCGACGATCGCCGTCTCCGCGATGCGCGACGCACCGAGTACGCCGATGCGCAACGGCCTCACTTCGCGATGCTCTTCAGGTACTCGACGCTGCGGACGACGTCACGCACGGGACCTTCGTCCTCGGGCTCGGATTCGAGGATGGTGTCCTGTTCGAGGATGGTGTCCTGTTCGAGGACGTACCAGCCGTCGTAACCCTGATTCTGCAACCGCCCGACGACCCCGGCGATGTCGACGTCGCCGGTACCGAGCGACGTGTACATTCCCTGCGCGACAGCGGCGGTGTAGGTGAGCTCACCGGCCCGGACCCGGTCGAGCAGCGCCGCATCCACGTCCTTCAGGTGCGCATGGGCGATGCGCTCGGGGGCCGAGGTGACGAGGTCGAGCGGGTCTGTGCCACCGATCAGCAGGTGCCCGGTGTCCAGGCACAGCGGAATCGACGAGCCGTCCAGAATCCGATCCACCTCGGCACGGTTCTCGATCATCGTCCCCACGTGGGGGTGGATCACCGCGCGGAGACCCCGGTCGGCGGCAGCCGACGACAGACGGTCGAGGTTGCGCAGCAACGTCTTCCACCCCGCACCGTCGAGCTCCGGCCGCGAGTCGTACCCGACAGCTCCCGTCACCGCCGCCAGGACAATCACGTCCGACTTCGACGCGACGAGGGCGTCGAGCGCCCCGCCGACGGCGGCGACCGCGTCGTGATTCGGATCGTGGAGCAACACCGGGACGAATCCACCGACTGCCGTCAGGTCGTAGCGGGCGAGGGTCTCCGTCAGCTCGTGCGGGTCCGACGGAAGAAACCCGTCGGGGCCGAGTTCGGTGGCAGCGAGACCGGCGTCGCGCATCTCGGTGAGTACCCGGTCGGGCTCGAGCTGGTGGCCCCAGCCCTCCACCTCACACACTCCCCACGAAATGGGCGCACCTGCAAGTCGAATCGTCATCGTCGTATTTCATCCAATCGCACCGGACGGTGCTGTTGTAGTGACAGTGTGGCCGTTTCGGCGATCCAGGCGACCTCGAGAGCGTCCGACGGGGTGCACGGAGAATCCGCACGGCCCTCGATCACGTCGAGGAAGGTGCGCAGTTCCGCTCGGTAGGCCGACGCGAATCGGTCCATGAAGAAATGGTGCCGCGGACCGGCCGGGAACGATGGGTCTGCGAGGTTGCGTACCGGGGCTCCCGCATCCCAGCCGGCGACGACCGTGTCCTCGGAGCCGTGCACCTCGAGTCGGCAATCGTGGCCGCTGCCGTTGTACCGGGTGTTGGAGACCACGCCCAGCGTTCCACCGGCGAAGGTCAGCACGGTCGTGGCGGTGTCGACGTCGCCCGCCGCGGTGAAGAGCGGATCACCCTGATTCGACCCCGTCGCGTACACCTCGACCACGTCGTCGCCCACCACCCAGCGCACGACGTCGAAGTCGTGCACGCTGCAGTCGCGGAAGATGCCGCCGGAGACAGCGACGTACTCCGCGGGCGGCGGCGCCGGATCCATCGTGGTGGACCGCACCGTGTGCAGCCACCCCAACTCTCCCCGCTCCACCGAGGCCCGCGCCGCCGCGAAGGGCCGGGTCGAACCGCCGGTTGTAGCCGATCTGCACCGGCACCGACGAGTCCCGGAGCCGTTCGACCACCGCCGTACTCTCCCCCACCGAACCGGCGATCGGCTTCTCGCAGAACACCGGAACACCCGCGTCGACCGCGTCGAGCACGAGGGTCGCGTGGGCGGGCGTCGCCGCCGCGATGACCACCCCGTCCACTCCGGACGCAAGCAGCTCGCTCATCCCGTCCACCGCGCGGGCATCGAATTTCGCGGCCACCGCGGAGCGCACGTCCGGGCGTTCGTCCGTGACGACGAGTCCGTCGACACCGCCCAGCTGCGACAGGGTGTCGGCATGCAATGCGCCGATCCGCCCGAGCCCGACGACTCCGATCGTCGATCCCATCAGTCCCTACCTCCGACGACGTTCTGATCCCAGTCGATCACCGAACCGGTGACGACGCCGCTGCGCTCCGACAACAGGAAGACCACGAAATCGGCTATCTCGTCGACCTGGCCGAGCTTGCCCATCGGCTGCTCCCCGGCCGCCGACTCGGCCCAGCCGTCCTCGGCGCCGTGAAAGGTGCGCTGAGTGACCGCTTCACCCTCGGTGTCGGTCCAGCCGATGTCGAGACCGTTGATCCGGATCCGATCCCAGCGGTGGGCGTGCGCGGCGTTGCGGGTGAGCCCGGCGAGGCCGGACTTGGCCGCCACATATGGCGCCAGGTACGGCTGCCCGCCCACTTCGGACGACGAGATGATGTTCACGATCGTCCCGGGAGCTCGGCGCGACGTCATGTCCGCGACCGCCGCCTGCATCGTGAAGAACGGGCCGCGCAGATTCACCGCAATGTGCCGATCGAACAGTTCCGGCGTGGTGTCCAGCAGCGTTCCACGCGAGGTGAGGCCGGCCGCGTTGCACAGGCAGTCGATCCGGCCGAACTCCTCGATGGTGCGGGTGACGGACGCGCTCGCCTCGTGCGGGTCGGCGACATCGGCCTGTTCGAAACGGACCTGTGCACCGGTCGACTCCAGTTCGGCGGCCAGCGCCTTGCCGACCTCGACGCGTCGCCCGGTGAAGACGACGTGCGCGCCCTCCCGGACGGCGGCCCGCACGACACCCGCCCCCACGCCCTGGGTTCCGCCACTGACGAGGAGCACCTTCCCGTCGAGGAGCCCGCTCACGGCCGCCGCCGGGACGTCTGTGCGTCCAGACGCTCGGCGAGCACGGCCGGATCGGCGTTCTCCCGCAGCGCTTCCCACACCGTGTCGACCTGAGTGGCCGGCGCCAGACTGTGCACGGGCTGATCGTGGTCGAGGTTGGTGGGGAACGGGTAGCACTCGGCCGTCGCGACGACGACGTTGCGGAGTGTGCGCTCGCTCGCGCCCGCCTTCATGCGTGCCTGCAGGGTCGGGTACACCGCGTTCGCCATGACCTCCCGGTCGAGCACTTCCATCGCCCTGCCGAACGGCGACGAGATCTGCAGCAGATTGGCCATCCGCCGGATCGCGGCCGAGCGGTTGTGGCCCGCGCCGTGGTAGAGCGCCGGGTTGAAGAACACCGCGTCACCCTTCCGCAGTGGCAACTGCACGTGGCTCTCCCGGAAGTACTCGACGAACTCCGGGCGGGAGAACGCCACGTAGCCCGGTTCGAACTGGTGCGAGTAGGGCAGGTACAGGGTGGGTCCGCTCTCGACGGGCATGTCGCAATGCGCCACCGCACCCTGCAGCGTCAGCGCGGCCGACATCCGGTGCAGATGCGCCGGGTACGCGGTCAGCTCGTGCGGGGGGACGATGCCGAGGTGGTAGTCGCGGTGCGGCACCTGTGCGGTGCCGCCGGGGTTGACGACGTTGACCTGCGAGGTCACCTGGTACAGCGGTCCGAGCCAGCTCTGGCAGATCAGCGCGAGGATGTCGTTCGCGTAGTAGTCGGCGAACACGTGGGGAGCGCTCAGCGCCAGCTTCTGGGCGGCGTTCCAGATGCGGTCGTTCGCGCCCGGCTTGCCGAAGTGGTCGCCCACCACACCGCCGGACGCGCGCTGCTTCGCGATGAGGAGGTCGAACTGTTCCGTGGCGCGATCCACTACGGCCGGATCACCGAAGGCGTTCTGGAACACCACGATTCCGGGACCGTCGGTGAGCGCGCGCACGAGTTCGGTCTGCACGTTGCGGCGAAAATGCTCCTCGGCGAGGTGCGGATTCAGCGCGTCACCGCGGTAGAGCAGGACGTTCTGTTCCACGGAATGAGCGAAGGGATATTCGGCGAGATCCGTCGAGCGGTCGACGGACGCGCGGAAGGCGTCGAGGTCGCAGTCCGAGTCGCGGATCCACTCACGTCGGCCGGTCGGCGGAAGAGTCGTGATGGTCATGGGGATAGTCTTACGGTGATCTGAGCCGTAGACAACACCAGAAACCCATCATTTTCACCTCAGGAGTCGGCCGTGAAGCACCGCTATAAGGTTCGCGAGATCGCCCAGCAGTCGGGACTCAGCGAGGCGACCGTCGACCGGGTACTCCACGAACGGCCCGGCGTCCGCGAGTCGACGAAAGCCGAAGTACACCAGGCGATTCTCGACCTCGACAAACAAAGCACGCAGTTGAAGCTGAGCGGACGGAAGTTCCTCGTCGACGTCGTGATGCAGACGCCCGAACGCTTCTCCACCGCGTTTCGCGCGGCCGTCGAGGCGGAACTGCCGGCACTCGCCCCTGCCGTCGTGCGCTCACGGTTCCATTTCCGGGAAACCGGGTCCATACCCGCGATGGTCGAGACGCTCGACCGGATCGCCGCCCGCGGTTCGCAGGGCGTGATCGTGAAGGCCCCCGACTCCGTCGAGGTCGTCGAGGCCATCGACAGGCTCACCGCGGCAGGGATACCGGTGGTCACCTACGCCACCGACGTCCCGGGCAGCTCACGGGCCGGTTACGTCGGCATCGACAACCGGGCCGCGGGCGCAACGGCCGCGTACCTCGTCGACCAATGGCTCGGCGACACCCCGTCCGCCGTGCTGATCACCCTCAGTAGCAATGCCTTCCGGGGCGAGGAGGAACGGGAGATGGGGTTCCGCTCCGCGCTGCGGACCTTCGGAACCGACCGCCCGGTGATCGACATCGCGGAGAGCGACGGACTCGACGCGACCATCGAGAACCTCGTGCTGCTGGCGCTCGACCAGTACCCGGACATCGCCGCCGTCTACTCGATCGGCGGCGGAAACGTGGCCACGGCCCGCGCGTTCGAGCGCACCGGCCGCACCTGCCGCGTGTTCATCGCCCACGACCTCGACGAGGACAACACGCGGCTGCTGCGGTCGGGCACGCTCTCCGCCGTGCTGCACCACGACCTGCGGGCCGACGCCCACCTGGCGTGCCGCATGCTCCTGCAGGCCAGGGGCGCACTCGGCGAGGTCGTGACCGCGGCCTCGCCGATCCGGGTGGTCACCCCGTACAACCAGCCCTGACGGCCACCGCCCGGCTGTCTATCCCTGCGCGACCGGCACGCCGCGCGAGCGGAGCCAGCCCGCCGGATCGATCTTGGTTCCGTTTGCCGTCCACACCTCGTAGTGAAGGTGCGGCCCCGTCGACTGGCCCCGGTTGCCCATGGTGGCGATCTGGTCGCCCGCCTGGACCTGCTGCCCCACCGACACCAGCGATTGGTCGATGTGACCGAACACGCCGATGGTGCCGTCGTCCTGCTGCAGGCGGACCCACAGCCCGAATCCCGAGGCGGGACCGGTTTCGATCACGGTGCCGTTGGTGACGGCCCTGATCGGGGTGCCGATGGAATTGGCGATGTCGATGCCGTTGTGGCTGGTGCCCCAGCGGGCACCGAAGCCCGACGTGAAGGTGCCGTCGGTCGGGAACAGCACTGCAGGTCGACGCGCCGCTTCCTCGGCCGCGGCCTGACGAGTAGCCTGTTCGGCCGCCTCGCGAGCCAGCCGCTCAGCCTCGGCCTTCTCGAACGCGAGCCGCTGGACCTCACGCTCGGCGGCGCGCTGGATCTGCTCGGTGTAGTCGGGGATCTCCGTGCGGGCGACCTGCAGGAACTGGGGCGGCGTCGAGAGCGACACGCCGGTATTGGTCGACGCCTGCGCAACCTCACCGGTGGCCGCGGACGCGATGCCCCCGGATGCGAGCAGAGCGGCGGCCGCCAGCGAGGTCGCCACCACCCGCCTGCGGGAGGTCTTCGTCGAACGGAGGTGCCGGGCGCGCCGGGCTTGCGGGACGGTGTTCGGGTGTAGAGCCAAAACCACATTCCTCTGTCGAAGTCGTGATCGATAACGAAACGATCACGGTTTCGACACAGGTTAGTACGTGTTCGACTGGATTCGGCGCGTCGCATTGACCCATCCGACATGAATCGAGGCCGCGAACCGGTTTTCGTGACCTCATCCGTCACATGCACCCCGTGAGCGCACATCGACGACAGTTGTCACACGCCAGAAGTGGCCGAAGTCACGGCGCCGGCGGTCGTAAACTGCGGGCGCCGTCGAGTCTCGTGCCGACCGCTCAGCCGGCCGCCCGCAGCTGGGCGGCCAGGCGCATCGCGGAGTTCGCGTCCCCATACCCCTCGTAACCGCCGATGCGCTGCACCACCTCGAAGAACAAGTCGGCGCCCACCGTCTTGGTGAACAGGTGGAAGAACTCCCCATGGGCATCGGCGTCGTACATGATGCCGGGACCGCTCATCCGATCCAGGAGTTCGCGGGAAAGACCGAAGCGGGCTTCGAGATCGTCGTAGTAGTTCGGCGAGATCACGAGGGGCTCGAACCCGTTGGACTGCATGGTCGCCGCCGCGGTGAAGATGTCCGTGCACGAGAACGCGACGTGGCTGATGCCGCCCCGCCGCGCCGCGGCGATGTGGGAGTTCCCCGACACCGCCCCCGGCACCATGTTGAGGGAGATCCGAAGCGGACGGTCGACGCCGTCGGTGCCCGTCTGATCCATCGTCAGCGCCTGACTGCGCATCATTCCGACCGCGTCGGTGACGTCGAGGCCCTCGTGCGGGGCCATCGCGAACACCGAACGAAGCAGGAGCATGATGCCGTCCCAGTTGTCGGACGGGACGGCGAGCGCCACGTGATCGACCCCGGTGAACACGGGTACCTCGTCCTGCCACCGCGACTCCGTCGGATACAGCTCGAACGCCGACTGCCACGACGCCGCACTACCCGGACCGCGCAAATCCAGCGACGTCGCATCGGTGATCTTGAGACGCACCACGTCGGATTCGGGAGCCGTGTCCACACCGGGCAACAGCACCTCGTGCACCGGGACCTCGAGCGCCGCGGCGCGCTCACCCCACGCGTCGGGATCGCTCGACCGGATGCCGATCTGGGTGAGCACCGGCAGGTGCGCCGGCAGACCCGGAGCGGTCCACACCGTACCGGCGGTGGCGTCGACGACGATGGTCATCCGGCCGTGGCGCCACAACTGGAGGTCGTGGCTGCGATGCCGGCCCACCAGACGGAATCCGATGTGCTGCAGCGCCTGTCGAAGGTCGGAATCCTTACCGGGACCGGCGGCGAGGCGCAACGACACGATGCCCTCGAGGGGTGCGCGCGGCGGCGGCTCGAACAGCGCCAGCCCGCGACCGGTGTCGTCACCGTGCTCGGCCTGGACCCGCGCGACCTCCTCCTGGAGGTACAGCAGCGATCGGTGCGCGTCCGCGGCCGTGCGGCCCGTGGAGGACTGCCGGAACGTGTCGTTGAAGATCTCGAGCGACCACGGTCCGGTGTACCCGGCCGCCTGGACGTGGGCGCCGAACGTCGCGAGGTCGAAGTTTCCCTGCCCCGGGAAGTTCCGGTGATGCCGGCTCCACTGCAGGATGTCCATCGACATCCGGGGCGCGTCGGCGAGCTGGAGGAAGAAGATCTTCTCCCCCGGGATGTCCCTGATTCCGGACGGGTCGTCGCCGCGGGAGAGGATGTGGAAGCTGTCGAGACAGGTGCCGAGGGCGGGGTGGTCCGCGTCCTGCACGATCTTCCACGCGTGACGGTACGTGTTGACGTGGGTGCCCCAGGCCAGCGCCTCGTAGGCGATGCGCAGTCCCCGGCGGTGCGCGCGTTCGGCGAGAGCGTGGAGTTGCTCGGTGAGCCGGGCGTCGTCCCGCACCGCCTCCGGCAACGGAGAGGAGCAGACCAGCAGGGTGTCGCAGCCGAGCTGCTCCATGATGTCGAACTTGCGCTCGGCCCGGATCAGGTTGCGCTCGAACGTCGTGTCGTCCACGGAATCCAGATCGCGGAACGGCTGATACAGATCGAGGGTGAGCCCGAGATCCGCTGCGCGGGATGCCAGCTCACGTGGTGACCACGGCGAGCTCACGAAGTCGGGTTCGAACACCTCGAAACCGTCGAAGCCTGCCGCCGCGATCGCGGTGACCTTCTCCTCCAGCGAACCGCTCAACGACACCGTGGCGACGCTCGTACGAACCTGTCGTCCCATGGCGCGGTCAGCCCTTGGTGCAGATGAAGTCGACGGCCAGGGAGTATCCGAGGATGCCGAGTCCGGCGATCACCCCGGTTGCGACTCCGGACACGTAGGAGTGGTGCCGGAACTCCTCACGGGCGTGCACGTTGCTGATGTGCACCTCGACGAGGGGCACCTCCAGCGTCACCAGGGCATCGCGCAGCGCCACCGACGTGTGCGTGAAACCGCCGGGGTTGATCACGACGCCCGACGCCGTGGTCCGGGCCTCGTGCACCCAGTCGATCAGGTGGCCCTCGTGATTGGACTGCTTCGCGACGATCTCACGTCCCGCCTTCGCGGCGGCGGTGCGGCACAACTCGACGACGTCGTCGAGCGTCTCCCGCCCGTACACCTCGGGTTGCCGTTGCCCCAGCAGGTTCAGGTTGGGGCCGTTGAGAACAAAGATCGGTCCGGGAGCGGTCATCGCGCGCATTACCTCCATTTGTACGAACTAGTGAGTTAGTTCGCACCCAGGATACAGCGCGCCCCCGGCTAGGCCGACTTGTCTCGGCGTTCTCCCCGCTCCGGCTTCCGCGGAACGATGGTCGGGAGCACGTTGTCGTTGACCGTCTCGGCGCTGACCACGACCTTCTCGACGTCGTCGCGACTCGGGATGTCGTACATGACCGGCAGGAGGACTTCCTCCATGATCGCGCGCAGGCCTCGAGCACCGGTGCCCCGGAGGATCGCCTGGTCGGCGATGGCCTCGAGCGCGTCCGTGGTGAACTCCAACTCCACGCCGTCCATGTCGAACAACCGGTTGTACTGCTTGACCAGTGCGTTCTTCGGCTCGGACAGGATCTGGACGAGCGATTCCTTGTCGAGGTTGGTCACCGACGCCACGACGGGCAGACGACCGATGAATTCGGGAATGAGCCCGAACTTGATCAGGTCTTCCGGCATGACCTCCGCGAAGTGGTCCTGCGTGTCGATCTCCGCCTTCGACCGCACCTCGGCACCGAAACCGATGCCGCGCTTGCCCACACGATCGGACACGATCCGCTCGAGACCGGCGAACGCGCCCGCCACGATGAACAGCACGTTCGTGGTGTCGATCTGGATGAACTCCTGGTGCGGGTGCTTGCGACCACCCTGCGGCGGCACGCTGGCCTGCGTACCCTCGAGGATCTTCAGCAACGCCTGCTGCACACCCTCGCCGGACACGTCGCGCGTGATCGACGGGTTCTCGCTCTTGCGGGCGATCTTGTCGACCTCGTCGATGTAGATGATGCCGGTCTCGGCGCGCTTGACGTCGTAGTCGGCGGCCTGGATCAGTTTGAGGAGGATGTTCTCGACATCCTCGCCCACGTAACCGGCCTCGGTGAGCGCTGTCGCATCGGCGATGGCGAAGGGGACGTTGAGCATCTTCGCGAGCGTCTGGGCAAGGTACGTCTTGCCGCAGCCCGTGGGCCCGAGCATGAGAATGTTCGACTTGGCCAACTCGACGGTCTCGCCGCGCGCATCACGGCTCTTGTCGCCGGCCTGGATGCGCTTGTAGTGGTTGTAGACCGCAACGGCGAGAGTCCGCTTGGCGGCATCCTGCCCGATCACGTAGTTCTCGAGGAAATCCCGGATCTCGGCCGGCTTCGGCAGCTCGTCGAGCTTCACCTCGCTGGACTCGGCCAGCTCCTCTTCGATGATCTCGTTGCACAGGTCGATGCACTCGTCGCAGATGTACACCCCAGGCCCAGCAATGAGCTTTTTGACCTGCTTCTGGCTCTTACCGCAGAAAGAGCACTTGAGCAGATCCCCGCCGTCACCGATGCGTGCCATCTCGTCAGGTCCCTACTTCCTTCGTCTACGTGCAACCATCGAACCGATCCCACGCCGTGCGCGCACCGACCGAAAACGAAAGCCCGTTATGTGACCGTACCCGCAGATCGCGAGCGAGGTCGACTGGTTGTCGGTGATTCGCCCACCGATCTTCGGGAACGCCAGCCTTGCCGATCCCGCACCCGGCTCGTGGCACCTACGCCGTCACGGCGTGTCGCCCGAGCCGGGGCGGCAGGAAATCACTTCTGGGCGCTGAGTTTGCGGTACTCGAGCACGTCGTCGATGATTCCGTATTCCTTGGCCTCGGCGGCCGTGAGGATCTTGTCGCGATCGGTGTCCTTGCGGATCACGTCGGCGGGCTTGCCGGTGTGCTTCGCGAGGGTGGTTTCCATCAGGCGTCGCATCCGCTCGATCTCGGCAGCCTGGATCTCGAGGTCGGAGACCTGACCCTGGATGCCGCCGGTGGCGGGCTGGTGGATGAGGACACGAGCGTTCGGCAGGGCGAGACGCTTGCCGGGGCTACCGGCCGCCAGCAGCACCGCGGCAGCCGAGGCCGCCTGGCCGAGGCACACCGTCGTGATGTCGGCGCGCACGTACTGCATGGTGTCGTAGATCGCCATCAGCGAGGTGAACGAGCCACCCGGCGAGTTGATGTACATGGTGATGTCGCGATCGGGGTCGAGCGACTCGAGAACGAGCAGCTGAGCCATCACGTCGTTGGCCGACGCGTCGTCCACCTGCACACCGAGGAAGATGATGCGCTCCTCGAACAGCTTGTTGTACGGGTTGGACTCCTTGACTCCGTAGCTCGAGTGCTCGATGAACGACGGCAGGATGTAGCGCGACTGGGGGCCTGCGGGCGCCTGGCCTCCCAGGCTGCGGGGATCGAACAGGTTGGTCATCAGTTCTCCAAAGGATGTGAGGGAGCGTTCAGTGAGGAAGCCGGGCTACTACAGCCCGGTCCCGCCCGCCTGCGCCGCGCGGGAGACGACGTGGTCGACGAAACCGTATTCGAGTGCCTGCTTCGCGGTGAACCAGCGGTCGCGATCCGAATCGGCCGTGATCTGCTCGACCGTCTGACCGGTGTGCTCGGCGATCAGCTCGGCCATCTCACGCTTGGTGTGCGCGAACTGCTCGGCCATGATCGCGATGTCACTGGCGGTACCACCGATGCCGGCGGACGGCTGGTGCATCATGATCCGCGCGTGCGGCAGGGCGTAACGCTTGCCCTTGGTCCCGGCGGAGAGCAGGAACTGGCCCATCGACGCGGCCAGGCCCATTCCGAACGTCGCGACGTCGCACTCGGCGAACTGCATCGTGTCGAAGATGGCCATGCCGGCGCTGACCGAACCGCCGGGCGAGTTGATGTAGAGGGAGATGTCCCGGTTGGGATCCTCTGCCGACAGCAGCAGGATCTGAGCGCACAGCTTGTTCGCGATGTCGTCGTCGACCTGGGTACCGAGGAAGATGATGCGCTCGCGCAGCAGGCGCTCGTACACCGAGTCGCTGAGGTTCAACCCAGCGGTGGCTGAAGTCATGGCGGGACTCTGCAAAGTCTCCAGGTGATTGGAAGTCACGGTACCTGCCTTCTCCGTAAATCGTTGATTGCTGACACAGACACTAACGAAGGAGGGCGGCACCGGAGTCCCGGTGCCGCCCTACTTCGCTCAAAGCGGAAAACATCTCACAGCCGAACGCGAGGAAAACACCCCGCGACCAGCCTTACTTCTGGTCTTCGCCCTCGGCGGAATCCGTTGCGGCCTCGTCGGTCGACGCAGCCTCCTCGGCTTCGGCCTCACCGTTGCCGAACAGCTCGGCAGTGTCGACGGCGACACCCGCGGTGTCGGTGACGGTGGCCTGCTCGACGACGCCGGCCAGAGCCTTGCCGCGACGCACGTCCGCGAAGACGGCGCCGAGCTGACCGGCCTGCTGGATCTGCTGGATGAACTGCTCGGGCGCCATGCCGTAGCGCTGCGCCTGGAACAGAATCCGCTCGGTGAGCTCGTCCTGGCCGACGGTGACGTCGGAGGCGTCGGCGATGGCGTCCAGCAGCAGCTGGGTCTTCACCGAGCGCTCGGCGCTCTCCTTGGCGTCCTTGTCGAACTCTTCGCGGCTCGTGCCCTGCTCTTCGAGGAGCTTGTTCAGCGCGTCCTCGTCGTGATCGAGACCGTGCACGGCGTCGTGCAGCGCAGCGTCGACCTCGGCCTTGACGACGGCCTCGGGCAGCGGGACCTCGACGGTCTCGAGCAGGGTCTCGAGGACCTTGTCGCGGATCTGACCGGCCTGCTCGACCTTGCGAACGCGTCCGACGCGCTCACGCAGGTCGGCCTTCAGCTCGTCCAGGGTGTCGAACTCGCTGGCCAGCTGGGCGAACTCGTCGTCCTCGGCAGGCAGCTCGCGCTCCTTGACGGTGCCGACGATGACGGTGACGACAGCTTCCTTGCCCGCGTGGTCACCGGCGACGAGGGTCGAGGTGAACTCCTTGGACTCGCCGGCCTTGACGCCGACGACGGCCTCGTCGAGGCCCTCGATGAGCTGGCCGGAACCGACCTCGTGCGACAGACCGCTCGCGGTGGCCTCGGGAACTGCCTCACCGTCGACGGTGGCGGACAGGTCGATGGAGATGAAGTCTCCGTCCTCGACCGCACGCTCGACACCGGTGAGGGTGCCGAACCGCTGACGCAGCGACAGGAGCTGCTCCTCGACGGCCTCGTCGGTGATCTCGATCGGATCGACGGTGACGCTGAGCTCGCTGTAGTCGGGCAGCGTGATCTCGGGACGGACGTCGACCTCGGCGGTGAACTCGAGGAGCTCGCCGTCCTCGATCTTCGTGATCTCGATCTCCGGCTGACCGATCGCCTTCACCGCGGCGCTGGTGACAGCCTCGGAGTAGCGGGACGGGAGTGCGTCGTTGACGACCTGCTCCAGGACGGCGCCACGACCGACACGAGCTTCGAGCAACTTGGCCGGTGCCTTGCCCGGACGGAAGCCGGGGAGACGGATCTGTTGCGCGAGGGCCTTGTAGGCCTTGTCGAAATCAGGCTTGAGCTCCTCGAAGGGCACCTCAACGTTGATACGGACTCGCGTCGGGCTGAGCTGCTCGACGGTGCTCTTCACGGACTGGCTCCTTCGTGTGGTCGTGCTCTTTTACTGTGCGGCAGTTACCTGCCCTGTGGTTCTGGTCGGGGTGACAGGATTTGAACCTGCGACCCTCCGCTCCCAAAGCGGATGCGCTACCAAGCTGCGCTACACCCCGGTCGAAGCCGGCTCTCGCCAACCTCGCGAGGACCCGAGGAAGAATCCTACGGCCCCCCGATTATGAAATCCAAAGCGAGGTTGGGTACAGTCTGACATCGCAGACGACATGCATGGCGATCCCAGGTAGTCGTATGCACGGGGATGTAGCTCAATGGTAGAGCCTCAGTCTTCCAAACTGATTACGCGGGTTCGATTCCCGTCATCCCCTCCACACAGGAGCGTTCCCACCCCAGGGAACGCTCCTTTTTCGTCGTGCCCGGGCGGCCACGAGCACTTCGTGCGCTATGACATGCATCACAGGCGTGGGAGACTTCCTCCGCGCCGATCCCCGATGCGCCACTCCCCCGTTCGCCCAGCGCGTAACCCCGATTTCGATCAGTACTCTGGGAGATGTCCGATTTGTCCCCTACTCGTGGCTGTCGCAGTCACTGGAGGCCACCGTGGAACTGCTACTCATTCTCGTGATCGTGGCGGCGGTCGCCTTCCTGGTGGTGAAGAGCCGCAACAACCGCGCCGGACAGACCGCGAATCAGCTCGAGGACGCGAAGGCGGACGCGCGGCAGGCCATCGAACGACTCGGCGGGCAGGTGTACAGCCTCACCGGGTCCGACACCGCCTCGCAGCAGGCACTGGCCGACGCGTCCGAGCGCTACACCGCGGCGGGCTCCCAGATCGATCAGGCGACCACCCCCGTCCAGGCGCGCCTCGCCAAGCAGACGGCACTGGAGGGTCTCTATTACATCCGCGCCGCCCGGACGGCGATGGGCATGGACCCCGGCCCGGAGATTCCGTCGATCGACGGCCAGAAGTCCGCGGGCGCGGTCACCGAGGACCGTGAGGTCGAATTCGAGGGGCGGCAGGTCGCGGCGTCGCCGAGCCCGTCGCCGAAGACACCCAACTACTACCCGGGCGGCCGCGTCGCGGGACGCCCGGTTCCCGCCGGCTGGTACTCGGAGCCGTGGTGGAAGCCCGCTCTCGTGGCCGGCGCGTGGGGCCTGGGATCGATGTTCCTGTTCTCGGCGATGTTCTCCGGGATGGCCGGCGTGCCGTATGACGCACAGGGCTTCGAAAGCGGAGCAGGCGACGCGTCACAGGACACCGGCGATGCGGGCGGAGACGGCGGTGGTGACGGCGGCGACTCCGGTGGGGATGCCGGCAGCGACATGGGCGGGGACGCCGGCGGCGATAGTGGCGGCTTCGACTTCGGCGGCGGTGACGGCGGCGGATTCGACTTCGGCGGCGGCTTCGACTTCTAGACCGGCGGTCAGGAGGGCTGGCAGCTCGGGCACCAGAAGAGGTTGCGGCCCTTCATGACCGAATGAGCGATCGGGGTGCCGCAGACCCGGCACGGTGATCCGGCCCGCCGGTAGACGTACGTCCGGGGACGGTCCTTGGCATACGCCGGATCGCCGTGATCGTCCTCGGGACGGACGACGTGCATCTTGCCGCGCCGCACCCCGACCTTCATCAGCGCGACGAGGTCGGCCCACAGCGCGTCCCACTCGTTCCGCGACACCGCCCGGCCGGGCCGCTCGGGGTCGATCCCGTGCCGGAACAGGACCTCCGCCCGGTACACGTTGCCGATGCCCGCAATGACGGCCTGATCCATCAGCAGTGCCCCGATCGGGGTCTTCGACGCCGAGATGCGTTTCCACGCCTTGTGGGGGTCGGCATCCTTCCGCAGCGGGTCCGGTCCGAGGCGCGCCTCGATGGCCGCGACCTGCGGCGGATGGAGAACCTCGCAGGCCGTCGGTCCGCGGAGGTCGGTGCCGAATTCGGCGCCGACCATCCGCATCCGGACCTGCCCGACCGGGGGTTCCATCGGAACGGCCGATTCCGTGAACGCTCCGTACAGTCCGAGATGGACGTGCACCACGAGCCCCGACTCGTAGTGGTGCCACAGGTGCTTACCCCAGGCCTCGGACCTGACGAGGACGCGGCCGTCGACGAGGGCCGCGTCCTCGGCGAATCTGCCCTGAGGGCTCAGCACCCGCACCGGCGAACCGGCGAACCGGCGTTGGTGTAGCCGGGCCAGCCGGTGCAGGGTGTGACCTTCGGGCAAGGACGATCAGGCCTCGGGCAGGGCCGGGGCGACGCCGGTCTTCTCGAACTCGGACAGGATGTCGATGCGGCGCTGGTGACGCTCCTCGTTCGACCACTCGGCGGCGAGGAAGGCGTCGACGATGGCGAGGGACTCCTCGAGGGAGTGCATGCGTCCGCCGAGCCCGATCAGCTGTGCGTTGTTGTGCTGGCGCGCCAGTTGCGCGGTCTCGACGCTCCACGCCAGGGCACATCGCGCACCCTTCACCTTGTTCGCGGCGATCTGCTCGCCGTTGCCGCTGCCACCCAGGACGATGCCGAGGCTGCCCTCGTCCGCGACGACGCGTCGCGCCGTCTCGATGCAGAAGGCGGGGTAGTCGTCGAGGGCGTCGTAGACGTGAGCGCCGCAGTCGACGGTCTCGTGGCCCGCGGCCTTCAGGTGGTCGATGATCTCGTTCTTACGTTCGAATCCGGCATGGTCGGCACCCAGGTATACGCGCATGACTGGTGATTCTGTCAGGCGTCGTCGCGAATCGTGTCAGGGGCCCGAGACGCTTATCGTGATCAGCATGTATCCCGACAACGGACAGAACTGGGGACAGGCGTATCCGGGACATCGGCCGACTCCCGCGCAACAGCAGTGGGGCCGCGGGACGGGGTGGAATCCTCCGGTCCCGTTGCCGGGCCTGTTGCCGAACGACCGGCCCGCCCGGCACTCGTGGGAGATCCCGCTGCTCGTGGCGGCGATCGTCCTCACCGTCGTCGCCTACGTTGCGGCGATCGCGGCGCTCTTTCTCGGCGTGGTGTCCACCTGGGTGCTCATCGTGCTGGTCGCGCCGATCCTCATCGCCATCGGGCGCGGGCAGCTCTACGGCTCGCAGCAGGTGAACGGGATCAAGATGACACCCACCCAGTTCCCCGACGGGTATCGGATGGTGGCCGAAGCGGCCGCACGGTTCGGGATGACCGAACCGCCCGACGCGTACGTCGTGCTCGGGAACGGCCGGATCAACGCGTTCGCGTCCGGACACGGATTCCGCCGCTTCGTCGTCGTGTACAGCGACCTGTTCGAGATCGGCGGCGAGGCCCGCGAGCCCGACGCTCTCGCCTTCATCATCGGCCACGAGGTCGGTCACATCGCGGCCGGTCACGCCTCCTACTGGCGGCAACTGGGTCAGTTCGCCGCCAACTACATTCCGGTGGTCGGGTCGGCACTGTTCCGGTCGATGGAATACACCGCGGACAATCACGGCTACTGTGTGCGGCCCCAGGGCGCCTGCGGCGCGATGGGTGTCCTCGGCGCCGGCAAGTATCTCGTGAGCATCGTCGGCTTCGACGAACTCGCCGACCGGGCCACCACCGAACGCGGGTTCTTCCCGTGGTTCGTGAACCTGCTGTCGGGACATCCGGTGCTGACCTGGCGTGCCGCCGCCCTGCGGAACAGGACCCGGCACGGTCACCTGTTCATGAAACCCGGCCAGATCTACCGCGATCCGCAGCTACTGCAGTACGCGGCCGACCCGGCCGGGCCTGTCACTCGGTGACCGTGCCTGGGACGGGGCTCAGTCGAACTGGGGGTCCTCGGTCCGGGTGCGCTTGAGCTCGAAGAAGTGCGGGTAGCCGGCCAGCGCGACCGCACCGTCCCACACCTTGCCCGCGTCCTCGCCGCGGGGAATCCGCGACAGGACCGGGCCGAAGAACGCGACACCGTTGACGTGGATGGTCGGGGTTCCCACGTCCGGTCCGACGGCGTCCATGCCTGCGGCGTGACTCTCGCGCAGTGCGGCGTCGTACTCCTCCGATTCGGCAGCCTCGGCCAGTTCGGCCGGCAGCCCGACTTCGGCGAGCGACTTGACGATCACGTCGCCGAAGTCCTTGTTGCCCTCGTTGTGGATGAGTGTGCCCATCGCCGTGTACAGCGGCAGCAGGATCTCGTCGCCGTGCTTCTGCGCGGCCGCGATCAGCACCCGCACCGGGCCCCACGCCTTGGTCATGAGCTCGCGGTATTCCTCCGGCAGATCCCGGCCCTCGTTGAGGACGGCCAGGCTCATCACGTGGAAGTTCGCCTCCAGGTCGCGCACCTGCGTGGCCTCGAGGATCCATCGCGAGGTGATCCAGCACCACGGGCACAGTGGGTCGAACCAGAAATCAGCGACGTCCTTGGCGGTCCCGGCGTTCGTCCCAGCACTCACGTGATGCTCCTTCTCGGTGATGTACACATTCCCGTCCAGTCAACACCTCCCCTCCGGGAATCCTTCCCGGAGACCCCGCTCGCGGCAGTAGGGTCGAAAGTGGTCGACCGGAAGGGAGCATTCTCACATGTCCTCCACCCGCACGTTCGTCGTCGTCGGCGGCGGCCTCGCCGGAGCCAAGACGGCAGAAGCATTGCGTGACAAGGATTTCGACGGATCGATCATCCTCCTGTCGGAGGAGGAGCATCTTCCCTACGAGCGACCTCCGCTCTCGAAGGAACACTTCGCCGGCAAGAAGGCTCTCGGCGACTTCACCGTTCACCACGGCGACTGGTACCGCGACCATCACGTGGACCTGCGGCTCGGCACCACAGCCACCGCCCTCGACCTCGCCGCCCACACCGTGACGCTGCCGGACGGTTCCACGCTGGGGTACGACAAGCTCGCGCTCGCCACCGGTTCACGCTCACGCCGGCCACCCATCCCCGGTTCCGACGCCGAGGGCGTCCACTACCTCCGCACCATCGACGAATCGGACAAGCTCATCGAGGCGGTCGCCGGTGGCCGACGACTCGTGGTGATCGGCGCCGGCTGGATCGGCCTCGAGGTGGGTGCCTCCGCGCGAGAGAACGGCGCGGACGTGACGGTGGTGGAAGCCGCCGAAGTTCCCCTGCTCGGCTCCCTCGGCCCCGAGATCGGCTCGGTCTTCGCCGAACTGCACCGCGAGCACGGCGTTCAACTGCACCTCGGCGCCACGGTCGAGGAGATCGTCGTCGAAGACGGCAAGGCCACCGGGGTTCGGCTGGGCGACGGCACCGTCCTGCCCGCCGACGCGGTCCTCGTCGCCGTCGGCGCGGCACCCAACATCGAGATCGCGGAGCGGGCCGGACTCGACGTCGACGGCGGCGTTCTCGTCGACGCCGGGTTGCAGACCAGCGACCCCGACGTCGTCGCGGTGGGTGACATCGCCGCGCAACAGCATCCGCAGCTCGGCACCCGGATCCGGGTCGAGCACTGGGCGAACGCGCTCAACCAGCCGGCCGTGGCCGCCGCCACCATGCTCGGGCACGAGGCGGAATACGGGAACCTGCCGTACTTCTTCACCGACCAGTTCGATCTGGGCATGGAGTATGTGGGGTACGCCCCGCACGATTCGTACGACCGGGTGGTCGTGCGCGGCGATTTCGCCGCACGCGAGTTCGTGGCCTTCTGGCTCGACGCGGACAACAACGTCCTCGCGGGGATGAACGTCAACATCTGGGACGTCACCGATCAGATCAAGCAATTGGTGTCCTCGTCCGTCCCTGTCGATCCCGACCGGCTGGCCGACCCCGGGGTGCCGTTGACCGACCTGTCCGGTTAACACCCCGGTCCCACTCGTGATGGGATGGCAGCATCGAGTACGAGCACCGCCGCCGATCACGAGGAGACCTCTGTGGCCCCACCGAACCTGACCCGCGAACAGGCAGCCGAACGAGCCGGGCTGCTGACCGTCGACAACTACCTGATCGAACTCGACCTCACCGACGGGACAGGTCAGCCCGGAGTCGAGACCTTCTCCTCGCGCACCACCGTCACGTTCGGGGCCACCGCCGGGGCGTCCACGTTCGTCGACATCGTCGCGGCGCGTGTGCATTCGGCCACGCTGAACGGGTCTCCCGTCGACGTCTCGGGGTACGACGAGTCCACGGGCATCGCACTCACCGACCTCGCCGAACGCAACGAACTGGTGGTCGAAGCCGATTGCGCGTACTCGCACACCGGTGAGGGGCTGCACCGCTTCGTCGACCCCACCGACGACGCGGTCTACCTGTACTCGCAGTTCGAGACCGCCGACGCCAAGCGGATGTTCGCGTGCTTCGACCAGCCCGACCTGAAGGCGACGTTCGACGTGCACGTCACGTCGCCGACCGACTGGAAGGTGATCTCCAACTCCGCGACCGTCGAGACGGTGGCAGCCGAACCCGGTCGGCACATCTTCCGCACCACACCGAAGATGAGCACCTACCTCGTCGCCCTGATCGCCGGCCCGTATGCGGAGTGGACCGACAACTACTCCGACGAGCACGGCGACATCCCCCTCGGTATCTACTGCCGTGCCTCCCTCGGCCAGCACATGGACTCCGAGCGCCTGTTCACGGAGACCAAGCAGGGCTTCGATTTCTACCACCGCAATTTCGGCACCCCATACGCATTCGGGAAATACGACCAGCTGTTCGTCCCCGAATTCAACGCGGGCGCAATGGAGAACGCGGGCGCCGTCACGTTCCTCGAGGACTACGTCTTCCGCTCCAAGGTGACGCGGGCGTCGTACGAGCGGCGCGCCGAGACCGTGCTGCACGAGATGGCGCACATGTGGTTCGGCGACCTGGTCACCATGCGCTGGTGGGACGACCTGTGGCTCAACGAGTCGTTCGCGACGTTCGCCTCCGTGCTCTGCCAGAGCGAGGCCACCGAATACACCAACGCCTGGACGACGTTCGCGAACGTCGAGAAGTCGTGGGCGTACCGGCAGGATCAGCTGCCGTCCACGCACCCCATCGCCGCCGACATCCCCGACCTCGCCGCGGTCGAGGTGAACTTCGACGGCATCACCTACGCGAAGGGTGCCTCCGTCCTCAAGCAGCTCGTCGCCTACGTCGGGCTCGAGCCGTTCCTGTCCGGTCTGCGCGACTACTTCCGCGACCACGCCTTCGACAACGCCACGTTCGACGACCTCCTCGGCGCACTGGAGAAGTCGTCGGGTCGCGACCTGTCCGACTGGGGAACACAGTGGCTCAAGACCACCGGACTCAACATCCTGCGCCCCGACTTCGACGTCGCCGCGGACGGCACGTTCACCCGGTTCGCCGTGCTGCAGGACGGCGCCGCACCGGGTGCCGGTGAGCGACGGGTGCACCGCATTGCGGTCGGCGTGTACGACGACCGAGAAGGCAAGCTGGTCCGCACGAAGCGGGTCGAACTCGACCTCGACGCGGCCGAACGCACCGACGTGGCCGAACTCGTCGGTGTCGAACGCGGTCAGCTGATCCTCGTCAACGACGACGACCTCACCTACTGCTCGCTGCGGCTCGATCCCGACTCGCTCGCCACCGCGATCGAGCGCATCGGCGACATCGACGAGCCCCTCCCCCGCACCCTGGTGTGGTCGGCGGCCTGGGAGATGACGCGCCAGGCGGAGCTCAAGGCACGCGATTTCGTCGCCCTCGTCCAGCGCGGCGTCGGCGCCGAGACCGAAGTCGGCGTGGTCCAGCGCCTGCTGATGCAGGCCCAGACCGCGCTGCACAGCTACGCCGAACCCGGATGGTCCAAGGAACACGGCTGGCCCGACTTCGCGAACCGGCTCCTCGAACTGGCACGGGAAGCCGAGCCGGGATCGGATCACCAGCTGGCGTTCGTCAACGCGCTCGCGGGCGCCCAGCTGTCGGCATGGCACACCGAGGTGCTGCAGGAACTGCTGGACGCCGCACCGGAGACGGTCGGGTTGCCGGGGCTCGTCGTCGACACGGACCTGCGCTGGCGTCTCGTCAGCGCACTCGCCGGCGCCGGTGAGATCGACGCCGAGGGCATCGAGACGCCGTTCATCGACGCCGAAGCCGAACGCGACCCCACCGCGGCCGGCGCCCGCAACGCCGCCGCGGCGGCCACCGTCCGCCCGCAGGCCGCGGTGAAGGAACAGGCGTGGAACCGTGTGGTCGGCGACGATTCGGTGCCGAACATCACCGCCCGCTCGATCATCGGCGGATTCGCCGGTCACGGCCAGTCCGAGATCCTCGAACCGTATGTGGCCCGCTACTTCGCGGACATCCCCGCGGTGTGGGAGCGGCGTTCGAGCGAGGTCGCGCAGACCGTCGTGGTGGGGCTGTACCCGTCGTGGTCGATCAGCGAGAAGTCCGTCGCGGCAGCCGACGACTTCTTGACCGGTGACCATCCGCCGGCCCTGCGCCGCCTGGTGGTCGAGGGCCTCGCCGGAATCGTCCGGTCGCTGGCGGCCCGGAAGTTCGACGCGAGCTGATCGGTGGCCGATCCTGCCGGGCTAATCCGGCAGGATCGGCACGGTCACGCCCTGGTCCCGGCCCAGCAGCACCGCCCGGGTGACGGCCGAGGAGCCGAAACGATCACGGACGCTGTCGAGCGTGGTGTCGATCGTGCTGCTCGTGTACGGATCGAACGGCAACGCCAGCTGCTGCGGGCAGTCGTCCTCGAGGTTGGCCACCGCGACACCCACGAGGGTGATGCCCTTGAGTTCGATCATCGGCATCGCGTTGTTCAGCAAGCCGCGGGCCGTGGTGAGGATCGTCTGCGTCTGCGCCGACGGCTGCGCGAGCGTGTGCGATCGCGTGACCCGGGTGAAGTCGTCGAAACGAAGCCGGAGCACCACCGTACGCCCCACCCGCTTGCCGCGGCGCAGCCGGCCCGCCACCCGGTCGACCAACGTCACCAGGGCGGCGTCCACATCCTCCCGCGACTTCGGCCTGCGCCCCAGAGCGTGCTGCGCGCCGACGGATCTTCGCCTGCGTCCCACCTGCACCGGCCGCGGGTCGCGCGCCCAGGCGAGCGCGTGGAGATGATGACCCGCGGCGGGCCCCACGATCGAGACGAGCAGCTCTTCCGGATAGTGGGCGAGCTGGCCGACCGTGCCGATCCCGGCGTCGCGCAGCTTGACCGACGTCACCGCCCCGACTCCCCACAGCCGTTCGACCGGCAGCGGGTGCAGGAACTCGATCTCGCGGTCCGGCGGCACGTGCAGCAGTCCGTCGGGTTTGCCCACGGCGCTGGCCACCTTGGCGAGGAACTTTGTTCTCGCGACGCCCACGGTGATCGGCAGCCCGACCTGCTCGCGCACTTCGCGGCGCAGGCGCGCCGCGATGTCGACGGGGGCGCCGGCGATCTTGCGCAGACCGGCGACGTCGAGGAACGCCTCGTCGATGGACAGTCCCTCGACCAGGGGTGTCGTCTGCCCGAAGACCTCGAACACCGCCTTGCTCGCGGCCGCGTACGCCGACATCCGCGGACGCACCACGACCGCGTGCGGGCACAGACGCAACGCCTGCGCACCGCTGCTGGCCGTGCGCACCCCGTAGGCCTTGGCCTCGTAGCTCGCGGCCAGGACGACACCGCCGCCGACGATCACCGGCACTCCACGCAGGCTGGGATCGTCCCGCTGCTCCACCGACGCGTAGAAGGCGTCGAGGTCGGCGTGCAGAATGGTCGCCTCGGCGCCACTCGAGATGCGCGCGCGCGGCGAATCGGACACGAACATATGTTCGCATCGACCACCGACAGAAGTCGAGTGCAGTTCAGGCCGACAACAGCATTCGAAGTGCGGTGGGGGTCTCGCCGAGGTGGACGCGGATCGTCCTGGTCATATGGGCCTGATCCGAGAAACCCAGATCGGCGGCGAGTCCGGCGAGGTCGCGGTCGCCGTGCTCGATCCGCTCCAGCGCCAGCCCCACCCGAACCCTGTTGCGGTACCGGGTGAGCGACACGCCCATGACCGCGCTGAAGGCACGACTGAGCGCGAACGGTGACATCCCGAACCGTTCGGCGAGGGGTATCAGTCCTTCCGAGCCGGGCTCGTCGTCGAGGACTGCCGCGCGGGCGGCAGCGGCCACGGCATCGTCCGGCAGGCCACCGCGCCGGCGTCCAGTCGACCGTCCCTGCGATGCAGCGTGCGCGGCGACCGCGACGAGTCGAACGATCTCCTCGGCGAGGGCGTAGTCGACGTCGCCGATCCGGCCGGCCAGGAGCAGGCGGCGATGGAGGAGATCCACCCGGGCATCGACGTACACATCCGATCGACCGAGCACCCAGTCGTCGCCGGCGATCGCCCGCCACAACCCGGACCGGATGCTGATCGACGTGCACCGGTCACCACCGTAGGGATGCGCGAATTCCTCCACTTCGCCCGGCATTCCGAGATAGGCCACGGTCCGGTCGAACATCGACTCCCGGCCGTCGATCCGCCGCAGGAAGCGGCCGCTTCGGACGAGCACGAACCGGCGATCGTCCCGCACCTCCACGTCCGACCAGCCCGGGTGCGCGGCGCAGCAATCCACCGCCCAGACACCCGCGCCCGGCAGACGGGCAACCTCACTCACCGCCACAACGGCGACGCTACCCGCGGGTCCCGACAGGATCCCGGACCTACGGTGGCCTGCAAGAATCTTCAATCCTCGCGGGATTCCCCGCGGCACACTGCAGTCATGCCCTACATCCGCAAGTCCGCACACATCGATGCCGCACCCGCTGCCGTGTGGGACGCCCTGCGCGACTGGGGTGCGTTGCACACCCGGCTCGCAGTGGGTTTCGTCACCGACTCGGTGATCGACCGGGGTGATCGAGTGATCACCTTCGTCGACGGTTCGGTCGTCCGGGAGCGCCTCGTCTCGTGCGACGAGGACGCGCGCCGACTGGCCTGGTCGATCGTCGACGGCCCCTACGAACACCACAACGCTTCCGCCCAGGTGAGCGACGACGGCCACGGCGCGACCGTCTTCGTCTGGATCGCGGACATCCTTCCCGCGAGCCTCGCGGACCGGACCGCGCAGATGATGGAACTCGGCATCGAGGCCGTCCGAAGGACTCTCGACGGCGCCGACCGCTGCGTCGACACCCGATAACAACACCGACGGCCCGACACGGTTCAGTGGGACTGAACCATATCGGGCCGCACGGACGCTGATATGTGCTGGTTTACGGCGAGGCGATCGCCGCGCTCATCACGCGGATGGCGCTCACGAGACCGTCGATCAGGTCTCCGTCACCGAACGACGAGACAGCCGCCGTGGCACCGAGCTGCGCGACCCGGTCGGTGACGCGGTTGGCCACGGCCCGGCCGCTGCGGATCTCGACCGTCCGCTGGTTCGGCGACACCGCAATGAGGACGGAACGCTCCGCCTCGGGAGTCGTCGGGAAGAGCGCGTCGGCGCCGGCCGCGGTGTCGGCGCCGAGGTCGCCGATGTACGCGTTGAAGCGCACCTTCGTCTTGCGGGTGCCTTCGGTGAGCGCGTCGTCGAGGCGGACGAGTTCGTCCGTCGTGAACGGCAGGTCATCGGTGAACGGCTCACCGACGCGATGCACGCCCGAGATGCGGCCGCTCGCCGTCACGACGCTGCCGACGGGCAGATTCTCCGCGGATACCGCGGAGGCGGGAATCAGGTCACCACTTGCCACTTGCCGAGCCTCCAATCAGGTCTGCCGAACCGGCGTGCGCGTCGTGATGTCCGCCGTGATGACCGTGCGTGGTCACCTCGTCGACGGCGCTCCACAGCACCGGCGCGTGCGTCCACTCCTCACCGAGGTGGAACGCGGGCGGCACGGGGCCCGGCGTCTTCTTGCCGACGAACGACATCCCCGCGAAGAAGGCGGTGATCAACGCCGGAATTCCTACGAATATCAGCACTGTCTCGAGAATGCTCACAACGCAAACGGTAGCCCAGAACCGTGCGAAGGGAACCGTCAGGGCCGAACTTCGCGAAGAGGACGTGCGGAACGCTCAGGCAGCGCCTTCGCCGAGGTAGGGCATCCACGACGGGTGGAGGTCCTTGGTGGACGCCAGCAGTCGCCAGTGCGGGCCCGACGGAGGTACCAGGGCCGCTCGGAGCGTCCAGCCGAGTTCGCTCAGCAACTTGTCCGCCTTGCGGTGGTTGCAGGGCGCGCAGCAAGCCACGCAGTTCTCCCACGAGTGCTCGCCACCGCGGCTGCGGGGAACGACGTGATCGACGGTCTCCGCCTTGGAACCGCAGTATGCGCAGCGGAACCGGTCTCGGTGCATGAGCGCTGCGCGGGTCATCGGAACACGGGCGCGATACGGGACGCGGACGTAGTTCCGGAGGCGGATCACGGACGGCACCTGCACGGACCACTGCTCGGAGTGGACCACGGGGGCCTGCGGATCCTCGTGAACGGTATCGGCCTTGCCGCAGGTCATCAACACCACGGCGCGGCGGGCAGGAAGGGCGGTGAGCGGCTCGTAGGTGACGTTCAGCAGAAGCACCCGGCGCTTGATCCAGAGCGGAACCGCATTCTCGCCCGGGAAAGAAGGCTCTGCGCTGTGCGCGGAGCCTTCGGTGATCACTTGTAAAGCAAACGCCCCTGAAAGCCCGGCACTCCGGGCATCAGTGGGCACGAGTTGTCGGTGCGCGCGGGCGCTGTGTCGATTCTTCATGCGACCTCCGGGAGATTGCCACCAAGTGCACCATGAATTGCCTGCTCGCGCACGTCCATTTACGACAAAAATGCAGGCCATTCGGTGAACAGACGGTGACCGAGACCGTTCGCGCCCGCACGTGCACAATGGAAGGCGCCATGACTGACGTGCAGCAGACCTTCTACGAGGCGGTGGGCGGAGCGGAGACGTTCCGCAAACTCACCGCGCGCTTCTACGAGGAAGTCGCGAACGACGACATCGTGCGGCCCCTGTATCCAGAGGAGGATCTGGGTCCGGCCGAGCGCCGGATGCGGATGTTCCTCGAGCAGTACTGGGGCGGACCGCACACCTATTCGGACGAGCGCGGCCACCCGCGGCTGCGCTTGCGTCACCAGCCGTTCACGATCGGTCCGATCGAGCGCGACGCCTGGCTGCGATGCATGCACACGGCCATCGCGTCGATCGACTCCGGCACCCTCGACGACGCCCACCGCAAGGCCCTCACCGAGTACATGGACATGGCCGCGGCGTCGATGGTGAACTCGGCGTTCTGAACTGCCCCACCCCGATTCCGCCGGTCGAGTCGTGGCGCGGACGATCGTTTGGCACGATGGGCGTTTGTGAGCACTCCCGCCGAAACGTCCGCCGACGACACCTCGCCGGCCCCCTGGTGGTCCGACGCCGTCTTCTACCAGATCTATCCCCGCTCGTTCGCCGACGCGAACGGTGACGGTGTCGGCGACCTCCACGGCGTGCGGGACAAACTGGGCTACCTCGAACTCCTCGGTGTCGACGCCCTGTGGCTGAGCCCGGTCATGCGGTCGCCGATGGCCGATCACGGCTACGACGTGTCCGACCCACGCGACATCGACCCGCTGTTCGGTGACCTCGAGGTCATGGACGCGCTGATCGAGGCCGCGCACGCGCGCCAGATCAAGGTGACGATGGACCTGGTGCCCAACCACACCAGTGTCGAGCACGAGTGGTTCCAGGCAGCGCTCACGTCGCCCCCGGGCAGCCCGGAGCGGAACCGGTACATCTTCCGCGACGGCCGCGGCGAGGACGGCTCGGAGCCGCCCAACAACTGGCCGAGCATCTTCGGCGGCCCGGCATGGACGCGGATCACCGAGGCCGACGGCCGGCCCGGACAGTGGTACCTGCACATCTTCGCGACGGAACAGCCCGACCTGAACTGGGACGACCCGGAGGTCGTCGAGGATCTCACGAAGACTCTCCGGTTCTGGCTGGACCGGGGTGTCGACGGATTCCGCATCGACGTCGCGCACGGCATGGCCAAGCCGGAGGGTCTGCCGGACCACGACTGGTCCGCCAACGAGCTGCTGCAGAACTCGGACGACGATCCGCGGTTCGACAATCCCGCGGTCCACGACATCCACCGCGGCATCCGCAAGGTCCTCGACGAGTACCCGGGCACGATGGCGGTCGGCGAGATCTGGGTTCGCGACAACGAACGCTTCGGTGAGTACATCCGGCCCGACGAACTCCACCTGGGGTTCAACTTCCGGCTGGCCGAGGCCGAGTTCTCGGCGGAGACCGTGCGGGAGGCCATCGAGAATTCCCTGACGGCCGTCGACCAGGTGGGCGGCACCCCCACCTGGACCCTGTCGAACCACGACGTGGAACGGGAAGTCACCCGCTACGGCGGCGGCGAGATCGGCACGGCGCGAGCCCGGGCGATGACGCTCGTCGAACTGGCGCTGCCGGGTGCGGCGTTCCTGTACAACGGCGCCGAACTCGGCCTGCCCAACGTCGACCTGCCCGATTCGGCGTTACAGGATCCGGTGTGGGAACGGTCCGGTCACACCGAACGCGGCCGCGACGGATGCCGCGTCCCCCTGCCGTGGGAGGGCACCGAGCCCCCGTTCGGATTCAGCACGGGCGAGCCCTGGCTGCCGATGCCGCCCGAATGGTCGCAGCTCACCGTCGAGGCGCAACTCGAGGACGTCACGTCGACGCTGTCGCTGTACCGGGCCGCGCTCGAACTGCGCTCGTTCCGTCCGGAGTTCTCCGGTCCCGGCGTCGACTGGTACGGCAGCCCCGCCGGGTGCTTCGCCTTCCGCAGGCGCGGCGGCCTGATCTGCGCCCTGAACGCCACCGAGGCGCCGATCTCGCTGCCACCGGGTGAGGTGCTGCTCAGCAGCGCCCCGCTGGTGGAGGGCCAGCTCCCGCCGAACGCGGCTGCGTGGCTCATCTGACCCGCACTCCCGCGGTTGCGGCGGTCGTCGCAGCATCGATCCTGTTCGCGACGACAGGAACCGCGCAGGCCCTCGCGTCCCGCTCTCTCGGATACGATCTCGACCCGCTGGCCGTCGGTTCGGTGCGGGTCGTGGCCGCCGGTGCCCTTCTCGCCGCGTTCGCGGCGCTGCGCGGGGGTCTCGGGTTCGGTGGCGGCGCCGGGATCCGCGGGTACGCGCCTGCCGTGTGGGGCGGGATCGGCGTCGCGGCCTACCAACTCGGATTCTTCACCGGTGTGCAGAGCGCCGGGGTGGCGGCGGGCACGATGATCGCTCTGGGCTCGGGCCCCGCGTTCACCGGTGCGCTGCAATGGGCGGTGCACCGGCAACGCCCAGGTCCGGTGTGGGCCGTGTCGACCGTCATCGCCGTCGCCGGGATGGGGCTGATCGTGGCGGGCACCACCGGCGGCTCCGACTCATCCGGGATCCTGGCGGGTGCGCTGCCGGCGCTGATCGCCGGTCTCGGGTACGCCGCCTACACGGTGGCGGGATCGTCCCTGCTGACGGCGGGTGCGCGCCCCGAGGCGGCGATGGGACAGATGTTCGGTCTCGGCGGACTGTTCCTGATCCCCGTCCTCGTCGCCACCTGGCCCGGCGGGCTGGACACCGGGGCGGGAGCGGCCGCGGCGGTGTATCTGGCGATCGTCCCGACGGTGCTGGCGTACCTGCTGTTCGCCGCCGGTCTGCGGCGGCTGCCGCCCGCGACGGTCGCGACCCTGACGCTCACCGAGCCGGTGGTCGCAGCGCTTCTCGGCACCGTGGTACTCGGCGAGCAGCTGACCGTGGTCGCGGGGCTGGGGATGGCGGCCGTCGTCGCGTCACTCGCCGTACTGGCCACCAGCACACTGCGGACCGGCTGACACCCGCTACCGAGCCACCGACAACGGAATCCCCCCACCCCGGTGCCGGTAGATCGACCCGAATCGCGCGTCCACCCGCAACCACGAGGCGGTGGCTCGGACCCGGACCAGTTCGGACGTGTCGATGCGCTCGAGATCGATGTCGGCGGTCAGCCGATCCGAGCCCGCGTGCGGAACGAACCCCATCGCGGTGAGAGCGAACACCACCCGCATCGGGATGGCGACCGACTGCTCCGCACCCTGCACCTGCAGCACTTCCTGGTCGAGGAGCGACGCGGGCGGGCCGTGGCTGCTGCCGTGCTCCTGCGCCAGTGCCGCACCGCGCTGAGCGAGGTCGACGAGCACCCGCGCGGGGAGGTCGTCGACGTGGACGAAACCCTCGGTCGGCGGAAGCGCGCCCCGCCACGCCGAATCCATCGAGAATCCCGGATCGATGTCGGCCGTCGTCGCCGCGGCGAGCGCGGCGAGCAGTTGGTCGGCAGCGGCCGACGTGTCGTCGGGGGTGATCGTCCCCGCGACCGTGCGCACCGCCAGCGCGTCGAAACCGGTTGCCGCCCAGACGGTCAGGCGCCCGGTGCCTCGTTGCCGGAAGCGGACCACCGCGGATTCGTCCAACCGGACCACACGGGTGAGGAAAGTGGCGAGATCACCGCGCTCCGTCGCATCCGGGATCGACAGAACGCGCTCATGCACGCTGCCAGCTCTCCAGGTACGCACGCTCGACGTCGGTGATCCTGCGCAGTCGCTGGGTGTCGATGTCGAACGCCGCGATCTGCGTCGAGGCGACGATGGACGGCGCGACCGAGACGTCGACACCCTTGGGGCGGACTTCGTAGCCGATCGTGAAATCGACGGCCCGGACCTTCTCCACCCACATCAGGACGTCGAGCGGTGAATCGCTGTGCCGGAGCTGCCCGCGGTAGCGCACATGGAGATCGGCGATGACCGCGCCGTCACGCAGCGTGACGGTGGGCCGATCGTCCTCGAACAGCCAGGGAATCCGCGCCTCTTCCAGCAACGTCACCATCCGAGCGTGGTTGATGTGCTGGAAGACGTCCATGTCCGACCAACGAACTTCGACCTCCGCGTGAAAGCCCTCGCTCAACGTCATACCTCCGATCGGGTGCCCACACCTCGCACCATGCTGCGTACCTGACGCGCCGCCACCGAGAGCGTCGCGAGGTCAAGGGTCCCAGACTCGAAAATTTCGGTGAGAGCGGACCTCGCCCTGGCCAGCCGGGACGCGTTCGTCGATTCCCAGTCGTCGATCTTCTCCTGCGGGGTCTCGTGAGGTTCGCCACCCATCAGCACTTCCATCGTGAGCTGGCGCAGCGAACTGTAGAGGTCGTCGCGCAACGCGAGGCGGGCCAGCGAGTGCCAGCGGTCGCCACGCGCGAGGGTCGACACCGCGCTCAACAGCCAGTCGATGCCGAGGTGCGCGTCGAGTTCGTAGTACAGCTCGGCCACCTCGTCGATGTCGCGCTCGGCGATGTCCGCGACGTCGATGATGTCGAGCAGGCAGAACTTGTCCAGAAGCCGGAACACCTCGAACGTGAGGTCCTCGGGTGCCCCGCTGGTGACGAGCGGCCGCGCCCGCGTCTCCACATCGGCGAGCTGATGTCCCCTGACCAGCTGGGGCACCTTCGGCGAGAGCGCCCGGAAATCGGCCGAGTAGCGGGCGATCTCCGCACCCACGGCGAGGGGCTGCGGGCGGTTGGTCAGCAACCAGCGCGACGCACGGTCGAGAACCCGGCCGGACTCGAGGATCAGCTCGTCCTCGATGTCTGCCGCGATGTTCGCCGACCGGATCCTCGACCACAGGTCGGGGAGGGCGAAGATCTCGGTGACCGCGGCGTACGCCCGGATCGCGTCGGTGCTGCTCGCGCCCGCCTCGTCCGCCAATCGGTACGCGAAGGTGATGCCGCCGTTGTCGATGGTCTCGTTCGCGAGCATCGTCGCCACGATCTGCCGGCGCAGGGGATGCGCCTTGATCGCGGTGCGGAACCGCTTGCGCAGCACCGTCGGGAAGTATCGCGGCAACCGCGGCGCGAACGTCTCGCTGTCGGGGAGATCCGTCGCGAGCAGATCGTCCTTGAGCGCCAGCTTCACGTGCGCGGTGAGCGTTGCGAGTTCCGGCGACGTCAGCCCCTGCCCCGCCTGCCTGCGTCGCGCGATCTCCTCCTCGGTGGGCAGCGCCTCGAGTTTGCGGTCGAGTCCACGGCGCGACGCCAGGTGCGCGATCTGCCGGCGATGCACAGTCAGCATCGGAACCGCGCTGGTCCGCGAGACGCCGAGCAGATCGTTCTGGGCGATGTTGTTCGCGAGCACCAGCTGCGCCACCTCGTCGGTCATCGACGCCAGCAGCGGATTACGCTCCTCCCCCGGCAACCCGCCGCTGCTCACCAGCGAGTCCAGCAGGATCTTGATGTTCACCTCGTGATCGGAGCAGTCGACGCCCGCGGAATTGTCGATCGCGTCCGTGTTGATCCGGCCACCGTTCTGGCTGTACTCGATGCGGCCGAGCGCGGTGACCCCGAGGTTGCCGCCTTCGCCGACCACCCGGGCCCGCACGTCGTTGCCGTCGACGCGCACGGCGTCGTTGCTCTTGTCTCCCACCATCGCGTTGGTCTCGGTGGACGCCTTGACGTAGGTACCGATGCCGCCGTTCCACAGCAGGTCCACCGGGGCGCGCAAGATCGCCCGGACCAGTTCTGGGGGCGAGAGATCGGTGATCGCGTCGTCGAGGCCGAGCGCCGAACGCGCGGCGGCGCTGATCGGGACCGATTTGCGGGTGCGGTCCCACACTCCCCCGCCCTCGCTGATGATGCCGGTGTCGTAGTCGGCCCACGACGACCGCGGGAGGGCGAACATGCGCGAACGTTCCTCGAAGGACCGGGCCGCGTCGGGGTTCGGATCGAGGAAGACGTGCCGATGATCGAACGCGGCGACCAGCCGGATGTGCCGGCTCAGGAGCATGCCGTTCCCGAAGACGTCGCCGCTCATGTCCCCGACACCGACCACGGTGAAGTCCTGGGTCTGGGTGTCGACCCCCATTTCGCGGAAATGCCGTTTGACGCTTTCCCAGGCACCGCGCGCGGTGATGCCCATCTCCTTGTGGTCGTACCCGGCCGAGCCACCGGAGGCGAACGCGTCCCCGAGCCAGAAGGTGTACTGTTCCGCAACCGAATTGGCCAGATCGGAGAACTTCGCGGTGCCCTTGTCCGCCGCCACGACGAGGTACCGGTCGTCGCCGTCCAACCGCACCACCCGGTCGGGGGCCACGATCTCCCCCGATGCCTGATCGACGTTGTCCGTCAGATCCAGGAGCCCGGAGATGAACGTGCGGTAGCAGTCCTGGCCCGCCTCGAGAGCGGCCGCGCGGTCGGCCGCCGCATCGCCCGACGGGGTCGGCGGATTCTTGACGACGAAGCCGCCCTTCGCCCCGACCGGGACGATCACCGCGTTCTTCACGGCCTGGGCCTTCGCCAACCCCAGGATCTCGGTGCGGAAGTCCTCGCGCCGGTCCGACCAGCGCAGCCCGCCGCGAGCGACGGACCCGAACCGCAGGTGCACACCCTCTACGTCGGGCGAGTACACGAAGATCTCGTACTTCGGCCGGGGCTTCGGCAATTCCTGGATCAATTGTGGATCGAGCTTGATCGACAGGTAGGTCTGCGGCTCCCCCGTCTCGCCGACGACGAAATAGTTGGTCCGCAACGTCGATTTGATCAGCCCGAACAGGCCCCGCAGAATGCGGTCCGCATCGAGGCTGACCACGGAGTCGATGTACTCCTTGAGGCGGGCTTCGAGTTCGGACACCCGGTCGGGTGAGGGCGTCTCCGGGTCGAACATCGCCTCGAACAGCTCGACCAGCGTGCACGCCGAACGAGGATTGGCCAGCGCGACCCCCTCGATGTGGAACTGGCTGTAGGGAAATCCCGCCTGGCGCAAGTACTTCGTGTACGCCCGCAGAATCACCGCCTGCCGCCACGACATACCCGCCCGCAGGATCAGTTCGTTGAACCGGTCGGCCTCCGCCCGCCCGAACCAGACCGCCGTGAACGCTTCCGTGAACCGTTCCTGAAGCTTCGGCTCGGCGGCGGACGCCTCCTCGGCGGCGAGTTCCGCGTCCAGGTCGTCCTCCACCGAGGAGCGGAGCAACTCCGCGGGGACCGACAGCCCGAAATCGTAGATCCAGCACGTCAACCCGTCGGGACGCGGAATCAGGTAGGGCCGTTCGTCGAGAACCTCGACACCCAGACTCTGCAGCACCGGAAGCACCTGGCTGAGTGAAATGCCGTCGCCCCCGACGTACAGGGTGAATCGCCAGCGACCGACCTCCGACCCGCGGTCGCGGTAGAGCAGCAGGTCAATCGAACCCTCTTCGAGGGCCTCCAGCCTCGCGAGGTCGGACAACGCGCGCGCGGCGTCGAAATCTTCCTTGTACCCCTCGGGCAGAACGGTGGCATAACGCTGCGCCAGAACGGGATCCACACCGGTAGTGACCGGAAGGAGGTCACCGAGATGATCGTCCCAGCTGCGGCTCGCCTCGGCCAGCATCGCCTGCACCCGTTCGCGATCGGCGTCCGAGATGTCGAGCTTCGACCCCAAGAGTTCGGCGTTCTTACGGATCGTCACGTGCAGGAGCGCCAGGTCGGACTCCGTGACGCGTGCGGTGTATTCCAATGTGCCGCCGCCGAATTCCTGCAGCAGGATGTCCTGCATGGCGAGCCGGACCCGGGTGGTGTACCGGTCGCGGGGAAGATAGATCAGGCAGGAGACGAAACGTCCGAGAAAGTCCTCGCGCACGAACAGGCGCACCTGGCGCCTGAGCCCGATGCTGTGCACGGCGGTCACCGTGTCGTACAGCGTGTCCGCGTCGCTCGAGAACAGTTCGGTGCGTGGGAACGACTGGATGACCTCCAGCATCGCCTGGCCCGAATACGAGTTCAACTGGAACCCGGCCCGTTCGATCACCTTGCGCACCCGCCGGGCGATCACCGGAATGTCGAGGACGTTCTCGTGCAGCGCCGTGACGGTGAAGACTCCGAGGAAGCGGTGCTCACCGGTGATGTTGCCGCCCTCGTCGAGGATGCTCACACCGACGAAGAACGGGTAGACCGCACGGTGCACGGTCGCGGGGAACGAGCCCTGGGTCAGCACGAGCAGGGGCCGGTCGGGGATCTCGGCGGCCGGCGGCAGACTCAGCGGGCCTTCCGTGACGGTGTCGGAGCGCAGCAGTCCGAGTCCGCTGCCCGGCACCACCTGCAGGCTCCGGGCGCCGGAATCGACCGGCTCCCCCAGCTGGAAGCGGCGGTACCCGAGCGCCGCGTAGTTGCCCTGCGACATCCACCGCAGCAGATCGGCGCAGTCCTCCAGGTCTTCCTTCGACACACCGGGACAGGGTGCGGACGCCTCGAGCTCGTCGGCGAGCGTCCGCTCGAGCTTGCGCATGATGTCGGTGTCCCGGACCACCTGGCGCACGTCGGCGAGGACGGTGCCAACTTCCTTCTCGAGCATGTCGAGAACCGACGAGTCGGTACGCGGGTCGAGTTGGACGTGGATCCACGATTCGGAGAGGCTGTCCGCTTCGGCATCCTTGGCCTTGTCTCCCATGAGGATTCCGCGCAGCGCACCGATCGGGTCGCGGCGCACCGAGATGATCGGGTGCACGAATTCGCTGATCCCGATGCCGAGACGGTTCAGCAGCGCGGTGATCGATTCGACGAGCAGCGGCATGTCGTCGGTCACGATCTGCAGGGACGCACCGAGTTCGTGGCCGTCTCCCGGCCGGTAGACGCGGGTGACCGCCCGCTCGGGCGGGCGTTGCAGGGCCAGTATCAGGTGCGCGCCGAGCACGGCGTCCGAAGCGCCGTTGACGGCACTCTCGCTGTCACCGCGATCGACGTGCCGGAAGTACACGGCAGCGAGAGTCGGCACCTGAGACCGGAGACCTTCGGGCAGATTCCGCGCCCACTCCGCATCTTTCAGTTCTGCCGATTCCGTCATCGGGGCTCACTTCCTCTTCGTTCCGATCGCCGCGGGCAACTCTCTCGAGACTAGCCCGCGGCGATGGGAACAGAGGGTGAACTTCGGGCACCCCGCGTGCCGGATCGTTCAGCCGGTGGTCGCCGGCGCGAGGTACCTCTCGAGCCCGTTCCGTTCTGCCTCGGACAGCGGCCGCGAGCTTTCGGACTTCACGTCGAACGCCACCAGCAGCGCGTCGCCCGTCGCGCAGCGGACCCCGTCACGGTTCGTGACGACGTGCCGGATCGTGTACGACGAGGTACCGACGTGCAGCACCGACACGTCGATCTGCAACGGACCCGAGGCGTCGGTGACGGGACGCAGGAATTCGACGTCCATCTTGCGCACCACCATCGCACCGGGCCGCTCACCGTTTGCGCGCAGCTCGCTGGTCAGGAAGTGGATACGCGCTTCCTGCATATATTCGACGAAGCGGGTGTTGTTGACGTGACCCAGCCGGTCGGAATCACCCCACCGGACCTGGATCTCGTACGTGAAGGCCTTCTGCTCCACCAGGTCAGTCCCTCGTGAGCTTGCGGTGCGTCACGCGGTGCGGACGTGCCGCATCCGGTCCGAGCCGCTCGACCTTGTTGGCCTCGTAGCCCTCGAAGTTGCCCTCGTACCAGTACCAGGCAGCCTCGTTGTCGCCGAAGCCGCCCTCCCACGCGAGGATGTGCGTGCAGGTCCGGTCGAGGAACCAGCGGTCGTGGGAGATCACGACGGCGCAGCCGGGGAACTGTTCCAGCGCGTTCTCCAGCGAACCGAGGGTTTCGACGTCGAGGTCGTTGGTCGGTTCGTCGAGCAGGATCAGGTTTCCGCCCTGCTTGAGCGTCATCGCGAGGTTCAGGCGGTTGCGCTCACCACCGGAGAGGACGCCGGCCGGCTTCTGCTGATCGTGGCCCTTGAACCCGAACGAGCTGATGTAGGCGCGTGACGGCATCTCCGTCTGGCCGACGACGATGTGATCGAGACCGTCGGACACGACCTCCCACACCGTCTTGTCGGGGTCGATGCCGGTGCGGTTCTGGTCGACGTAGCTGAGCTTGACCGTCTGGCCGATCTTCACCTCGCCCGCGTCCGGCTCCTCGAGGCCGACGACCGTCTTGAACAGCGTGGTCTTACCGACACCGTTGGGGCCGATCACGCCGACGATGCCGTTCCGCGGCAGCGTGAACGACAGGTCCTTGATCAGAACCCGGCCGTCGAAGCCCTTGTCGAGGTTCGAGACCTCCACGACGACGTCGCCGAGGCGCGGCGGTGCCGGGATCTGGATCTCGTCGAAGTCGAGCTTGCGGGTCTTCTCGGCCTCGTTGGCCATTTCCTCGTAGCGGTCGAGGCGGGCCTTGTTCTTGGCCTGACGAGCCTTCGCGCCGGAGCGAACCCAGGCCAGCTCCTCCTTGAGGCGCTTCTGCAGCTTCTGGTCCTTCTTGCCCGATACCTCGAGCCGCGCGGCCTTCTGCTCCAGGTAGGTGGAGTAGTTGCCCTCGTACGGGTACAGGCGACCGCGGTCGACCTCACAGATCCACTGGGCGACGTGGTCGAGGAAATACCGGTCGTGGGTGACGGCGAGAATGGCACCGGGGTAGGCGGCGAGGTGCTGCTCGAGCCACAGGACGCTCTCCGCGTCGAGGTGGTTGGTCGGCTCGTCGAGCAGCAGCAGGTCGGGCTTGCTGAGCAGGAGCTTGCAGAGGGCGACGCGGCGCTTCTCACCACCGGAGAGGTGGGTGACCATCTCCTCCGGCGGCGGACAGCGCAACGCGTCCATCGCCTGCTCGAGCTGGGAGTCGATCTCCCATGCGTTGGCATGGTCGAGCTTCTCCTGGAGCTCGCCCATCTCCTCCATCAGCTCGTCGGAGTAGTCGGTGGCCATCAGCTCGGCGATCTCGTTGTACCGCTTGAGCTGGACCATGGTGTCACCCATGCCCTCTTCGACGTTCTCGCGAACGGTCTTGGTCTCGTCGAGGTGCGGTTCCTGCATGAGGATCCCGACGGTGGCACCGGGAGCGATGAACGCTTCACCGTTGCCCGGCTGATCCAGCCCCGCCATGATCTTGAGGATGCTGGATTTACCCGCGCCGTTCGGGCCGACCACACCGATCTTGGCGCCGGGGTAGAAGCTCATCGTGACGTCATCGAGGATGACCTTGTCACCGTGCGCCTTGCGCACCTTCTTCATCGTGTAAATGAACTCAGCCATGGGGCCAGCCTAATGGTGGAGCGCGATGAACCCACATCGCGGAGGGTGGCGGACGTGATCGGGTGCTTCCGGGCGGAAACCGCGGGCACCGGCGGCGGGAGCGCGAGGTCGGCGCCGGTGCCCGTGAACGGCGTTACGCGACGAGGGACCGGGTGGCGACCTCTTCCGTCGCCGGCGACGCCGCGGCGCCGTCCGCGGTTCTCGGTGCACGCTCGAGGACAACCGTGCAGCGGGCCAGATCCGGTCCGATGGCGGTCGCGCTCAACTCCAGGTCGGAGCGGGCGATGCCGTCCCGTGTGGTGTATTCGGTGGTGCGCAACTCGCCGGTCACGATGACGGGGTCTCCCTTCGCGATCGACTCGACGACGCCGGCCATCAGCCGTCGTCGGCAGGTCACCGTGAGGTAGAGCGTGCTCCCGTCGCGCCACTCCCCTGTCGTGTGGTCGCGGCGCCGGACCGTGCTCGCCATCCGGAAGCTGAGAAACTCGTCACGTTCGACCGGGTGACCGGGCTGGTGATGACCGTTCCGACCACGGTGCCGTGTGTTTCGTACATGACGCTCTACCCCCTGTGAGTGCGGCAAGGTGCCTTCACTCACAGCGTGCCGTCCGACCCCGCCGTTTTCGGCCGGGATCCGACATCTGTGGACAACCGGAGGGCCTGTGGATGACACCGCGGAAACGGTCGCGCGAGCCCCGAACGTGTCGGGGCGGCGTGCTAGCGGTCAGTGTCCCGCTTCACGGTCGCGTCGCGCCAGCTCCGCGAACATCGCGTTGTGTGCTGCCAGATCCGCATCGTCGTCGCGGTCCGCGGCCCGGTCGACCCGCCGCGCCGTGCGGCCGTCGCTGCGGGACCACTGGATGAGCAGAGCCATCATCACCAGTACCAGTGGGATCTCGCCGGTGGCCCAGGCGATGCTGCCGCCGAGCTGCTGATCTCCCACCAGGTCGGCGTTCCAGCCGAGCCCGAGCGATCGGTAGTACCACTCGCCCATCACGGCGCCCATGCTCATCAGCGCGACACCGAAGAACGCGTGGAACGGCAGTGAGCCGAACACCATTGCGAGCTTCGTCACCGGTTGCAGCTTGCGCGGCGACGGGTCGATACCGATCGCGACCCAGTAGAAGAGGTAGCCACTGAGCAGGAAATGCAGGTTCATCAGGACGTGTGCGGAGTGGGAGTCGACCGCGGCCTCGAAGATCCCGCCGAGGTACAGGGCGTAGAAACCGCCCACGAACAGCACCGCCGCGACGACAGGGTGGGTGATGAAGCGGGAGAACGGGCTGTGCAGGGCGGTCAGGATCCACTCACGCAGTCCCGGCACACCGTTCTTGCCTGCGGGATCGAGGGCGCGCAGCGCGAGTGTGATCGGGGCACCCAGCACCAGGAGAACCGGCGCCAGCATGGACAGCGCCATATGGGCGCCCATGTGCACGCTGAACACGGCCGGCGAGTAGCGACCGACACCCGAGGACGTCGCGATCAGCAGCACCACGCAACCACACATCCAGGCGACGGTCCGGCCGACCGGCCAGCTGTCGCCGCGACGTCGAAGTTTGCGGAGACCCACCGCGTACACCACGGCCAGCACGATCGCGGCGGTGCCGTAGAGGAGGTCGAATCGCCAGTCCAGCATCAACCTGGCGAACGTCGGCGGTCCCGCCAGGTTGTAGCCGAGTTCCACCTCCGTGAGGGTGGGCGCCGCGGTCGGAGCGGGCGGCGGCGTACGGCCGAGCCCGACGGCGAGACCTATCGTCGCGGCGAAGATCATTGTCTCCGCACCGGCGAAGCGGATCAGATTGCCGCGGCTCGTCGGGTCCTTCCGCAGCGCGGGTAGCGCCCGCCGACGCTGCGCCCAGCCGAAGACACCCAGGATCACGAGCGCCACCGTCTTCGCGACCACGAGGCGTCCGTACGTCGTGTCGAGGAGGTCGTCGATCGGGACGCGGACCAGCGCGTTCACCACACCGCTGACCGCCATGACGGCGAAGCAGACGGTCGCGACCGCGGAGAACCGTCGCGCCGCGACATCGGTGTAGGCGCCCCGACGACGCGCATGCGCGAGGAGAGCGAACAGCCCGCCCGCCCACAGGGAGGCCGCCACGAGGTGCAGGATCAGGCTGTTCGTCGCCATGTCGTGCGAACCACCCGAAGACGAATGACCCGTCAGCGCGAGCGGCATCAGCCCGAGGATGCCGACGACCAGGAGGATCGGCGTCCACCACCAGCGCAGCACGAGCCGGGAGGCGATCGCGAGGACGATGGCGATGATCGCGGTCCAGCGCCAGGCGCCGGCGAGTTCGACCTGATCGATCGAGTTGAAGATGTTGGCCGGTTTCACCGCCTCGGCGAAAGGTTGCCCGGACGTGTCCGACAGCGTCAACGGGACCAGGACGAGAGCGGTCGCGGCCCACACGATCGCGGCGTACGACGCCGTCCGCACCGCGCGGTAGCCGTCGACGTCGAGGACCCCGGATTTCTGCGGCGGCACGAAGAACGCCGCGAGCAGCAACGATCCGATGGTGATGACCGCAGCGATCTCCGACACGGCCCTCATGGCAGGCAGTCCATAGGTGGTGATCGGCCCGGGATCCGGGATTCCCAGCAGCACGAGCGTCTGAGCAGCGGAAAGTCCGACGACGATTGCCGCAACCAGACCGGCGATGAGACCGCCGACGACGAACAGGGCGGTCGAATCGGCACGATTCGGAGGTTTCGATGCCGGGTCGGACGCCGCGAGCTGGGGTGTAGCCATACATCAAGGGTAGGACCTACGACAGGCCGTCGGAGACGCCAGGGTCCGTCGGCGCTACCGTCGACGGGGACATGTCCCGAGGGAACGAGAGGCCGAGATGGCGGAGTTTTTGATCATCGTGGTGGCACTGTTCTTCGCGGGCATGGGCATGTACGGGCTCGCCGTTCCCGATCGGCTGGTCGCCCCGTTCCACCTCGCCGCGGATTCGGCGACGGCCCGCGCCGAGGTACGCGCCGTCTACGGCGGCTTCGGTGTCGCGGTGGCGGGCCTGCTCTTCTTCGCAGCTTTCGACGCCGACGGCATCCGATCGGTCGCCGCGCTGACGGTGGCCGTCGCCCTGCTGGGTATGGCCTTCGGCCGGATCGTGTCGGCCGTCGCCGACCGGCCGACCCGCTTCTACCCCGTGTGGTTCTACTTCGTCGTCGAACTCGTCCTGGCAGGACTGCTGCTCTGCGCCGCAGCCATGGGCTCGTGACGCGCACACCACAGCCCCGATCGGAGCACTCGAGGCGACAGGTAATATTTGCTCCGCGCCTCCGTAGCTCAGGGGATAGAGCAATGGCCTTCTAATCCATTGGTCGCAGGTTCGAATCCTGCCGGGGGCACTCATTCGACGGAGCACTTGCAGACGAAAACCCCCGATGACCTACGCGAATAGGAATCGAGGGCCTGCGCGTCAGTCCTTCAGGAAGGCCAGCAGGTCGGCGTTGATCGTCTCCGCCTGCGTGGTGGGCATACCGTGGGGGAAGTCCTTGTACGTCTTCAGAGTGCCGTTCGCGAGAAGCTTCGCGGACAGTGGCCCCGCGTCGGCGTAGGGAACGATCTGATCGTCTTCGCTGTGCATCACGAGCACCGGGACGGTGATCTTCTTCAAGTCCTCGGTGAAATCGGTCTGTGAGAAGGCGACGATCCCGTCGTAGTGCGCCTTGGCCCCGCCCATCATTCCCTGGCGCCACCAGTTCTCGATGATCGCCTCCGAGGATTCCACGCCCGGTCGGTTGAATCCGTAGAAGGGCCCCGACGGCAGGTCGCGATAGAAGACGGAACGGTTGGCGGCGAGTTGCGCCTGCAGATCGTCGAAGACAGCCTTGGGCAGGCCGCCCGGGTTGGCCTCCGTCTTCACCATGAGCGGCGGCACCGCACTGATCAGTGCGGCCTTCGACACCCGGCTCTCCCCGTGCCGCGCGAGGTAGTGCACCACCTCGCCGCCGCCGGTCGAATGGCCGACGTGAATCGCGTCCTGGAGGTCGAGGTGCGACGTCAACGCGGCGAGGTCGTCGGCGTAGTGGTCCATGTCGTGTCCGTCGCCGGTCTGCGTGGAGCGTCCGTGACCGCGCCGGTCGTGGGCGATGACGCGGTAGCCGTGCTGAAGGAAGAACAGCATCTGGGTGTCCCAGTCGTCCGCCGACAGCGGCCAGCCGTGGCTGAACACGATGGGTTGACCGGTTCCCCAGTCCTTGTAGAAGATCTCCGTGCCATCCTGGGTAGTGATCGTGCCCATGGGTGTGCCTTCCTTGACCGCTCTGGGACGCTGATGAGGACGAAATTCAGTACACCAAACTTCGGTACCTCGTAGGGCGACTTCGACCGGCGACGTCTTGTACGACCGTCCGATAGGTATCCGCCCTTGACTGGTGGGGTGCGGTTATTCGAAAGGTGCGGTATTCCTCCACCCGTGGCACGTGGGTCAGCCCAGCCCGATCCACTGCCGTTGCAGCTCGATCAGCGCGTACCGCCATCCCTCAGGGATGGGTAGGTACCAAACCCAGGAATCCACGGATTATCCCTCCTATCGGCGGAGCCCTTGTCGGAAAGCTCTCGTCTACTGCATCGTTCCGTGAATCCTGAACCATTACCGCTGGTCGGAGTGGATATCCGTTCAGCCCACGGCATCTCATGCGTGGCCCGGGCATAAGAGATCGGGTGTGATCGTCCATCCGGCTGCCGTGAGCCATAGTTGAACCGGCTCAGTCAGGTTGCCGTTCTTCGCTTGCTCGGCGAGCGGGCCGGCGAGGATGGGCCCGTCGCCGCAAATACTGCAGACGATATCGAATGCCGGTTGCCCGGGTTCGCAATGCCGGCAGTGGTGTCGGCTGGTGACTGTCCCTCGGTGGGGATCGGCATGGAGCCAGGTCACCGCGAGGTCGGCGCGTTGGTGTGCTGCCTCGGCACGAGTGGTGGGCTCGTATCCGCAGGTCGGGCACGTGCGAGACGTAGACGCCGGTGGGTCAACGACTACGGTGATCTCCTGCGTGACCGGTGCGATGTCCACGCGTTTGTTCAGATGCCCATACACCGTGGTGCGCGGCACCTTGAGCATGTCGGCGATCTGCGCGACGGTGCGTTTTTTGGCGTCGTAGAGCCGTTGAGCGAGTTCGATCTGCTCCGAGCTGAGCTTCGAGGGCCGGCCACCCTTACGGCCGCGGGCCCGGGCGGCAGCCAGCCCGTCGCGGGTATGTGCCCTTATCTATATGCAAACTCAGCCGAAATGTGGTTTGTGGTGCGTATTTCCCGATTCTGTGGCCACCACGCGTACGAGCCACATGAGTTACGACCGCCAGTCAAACGTCGGTCCGACCGCAGCACCAGCAGACAAATCGCTCTCGATGGACCACCTGGCACGGCTGACCTGTATCAGTACTCCGCGTCAGACCGTTGACGCAGGTTTACCGCGGCTGGCTTCCTTCATGTAGCGGCGGAGCAGGGTGTTCGCGGTCGCGAGGTCGTCGCTCTGTTGTGCGGTGAGCTGGCTGAGTTCTGTGTTGGTTTCGGTGAGCTCGATGTTCTCAGCGCGGAGTTTGTCGAGGTGGGTGTCGAGTTCGGCAATTCGGGCGATGAGTTCGGATCGGTCGATCTGCTCGATCTCGGTGCCGAGGGTTCGTTGTAGTCGTTCGCGGAGTTTTCGTTCCGATCGCCGTAGTACCGCGATTTCGTGGCGAGCGAGCTCGAGGTCGGTGCGTAAGCTCTGCGACGATGTGGTCTTCTCCGACGCGACGTGCGGCGATTGGTGCGCGGGTTGCGATTGATGCCGCATCGCGTCGGTGACCGCTTGCTTGAGTTCCGGGCTGTTGTAGAGCAGCCACGTGGACACGCCCGCCTCGCGGGCGACCCCGGCGAAGCTGATGGGTGCTCCCGACTCGGCCAGTCGACGCACCGTCTGCAGGGTGTGGACGTGTTTGTCGCGGCTGACCTGTCGCCTGGCGGCGATCAGCCTATCCGTGCGGGTGTCACCCATCGATGTCCCTATCGGTGTTGCGATTGACGACATAGAGCGGCAACGTGTTTCGTTGGAGTTCACGCGCGCGGCGGATGGTTCCGATGGCGGCGTCGAGGCTGGCTCGTTCGTCCGGGTCGAGCTGCTCGAGGTTCGCGGTCATCTTGGCGAGAATGCTCTCGAACACGGTGAGGTTGTAGCGCAGATTGTCGACCACCTGCGGGGCCGCGCAGAGCTGCGCTTCGAGGATGTCGGCCTTGATTTTACGGATCTCCTGCTCGATTTCGGGGATGTAGGACGGGTCAGGCCGATAGTGGTCACATCCGCCGCACTGGAACCGGATCGGACAGGATTTTCCTCCCGATTTGACGTTCGACGGTTCCACACAACTACCGAGAAGCGTTGATACCGATCGCCGTTCGTATTCGATCTGGTTCGGTACCGGGCGTAGCGCACCGCGACGGTCCATCACCAGCGCGCCGACGCGTTCGATCGCCTCGCGTTTGCGTTTGTGCCCGACGCGGTAGTAGCCCTGCGTGACAGCGACGTCGCGGTGATCGAGCAGGGCCGCGAGCACATCGACCGGGGTGCCGGCGTCGGCATGTCGTTGGGCGTAGGAATGCCGCAGCGAGTACGGCACCACATCTCGTCGGTCGACGATGCCGTCGGGGCTCGCGGGTGTACGCAGCAACGGCGCCAGGTCCGAGATCGAATCGACCCATCCGCGGAAGATGACGCCGAACGCCCCAGCCTTGAAGTGGTTGTCCGAGTGCGGTTCACACAGATCCAGCTGCGGGAACAGGTATGCGGTGTCCCGGTCGGGTCGCAAGGTCGAGACACGTTCGAGCCACGCGGTGATCACGTCCGCCGTCGCGACGGTGACGTGCAGGCGCCGGTTGAGCCGCTTGGCCTTGGAGTTGGTGTAGATCAACACCGGGCGGCCGTCGTGGTCGGTGTCGAGGCAGTTGCGGCGCAGCGCGGTGATTTCGCCTGGGCGCCTGCCGGTGTCGCGCAGGAGTTGGTAGATCGCCTGCCGCATCAGTCCGTAGTCGTCGTTGGACCAGCCCTCGATCCGGTATCCGGCCGACATGTTCGGCCGCAGCAGCGTCATGTTCCGGTCGAGGACCTCCACCACCTCGTCGGGCAGGGCCCTGCCCGGGTCGTCGTCGTCCCGGCGTCGGTCGGGCCGTCCTCTCAGATGGTCGGTGGTGAGCACGAACGCGCCCGGGACGTCGTCCATGTGGCCGGCGGCCCGGCAGAACGCCAGGACAGCCTTGAGGTCCCATAGCCGTCGCTCGCAATAATCGCTCGCAAACGGTGCTCCGGTGCGGGTGGTCTGTCGGCGGCAATAGGTCACGATTGCGCTGATGTCGCCGCGCCCGGCATGGCGCCGGTCGGTGAACGCGCGGCTGCTCTCGAGCGCCCGCGAGGCCCAGGTCAGCGAATGAAGCATCGGTCGCAGATGCTCGTATGCGGGCAGCGTTTCGGTGGCCCACGTCTTGCCTAGTCGCCGCAGCCAGCCGCATCCAACCGTGGTCCAGTCGATGACGACACTGCGGCTTCGGGTGCCGTGAATGCTTGGAAAGCGTTCCAGGACATCGGATCCCCACCGGTCCTCTTCACTGGCGTCGACACCGTCGAACAGGTCGCGTTGCGTCTGTAGCAGCGGCAGGCTCATTCGCAGCAGCTTCGCGACGTGCTCGTTCGACGGGGCGACCTCGAACAGGCTGGCCGCACCGCGCGCCGACTTCAGCAGGTTCCGCATCCGGAGGATGGAGATGCCGAAGCCGCGGCGGTCGCGTTCCTGCAGGATCCACAACACCTCGGCTGCGACCGTCGCGCTGCAACCGACAAGGGTGAACTCGTGCGAATGGATGAGCGGCAATGCTTGGGCGGCGAACTCACGCTGATCCATGCGTGGACCGCCATTCTCGGTGCGCGCCCGGTATTGGTGATGATGTCTCGAGCACAGCGGAGTCGACTGGTAGAGCACCTGGTGGCGACATCCGTTCACCGCGCACGATGCAAGCGGCTCCAACGGCGTTGCAGTGGCGACGAACTCGTCCAAGGCCACGTCGCGAGTCTTGTTCGCTTGGCTGAATCGCGACTGATGGGTGAAGCACAAGCCGGTGCTCGAGTATCTCGGCCGTCCGCACGGTGTCTCGCCGTCAGTGACCAGGCACGGTGTCGGCGTGCTGTCGTGGAACCGGAGGGTCAGTGTCCGGCTGCGCGGTTTACGTTTGGCAATACAGAAGGGACACACCGTGTTCCGGACACCGTTCGGGTTCGTGCAGCCCGGGTTGACGCACAGGTAGACGAACGTTCTCGGGTTGTGTGGATCTCCGGTGAAGATCAGCGTGTCCGGATTCCATTCACCCGGCCGCCATCGTGGATCCAGCCGCGCCGTCAGAAACCCTCGCCAAAGCCCTTCCGCTCCAACAATATCGGCGTGTCCGCCGATCGCGCGAACAGTCGCTGTCACGGTTTCGCGCCCGTCGTCGACTCCGCTCGTCGTCGTTCGACGGCATCCACCGCCGCCCGCATCTGCTGCTCGGACGGGTGCAGGTACTTCGCCGTCGATAGCGGGCTCTGATGCCCCATCAGCTTCTGGATGACATCGATCGGGGTTCCCGCACGCGCCCACGTGGTGCCGGCGGTGTGGCGCAGCATGTGCAACCGTGCCTCGACACCAGCCCGTTGCGCCACCCGCCGCAAGCAGTTTCGGGTGTTCTGATATTTCATCGGGGTGTCCCGGTCGGTCACCGCGTATAGGTTGACGAACACGAAATCGGATCGACTGTGAGGGATGATCCGGTCGCGCTCGTACTGGTAGTCCCGGTACGATCCGACCACTGCCGAGCCGACCGGGATGCTGCGCGGATAGTGGCTCTTGGCCAGGGCGTTGTTGTCGTTGACACGGCGGCGCACGTGCAGGTGGGCGCCGACAATCGCGCAACCTAACGCGCGGGAATCCGGTAGGAAATGAATATCCTCGCGGTGCAGACCGAGCGCCTCGCCGACGCGCAGGCCGGTCTCCACCATCAGTTGGATGACGAAGAAATCTCGCACGTTGGCGGTCGCCGCGAGAAGTGCGCTCACCTCGTCCTCGGCCAGCGACTCAGGCGGGCGGGTGACCTCATTGGCCTTGATCACCTTGGCCTTGACGATCCGATACGAGCCGTCCTCCCGCTGTGGCATCCCCTCGGGCAGGAAGCGTAGATGCTTCACCTCGACGAACCGGTCGACGATCACAGAATCGATCAACCCCACACGGGCGCAGTAGCGCAGGAACTCGATGATCGCCGTGATGTGCGCGTTCACTGTCTTGCCGGCTCTCGGTTTCCCGGTCGGACACGGCTCGGCTTCAAGTCCACGCTTGTACAAAACCAGTTGCGGCAGTGTGATATTTGACCAATCCACGCCCTGCGAATGGCACCAATTGAGGAGTCGGGCCACCCTGGGTATGTAGGCGCGAACGGTGTTGACGCTCGCTCCTCCGCCGTCGAGATACAACGCGAACTGGGTTACCTGATCGACGGGTTCCAGATCGTCATCGAGCACCAACCAGGTGACCTTGCCATCGACAGGTCGGATCGCCTTCTCCACGACGAAGGGACCGTCCATAGAGGGAATCTAACTCACGTACCTCGCACGGTGAGGGATATCGGTGAGGCACCTCAACAGGCGTGTCGCAACCTCACGTCACTCAGATTTGGTGGCTGCGTATAGATAAGTGCCCGAATCAGGTCGCCCTCGAACTCGGCAACCATCGCCAGGACGTTGAACAACAGGCGGCCGACCGGGTCGGCCGGATCGTGCAATGAGGCTCCGATCTGCAGGCACGCGTGCCGGGCCGTGGCTCGTCGACGATGTCCCGGGCATCCGGCAACGAACGAGCCAGGCGATCCAACTTGGGCACCACGAGGGTGTCGGTGTTCCGGCACGCTGCAAGGGCGTTCTGCAGACCGGGCCGCTGACGATTGGTACCGGTCAAGCCGTGATCGACGTAGATCCGCTCCGGTGAGACCCCGAGCCCGAGCAGAGCGTGCTGCGGTGCCGTCAGGTCTTGGTGATCGGTGGACACTCGTGCATACCTGAGGTTCCCCCGGTTTCCCGGAGATTTCCGAACCAGGTTTGATCATGGAGACCGAGGAAGGGCGTCATTGTGGGAACGAGGAAGTATCCACCGGAGTTGCGTGAGCGTGCGGTGCGGTTGTATCGGGAGTCCGAGCCGAGGCCGGTGATCCGGTGGCTGGCCGAGCAGCTGAACGTGCACCCGGAGGCGCTGCGGAACTGGATCCACCAGGCTCAGGCCGACGACGGCGAGCGCGACGACCGGCCGGTGACGTCGATGCTGGAGGAGAACCGGCGACTGGCGAAGGAGAACGCCGAACTGCGCCGTGTCAACGACGTATTGCGCTCGGCAAGTGCGTTTTTCGCGGCCGAGATCGACCCGACCCGGAGGCGGTCATGAGGTTCATCGACGCCCATGACTTCCCGGTCGGTCTCGTATCCATCAAGAGCAGTGGCGCGCCGAAAGCCAGCGCCGGGGCGATCGCTACACGTTGCTGCATTCCGCCCGAGAGCTGCCACGGCTTCTGTCGACGCTGGAGGAACCCGGAGGGGTTGCGACACGGTGGTGGGCATGTTGTGTGGATCGTGCTGCGACACCAGTGTATTGAACCCCCTGCACGCAGTGCCGTTGATGCGCCTGCGAGCCCAGCAGGGACGCGGCGGCGCCCGACCCAGTCCCACGCCCGCGCCGACCTGGATCTACGGTTCTAATGTCAGGAGTGGTGGCGCAGTTCGGAGATCCAGGCCGCGATCTGAGTCCGACCGGTGAACCCGAGTTTTGCGAGGATGTGTTCGACGTGCCCTTGGGCGGTGCGGTGTGAGATCACGAGTCTCTCGGCGATCGCCTTGTTTGTTAGACCTTGGGCAACCAGATCGGCGACCTCGCGTTCGCGGCGGGTCAGCACGGTCGGAGCATCGGTCCGTGGCATCGGGGTTTTCTCGTCGAGCGCCATCGCGATTGCGGCTTCGAAATGCAGTCCAGCGCCCGTGCGATACGCCGCGTCGTAGCCCTTCTTTCCGAGCGCTCTTCGGCAGTGATTCTCGCAGTTGTCGTGATGGACTTGGAGATTGGGGAACACAATGGGACCGGCTCCCATAGATCGTTGAACTGTCTCCGCCGCACCGATCAGGACGGCAGCTCTCTCTTCGCGGTGTTTGTCAGCGGCAATCCACGCCAGTGCCTCCAGGCATCGTGCTGCGCTGAAGGGATCATCGACTCGTCGCGCCAGTTGTAGACCACGCGTCAGTAGGCCGGCCAAGTGGTCGTGATCCTCTCGCCCGCGCAGGGCCACACCTGCCGACCACAAGGATCGGCCGAGATACACTGATTCGCCTCGAGACTCGGTGATTGCGACGACTTCCTCATGGCAGTGCAAAGCCTGTGTCGTGTGCTGTAAGGAGCCGTACGCCACCGCGAGAGCGTTGAGAACCCGGATTCGCAGAAGTAGGTTGTCCTCGGCAGGACATCGTGCGAGAGCGTTTTCGAGGCAGGTCATGGCCCGCTCCACGTCGCCGCGGAACAATGCCAACAACCCATCGGCATATGGAATCAGCGCTTGTGTCGCGAGATCGGTCAGACGATCACCAAGCTCCTTGGCCTCCTCGACCGAGGCCGTCGCCGACCGAAAGTCTCCCTCTCGTCCGGCGAGAGCGGTGTCTTCACACAGTGCCTTGATTCGAGCGGTGTCCGGTTCCATATCGTGGCGATTCAGGGCTCGCGTCATCCACCGGCGGGCCTCGTTGAACAATCCGCGGCAATACCAGAAAGGGCACAGTGCGATTGCGAGTTCTAGGCCGACCTCGCCCTCTCCGGGTTCGGTCACGCAGAATTCCAACGCGTCACGCAGGTTTGGCAGCTCCCGCTCGAGGCGCCGGATCCACTCGAGCTGGCGGGCACTGATCCAATCGCTCTCTGCCTGCGATGCCAACCGCGCGAACCAATCTCGGTGCTTTCGTCGTAGCGCGCCGTATTCGCCACTTGCCTGCAGCTTCTCTCGTCCGTATTCGCGGAGAGTTTCGAGTAGCCGGTATCGCACTTCGGTGCCAGGCTCCTCTCGGATGAGGATGGACTTGTCGACCAGGGAAGCCACTGCTTCGAGCAGATCCTCTGATGACAGGCCGTCGGCGCAGACAGCCTCCGCGGTGTCGAGCTCGAAACCGCCGGAGAAGACCGTGAGCCGTGCCCAGAGCTGCTTCTCTTCCGGAGTGCACAGCTCGTAGCTCCAGTCGACACAGAGTCGCAGGGTTTGTTGTCGGGTTGGCGCGGTGCGCGCGCCCCGGGTCAACAGCTGGTATCGACTGTCGAGGTGTTCGAGTATCTGGGTGGCGGACATCGCTCGTAGGCGGGCGGCGGCCAACTCGATCGGAAGCGGAAGACCGTCCAGTCGGGAGCAGATTCGGGTCACCGCGTCCTTGTTGTCCTCGGTGAGTGTGAAGTCGGGCAGGTTGGAGACGGCGCGTTCGGAGAACAAGGTCACTGCGTCGTAGCCGGGTAGCCCCTGGAGTGTCGGCGGTCGGTGCGGGTCGGGGGCTGCGAGGGGCGGCACTCGCACGACGACTTCTCCGTCGACACCTAATGGCTGCCGGCTCGTCGCAAGGATTCGCAGCTCCGGACAGGCATGGAGCAGTGTGGCGACGAGTGCGGCGACCTCGTCCACCAGGTGTTCGCAATTGTCGAAAATTATGAGGGCGCGGCGGGCGAGGAGAAACTCGATGATGGTGTCGAGCGTCGGCTTTGCCGCGGAGTCACGCAATTTCAGGGCGTTCGCCACTACTTCGATCAGCATGGATGCTTCCCTCAGATCGCTGAGCTCGACCAGCCACAGCCCGTCGAATCCGCGTCGCATCTCTGACGCCATGCGTAGAGCGAGTCGAGTCTTGCCGACACCGCCGGTCCCGGTCAGCGTCTCGAGCCGCGAGACGGATAGGAGGCGTTTGGCTTCGGCGAGTTCCCTTCGGCGGCCGACGAAACTGGTCAGCTCGAGAGGCAATTTCCCTGCCATACCTGGTGCGACGAGCCGAATCGAGGAGCTGCGATTTCCGGCGCCGGTGTGCGCAGAATCATCTGTCGGGTCCGTTCCGGACGGCGTATCCACGTGTTCATTGAGTCTTACGCTCGTGTGCTCGCTGTGCAGCGCCATTTCGGCGACCGTGCATCCACGGTCACGTTCGATTCGGCGAAGTTCCTCACCGAACGCTGCGGCGCTGCGCGGACGCTCTCGGGGATCCCGGCACATCGCCTTCTCGACGGCAGCGCACACGTCTTCGGGCAAATTGTGTTCGCGCAAGTCAGGGGTCGGCTGGCTGGTGATTCGCAGAAACTGTGCAACGACTTCTTCGTCGTTTCGCCGTTCGAAAGCGGCGTGACCGGTGAGTGCGCAGAACAACGTCGCGCCGAGACTGTAGATATCGGATCGTGGGGTCGGGCGCTGTCCCTCGAGTACCTCGGGAGCGGTGAACGCAGGTGAGCCCGTAATGGTGGCCGTCGTGGTTTCGAATCCTCCGGCAAAGCGTGCGATTCCGAAGTCGGACAGCTGGGGTTCGCCGTAGTCGGAGAGCAAAATATTTGCAGGTTTCACGTCGCGGTGGAGGATGCCGAGGCGGTGCGCCGTTTCCAGCGCGCCGGCCATCTTTACACCCAGCCGAAGAGCATCGGGCCACCCGAGCGGGCCGTCGTGGCGAATCTCGGATTCCAGCGACTGGCGAGAGTAGTAGGGCATCACGATAAAGGGACGGCCGCCAGTGGTTGCACCCACTTGGAGGGCACTGACGATGTTCGGGTGGCCGGTGAGGCGGCCCGTTGCTTGTTCCTCCCGCATGAACCGGGCGAGGCTGTCGGAATTGAGTCCGCCGGTAAGAACCTTCACTGCCACTTCGCGGTCCAACGAATTCTGGCGACACCGATATACGACTCCGAACCCGCCGCGGCCGATTTCTTCGACGTCTTCGAAGCCGGCCGCGATCAGTTCCGGCATGACCGTGAGGGGCGCGTCGCGCTGGGTTCTCGCGGGATCGGGTTCTGCCATCATGCTTCAATCCGGATGGTGCAGGCACACGACCTGCGCCAATCTCTCTGGTGCCGTGCAATCAGCGTAGCGCGGCTGAGTTGCTTACTGTCCGCCGGCGGGCTCATCGGAATGGTCCTGAGGCCCCGTCTTCGCCCACTGCTCCATCGAAGATTGGGTGGACCGTTCTGAGGAGTCTCGGCTCGGATCCCGATGTGTCGCGATCGTCGGCTGCCAGTCGTCATCGGCGTGTCCGTGCTGAAGGCGTCGGATTGCGCTATTGCCTACCGTTTCAATCTGTTGATACTATATCATAAATCTGATTCGGCGGAGACGCGCTGGTTCCCGCCCGGTAGGCGGCCCGCGCAGTAGCTGAAGGTCGCGTCGTTGCGACGTCTCCTTCTCAAACAGAAAGGCTGCGCCAATGCTGGCATGGTCCCTTGAAGCACCGGCAGAATTCGAGAAGCGGGAGATTCCCCGGCCAGAGCCATCTGATCTCGCAGACGGCGAAGTTCTCCTCCGGGTTCTCGTCGGCGGAATCTGCGGCAGCGACCTTCCCTACTTCGCCGGTCGAATCCACTCGCAGATGGCCGACAGCGCTCCCAATGCTGCACGCATCCCTGGCTACCCGCTGCACGAGTTGGTCGGAGAAGTCGTCGCAAGTCGCGACCCCCACCTGGAGATCGGCACCCGAGTCGTTGGCTGGGCCTCGCGGTCAGCCGCCCTCGCCGAGTACGTCATCAATGCCGGCCGGGACGTCTTCGTCTACGACGAAAGCCTCGAACCCGCCCATGCCATCACGCTTCAGCCGCTCGCGTGCGTGCTCGGTGCCATGGACGACCTCGGCGATGTTCGCGGAGCGGCGGTCACCGTGCTGGGGCAAGGTCCCATTGGGCTGCTGTTCAGTCACGTGGCCAAGACTCGCGGTGCGGAGGTCGTGACGGGCGTGGATCGAATCGACCGCAGTGACTGCGTCGCCGACTTCAAGTTGGACCGCTTGATCCACAGTTCCACCGACCGCTGGGCAGCGACTGTGTTGGATGGCGCAGCACCGGACGTTGTCATCGAGGCAGTCGGTCATCAGGTCGGCACGCTCACGGATGCAATCGCGGCGGCGGCGGTCAATGGCCGGGTCTACTACTTCGGAATCCCGGATGACAGCGTCTACCCGGTTCCGATGAAGGCCCTGCTGCGGAAGAAACTGACATTGCAGTCCGGGTGGATCCTGCCCGAAAACCGACATGCCGCACTTGCCGCGGCCAACGCGTACCTGCTTCAGGCGCCCGGCCTCGCCAAGGCATTCGTGACGAATGTGTACACCTTCGACGACGTCCCTCAGGCGTTTCGGGCAGCCAGCACGCCCAAGGCGGGGCAGAAGAAGGTCGCCATCGAGGTCGCCTTGTGAAAACACGTGACGATGAGTCGGCCGAGCATCGGGCGTGGAGACATGAACCGATCGAGGCCAATCATTCTGTGGATAACCAGAACTCGACGGAGGTCAACTTGAACGCTCGTGACCTGTTGGACCTATATTTCTCTCGCCTCGAGTCGGGGGACTTCGTTGGGGCTGCGAACTGCTTCAGTGAGTCCGCGCGGTACTCGCATCCGCCATACGCCGACGAGCCGGCAGGATCTGCACGGCATGAAGCACTCGGCCGAGAAGAGATCCTGAGCCTATTCCGGCGCCGGGGGCTGCGAAGTACACACCATGAAATCACCGCGATCGCCAACGTCGACGACCGCTACTTCATCTCGGGGACCGTCACCGACCCGGAGGGCTCGGTCGTGGGATCGTTTCTGTCGGAGGCGACATTCGACGCGGAGGCGAATCAGTTCACCTCGTACGCCGCCTACTCCTCCCGGCCAGCCGTCTGGGCTGCGAATGACGAGTCCTGACGACGTCGAACTGGTCGCGCACCGGCAAAGCGAGACAGGTGCGATCGGTCCGCTGCTACTCGGATGGGGACGGCTGCTCCGAGGCCGGGGGCACCGTTGTTGCGGGCCCTTCTCTGATTTCTGATATTGTAGCCGAAATCAGGCACCACGCCGCTGAGCATGGAATGAGGCAGTGAGCATGGAACGGGGCAGGATGTCACGCGCAAACCTTCCAGACGAAGTCGCACGCTGGATGCGTCGCGCCATCTTTGCAGGGGAACTGAAGCCCGGCGAGCGGATCAACCAAGACCAGCTGGCCGAAAAGCTCGACATCAGCAGGCTCCCCATCCGCGAGGCCGTGATAGCCCTCGAGCGCGAAGGGCTCGTGCGCACCATCCCCCGGCGCGGATCGTTCGTCTGGGACTTCCGTCGCGAAGACATCCTTGATCAGTACGAGGTCTATGCAATGGTTTCCGGGCTCGCCACCGAACGCGCCGCCCCGAACCTCTCCCCGGACGACATCACCGCACTCCGTCGATCCGTTGACGAGATGAGCACGCACCACGACCCGGAGGCGCGCGAAGCCGCTAACGACCAGTTCCATACGATCATCAACCGGGCAAGTCGGTCTCCGCGGCTCATGTGGCTGCTCGGGCTGTTGGCGAGCAGTGTGCCCGCGGGGTTCCATGATGTTGGATGGGAGCTTGCGGCTCGCGACCATCTCGAGATCATCGCTCATCTCGAGCATGGCGACGGCAAGGCGGCCGCGCAGGCAATGCTCGAGCATATTCGGAACACCGGCAGTCACGCAGTGCGCTTCCTCGGTCTCGAAGACGACGGGGACAGGGAGCGCACCGAGGACGAACCCGCGGTGTAGCGCCTCCATCCAGCCGGAATAGTCCGTCCTGTCAATGCTTTCCAGGAATCCTGGCGAAAGACTGTGCCGTCGTGCGCACTGCCGGCGAGGCCGACCTGGGGATCAGCTCCTCGGCGTCGTAATGTCTGAGGCCCGGCAGGTGCCGGTCGCGAGACGAACCCCACATCCGGGCTCGCCCGCGGGCAGGGTCCAGCTCGGCAGTTCGCGCGGCCCGGTAGTCCGCCCCTGCCTGTGCCATCGAATTCTTCCTGACGAGCCCCGGTCGCGTAGCACTCGGGAAGGCTCGTCAGCTGTTCGGTGATCCGCTCGGCTACCTCGTTTGCCAGCGTGTCCGATCCCACCGCCTCGACCGCCTCCCTCGCTGACCACCCTCATCGGCTCGCGCGGACATCCCCTTGGGTGCGAGCCTGATTCACACTCATCCGGGACTCGAATCCTGCTCCGCAGTCGGAGCGCGCAACGGCCGTCTGCCGCCCATGATGGCCACGTATTGCGCCGGTCCGACTCGACCCCTCCGGTCGTGCTTCTTTCTTGTTTCATCCCCTTGACCAAGGACCGCCCCTGGGATGTAATGGGAGTCACTTGATTATTTATCAAGAATCCGAAAGGTCTGGAACATGACTCTCTCCCGTTGCCTCCGGTTGGCGAGGCCTTCGGCCGCGTCTCGCAAGGCACTCCGTGTCCCGCTGATGGTGATGTGTCTTGCCATTGCCGCCGGACTGACCGCATGTGGCTCCGACGGGTCGTCGACGGTCCGGCAATTGTCCGATAATACTGGTCAGGCGGGTGATGCTGCGTGGCAGCAGCTCGTCGAGGATGCCAAAGCTGAAGGTGAGGTGGTCTTCTACGGGTCACACGCCGAGGACACCATGAACGAGCTGGCGACGGCGTTCGAAGACGAGTACGGCATCAAGGTGCAGGTCTTTCGGGCCTCCGACAACGATCTCGAACCTAAACTCGACGCGGAGGAAAAGACCGGAAACCAGGTCGCCGATCTGGTCGGAATGAGCGATCAGGTCTATCTCGAGCAGATGGCTGCAAACGGGACGTTCGCAGAGCCCACCGGCCCGACCTTGAATGCCCCGGAGTTCGACCGCGCGGCGAATACGCTGGCGCCCGGCGTGATTCGGGCTTTGGCGACCACGATGAGTTATGCGTGGAACACCGATCTTCACCCTCAAGGGCTCGGCGGTTTCGACGACCTGCTCGACCCGTCGTTGTCCGGCGGAAAGATCGGAATCCTCTCACCCTTCACCCCCGCGGTCATGGATTTCTACACATACTTGGAGAAGCAATACGGCTCCGACTTCCTCGACAGGCTCGCCCAGCAGAAGCCACGGATCTACCAGGCCGGCGCTGCAATGTCCGAAGCGCTCGCCTCAGGCGAGATCACGGCCGCCACGCAGGTCTCACAGGTCGCGCTCTACAAGGCCAAGGGCGCGGGTGCTCCAGTCGACGGAGGACTAGCCCAACCCGCGTGGGGCGCCTCGCTCTACGAGGCCGTCCTGGCTGACGCTCGGCACCCCAAGGCGGCGCAGCTGCTGATGAACTACATCTTCTCACCGGCCGGGCAGGAGATCGTGGCACATCATGTTGCATCCGTGCTGCCCGATATCCCAGGCGCGGCAACGACGATCGGTAATACGACGACGGGGGGAGTGATGACGGCCGGCCCAGAGCAGTTCAAGGCCTTCGTCGACAAGTTCAACGAGACATTCCAATAACCACCCCGCGCGGTGGGACGCCGAGTCTGTCCGGCAGCCGATACCCACCGCTCTCGAGCAGCATCGGGCTCATCGCCACGAGAGGAAAAGCATGTCACACGTGTCCGTCTCCGGACTGACCCGCCGTTTCGACGGGAATCCCCCCACGGTCGCAGTCGCGGACCTGGATCTCGACATCGAGGACGGTGAGTTTCTCGTCCTCCTGGGCCCAAGTGGTTGTGGGAAGACCACGACGCTCCGGTGCCTCGCCGGTCTGGAGACACCCAGTGCCGGCACGATCCGTCTCGGTGACTCGGTCGTGTACGACCAGGAGCGGAGAATCAACCTGCCTCCCAACAAGCGGTACATCGGAATGGTGTTCCAGTCCTACGCATTGTGGCCGCACATGACCGTAGGCAAGAACATCGCCTATCCCCTCAAAGCCAGAAAGATGAAGGCTGAGCTTGCTGCAGGACAAGTGGAAAAGACCGCCGCACTCGTCGATTGCCAGAATCTACTGGATCGGTTTCCCGCCCAACTCAGCGGCGGCCAGCAGCAGCGTGTTGCGCTCGCGCGGGGCCTGGTCGCACAACCCGACCTGGTGCTCTTCGACGAACCGTTGAGCAACCTCGACGCCCGGTTGCGTGACCAGGTCCGTGCCGAGCTGCATGAGCTGCACCAACGCAAGCCATTCACGGCGGTGTTCGTCACCCACGACCAAAGCGAAGCCCTGGCGCTCGGCACCCGGATGGCGATCATGCGCGCCGGAAGGATCGAACAATTGGCCTCCCCTCGACAGGTGTTCATGGATCCGGCCACCGAGTACGTCGCGGCCTTCATCGGCATGTCGAACCGGATCCCTGCCTATTTCACAGATGGGGCCTGGAAGGTCGGCACATCCGACGTCATGGGAGCCATGCTGCAGCCATCTGAGGCCACGAGTGACGTGATCGTGCGAGTACGCCCGGATGATGCTCGCCTGGCGGCCGCGGGTTCTGCCACACTCGCCCCGCACGAGGCGGGAATTCCCGCCGTGGTCGCGGACGTCGAGTTCGGCGGCAAGCACCTCGATGTCACTGTCGATGTCGACGCCGAGCACCGCTTCCATGTCCAGGTTGAAATCCGGCGATCCGAGGATTTCCACAAGACAATCAGCCGCGGCGACCACGTGGTGTTCGTCTTCGACACGACTGCCGCACGCTACTACGACGCAGCCGAATCCTTTCGGCGCGCAACGGAGCCGGCCCGAGTCGAGGTGATCGCGTGACCAGTCGGTCCGCTGTCGCCGGTCTCGAGACCCCGACCCGGCGGGAACCCTCACCGGCGATGGACCCGCAGACGAAATCCAAACGCCCGTTCCGGTTCGGTTCGACCGGGGCGCGTCTCGGAATCGGCGCACTGGTAGCCGTGATCGGGTACCTCGTGGTGGCCCCGATGGTGAACCTCCAGGCCAAGGCCTTCAGCGACGGCGCGGAGGGATACCGAGAGGCGTTCTCGATCAGGGGTATCGGCGGGATCATCCTCAACACGATCGGACTCGCCGTCGGCTCGGTTGTCATAGCGTTGGTGTTCGGAACGTTACTGGCCTGGGCCGCGAGCCGGCTGCCGCGGCGCCTGCGGTTCCTGAAGATCTTCCCCATTCTGCCGCTGATCCTGCCCTCGGTTGCTGCCGTCGTCGGGTGGGCGCTCCTGGCGTCGCCGCGCCCCGGTTACCTGAACGCGGCGCTGCGTCAGTTGCCGTTCTGGTCGAACACTACCGAGGGTCCATTCAACGTGTACTCCATCGAATGGATCGTGCTGATTACCGGCATCTCACTGAGTGCCTTCGTCTATGTGTTCGTGACGTCAGGGTTGCAGAACATCGGTGGCGAGCTTCAAGAGGCGGCGCGGGTCAGTGGATCAGGACCACTCAAGGTGTTCTTCACGGTCACATTGCCGCTCCTTCGTCCGTCGCTGATCTATGCGGCCGGCGTGGTCCTGCTCCTGGGCCTCGGCCAGTTCACAGCGCCTCTCCTGCTCGGGGGAACTGGCGGGGTGAAGGTCCTCACCACGCAGATGTACATGCAGGTCTCGCAGACCCCTGTGGATTACAGCGCGGCCGCGGCGTTGGGGTCGCCGCTGCTCATCGCGGGCATGATCGTCGTCATCACGCAGAAGCGATTGCTTGGCGGTGGGTCGCGGTACGTCACGCACACCGGAAAGTCGTTTCGCACCGAAGGCGAGTCGTCGGGGTTCGCGGTAGCCGTCATCGTGGTCTACGCCGCCATTTCGAGCGTACTGCCGATCTGCGCTTTGACGTTCGTTGCGTTGTCGCCGTACTGGACGGGGAAAATCTCCTTCGATCGGCTCTCGTTCGACAACTTCTCCGCTCTTCTGGCTCGGCCGGAGGCGACCTCGGCGATCGTGAACAGCGTGGCGTATTCCTTGACTGCCGTGGCTATTACGCTGCCGCTCGGGTTCGTCACCGCCTGTGTCTTGGTTCGCGGACAGCGTTATCGGATCCTGCGCGTGGTCCTGGATTTCCTGGTGTCGATGCCGTTGGGGATTCCTGCGGTCATCTTCGGTGCGGGCTTCCTGATCACGTACACCTCGCCTCCGTTGGTCCTGTACGGGACGCCCTGGGTGATGATCCTCGCGTATGTCACCCTGATGATTCCGTTCGCTACACGAATGCAGCTCTCCACGCTCCTCGCGCTGGGCACGAGCTACATCGAGGCCGCCCGGGTGAGCGGGGCCGGCCTGATCCGGACCTACGCGACCGTCGTGCTCCCGCTCATGCGATCGAGCCTGTCCGGCTCCGCTGCGCTGTTGTTCGTGCTTCTGACGCATGAGTTCACGGCCTCGCTCCTCGTGCGATCGCCGACAACTCGGGTGATGGGCACCCTGCTGTTCGACTACTGGAACAACGGCAGTTACCCCATGGTCGCGGCTGTCGCCTTGGTGATGACGGCGGTGACGGCCGTCGGGGTGAGTGTGGCGGTGCTTCTCGGGGGCTCCGAGACCCTGAACAAGATGTGACAACCCCGACTTACACGTCGGGCCGGCGGCCGAACGGAGAAACGAAAACCATGCTGTTCCACGAAGCAACTGCGCGAGCGCTGTCCGATCACGGGATCACGACCGTGTTCGGGGTGCTGGGCGATGCCAACCTCTACATCATGGAGGCCTTCCAACGCCTCGACGGGGGCACCTTCGTCTCGATGTCCAACGAAGCAGGAGCCGTCCTGGCGGCGAACGGCTACGCACGGACATCGGGTCAATTGGGGGTCGCCACGGTTACCCATGGGCCCGCCCTGACCAACACCGTCACCGCGCTGGTGGAAAGTGTGAAGGATCGGACGCCGATGCTGCTGGTTGCCGGTGACACCGCCGTGACGGATCGGGAGAACTTCCAGAACATCTCCCAGCGTGACATCGTGGTTCCTACCGGGGCGGGTTTCGAGCAGGTCCGGGCTCCGCACACAATGGCCGACGATCTCGCCACAGCGATTCGTCGTGCGGTCCTCGAGCGCCGCCCCGTGGTGCTCAACGTCCCGGTCGAATTTCAGTGGGACGAGGTGCCGTACTCGACGGCATCCCGGAAGTGGCTTGCCCCGCAGGCGGTGATGCCGGACCCGGCGATGATGGATGGGGCTGTCGGGGTCGTGGCCTCCGCCAAACGCCCCATCGTTCTGGCGGGCCAGGGAGCCGCAACCCCGGAGGCTCGTGCGGCGCTGCTCCGTCTGGCGAGCCGGATCGGTGCCCCGGTCGCCACGACGCTGCGTGCGCGTGACCTCTTTCGTGGCGAGCCGTACAACCTTGGGGTTTTCGGGACCCTGTCCGACGAAACAGCGTTGGACATCATCACCCAGAGCGATGTCGTCATCGCGTTCGGTGCCTCGCTGAACAAGTGGACGACGGCCGAAGGCTCGACGCTGCAGAACAAGAAGGTGGTGCACGTCGACACCGACCGTGCCGCGTTGGCGCAGCACTCGAACGTTCACGTCGGGGTTGTCGGCGACGTCGTGGCGGTGGCGGAGGGCCTGGTCTCCTGGCTCGACGAGGCGGCGGTGAAGCCGACCGGTTTCGCGTCGCCGAAGATCGCCGACCGGTTGGCCACGCGGGCCGACGACAATTTCAACGATCGCAGTACAGAGGACACTGTGGACATCCGGGTGGCGCTCACGCGATTGGAGTCGGCGTTTCCCCAGGACCGCACGCTCGTCCTCGACGGCGGGCGGTTCATTCACCACGCCTTCAGGCGTCTACATGTGCGCGATCCCCGCGCATACGTCCACACGGTCAACTTCGGGTCGATCGGGCTCGGCATGGGAAACGCCGTCGGGGCGGCCCTCGGCGCGCCCGGCCGGCCGGTGCTCCTGGTCACGGGAGACGGGGGCTTCATGCTCGGGGGTCTGGTGGAGTTCAGTTCGGCGGTCCGGCACGGGCTGGACCTCGTCGTGGTGGTTCTCAATGACGGGGCGTACGGCGCAGAGCATGTCCAGTTGCGCAACAAGAATATGGACCCCACGATCTCCACCTTCACCTGGCCCGATCTGGGCCCGGTAGCGACAGCGCTCGGCGGCCACGGCTTTACCGTGCGGAACACAAACCAGCTCGCCGAAGCACTGACCGCGCTCGAGCACCGCGACCGGCCGGTGCTCATCGACGTCAAGATCGATCCCGACGCAGTCCCCAGCCAAGCGCACTAAGCCGGGGTCATCTGAAGGCGCATTGGTGCACTGGAAGCACTGAGATGATAAAAAATCAACAATCTGCATGGATGGCGGATAAAGTTATGGCGCAGCAACTTTCACCCGATCAAGACCTTGACGACTGGCGCGCGGAACTCCGCTCCTGGTTTGCGGACCACGTACCCCAGGACCTTCCCGCCCTCGACAACCACGCTGCATCTGCCCAATACCGGACGTGGGAGCGTGAGCTCGCCGGAGCCCGCTACGGCGCTGTTCACTGGCCCGCGGAGCACGGCGGCCGCGGCGCGAACGAAATGCAGCGCCTGGTCTTCCAGGAGGAATACGAGCGGGCCGGCGGTCCGGTCCGCATCAACATCCAGGCCCTGATGCTCGCTGGGCCGACCCTGATGGCCTTCGGCACACCGGAGCAGCAACGACGCTGGCTGCCGGCGATGCTGCGGGCGGACGAGGTGTGGTGTCAAGGCTTCAGCGAGCCGGACGCGGGGAGCGATCTCGCCTCCCTGCGCACCCGGGCGGTGCCACGCGGCGACGAACTGGTGGTCACCGGGCAGAAGATCTGGACCACTGGAGCACATTATTCCGACTGGATCTTTGCCTTGGTTCGCACCAGTACGGAGAAAGTCAAGCACCACGGGATCACCTGGCTCATGATCGATCTGCGTTCGCCGGGCGTCACCGTGCGCCCGATCGTGCAGCTGAACGGGCAGGCCGACTTCGCCGAGATCTACTTCGACGAGGTGAAAGTCCCGCTCGACAACGTCGTCGGCGGAATCGGCAATGGCTGGAAGGTCGCCATGACGGCCCTCGGTTTCGAGCGCGGGGTGGGCAGGCGCTCTTACGTCCAGTACCTCACTCGTCTAGAGGACCTCCGCCAGATCATTGCCTCGTCCGGTGTGCGACTCGATCCCGCCGTCGAACTCGAGTTCGGCGAAGTGCTCGCCAAGGTCCTCACGTATCGGGACTACGCAACCCGGGTCGCAGCGGAGGCCATGTCAGGCCCCGAGGCGACGACCTCCGCGTACAACAAGCTCATCTGGTCGGAGCTCCAGGTGCAGCTCTTCCAGCTGGGGGAGCGGGTCCTGCGCGGAGCGGGGCTTCTCCGAAACGGAACGGCGACCAGCAAGGCGGAAGAGTGGATGTCGGAGTATTGGTATTCCCGAGCGGCGCGAATCTTTGCGGGGACCAATCAGATTCAACGAAATATCATCGCCGAGCGCGTGTTGGGACTTCCGAGGTGACCGGCATGATGGTTGCGTTCAGCAACGAGCAGCTCGAGTTTGCGGCGCTTGCAGCGAAGGTGTTCGCGGCGTCGGCAAGCTCGGCCGCGCCGCCCGACGAGGGGGAGATGGCCCGAATGCGGGTCGAACTGGCCGGGCTCGGGCTCCCGCTTCTGGCAATACCGGAGGAGTTCGGCGGCGGCGGCCTGTCGGAATCGGACATCGTGCTGATCATCGAAGAGGCCGGTTACGCCGACGTGCCGATTCCCATCGCGGAGACGCTCGGCGTCGTCGCGCCCATGGTGGCGCGTTACGGATCGACGGAACAGCGCGAACGATGGCTGCCGGCACTCGGTCGCGGTGAATGCCTCGGCACCACTGTGTGCCCCAGTGACGGGTTGGGCAGCCGCCGGGGCGGGGGTCTGGCGCTCGTCGAGCACGAAGGTCGCGTGCACGTGGTCGATGTCGGCGCGGACGGTGAAGCGGCGGCCGCGATGTCGGCCCGCACTGCTCTGAACGATCCCGAGGCCTCGATAGCGGAGCTTCGCTCGCGAGGGGCCTGGGTGACAGCGACGCTTCTGAACGGTGCCGCCCGGCGACTGCTGGAGTTGAGCGTCGAGCAGGCGTGCGCACGTGAACAATTCGGTGTGCCGATCGGCAGCTTCCAGGCCGTCAAGCACATGGTGGCCGACCTCGCGGCTGGTATCGAGTCGGCACGCGCAACTGCGTGGGGGGCCGCACGGGCGCTGGCCGACGCTGATCCGACGAGCACCCTCCGCGCCAGCGCGGCCAAGGTGGTCGCAAGTCAGGCCGGTGCGCTCGCCAACGATCACGCGCTACAGATCCACGGTGGCATCGGGTTCACGCGGGAGCATCCGCTCCACCGCTGGCTGCTCTACGGTCACGAACTCGAAAGCCGTTGGGGCACGGCGACGTCGCACCAGGCGGCGCTCGGGGGCCTCGCTCACGGAAGTGAGTCGTTGGTCACTCTCTTCCTCCCCTGAGGGGTCTTGCCAGGATGCAGAGCGTCCATTAGATTTTAGATATCGGATAATTTATCAGAAAGGGATGACATGACCATCGAAGCCACAGAGAAGGGCACTACCGTGCAGTTCGAAACCCTCGAGTACGAGAAGTCGACCGACGGCAAGGTGGCGACCATCTGGCTGAACCGCCCGGAGTCGCTGAACGCCATCAACAACGTCCTTGCCCGGGAGCGCGAGGAGGCGCTCAAGTTGGCCGACGCAGACGAAGAGGTCCGCGCGATCCTGATCCGCGGCCGCGGCCGCGCATTCTGCGCCGGACGCGATCTCAAGGAATTGTCGGGCGAGGCGCTGGGCTCGCAGGCCGAGAGCTGGCGGATCGTGCGCTCCTCAGGGCTTCTCGCGCTCAGCAACGACTGGCACATCACCAAGCCGACCATCGCCATCGTCCACGGATTCGCCGTCGCCGGCGGCTTCGAGATGATGATGTGGTGCGACCTGGCCATTGCCACCGATGACGCACAGATCGGCGACTACCACCTCAACCGCGGTCTGCTCGGCGGTGCGGGCCCGTACTGGTCGGTTCCTCGGACCATCGGCATGCGCAAGACCAAGGAACTGTTCTGGAGCGGAAAGCTCCTGAGCGGCAAGGAGGCTGCGGAGTGGGGTCTGGTGAACCTCTCGGTTCCGGCCGAGCAGCTCGAGCAGGCCATCGACGACTTCGTGGCGCCGCTGATCAACAAGAGCCCGCTGGCGCTGGAGTGGTGCAAGCTCGCGGTCGGTCGCGGTCTGGAAGCGGACAAGGAGACCATCGCGCTGCTCGAGCACTTCATGGTGATGAGCAACCACCAGACGAAGGACGCCTACGAGGGCGCCACCGCGTTCGTCCAGAAGCGCAAGCCCACCTGGGAAGGTAACTGACCGCTTTTCTGTAGTAGCCGAGGAGATCGAGAATTGAGGTCCACGATGTTCGATGAAGATCCGGAATTCGAGCGCGAGCTGAGTTGGGTTCGAGAATTTATGCAAACCCAGGTGTGGCCGCTCGAGGTGCTCGACGTTGAGGACAAGGACTTCGAGGTCGTCCTTCGGGTTCTGCAGCAGGAGGTGAAGGCGCGCCGTCTGTGGGCGGCGCACCTTCCCCCCGAGCTCGGCGGTCAGGGGCTCGGGCAGGTGAAACTCGCCCAGCTCAACGAGATAATCGGTTCGTCGTTTTGGGGCCCTTATGTTTTCGGCTGCCAGGCTCCGGATTCCGGCAATGCCGAGATTCTGGCTCTCGTCGGGACCTCCGAGCAGAAGGACCGGTGGCTCTACCCACTGCTCGACGGTCGCATCTGGTCGGCGTTTTCGATGACCGAACCGGCCAATGCCGGGTCGGACCCGACCCAGATGAGTACCACCGCCGTGCGCGATGGGGACGATTGGGTGATCAACGGGCACAAATGGTTCAGCTCCAACGCGATGGCCGCCGACTTCCTCATCGTAATGGCCGTCACCGACCAGAACGAGGCTGCCCACCGTCGGGCGTCGATGTTCATCGTGCCCAAGGACGCGCCAGGCCTGGAGGTGGTTCGCAACGTGCCCACCATGATCGGCCCCGAACGCCTGGGGTTCGGTCATCCGGAGGTGCGCTACGACAACTGCCGCGTCGACTCGGCGAACATCCTCGGCGGCGTGGGCGACGGTTTCAAGATCGCGCAGATGCGCCTGGGTCCGGGTCGGATCCACCACTGCATGCGCTGGCTGGGGCAGGCCGGGCGGGCCTTCGACATCATGTGCGAGCGGGCGGTGCAACGAACGGTGCGCGGTCGACCGCTGGCCGACTCGGACCTGATCCAGTCCTGGATTGCCGAGAGCAAAGCAGAGATGGACGCCGCACGGCTGCTGACCTTGAAGGCCGCCTGGGTCATCGACACGCAGGGTGTGAAGGCGGCGAAAATTGACATCGCGGTGATCAAGTACTTCGGGGCCGAGGTGCTCAATCGGGTGCTCGACCGCGCGATGCAGGTCAACGGCGCGCTCGGCTTCTCCGGCGACCTGCCCTTGGAACACATGTACCGGCGCGCCCGGGCGGCCCGCTTCGTGGACGGTGCCGACGAGGTCCACAAGTCCGCCGTCGCCCGGCAGATCCTCAAAAATTATCGGGCACCGGAAGGCATGTGGCCCACCGATCACATTCCGACCCGCCGCGCAGCCGCGGCGGACTTTGTCGCCGACGTGTTGGCACGGAGCGGTCATGACCACTGACACGGCGTCAAAGCCAGCTGACCTCGGCGCCCTCGCGGAGGCACTGCAAAATGTATGGCCGCGGGCCCGCGACGTGACCCTGCGCCCGATCCCCGAGAGCCACTCCGGCTTCACTTACTGGGTGCAAGCCACCCTGGAAGGTAGGCGTACCGAGGCGGTCCTGCGGTTGCCCCCACCAGGGGCGCGGCCGCTGGGGCCGGCCGATGTGGCGAGACAGGCACGAATCATGGACGCACTGGCATCGACCCCGGTGCCGGTGCCGGAGGTGCTCGCGTTCTCCGCCGACCCGGTCATCGATGCGCGGCCGTTCGTGCTCATGGCAAAGGTCGACGGGGACGCCGTGGCGCCGGCACTCGAGACGATGACACCACGCGCGGTCATCCGTGCGGCCTTCGAGACAATCGATCTGATCGGCGCCGTGACTCCCGCTGCCACCGGCATCGGCGACGAAGCGGTCACGGAGCCGACGGCCGAAATTCACAGGTGGGCGACGCTCCGCGAGCGTGCACCCGCCGAACTGGTCTCCCGGGCTCCGGCTTTGGAGGCGAAGCTCCTCGGCCGAACACCACCGGCCGGCCGGGTCCGGCTCGTCCACGGTGACTATCACCCAGGCAATCTGGTGTTCCGTGGAGGTACGGCGGTCGCCGTCCTCGACTGGGAGATCGCCCACCTGGGTGTCACAGCGTCGGACAAGGCAAGTTTGTGCCTGCTCGCGATCCGGAAACGGTTCGGGGAGAAGTACAGTGGTGCACCGTTCGCAATTCCTCTGGCCGACATGGTCGCGATGGCGGATGAGCCCCACTTCGACTATGTCCTCGCCGCGACCTGCCACAAATACGCAGCGATCCTCGGCCACAACCTGAGCCTGCACAGGCGGGGAAAGCGCATCGACCCGGTGTACGAGGGGTTGACGCGCACCATTCCCGGACTCATCGACGTAGGGCTGGAGCTGCTGGCATGACGATCAACGAGGTCACCGAGCCCAGCCGGGACCGCACCGCAACAGAGGACCAGCGCACCGCATCCTGGGCATTCTTTCCCGGTGCCGGCGGCGGCTCAACCCTGTGGCAACCAATAGCCGAGCGGTTCGGCGGCACCGTGAGCGCACTACCCGCTCTCGAGAGCGTCACCGAGATCGCGGATGCTCTCGAGACGTCCATACTGCTCATGCCCGTCCCACGCATCCTGGTCGGAAACTCCCTCGGCGCCCTCGTGGCTCTCGAGATCGCCCAGCGTGTGCCCGTGGCCGGTCTGATGATGCTTGCCGCCGGGTGGGACTTTCCGGTCTCCGATGAGCTCATCCAACGGGTGGACACGGGAGGCCGTCCGGTCTTCGCCGAGTCGGCACGCCGCTGCGTCAGCCCGGGGGCACCATCCGAGCAATGCGACGCTGTCATCGCTGATTTCGAGACCAGAGAGGAGGGCACCATGGCGCGGCATCTTCGGGCCATCCGTGACCATCAACCCCGGATCACATCCGGTCCACAACCGCTGACACTCGTCCTTCGCGGCGGCTTCGACCGGTCCGTCTCACTCCGCGACCACGTGGAGCTCACCGAGCGCACCGGCGGTGCGCTCATTCCGCTCGGATCGGCGGCACACATGCCGTTCGTGGATCATGAAGAGGAGGTGGTTCGATGGCTACAGCGACTGCAAGCAGCTGCCCTGACGGCGTGAGCGTATCGGATCGACCATTCCGGCTCGACGGCAAGATAGTTCTGATCACCGGCGCCAGCGGCGGGATCGGACAGGCTATCGCTGCGGAGGTCGCCGAGGCGGGGGCCGAGGGCATCGTTCTCGCGGCTCGCCGACAGGAGGCCCTCGAGATGGTCCGAGACGCTATCGGCCCCCATGGTAGAGCCGTCGACTGCGCGGTGGGCGACGTCACGGACGAAGAGTCCGTGGATGCGATCGTCCGGCAGGCGATCAACAGGTTCGGGCGCATCGACACTCTGATTAACAACGTCGGAGGCGCATCGTTCAAGGTGCCTGTTGCCGACATCCGCGCCCAAGGATGGCGCAAGACAGTCGATCTCAACTTGACCAGCGTCTTCCTCGCGTCGCAAGCCGTTGTGCGTACGTGGCAGCACACACCGCAGGTCCCCGGTCGGAGCATTGTCACGGTCGGATCGAGCGCCTCCTTCCACGGCAGGCCGAAACTGGCGGCATATGTGTCGAGCAAACATGCACTCGTCGGCCTCACCAAGACCCTCGCGCGAGAGTTGGCACCCTCGGGAGCCCGCGCGAATCTGGTCGCTCCGCATCTGGTGGAGACCGACCTGACGAAGTCGCAGCAGCAACCCGAGTTCCGCGAGCAGTCCCTGCGCGAAATACCACTCGGGCGATGGGCAGAGGCGCAGGAGGTCGCCCGCGTGGTCCGGTTCCTCGTCAGCGACGCTGCCTCGTACATCACGGGAACGTCCGTTCTAGTAGATGGTGGTCATGACTCCTAGCACACACCCGCTTCTGTCACCCGAACTCCAAGAGCGCTACCGGAGTTCAGGACTGTGGCAGGACTCCAACCTGATGCAGATCCTCGCCGACAAGGCCCGGCAGGCACCGGACGCGCCGCTCTACCTCGGAGACGATCCCAAGACCTACGCCGAGGTAGCAGACCACGCGCGCCGCTTCGCCAGCTTCCTGCGCGACCGCGGTGTCGGGCCCGGCCAGACCGTCGTAGCACCACTGGTCAGCGGCTGGGAGGCGACGGCCGTCGTCGCCGCGACCTCGAGCGTCGGCGCACAACTCGCGCCATTGCCGAGCCGAGTCTCGCGAGCACAGGTGCTCGGCCTGATCCACGCGACCCACGCTGCGGTCCTGGTGATCTCGGGGCGAGTCCTGGCGAACGGCGACTGGAAGGAAACACTGAACGACCTGAAGGACAACGGCACGAGCCTACGCGAGGTGGTACTGACCGACGGGCAATACGCACCGAGTTGGGCCGCCGATCTCCCCCGCTTGAGTGCAGTCAGTGACGATTTCGAACCCGCCGACGTGAACCAGACCGACACCGGTGCGCCATTCCTGCTGCTGTCCACCGGCGGCACCACCGGCCCCTCCAAAGTGGTCATGCACGCCGAAAACGCGGTCGTCTACGCAGCAACCCACTACTCCCACAGGTCCGAGATGTCACCGCAGGACCGGATCCTGTCCGCCGGACCGTTCGGCCACGCCAGCGGGACCGTCTTCACCCTGTACGCGCCGATCATCGCCGGAGCCGCCGTGCTCCCGATCGCCCGATGGGACGCCGAACAGGTCAGTACCGACGTGCACCGACACGGCGTGACCTGGTGCCTGCTGTCCGGCACGCACATCTACGACCTGCTACAACTCGGGGACGAGTGCACATCGATGTGGTCCTCTGTGCGCGGCCTCAGCGCCGGGTCAGGATCGGACGAGCGCTACATCGCGGCGGAGGAGCGCTTCGGCATACGAATCCGCCGCATGTACGGGCTCACCGAATGTATGGGCCACGCGCTGATGCCGGCCAATGCCCCCGATGAAGTGCGCATGGCCCGAGACGGCCTCCCCTTCGACGGCACCGAATGCTTCATCGACGGTGACGGCGAGACGGGGGAGTACCTCGTTCGAGGACCATCGCTCATGCTCGGCTACCTCGACAGACCCGATCTGACCGCCGAGGCCGTCACCCCTGAGGGATTCCTGCACACCGGCGACCTCATGTCCATCGACGACAACGGTTTCGTCCGGTACGTCGGCCGCCTCAAGGACGTCATCAGGCGGGGCGGCATCAACATCGATCCGCTCGAACTCGAACGCATTCTCGTCCAGCACGCCGACGTCAACGACGTCACCGTCGTGGGCATGCCCCACCCGCGACTGGGCGAGCAAGCGGTGGCAGTGATCGTGCCGCGCCCCGGCGCGGAGCCCGGTCTCGCCGGTCTCACCGCACTCCTTGCCGAACGTGACGTACCGCGCCAGTCGTACCCGGAACAGGTCGTCATCGTGGACGACCTACCCAAGACGGAATTCGGAAAACACAACAAGACCATGGTGAAACGCATGCTGGCAGAGTATGAAACGGCGAGCGAGGCCGATCGGTGACCGCCCCCGTGTGCCAGGGCCGGGTCGTCCTCGTCACCGGAGCAGCCTCCGGGATCGGCCGAGAACATGCCCTCGAGCTCGCCCGGCAAGGCGCCACAGTGGTCGTCAACGACGTAGCCCCGACCGATGTCGTCGTGAAAGAGATCGAAGAGCTCGGGGGCCAGGCCATCGGACACCAGGGCGACGTCTCCGAGTGGGAAACGGCCGAGCAGTTGGTCCGCGGAGCGATCGACGAGTTCGGGCAGCTGCACGCCGTCGTCAACAATGCCGGCATCCTCAGGGACAAGATGCTCGTGACCATGACGGTCGACCAGTGGGACGCCGTCATGAAGGTCCATCTGCGCGGCACCTTCTGCGTCACCCGCCACGCCGCGGCGTACTGGCGGGAACAAGACAAGGCCGGGAACCCGTTCCCGCATCCGCGGGTGGTGAACACGTCCTCGCCCTCCGGGCTGTTCGGCAACGTGGGGCAGACCAACTACGGTGCCGCGAAGGCCGGCATCGCGGCCTTCACTGTCATCGCCGCCGACGAGCTCGCCCGACTCGGGGTCGGGGTCAATGCGGTGGCGCCCACCGCATTGACCGGGATGACCGCCGGCCTGGACAGCTACGTGACCAAGGTTCGCGAGGACAGCGAGCGGGCGGGGTTCGACGTCGGCTCCCCGGCGAACATCTCACCCGTCGTCGCCTGGCTGGCCAGCGCGCAGAGCGAGGGCGTCACCGGCCGTGTGCTCACGGTCAAGGGCGGCGAGATCAGCGTCGCGGAGACCTGGATCAAGGGACCCACTGCGGTGAAACAGGGCAGGTGGGAAGCGTCCGAGCTCGGTGACGTGCTCCCGGCCCTGGTGGCGCGAGCCCGTACCAACAGCAAGATGGACGGGACGCCGCGGGCATGACATCGGAGACTACCGCGACCCGCGTTTTCGACTCGATCGAGGACTTCCGTGCGGCGCAGGGCCAGCTGCTCGGTGTCGGTGACTGGATGCAGATCACCCAGGAGCGGATCGACGCCTTCGCCGACGTCACCGAGGATTGGCAGTGGATCCATGTCGATCCGGTCAAAGCCGCGCAAGGGCCCTACCGTGACCCGATCGCACACGGGTACCTGACCCTCTCACTCATCCCTGTCCTGGGCGGCCGCATCTTTAGGGTCGACGGCGCCCGGATGGCAATCAACTACGGCACCAACAAAGTCCGCTTCCCGCACCCGGTCACCGTCGGCGCCCGCATCCGTGCCGCCGCGACCCTGGCCTCCGTCGAGGACGTCAACGCGGGCGTGCAGGCGGTGGTGCGCTACACCATCGAAATCGAAGGACAGGCCAAGCCGGCGTGCATCGCCGAGACCGTCCGCGTCCTCATCCCATGACACCCCAGCCCACCGACCACACACCAAGGAGTCACCATGCCCGAAGCCGTCATCGTCGCCACGGCACGCTCACCGATCGGCCGCGCCAACAAGGGAGCCCTGCGGGACATACGCCCCGACGACCTCGCCGCTCTCATCGTGAACGAGGCATTGGCCAAAGTCCCCGAGCTGAACCGCACCGACATCGACGACCTCATGATCGGGTGTGCGCAGCCGGCCGGGGAACAGGGCTACAACATTGCACGGACCGTCGCCGTCCTCACCGGGATGGACTTCCTCCCCGGAACCACAGTCAACCGCTACTGCTCCTCCAGCCTGCAGACCAGCCGCATGGCCTTCCACGCCATCAAGGCAGGTGAGGGCGACGTCTTCCTCTCAGCAGGCGTCGAGACCGTCAGCAGATACGTCAACGGCAAGGCGGACGGCATGCCGAACACCAAGAACGACATCTTCGCCGCCGCGGCCGCACGGAACGAACAGGCACGTGACCAGCCGTGGCGCGACCCCCGCGAGGACGGTGCCCTGCCGAACGCCTACGTGGCGATGGGCGAGACCGCCGAAAACGTGGCCCAGCTACGTGGGGTCACCCGAGCCGAGCAGGACCAGTTCGCCCTGCGCAGCCAGAACCTGGCCGAAGAAGCGATCGTGAAAGGATTCTGGGAGCGCGAGATCACCCCGGTGACCCGTCCCGATGGCACCGTCGTCTCCACCGACGACGGCCCCCGGGCAGGCGTGACACTCGAAGCACTGAGCTCGCTGAAACCGGTGTTCCACGCATCCGGGACTGTCACCGCAGGCAACTGCTGCGCGCTCAACGACGGAGCCGCCGCACTCGTGATCATGTCCGACACGAAGGCAGCCCAGCTGGGCCTCGCCCCCCTCGCCCGCATCGTATCCACCGGACTCAGCGCCCTGTCCCCCGAAATCATGGGCCTCGGGCCCGTCGACGCCTGCCGTCAGGCCCTGCAGCGCGCCGGCATGTCCATCGATGACATCGACCTGGTCGAGCTCAACGAGGCCTTCGCCGCGCAGGTGCTGCCCACCATCGACGACCTGGGCGCGGACATCGATCGGGTAAACGTGCACGGAGGCGCCATCGCGCTGGGTCACCCCTTCGGGATGACCGGTGCCCGAATGACCGGCACTCTCCTCAACGCCCTGCAGTGGGACGACAAACAGGTCGGGATGCTCAGCATGTGCGTCGGCGGCGGCCAGGGGATGGCCATGATCCTCGAACGACTCTCCTGAGACTGGACGAAACAGACTGGAGCCCTTCATGAGTGACGACGACGAAGCGGTGACCTACCACCGCGAAGGCACAGTGGCCACGGTCATGTTGAACCGGCCCCACTACCGCAACGCGCAGAACTCGCGGATGACCTACGCGCTCGACGACGCATTCGCGCGAGCCGTTGACGACCCTGCCGTCAAGGTCATCGTGCTCGGCGGAAACGGACCGCACTTCTGCGCAGGCCACGACATCGGCACCCCCGGACGGGACTCCGACCAGACCTTCGACCGCAGGGCCGTGATGTGGTGGGACCACACCGACAAAATCGGCGGTGACCAGCGATTCGCGAGGGAGTCCGAGGTCTACCTCGGCATGTGCCGACGCTGGCGCGAGCTCCCGAAGCCAATGATCGCGATGATCCACGGCGCCTGCATCGCGGGAGGACTGATGCTCGCCTGGGCGTGCGACTTCATCGTCGCCTCCGACGACGCCTTCTTCTCCGACCCCGTTGTGCGGATGGGCATTCCGGGTGTCGAGTACTTCGCGCACCCCTGGGTAATGAACCCCAGGGCAGCCAAGGAATTCCTGTTCACCGGCGACAGGATCGACGCGCAGCGCGCGAAAGGGCTGGGCATGGTCAATCACGTTGTGCCCCGTGAAAACCTGCGCGAGGCCACCTTCGAGATCGCAGGTCGAGTCAGCGCAATGCCGTCGTTTGGTCTCGCGCTGGCCAAGAAGGCGGTCAACCAGGCCGAGGATCTCCAAGGGATGCGTGCCGGGATGGACTCGGTATTCGGACTCCATCACTTCGCTCATGCACACAACGCCGAGACGTCGGCCGACGCGCTTGGAGGGATGAACGCCCATAGCATGGCCCAAGCGGGCGAAAGCTCTAGTCGGTGAACCGCAGAGCAGGTAGCGGGGTGCCGCTTGAGGTTGCCGCGTTCATTGGTGCCGGCACGGTCGCGGCGCGGGCGGTGGTGCTGTTCGGCCGCCGGAGACGGGAAAGACCACCTTCGCGCGGGCGATCGCGAGTCGGCTCGGGTGGCCGTTCGTGGAGTTGCTTCCGTCGCGATTGGCGTCGAACGGGAACGGACTCGCGGCCGGAATCGGCGAGATGTTCGGGTCGATGTCCGAGCTCGATCATGTGGTGGTCTTCATCGACGAGGTGGAGGAGGTCGCGGTCCGGCGCCGGCAGGGGTCGGACTCGGTGGGGGTGGTGAACGAGTTGCTGAAATCTATCGTGGGTTTCCGGGAGCGGGCGGGGCGGTTGCTGGTGTGCGCGACGAAGTCGGTGCGCGACTGATGACGCGTTCTTGCGGCACGGCCGGTTCGATTATGTGTTGCCGATCGGGGCGCCGGATGCGCAGGCCCGATATGTGTTGTGGCGTCTCGCATCGCTGTCGACAACCCTCACCGCCACAGCGCAAACCGCAGCCTGAAACACCAAGCCGTCGACCGTGACCTGCACTATAAGCGTTTCCCTAACATCCGGCTACGCCGCTTCTGGCTATCTAGCCGGTGGATGCGGAGCGTAGCGGGGCTGGGCCGGTGGTGCCCCGGATCTGGAGGCTGACCGGGAAGACTCGTTTGCCGGGTTGTTCCGGTGTGTTGTCGTCGAGTCGTGCGAGGAGGAGCTGGACCGCTTCGGTGGCCATGTCCTCGATGGGCTGGTGGATGGTGGTGAGGTTGATCATTGCCCATCGTGCTTGTGGTGAGTCGTCGAAGCCGATCACGGACAGTTCGGTGGGTACGGACACGCCGAGGCGCGCGGCGGCGTCCAATGCTGCGAACGCCAATTCGTCTGTGACGCAGTAGATCGCTGACGGTGGATGATCCATCGACAGCAGTGATGTCGCCATGTCCACGCCGTGCTCGTGAGTCATGGTTGCCCGGCGGATGTAGTGGTCGGGTAGGGCGATTCCGCGGCGTTGGAGTGCGTGCCGGGCGCCGTCTTCGCGGGCGGCACCATTGGTGCGGTCGCGCGGTACCGACAGTATCGCGATGTCGCGGTGACCGAGTGTGGCCAGGTGGTCGATCACGAGCTCACCGGCCCCTTCGTCGTCGGAGAGGACCACTTCGAGGGACAGGGTGGGATCGTCGCGGCTCAGGAGCACCACTGGGGTGTTTCGTTCGAGAACTCGGCGCACGGTGCGGGATTTGCGGCGAGCGGATACGAAGATCATCCCGTCCACGGTCGCCGGGTCGAGGACGTCCACGCTGTCGACGCCCTCGGGGACGTCCGGGTCGCGTATGAGGGCCATGCGATAACCGCGTTCGCTGAGCCGGTGCTGAATGGCGTCGACGACCGTCGGGTAGAACGGCGAGGTCAGGTCGGCGACCACGACACCGATCGCCCGTGCCCGTCGGGTGACCAGGCTGCGAGCCGCGGAGTTGGGGACGTAACCGAGTTCGCGGGCTGCGGCGAGTACCCGTTTGGTCGTCCGGTCGGCGACGGCGGGGTCTCCTCGCATGACACGGGAGACTGTCGACTGGCTCAGTCCCAGGTAGGCGGCGAGATCGACACTGGTTACCACGTGCGGATCATACCCAATGGTGGGTCGGGTTCGGATGACGCTGTCGCGGGCTCCGGGGCCTGGGCGTGGCGCCGTGTGGTCGGCGTCGAACGGCTTCGACGGGTCGTCCTCGCGCACACCTCGGTTGCTGGTGGGCGTGCCTTCCTCGTGGGTTTCATCGGAGAGCCCCTTCCCTCCTCGGTCCGGGATTGGTGTTGCGGGCGTGGAGATTGGAGGCGGGTGCGCCGCGGTCCGGGATTCCCGGCCGCGGCACTCGCGCGGATCGCCGTCGAAGTATGCGCCGGCAACGTCCTCCGTACCTCCGGTTCGGCCCGGCCGAGAGCGGTGCCGGGGGCCGACCGGAAGCGGCACCCACTGTTAGGGTTAGGCGGTGTTTCGGCCACCGCTGAGGTCCAGTGTCTGTCCGGTGACGTAGCTGGCTTCGGTCGAGAGCAGCCAGGTCGCCAGGGCGGAGAATTCTGCTGTGCTGCCGACTCGGCCCATGGGAACCCGGGCCAGGAGTGCGGCGTTGCGTTCGGGGCTGAGGTCGTCGAGCATCCGGGTGTGCATCATCGAGGGTGCGATCGCGTTGACGGTGACGTTGTGTGTGGCGACCTCCTTGGCGGCGGTTTTGACCAGGGACACCACGGCCGCTTTCGATGCGGAGTAGGCGGCCTGGAGGGGATTGCCTTCCCGTGCCGAGATCGAGGACAAGATGGCCACCCGGCCGTAACCCTGCTCGGTCAGCGTGGGAAGTAGTGCGGCGAGGCCGTGGAAGCAGCCGTCCAGGTTGACACTCATGGTCTTCGACCAGCCCTCGAACGGCATGGCCGTGATCGTGGTTTCCGGTCCTTGGATGCCGTGCGCGAAGAGTGCGCCATCGAGGCGGCCATGGGTGGCCAATACGCGGGTGAGGGTCTGGTCCCAGGCTGCACGGTCGGTCACGTCGAGAGCCGCGATGTCGCGGTCCGTTCCGTCTTCGTCGCCGACGACGTCGGTGCACACCACCGAGGCGCCTTCGTGGATGAGCCGGTCCACTGCCGCTGATCCGAGGCCACCGGCAGCGCCGGTGACGAGGATGACGCGTCCGGCGAATCGGCCGGGATAGAACGTCGAGGGGTCGGCGGTGGTGACGTGCAGAGAGGGCGTGGTGTGGACTGCGGTCATCGAAGGGCTTCCGTTCGTTCGGTGTCGGCGGTGGTGATCAGCTGTTGTGTTGCGGCCATGAGTCTGTGCAAATGTTCTGTGATGCCGTGTGATTCGACGAAGGTGACGTCGGGAACTTCCACGCTGACCGGGACGCCGGGCAGCGCCGCGAGGATCTCGATCAGGGGAAACGCGCCGTCCCCGGGCGCCTGACGTTTCGCGCGCGATTCGATCTGACGGTCGGACCCGTTGGTGTCCTGACCGAGCGGCATCCGCGGCGGCGCCTCGAGGTGCGGGACCGCGGCGGGACCGTCGCACAACTGGATCACCTGAACCGCTCCCGGCGGAGCAGCCGCGAGGTCGCCGACGGTGCCCCCGGCACGAACGAAGTGCAGGACGTCGAGCATGATCCCGCACCCGGTCTGTTCCGCCACGGCGGCGGCGGAGCGGAAGTTATCGACCTTCTGATACGAGATCGGCTCGATCGAGGCGGTGATACCGAACTCGTGGGCATCGCGCACCAGCGCAGCCAGGGAATCGGTCAGGCGATGGCGGTCGTCGTCACCGCCGATCACGTTGAGTACCCGGGCACCGAGGGCGGCGCCGGCCTCGAGCACCGGCATCCACTCACCGCGATCGCGCATCCCGTCCAGGGTGAACACCTCGACATCGAACACGCTCACACCGGCGCTGTCGAGGCGGGCCCGCGTCTGCGCCGACATCGGGGAGCCCGCGGCCATGGGGTACCGGGTCTCCGACGTGGTGGCGGGATGCACCCGCGCCCCGACGGAGGTGAAGCCGCAGTCGGCCGCGGCCTCGACCAACTCGGGAGGGGGCAGATGCAGAGCCGACAGGTGGGCCAGCCCGATGGGTCGTGTCATGAACAGTCCTTTGCGCGGTTTCCAAGGGTGGGAGTTGACGGACAGCTGCGCCCTACTTATGCTGTGAATCACAAATTTACTACGTAGTCATTCAAGCACTGCGCCCCCTCTGCCGCAACCGCCCCTTCGGCTCGGGCTTCACTCCTTAGAAAGAACCCCACCCATGACTGTTTCGAATGTTCCAGCCTCGGAACCTTATTCGTCCTCCGGCCGTACCGGTCCGGTCGACGGCGAGGCGCCCGCACCGGCACCGACCGGCTCCCGCAGGGCGGCGATGGCCAGCACCGTCGGCGCGATCGTCGACTGGTACGACTTCTTCCTGTACGGGACCGCCGCCGCCCTGGTGTTCGGACCGATGTTCTTCCCCTCCGAGGACCCGACCGTGGGTGTGCTCGCCTCGCTGGGCTCGTTCGCGGTCGGTTTCGTCTTCCGCCCGATCGGTGGGGCGATCTTCGGCCACTTCGGTGACCGGGTCGGCCGCCGGAAGATGCTGGTGATCACCATCTTGATCATGGGTCTGGCCAGCACCGCCATCGGTCTGCTGCCCAGCTACGCCGCCATCGGCATCGCGGCCCCGATCCTGCTGGTCAGCCTGCGCGCGGTGCAAGGCATCGCCGTCGGCGGCGAATGGGGCGGAGCGGCCCTGATGGCGGTGGAGAACGCGCCGAAGAACAAGCGCAACTTCCTCGCCAGCGGCGTACAGATCGGATCGTTCCTCGGCCTGCTCCTGGGCACCCTGGCGTTCTCGATCGTCACCAACCTCACCACCGAGGAGCAGTTCGACACCTGGGGCTGGCGTCTGCCGTTCCTGGTCAGCATCCTCTTCGCACTCGTCGGGCTCTGGATCCGCAGCGGCGTCCCCGAGTCGAAGGTGTTCGCCGAGCTCGAAGAGAGTAAGAAGAAGCAGGCCGCACCGCTGCTCGAGGCCCTGGGGACCAGCCCCAAGCAGATCCTCGCGATCATCGGGATGCGCCTGGTCGACCAGAGCACGTTCTACATCGGCTTCACGTTCTCGCTGGTCTACGTCAAGAACTACACCGACACCCCGCCGAGCAGCGTGCTCACCGCATCGATGGTCGCCCTCGTCCTCGCCGTGCCGACCACCTCGCTGTGGGGACTGCTCGCAGACCGGTTCGGTGCCCGCTGGTTCTACATCGTCGGCCCGCTGTGCGCGGCCGCGGCCGGTGTCCCGTTCTTCTCCGCCCTCGAGAGCGGATCGATGCCGATGATGATTCTCGGGTTCTTCATCCTGATCAACCTCGGACACAACATCTCCGCCTCGGTGCAGCAGACCTGGTTCACCGACATGTTCGACGCCCGCATCCGCTACAGCGGCGCAGGCTTCGGCTACGCCGTCGCCGGGGCCGTGGGCGGCTTCGTGCCCCTGACCGCCACCGCCCTGCTCGGCGACAGCGGAAACTGGACCCCGGTGGCCATCCTGCTCGCCGCCGCGTCCCTCGTGGCGCTCGTGACCGGACTGTGGTCGTACAAGTGGACCGGGCAGGGCCGGCGATGACCGACACCCTCTCGTGCGATCTGCTCGTCATCGGCGCCGGAGCCGGTGGCCTCGCTGCCGCCGTCACCGCCGCCTACCACGGCGCGAAAGTCATCGTCGCCGAAAAGGCCGACGTCTGCGGCGGAGCCACCGCCTGGTCGGGCGGATGGATGTGGGCACCGCGCAACCCCCTCGCCCGCGCCGACGGCGTCGACGAGGACATCGAGTTGCCGCGCACCTACCTGCAACACCGGCTCGGGAAGAACTTCGACGCCGCCAAGGTCGATGCGTTCCTGACGCAGGCGCCGCGCATGGTCGGGTTCTTCCACGACAAGACCAGGCTGCAGTTCGTACCCGGAACCACCATCGCAGACATCCACGGCGGCACCCCCGGCGCCGGAACCGGACACCGATCGGTGGCACCCCAGCCCATCGACGCCTACCAGATCCCCGCCCCGGTTCGGGCGAAGCTGCGCTGGCAACTCTACGAAACCTCGTTCCTCGGCATGGGAATCATGGCCGGCCCCGACCTCCAGGCGTTTCTGCACGCCACCCGCTCCCCGAAGGCCTTCGGGCACGCCGCACGCCGCGTCACCCGGCACCTCATCGACCTGGCCACCGCACGCAAGGGCATGCAACTGGTCAACGGCACCGCCCTGATCGGCCGGCTCCTGGCGTCGGCCGACGAACTCGGCGTCGACATCCGCGTCTCGTCGCCGGCACGCACGCTGACCACCGACGACTCCGGGGCGGTGACCGGGGCACAGCTCGACGGCCCCGACGGCCCGGTCACCATCCACGCCGCCCGGGGCGTGATCCTCGCGACCGGTGGCTTCCCGAGCAACGTCGACATGCGCAAAAAGTACTTCCCGCGCACCCCGACCGGGCGCGAACACTGGACCCTCGCCCCCGACAGCACCACCGGCGACGGGATCGCGCTCGCCGAATCCGCCGGCGGCCGACTCGACACCACCCTGGCCTCACCGGTCGCCTACTGCCCGGTCTCGCTGGTGCCCCACCACAACGGCAAGACAGGCGTCTTCCCGCACATCCTCGACCGCGGAAAGCCCGGCGTCATCGGCGTATTGACATCAGGCAAACGGTTCGTCAACGAGGCGGACGGCTACCACGACTACACCACCGCGATGATCGACGCCGTTACCGACGGGCAGCAAGTGTGCTCGTGGCTGGTCTGTGATCACCGCTTCCAGCGCCTGTATCCGTTGGGAATGTCCAAACCGCGCCCCATCCCGGTCTGGCCGTACCTGCGCTCGGGTTACCTCAAGACCGGTCGCACCCTCACCGAGCTGGCACAGCAATGCGGCATCGACCCCGCCCAACTCCACACCACGGTCGCATCGTTCAACGAACATGCCCGACGCGGAAAGGACCCCGAATTCCACCGCGGCGAAACGCCGTTCAACCGCGGCTCCGGGGACCCGGACAACCCGTTCCCGAATCCCTCACTCGCCCCACTGGAAAAAGGACCGTTCTACGCCGTCAAGGTCGTACCCGGAAGCTTCGGGACCTTCGCCGGTATCGTCACCGACGCCTCCGCGCGTGTGCTCGACGACTCCGACACCCCGATAACAGGCCTCTACGCCGTGGGATCCGACCAGGCCAGCGTCATGGGCGGGCACTACCCGTCCGGCGGCATCAACATCGGACCCGCCATGACCTTCGGATACATCGCAGCACGACACGCCACCAGCGCCACGGATTCGGAGGAGGTATCCGGCAGCCCCCACGTCCGTGACGCACAACCTGCTGGTTGACACCAAGTCTGCGGTCGGACGAC
>RRBB01000500.1:0-2848 GCA_006543605.1 Rhodococcus sp. WS4
TCCGCTTCGGCGTGGAATCGGTTGCACCCGCGACTCGTTCATCGTGGCTCGTGGGCTCAGCACCCGGGGCCGCCACCGATCGTGGAAGGCACGGTGATCCGGTTGACCGTCGACCACCTTCCTGGGGTTCGCCCTCGCGGCGCTGGCCGTTCACACCCACGTATCGATCATGCTTGCCGGTTTCACGCTCGGGCTGGCCGTCGCGGGCGTGGGCGAACCGCGGCGCCTGGCCAAGCAGCTGTTCTCGATCACCGAAGGGTTCCTCGGTCCCCTGTTCTTCGTGTGGCTGGGCGCCTCGCTGAACCTGCGTGACCTCCGCGCGCACCCTTCGCTGATCCTGCTCGGCGTCGCGCTCGGACTCGCAGCGGTTACCGTTCACTGCGCGATACGGCTTCTCGGGCAGCCACTGGCCCTTGCCGCAGTGGCCTCGGCTCAGCTGGGTGTCCCGGTCGCGGCGGCGACCATCGGAGAGCAATCGCATATCCTGCAGCCCGGTGAACCCTCGGCGCTGATCCTCGGTGCCCTCGTCACCATCGGCAGCACCACATTCGCGGGCGCAATGGCGGCACGCCAAGGTTTCGCTTCGCCCTCCGCTGCGAAACCGGGCCAGGGACCAGAGCGCCGGTGATCACCCCGGTCGAGAAACACCACCGTTCGAATTTGCCGCAGCCATCGCCCCAGTTGCAATCACCACCGCGATCGGCGGTGGTGTCGCCGCCGCCCCGCAGCGGGCAGGTCGTGGCCCCTGGCTCGCCGAGAAGTCGAGCGTTCCTCAACACCATCGCCCTCCAACGCCGACAATTCGGCGCCCGTGAAATAGTGCGAGGCGCACATCATTGCCCGACTGGGTTTCGTCAAGTGGTCTGGCCCCGGCGGTCGGCATGAATTGCGGCCCCACTGATGGGGGTCAGGCGGGCTTTCGGTGGTGGGTCTTGCTGGTGCGCAGTCGATAGGATTGAGTGCCGGTTTCGAGGATGTGCGCGTTGAAGGTGATGCGGTCGACGATCGCGGCAACCAGGCGAGGATCGGGAAAGACGGTGCCCCACTCCGAGAACGGAGATTCGACGCGATCCCGATACTCGCACGCTCCTCCCGTTCAGTGATGATCTGAAACAGCATTTCCGCTCCGCGGGGGTCGATTTGGACGTAGCCGAGTTCGTCGAGCAGCAGCAGATCCAGGCGCCCGTAGCGGGCGACGACACGGGAGAGGATCCGTTCGTCGGCGGCCTCGACGAGTTCGTTGACCAGCTGAGCGCAGGTGATGTAGCGGACTCGGCGGCCCTGCTCGCAGGCGGCCAGGCCGAGCCCGATCAGCAGGTGTGATTTGCCGGTGCCGGAGTCACCGAGCAGCACGACCGGTTCTCCGGCGTCCAGGTAGCCGCCGGCCGCGAGATGCCCGAGGGTGCCCGCGGAGATCCCGGGAACGGCATCGACATCGAAGTCGGCAAGCCGTTTGATCCGCGGGAACTTCGCGTCGTTGAGGCGGCGCGCCCGGCGGCGTTCGGTGCGGTCGTCGACCTCGGCGGAGAGCACTTCGGCGAGAAACGCCAGATGTGATTGTTGTTCGCGGGCAGCGATTTCGGCGAGCCGGACCGCTTCGGTCCGGATGGTCGGCAGATGCAGTTCGCGGGTGGCCGCGCCGATCGCGGCCTGGGCTGCGGTGTCGGAAGAAACCATTTGTGGGCACTCAGCTTCCGGTGAGCAGGGCGTCGTAGGCGGTCAACGACGGAGCGGGCCGGTCGTAACGGGTGAGCACGCCGATCGGGACCGCGGTCGAGGAATCGGTGCGGGCCAGCCGGCGGGCGTCGATGCCGATGGTCAGGCCAATGCCGCGATCGGACGGGCGTTGTCCGTGTCGCCTGGGTCGGTGTCGAACTGGCGGGCACGGTTCGTCGAGGACGGGGTGGCCCGGTTGGGTGAAGTCCGTAAGGGCCGTGGCCGCAAGGCGTCGATTCCGCAGGAGACGATCGAGAAGATTCTTGATCTGACGCAGAATTATCGCCCCGAGGGCGAAACTCATTGGAGTTGCCGTACGATGGCCGACGCGGTCGGGGTCTCGAAGGACACCGTGCAGCGCGTGTGGTCGGCCCGGGGCCTCAAGCCGCATCGGGACGACACCTTCAAGTTGTCGAACGACCTCGGTTCGAGGAGAAGCTCGTCGACGTCGTCGGGCTCTACCTGAATCACATCACACTATGGTCGGCCCAAGACCACCGATGGACGAATTTGATCGTCAATGCAATCAACCCCGACGAGGATCTGGAAGTTGACATGCTGTCTGTTCTCCAGGATGTGGAGAACAAATACCTCGCTAAAGTAGGTCACACAGGGGGTTCCCCTTATCTCTTCGGCCTCACCTTTGGCGCGAACGAGTCCTGATCCGCTTCACTCTGAACTACTTGGGCCCGTCGCGGTCCAGCGGGCCCTCCTTCGTCGTGGAGATTCGCGGTCGAAGGGCTCCTGACGCACGACTTGGTCGCCCTGACGGGCACCGCCGGACAAGCCGGCCGCTACCGCGGATTCGCACTACAAGCAGAGGACGGCTCCCGCACCCGTACACCATCCCCGGCGACAGACTGCCACGTAAGGACGCCATCACCCTGTCGGCGGACTTCTTCCGCCACGGCTGGCATCTCGTTCTCACCGACCACGAGCTGGTCACCCTCCTGGCCATCATCGACCGCACCGGCTACATACGCCGCGTCGAACGCTCCAGGGAACTCCACGACATGGGCGTCGACCTGAAAGAGGCTGTGCGGTACACCACCTACGGATTCAGCGGCGAGGTCCCAGTTGGGGATCGGTCCGTCGTCGAATCGGACCGGCATCAGCCAGGTCACCCCGGGGG
>RRBB01000501.1:0-2828 GCA_006543605.1 Rhodococcus sp. WS4
CCACACATCTCACGGGGGCCGCCCGGGGGCCTCGGTCAAGGGAACCGAAATTCTGACCGGCGTGCTCGAAGCAACAGTGCGTGACCCTTCCAAGGTCGGGCCCCGGCGCCAGGCTCATGTGCGGGCTGGCAGCCCAAGGAAACGTCGGCGTCGGACAGGCGACCCAATGCCATTTTCACGCCTGCGAGGCGTCCCGGGAACGGAACGGGGGGCTCATGTGAGGGTGTCCGCGTAATGGCGAGGAGTTCCTCGCCCCGCTCCCCCGGGCGCGGCGAGCTGAGTGCGATCCTCTCGGTGCTGCCGCCGCCGATCCTGCCAGTGGTCTGGCGCCATCTTCGGGACTGTATCGAACCGCTGGCGCCGGTGAAGAGTCGATGTTCGCCCACGGCGAAGTCGGAGCGCGGGCGGGCTCGCGTGAAGGACGTGTCGTTCGAGACCGGCCGTGCCGCCCGCAGTCGACATCGAGCGGGAGATGCTCGCTCATCTCCGAGTGCGGCGGCGCCCCGCCGCACCCTCGGCGGATCCCCGGGCACAGGCCACCGACCGACGCCATCGCGGCCTCACCCGAAGTTCGGTGCGTTTCCGCCGTCCCACAATTGCTCGGTCACGTCCTGGAAGCAGACGAGCAGAACAGGGTCGTCCGCCCGTGTCAGCACGGACTTGCTGATCGCCGCCCGCACGGCAGAACCGTCTCGATGCGTGAGCGTCACGATCGTCCCCGCCGACTGTTGCAGAACCTCCGCGACCGGCCGCGGAGGGGACGCCGACGGGAGCAGGTCGCGCATCGATCGCCCCGAGAGCGCATCGTGCGGATACCCCAACATGGCCTCGAACGCCCGATTGACGTGCACGACGTGACCGTCCCGGTCGACAGCGAGCACCGGCACCGGGAGCCGTTCCAGCAACACCAGCGCGGGAAGTGCTTCGAGGTAACCCAGTGCGGTATCCGGATCCGCACGTCGTCTCTCCATAATGATGTATCGAGGGTGCGGCCTCGCTGTTACCCCCGACGCTGGAACACCGGCAGCGGCGGCGACCGGGCCACGTCGACACCCGGCCGCCGCCCGGTCCGTCCTCGCGGCCGAGGGTGTGAGGAGCGACTCGGGCCCGCCGGGAAGTCATGCAGCGTCGTCCCGCCGCGCGACGAAGCTCCCTTCAGCCGCTTCCCTGGGTCCAGTTGCTCTCGCATTCAACGTATTTCACGGTCGCACTACCGGTGAGTCCCTGCTCATCGGTGGACTGGTCGAGACGTTCCTCGAGACGCCCGGTGCCGTGGGGTGCTGTCAGGGCTGCGGGACCTCGACGTGGTCGGGCAGTTTGTCGCGCATCTGGTCCACCTGCTGCTCGATCCGGTCGACGGCACTGTCGTTGTTCAGGACGGTGACCACGCCGGCGGCGAAGGCGATCGAGATGACGATCGCCAGCGCACTCAGCACCAGGCCGGCGATCGCCACACCCTTCCCGGTGATCCCCACCCGGCGGGCCGCCCGCAAACCGAAGACACCGAGGATCAACCCGATGATGCCCAGGACCAACCCGACCGGGGACAGGATCACGATCAACACACACACGAACGCGGCCACCCCGACCGCGAGCGCGAACGCCGCGGCCGCGCTGGTGCGCGCCGGCTTGGTCACCACCCGCTCCTCCACAGCGACCGGGCGGTCGTCGACGACACGGCGGTCGTCGACCCCAGGCTCCATCCGCCGCGGTTCGTCGCGGCGCGGACCCTTTACACACTCGTCCCTGCGCAGGTCGTGGTGCATGCCATCCCACGTGCCCACACCGGGGGTCTCGGCGCCTGCAGCGCGGGCCTGGCAGTTCATCGACATCACCCGGAGCCGCAACCCGCCCCAAGAAAAGTCCACCCGGACATCTCATCCTTGCCGGCTCGGCGCCCCCCACACGGGGATACTGGAAGACAACGGCTCCACCCATGCCGGGCTCGCCAAGGGAGGGATCAACGGTGTTCGAGAAATTCAGCGACCACGCACGCCACGCCGTCGTTCTCGCCTCCGACGCGGCCCGCACCCACCACCACAACCACCTCGGCACCGAACACCTCCTCACCGGCATCCACGCCGCCGGCGGCCCCACCGGTGCCACTCTCACCTCCTGGGGAATCACCAGCCCCCACATCGACAGCGCCCTCGACGAGATCCCCGCCTACCCGAACACCGACAACGAATGCGCCGGGCCCCCCTTCACCCCGACACTGAAAAAGGCCCTCGTACAAAGCCTGCGGGAAGCGAAGCTGCTCGGACACGACACCATCGGCACCGAACACCTCCTGCTCGCCCTCCTCGCCGACACCACCTCTACCGGCACCCGAATCCTCACCCACCTCGCCGACATCAGCGCCCACGACATGCGCGACCGGTTCCGACACCAACTCACCGAACAACCCCAAGCCGACGAGTAAACCCGCACACCCCCAGCGAAATCCGTCAACCCCTCCCGACCCCACGGCCGACCGCTGCGCCGGAGGAGACCAGAGCTCAGGTCAGATCTTCGGTCGGAGCGGTTGCGGCATTGTCCTTGATCGACGCAATCCCGTTTGTTGCTGGTCACTGAATCTGCAGACGATGGGGTCACCGAAAATACAGACGCAAATGTCGGCGTTCGTCGGCACGTTGACGGCGTCGTCGGCACGTTGACGGCGTCGTCGGCACGTTGACGGCGTCGTCGGCACGCTGACGGTGGCCATGTCGTTGTGAGTGTCGATGCTCGGCACGATGACGGACCGATACGGGCATGACAGAGCCCGGCGGGCCGGACGCGTCAGCCGCTGCGCGGCGGGGACAGCAGACGCCCCTGGGTGTAGATGC
>RRBB01000502.1:0-2808 GCA_006543605.1 Rhodococcus sp. WS4
AGATGAAAGCCCTTGAAACCCAAGGTATCCTGACGCGCCACGAGTTCCACGGCGAGTGGAACTACACACTCCACCCCGCACCCGACGACACGCCCGAACCGAGCTAGATTAATTCATCACAAGCCCTAAGCCGCCCACGATCATGACCATGAGACCGATGCAAAACATCCGTTTGCGTCCGAAGCGATTACCCATCGTGCCGGACGGCAGCACCAAACTGGCGACGATCAGCGTGTACGTGCTCGGGATCCAGATCAGATTGCTTGGGCTGACGTGAAGGCCGTCCTGGATAGACGGCAACGCCGAGACCGTGGCGGTGATAAGTAGGAAGGTCACTGCCGCGCCCATGCACATCGCCATCAGCGTCAGGACTTCCCCGCGGTGTGCGGCTGCTTCCGGACCATCCCCGGCACTGTCGCTGATTCCGGGCGATCGGTTCGTTGCCGACGCGGGGACGGTGGTCAGGCGGACTCGGTCCGTGGTCATCGTGAGTTCCTGTCTCGTCCCAAAAGTTAGTTGGAATTGCAAACTGACCTTAGACCGAGTGAGTTGGTTCTCACAACTGACATGCAGCCTGGACGTATGCCGTCACACACAGACTCCCCCGTGCGCGCTACTGCGATAGATCGCACCGAACTGGACATCGCCTGCGCTAATCCTGGAGTCGGCCGGCCACCCGACCACCGGCCTCGGACCGGCAGCTAGGCACCGCAATCCCCGTCCCGTCAACGATCAGCCCGCCCAGCGGTGCACCGGTGTGGGTGGGCTGATGTACATCGCCACCCACGGTGATCCGAGCTCGGACCGAGTCGTGGTGCACGCCGCCTCGTGCAGTCGACCTTCTTCCGCGGCGGCGCGGCGCCTCCGGCATCTGAGCCACGCGACGGTCGGCACCATCAGTACAGCCCGGGCCCGACGACAGACACGGTGACTGAGATTCCCACCTGCCCGCTCATGGCTCACCAAGCCATGGCGCCTTCCGCCCGTTGGCGAGCAGAATCAGCCATGCGAGACGGCGCTGCGCCGACGGCGGACATGCCATCGGCGCCGTAGGAGAACCATGTCGACCCCCGACCCCAATCCACGGGTCATCAGCTTGGATGCAGTTCGCCGGAAGCGCACCGATGATCTGCTCTCGGGCGAGCTCCCGATCGCCGCGCTGTCGGCCGCCCCGGTGACCCGATCGCCGACGACCTTCTCGCCGAGGACGTACTCACCGCGCGGCGACACGTACCAGTCCCACTGTGGTGCAGGAGTGTTGATTACGCCGCCACTTCAACCCGGGGCCTACGTGTCGACGGCACAATCCAACAGACGATAGACGCACCGATGACAGTTGAAAGCGCCGCAGAAAGCATCCAGCCAGATCCGGACGACTCAGCGTCCGCGGCTAAACAGGTGCAACCGACTCGACGCCTGCATTGCCCCCGAGGGATCCCTCACCGGACGCTGTTGCCCATGGGAAGCACTAGTCGCAGCGAGGTGTCGGCCATCTCGTGCCGCGCCCGTGAAGGTTCGCCCTGTTGTGACCCGAGACGCCGGCAGTTTGCCGGGACTGCGGGAGGCGTCTGAGTCACGCTGTGGTGGTGGCAGAACGCGTGCGGGTCCGAGACATCGATGACGACGAAGGAAGACGGCTGCTACGGATCGTGCGTCGCGGGAGCGGGTCGGTGGTGACCCGGCGGCGAGCGCAGATGATCTTGCTGTCCGCGCAGGCGTCCGCTGAAGGTCGAGAACGGTCTACATCAAGGTGGGCCGCCCTCCTGACCGTCTGCACCGGTGGGTGGGGAGCTCTGCAGGCGGTACGTGGCGCCGTTCTTGAGTTCGTCGGACGTAAAAGTCTGCAGCGCGAAGTTCGCGAAGTTATTTACATAGACGTTGTAGCTTCTCTGGTTCGCAGGGATGTCCCCGAAGTGCGCGGTGTACGTGTATATGCCCGTGCCGTCGGGGTTCTGATCGATGGGGCCGACTTCCAGTGCCGATGCCGCCTCGCCCGGGCAGGCGCAGCGGTTCCTCTCGGCGTTCGGCGGCATCGCAGGACACTTTCAGGCGCGGCGACTCTCATCGCTTCCGAATGGCGACGCGAGATGACTGACCGATTCGCCGTGTGGAACGAGGTCACCGGTGTCTCTGCCGCAGCCTGAACGATGCGACTTCGACAGGATCCCTCACCCGGCCCCATTCTCCCGGATCCAGCCCTGGGCCCAGCCAAGTTGACGATGCCTTCCTGGGTGCGGGTGCCGATGCGCATCACGTGGGCGCCCGGACGTGGGCACTGGCTGCCTGCGAGGCGCGGTCGAGTTCGGCGAGCTCGTCGACCGTGACCGCGAGGGGCTCAGCGGCCATGAGGGCGCGGGCCGCTGTGCGGGGCATGAGGCCGACGCGATCGACGCCGTGACGCCCTGCGGGCGAGCAGCCACGCGGCGAGATGCACCTCGCGCTGACGGCTCCCCCTGTCGTTCCAACTCGACAACACACATAATTCGGATCGCGAGTTTCGAGTTACCGAATCGAGATAGGTCAGCATCCAGACCGAAAATGATCTTGAATAGTCGGCCCATCCGCGCGAATGAATGACATTCATGGCATTTCCCGCGAGGAAGCGACGCGGCGGAGACACCATCGGAAGATCCGGTACAGCGAAAAGGGGTCCGCAGGTGACGTATGGACCCCTTTTCCGTCACCAGGACTCCTGACATGGTGCAGGAATTGATGTTCGGTCACCGGTGGGGTTTGGTGCTGTAGCGCAGGGCGAGGGCGGTGCCGGGGTAGACGGTGTTCGTGTCGTTGAGCAGCTGGCAGAGTTCG
>RRBB01000503.1:0-2787 GCA_006543605.1 Rhodococcus sp. WS4
GGCTCGCACGCAAACAACGGCAACAACTGCACTGCTGGGCCTACGCGCAACTGCGCGACCAGATCACCTACAAGGCGCAAGCCGCAGGACTGCCGGTGCAGGTGATCAACCCGCGCAACACCAGTAAAACGTGTCACCTCTGCGGGCACTGCGACACCGCGAACAGGCACAGTCAAGCACTCTTCCGGTGCCGCGACTGCGGATGGACCGGCCACGCCGACCATAACGCCGCCGCCAACATTGCCGCACTCGGACACAACAACTATCGGGCCGCCCAATCAACCGTGCCTAAAGCAGCCACCCCTCTAACAGCCAGTTAGAACGTGAGCAGCAAACCCGCGTCCTTCAGGACCGGGTAGTTGATAAGCTGGGTGGCGAGCCAGCCGACGCTCTCCGCGCCGGCATCGATCCGGATGTCGCCGCGGCCCGGTGCGCCGCGTAGTTGTTCGGCGACGACCGCGACCCGGCGGCGGATGCTGCCCCTGCGTCGCAGCCCGGAGTCTTCGGGGGACGGCGCAAGCACAGTCACGGTCAGTTGCGGATTCCGCAGCGCCTGGATCACCGCGACGAGTTTTGGTTCGTCGAGGGCGGTCCACCACTGTTCCAGTTCGGGTTGCTGGACGGCGTACTGGTTTTCCATCGCAGCCGCGGGCCGGTATTGCAGTGGGTATGGTCGAGATCGGTTGCCTCCCAGAGGCACATGAACTGGGCTGACGTCAGCAACCGTTCATGCGCCCATCACCGGGGGCGCGACGGGGTCGGGTTTTGCCGATTAATTCGTTGCCGTCGTCGACGGTGATGAGGTAGCTCGGCGTCTGATGCTCCGTGTCGCCATCGCCGTTGCCGCCTGCTCGGCCGGGCGCACTGATCATTCCTGGTTGCATGTCCATCCGGGACGACTCATGCTCGGTTTCACCGGCGTTGCCACCGCAGCCGCGGCAGCTGCCCCGGCTCCTGCCGCGGCACCGCCAGACGGGATCGGGCCACCCGGAACGACACCGCTCGAGTTGGCCGAGGAGTCGCGCTTGTCGTTCTTCCGACGTGCGTTCGACGTCGAGCCGCCGATGCCCGATCCTCCGGCACCGGACCCCGAGCCTTCGCCGATTCCGCCGTAGCCCCCGGTACCCGCGCCACTGCCCGACTGCGAAACCCCCAATACTCGACAGGACCGTTCAGGAAACGTGTAAGAACGTGTCCTGAGTCGACGCCTCACGGTGTCGACGTTGGCCCGCACCACCTGGTGCGGGTCTTCCCGTGGCCGTACCCGTTGCCCGCGCGGTGCGGGACTGACATGGGTTTCCAGCGGGCTCGTTTTCCGTCGCCCCGCAACTCGGGGAGGACGCCTCAACCAGGGCCGCGAGGTTGCGGGCCGCGTTGAGGTCACGATCAATGCTCATCCCGCAGGATTCGCAGGTGAAAATGCGTTCGGACAGGCGCAGCTTGGCTTTCACCACACCACATCCCGAACACGTCTTGGAACTGGGATACCACCGGTCCGCCACCTGCACGCGGGTGGCGGACCAGCCGGCCTTGTACTCGACCTGACGGCGGAACTCGCCCATCCCGACCCCGGCGATGCGCCGGGCCAACCTTCGGTTGTGGACCATCCCGGCCACGTTCAGATCCTCGACCACCACCACGGCGTGCGAGCGGACCAACCGGGTCGAGAGCTTGTGCAACCCGTCACGGCGGGCGTTCGCCACATAGCTGTGCAGACGCGCGATCCGCGCCTGAGTCTGTCGCCACCGGTTCGACGGCACCTGTTTGGTGCGCCGATCCGGGCCTTGCCGCCGCGCCGCCTGACGCCCCAGCCGCCGCAACTCGCGTTGGGCGTGTTCGAGGTGTTTCGGGTTCGGCACCACCTCACCGGTGGACAGGACCGCGAGGGACTTGATCCCCAGGTCCACCCCCACCACCGACTCCGGCAGCGTCGGCGCCGGATCGGATCGTTCGACCTCCACCGAGAAGGACACGAACCAACGACCGGACCGCAACGACACCGTCGCCGACCGGATCCGCGCCGTCCCGGCCGCGACGCGGCGGGCGAGCTTGCGGGTGGACTCGTGGGTCCGCACCATCCCGATCCGCGGGAGTTTCACGTGCCGACGATCGGTGTCGACAAGCCCGAATGCCCCGGTGGTGAACCGGCACGACAACCCTGCACGTTTGCCCTTGAACCTCGGGAAACGGACCCTCGGACCCTTCCGCTTCCCGACCGGGAGGACGACCAGTTCGCCAGCGCCGTCGCCAGGTTCGCCAGACCCGAGGAGTAGGCCTCCTTCGAGTTCTCCCCCCACCATGGTGCAGTATCACCTTTGACCTGGTTCCAGTCCTTGCGGAGGCTGTAGGCAGACCACGACATCGACGGTGTGAGTTGCTCGCCGGTCAGGCCGTAGGAGCGTTCCGCCTCCCGCTGATCCAGGTTCGCCCTGACCCGCGCCAGACCCCAGTTGAACGCGAACCGCTGACCACCGCAATGCGACCGCAACACCGCGTCCTGCGCGGAGGTGGTGTCGAGCGCGAACCGGTACGCCTGCAGAAACGTGCTCACCCACCACCCCTTCATCGAATGTGTGTACTGCTTATCTGCTTAAGTGGACTGATTGATTAGAATTCACCGAAAGTGTTGCTGGACAGTGAATCAGCGTCCTCGGATTCGATATGGTGGCTGGCTGCGGTGCCACCGATGAGCTCGGCGAGCGGATGGGGATCGGTGTTGACGCTCTGCTGCAGCAGCCGGTAGAAGAGCATCCCGCGAGCCTTTGACCTGCGTCGATTGAATCGGAA
>RRBB01000504.1:0-2753 GCA_006543605.1 Rhodococcus sp. WS4
GTCGAGTGGGGTGCGGTAAGGGTTCCATCGCGCGGTGGGACGGGCGATCATCCGGTACATCGACACCGCCCGGCGGCGATGTCGCCGCCGCGCCCGGTGCGGGGATGGCGCGAGGTGACAACGGTGTCGCGGAAGCCGGGCGCGAACCGTTCGATCTGTGCGGTGATTGTCTCGGTGAGGTCGCCCTCGGAGTTCGTTGGGCACGTGCGTGTAGGACCTGAGCGGCAGCAGATCCTGGACGGCGCGGGTCGGGTCGGCGACGGCAGGTTGGTCAACCAGCACCAGCGGCCGGGTCGGATGCGCGCCGGCGGCAATGGGGCTTCGGCCGCGGCGATCTCGGCTCGGGTGCCACCGCAGTGCACCGTCCCGGCCTGCTGCACCCGCGGATCCGCCCAAGGCACCGGAGAGTTGAGGACGAAATCGACCTTCGCGACACCCAGGCCGGGGCGGTAGCGGTGGATTGCCCGCCGGTACCAGCCCGGCAGCCGATTCCAGAGGCCATCATCCGGGTGGTGTCACGGTCCCGCCGACACCAACACCGGTTCGTGGATGTCGTAGTAGGACACCTTGCCCATCAGCAGGTTCTCTTCCTTGAACAGGGCCCGCAGATCGTCCGGTACCTGTGCCTTCTCGTGTCCGCGGGCCTCGGACTCGGAAGTGAAGTACAAGGCCTCGACGAACCCGTCGTCGCCGTACCGGGCGAAGGTCCCGCCGAGGATGTCCGGACGCAGCCGGCGAACCTGATTGCTCGCCTGTTCCATCAGTTGCCGCATCCGGGTCGGATGAGCACTGTGACCCTCCATGACCTGTACGAACCCGGCAGCATCGGAGCCGCCACCCATCCATGACGTCACGTCCGGGCAGTCCATGAACGAGACGGCGCCCTCGAAGCAGGGCTGTGTCTCGGCCCACCACTGGTCCTGTTCGGGGCGCTGACTGTTGCGTTGGGCGTCCTCGGTGGATTCGAACCGGACCAGTGCAATGAACGTCCCGTCGTCACACACCCCGTGCGTGCTCCCGAGGTAACCGATGGCCCCCGGTCGCAGTTCTGCCGTCCAGCGATCCATGCACCGACGTAGCCCCGCCTCGTCAGACACCTTTCCCTGGATTACCTGAATGAACATGTGATGCCTCCTCGCACTGCGGAGCGGCCCGGCAGCGCGCTCAAGTTGCGGTGGCCGACCGGCGGGTCCACCGTCGCCGGATCCGGTTCCACCGACGGCCCCGTGGCCGCAGCCACTGCAGGACCAATTTTTCGCCCGACTCCAGCAGCCCACAAGACCACCGGGCGGGCGCATCACCACCGGCGGGCGCATCACCACCGGCGGGCGCATCGGCGCCCCACGGCCCACAAATCTTCCCCTCACGCGCATCGACGAGACGCCCTCGCCCAGGCACGCACGAATCCGTGACCGTGGACGTGTCGCGGTCCGGTGGTGTCCGGGCGCACTCCTTCGACGAGTTGTCCGGGCTCCGGGCTCCGGGTGCGGGAGCTGCGCGCCATTCTGACCGCGGGGACTCGCGACGCACTGACCGGTCGTGGGGTGCACCGACCACGGGGTCACGGTCGCCGTGGTGCGCCGCACCACAGATTCGGCACGGTGACGCAGGGGGCGGACTGAGCAGGTCTCGCTGACTGGGGGGTGGATCGGGACCACGCCGTCGGTTCTCCGGGACCCCACGACCACCGGGACTGCCGGTGGGGCAGCTGGGGGCGTATCAGGGGCGGGCTGTCACCGACGCGGCTTCTCTGAGCTCGGCGTTGGACGGGGTGCACTCGATGTTTCTCCTGTCGCGGCTCGGATCGGATGCCGACATCCTTGACGCCGCCCGCGGGGCGGGTGTCGAACACGTGGTGCTGGTGTCGATTACCGTCCAGACTCATCCTTACCTCGGCCCCGTTGCTGAAAATCTGGCTGTCGAGCGGTTGCTCGAGACCAGCGGTATGGATTGGACGATTCTGCGACCGACGCAGTTCGCCTCCAACACCTTGTTGTGGGCGGTCACAATCCGTGAGCGCGATCGGTGCGGCAACGCGATCGGCGGGAGGCGCTCGGCCAGATGGTGCGGAGCGTCGTGGCCGCGCCGGGTTCGCTGGCCGTTCGCTATCCGGAGGGCAACACCGGCCGCGTCGCGGCCGGGCTGATGACACCGATGCCGATTCCCGCCGATCCGGCGGCCGCGCTGTCTCGGTGACCGACAACGGCTCGACCCGTCTCGGCCGTCGAGGTCGGACCGCCGACGTGGTTGTCTCGCATGGTGCGCCATAGCCGTTTGGCGACTTGATGTTTGAGGCAGCGCATCGCGTCGCGTGGGGTTTTGCCGTCGTCGATCTTGCGTCGGCAGTACTCGTGGCCAGCGGGTGGCAGGACGCGGCCTCGGGCCGGTCCCACGGTCTCCTACGGCACGCTGCGGGTCGGTTCGAACACGAGGCCGCCACGCCATGCAGGTCGGAGGGTGGAGTCGGGGCGTTGCTGATCCTCGTCAGTGCTCGATAGGTTGCCCTCGACGATGTGACCGGCAGCATGCGGACGGCCCCGACCTGCTGCCGTCGATACCGTCGGGAGTTACTGTGGGACGCACCCTGTCGGTGGCTTATGTCACTATCGAACATGGGTTCGATAGTCTGGAATCATGAGGAGGTTGGTGTGGGCTTGATGTCGCACAACACGCTGACGCCGAGTGCTGTCCGGTCGTGGGGCGACGACGAACGCGCAGCGCTGCTCGGCCTGTTGAGGCTCCAGCCCGACGGC
>RRBB01000505.1:0-2744 GCA_006543605.1 Rhodococcus sp. WS4
GCAACCTCACCGGAAACGCTCGCATGGCCTCTCGCTTTCAGGTCGACAGTCACAAAACGACTACCAGCCACGAGCACCACACCCCCGGAGAAACGCCGCACCACCCGCAAGATCACCCGGAACGAGCGACATCACGCAACAGGTCCATGACCCCCGGAGAAGGAATCCGGATCGGAGAAGCGTTGGGTCTACGACACGAAGACGTCGCCGCAGCGGAGCGCGAGATCACTGTGCGCCGCCGCAGCAACACCAACGGTGCCCGTTCCAAGTCGCCGCATTCACGGACGATTCCGGTCAGCGCCGAGCTGGTTCGCCTCTATGCCGATTACCTACATACCGAGTACGGCGACCTGGATTCGGACTATGTGTTCGTCAACTTATGGGGCCGCCCACACGGGCGGGCATTGACCTATTCTGCGGTGCACGCGCTCGTGCGTCGTCTGCGCAGAGACACCGGGATCGACTTCGATCCGCACTGGTATCGGCACACCTACGCCACCCGGATGCTGCGCGACAAAGTCCCAGTCGAAGTGGTCTCCAAGCTCCTCGGGCGCGCTTCGCTAACCACCACCACTATGACGTACGGGCACCTGAGCAGCGACGACGCACGACGAGCCCTTGCCGAGGCCGACTGGTTCACCAACACGGCGGCGGTGACGCTGTGAGCCGCCTGCATTCCCTGCCGTTACCCGACGAGGATTCCCCTGCCGCTGTCGGTGTCGGTGCCGTGCCGACGCCGCAACGACAGAACATGACCGCACAGCCGCGGATCCGCCACGATGCCCCGGACCCGTGGGAAAGCGAATACCCGAAGGACATCTGGAACGCCAGACGCCTCGGCGTCACCGCACGCAGCAGAGTCACCATCCACTTCGATCAGATCACCCGCCCTTGGCTGAAGGTCCTGGCCAAGAAGTGGGCCCGCTGGCGCCTCTCAACCGGACTGACCATCGAAGCCGCCACGATGGGCACCAAGGCCATCGAAACCTTCAACGCCTTCCTCGACACCACCCACATCCGCGTGAACGGCACCGCTGACATCGACCGCACGCTGATCGAATACTTCCTGGCCTACCTCCACACCCACAGCCCAGGCCAGGTCACTCACCGGCAACGCGTGGGCCAGTTCAACCTGTTCTTGCTGACCACCCGGCGGCACGAATGGGTCACCGATCTACCGAACACCGCTGCGATCTACTCCGAGGACTATCCGAAAGAGACAGTCCGCCAGCCGCGAGCATTGAGCGAGCACGTCATGGCCCAGGTCGAACACCCCGAGAACCTCGCCAAATGGACGAGTCCGCATCACCGGCTGATCACCGTCATCTTGATTCGGTGCGGGCTACGGATCAGTGACACCGTCGCCCTGACCCAGGACTGCATTGTCCGCGACAAGGACGGCGCCCCCTACCTGCGATATCTCAACCACAAGATGAAACGAGAAGCTCTCGTCCCCATCGACGAGGAACTCGAACACGCCATCACCGAGCACATCGCACACGTGAACCGAACCCACCACACCGACACACGCATGCTGTTCCCACCGAGACACTCCAATGCCGCCGGCACCGGGCACATCAGCACCGATAGCTACAGCACGTCGCTCCGACGATGGGTCGCGCGATGCACCATCACCGACGAGCACGGGCGCCCCGCCGTGGTCAGCCCCCACCGATTCCGCCACACACTGGGCACCCGACTGATCAACCTCGATGTCCCGCAAGAGGTCGTGGGCCGCATTCTCGACCACGACTCACATCAAATGACCGCGCATTACGCCAGGCTGAGCGACACGTCGATTCGTCGACATTGGGAGGCCGCCCGCAAGGTCAATGCCTCCGGCGCCGAGGTCCCCCCTCGACCCGGACGGTCCGCTCGCCGAGGCCGCCTGGTCCAAGCAACGCCTCGGCCGCACCACCCAGGCGTTGCCGAACGGCTACTGCGGCCTGCCGGTCCAGAAGACTTGCCCCCACGCCAACGCATGCCTGACCTGCCCGATGTTCATCACCACCGCCGAGTTCCTGCCCCAGCACCATGAGCACCGAACTCAGATCTTGCAGATCATCTCCGCCGCCGAAGCCCGCGGTCAACAGCGACTTGTCGAGATGAACACCCGCGTCCTCGGCAATCTCGACCTGATCATCGGCACACTCGACGACGAGCGCGGGGCCGATCCTGCACGTGAGCCGAGCGCAGGCGAGTATGCGCGCTGACAACCGCCACCACATCCACCAAGCCGCCCAACGCCGGCACGAGTTGACCCGTTCGAAAGCAATTGCCGCCCTGCGCAAACTCGAAAATCAGGGAAACCCAATAACATTCGAATCCGTTGCCGCCGAGGCTCGGGTCTCACGATCATGGCTCTATACCCAACCCGACCTGCGGGACGAGATCATCCGGCTCCGCTCCGCGGGCCGGCCGGATCGGCCACCAGCCCGAACCCGGGATCGTGCGACCACCGATTCCTTGCACACTCGGCTGGCTGTCGCACACAACCGCATACGGGCACTTACCGAGGAGAACGCGAGCCTGAGACACCAGCTTGCGCTCGCCCTCGGACACGCACGAGCGAGCCGCACAAATCCGCGAACAACTAGGCACCAGGCATGGTGTGACGCCTAGATGATTGATTCCTTGAACGGATCAGTGGTCGTAGGCGATAAATGATCGCTTGGCGGTGGCGCCGATGTTCCAGTTGTGCCAGATGCCGGCGGCCATCGCCAGCACACGCTGGGCGACGCGGG
>RRBB01000506.1:0-2728 GCA_006543605.1 Rhodococcus sp. WS4
CGTTCGTGTCATCCGTGAGGGTGTTGCGTCGTATCTGCCGGATATCGATCCGGACGAGACCACGGAGTGGTTGGAATCGTTCGATGGACTGTTGGACCGTTCGGGTCCGACCCGTGCCCGGTATCTGATGTTGCGGATGCTCGAGCGGGCCGGGGAGAAGCACGTCGCGTTGCCGGCGTTGACGTCCACCGATTATGTGAACACCATCCCGACGGAGAACGAGCCGTGGTTCCCCGGCGACGAGGAGACCGAGCGCCGGTACCGGGCGTTCATCCGGTGGAACGCGGCGGTGATGGTGACCCGCGCGCAACGCCCCGGCGTCGGGGTCGGCGGCCACATCTCCACCTACGCCTCCTCCGCCGCGTTGTACGAGGTGGGGTTCAACCACTTCTTCCGCGGCAAGGATCATCCCGGCGGTGGGGATCAGATCTTCATCCAGGGCCACGCCTCGCCGGGCATCTACGCCCGCGCGTTCCTGGAGGGGCGGATCCCGGCGGAGCGGATGGACGGGTTCCGGCAGGAACACTCGCACACCGATCAGGGCGGCGGGCTGCCGTCGTACCCGCACCCGCGGCTGCTGCCCGATTTCTGGGAATTCCCGACCGTGTCGATGGGCCTGGGCCCGATGAACGCGATCTACCAGGCCCGGTTCAACCACTACCTGAGCGACCGCGGCATCAAGGACACCACCGATCAGCACGTGTGGGCGTTTTTGGGTGACGGGGAGATGGACGAACCCGAATCGCGGGGCCTCGCCCACGTCGCCGCCACCGAAGGCCTCGACAATTTGACGTTCGTGGTGAACTGCAACCTGCAGCGCCTCGACGGCCCGGTCCGCGGCAACGGGAAGATCATCCAGGAGTTGGAGTCGTTCTTCCGCGGCGCCGGCTGGAACGTGATCAAGGTGGTCTGGGGCCGCGAGTGGGACGCACTGTTGCACGCGGACCGGGACGGTGCCCTGGTCAACCTGATGAACGTCACCCCGGACGGCGACTACCAGACGTACAAGGCCAACGACGGCGGGTACGTGCGCGAGCACTTCTTCGGGCGGGACCCGCGGACGAAGGAACTGGTGAAGAACCTCTCCGACCGCGACATCTGGAACCTCAAACGCGGCGGCCACGACTACCGCAAGATCTACGCCGCGTATGCGGCGGCGATGGCGCACAAGGGTCAGCCGACGGTGATCCTGGCGCACACCATCAAGGGCTACACGTTGGGTAAGCACTTCGAGGGCCGCAACGCCACCCACCAGATGAAGAAGCTCACCCTCGACGATCTGAAGAATTTCCGGGACCTGCAGCGGATCCCGATCTCCGACGCGGAGTTGGAGAAGGACCCGAAGATGCCGCCGTACTACCACCCCGGCCCCGACGCCCCGGAAATCCAGTACATGCTCGACCGGCGTAAGGCGCTGGGCGGGTTCCTGCCGCAGCGGCGCACCAGCCCGGCACCGTTGCCGCAGCCGGCGGATTCCACCTACGACGTGGTCCGCAAGGGGTCCGGCAAGCAGCAGGTCGCGACCACCATGGCGTTGGTGCGGATCATGAAGGAGCTGTTGCGGGACAAGGAGATCGGGAAGCGGATCGTGCCGATCATCCCGGACGAGGCCCGCACCTTCGGGATGGACTCCTGGTTCCCGTCGCTGAAGATCTACAACCGCAACGGGCAGCTGTACACCGCGGTGGATGCGGACCTGATGCTGGCGTACAAGGAATCCGAGATCGGGCAGATCCTGCACGAGGGCATCAACGAGGCCGGCTCGACCGCCTCGTTCACCGCGGTCGGCACCTCCTACGCCACCCACGGTGAGCCGATGATCCCGCTGTACATCTTCTACTCGATGTTCGGGTTCCAGCGCACCGGCGACGGCCTGTGGGCCGCGGCCGACCAGATGGCCCGCGGCTTCGTCCTGGGTGCCACCGCCGGGCGGACCACCCTCACCGGCGAAGGACTGCAGCACGCCGACGGGCACTCGCTGCTGCTGGCCTCGACCAACCCCGCCGCCGTCGCCTACGACCCGGCGTTCTCCTACGAGATCGCGCACATCGTCAAGGACGGGCTGCGCCGCATGTACGGCGGCACCGAAGGCGTCGACGGGTTCGGTGGCGAGGACATCTTCTACTACATCACCCTCTACAACGAGCCCTACTCCCAGCCCGCCGAACCGGAGAACCTGAACGTCGAGGGACTGCTCAAGGGCATGTACCTGTTCAAGAAATCCGAGGCATCCGGCCCGAAGGCGCAGATCCTGGTCTCCGGGGTCACCATGCCCGAAGGCCTGCGGGCCCAGCAGCTGCCCGCCGACGAGTGGGGTGTGGCCGCCGACGTGTGGTCGGTCACCTCCTGGGGTGAGCTGCGCCGCGACGGCATCGAATCGGAGCGCCAGGCCCTGCGCGACCCCGGCACCGACGCCCCGCTGCCCTACGTCACGCAGGCACTGTCCGACGCGGCCGGCCCGTTCGTCGCCGCCTCCGACTGGATGCGCGCCGTGGCGGATCAGATCCGGCAGTGGGTGCCCGGCTCGTACACCACCCTCGGCACCGACGGGTTCGGCTTCTCCGACACCCGCCCCGCCGCCCGCCGGTACTTCAACGTCGACGCCGAATCCATCGTCGTCGCCGTCCTGTCCGCCCTCGCCGGCGAAGGCACCCTCGACCGCTCCAAGGCCGTCGACGCCGCCAACCGGTACCGCATCGACGACGTCCGCGCCGCCGCCGTGTCCTAC
>RRBB01000507.1:0-2679 GCA_006543605.1 Rhodococcus sp. WS4
TCTGCCCCTTCAGCCCGGCCTCGACCCAGTCGATCACGTGCGCGGGCAGCGTGGACAGGTTTGCCACGGTCTCGTTGCGCACCCGGGTGCCCTCGCGGAACGTCCGCCGCAGATAGGCGGACTCGTAGTCGCGGTGTTGCCCCTGTTTGTCCACATGCGACTTCCGCACTCTGACCACATGGACCGCGTCCCCACGCTTTGCCATACCTATCACGGTACTGCAATTCACGACGAACAGTCGCCGCGACACGCCAACCATTCTGACTACATTCGCAGAGCTCCGAACCTGAGAACGGGCAGATCAGAGGCGAACCCGGCACTCAGACTCGCCGTAACTTCGGGCTAGCCCACCCCCAACCGTGCCGCCGCATCGCCCGGAAAAAGTCGGCGTTGATTCCGCTTCGACCGCAATGGATCTCGACTTTCGGAAAGCGCCGGGATAAACCGGCATGGAGGAGGAGATGGAAGAGCTCTACGTCGAAGGAGTAGCGACCCACGGCGGCCCCGAGCCATGCGTCGACGTCCCGCGAGGGCGTGGCGAAGCGTTGGTAGGGGTACGCGCAGGCCGGGCTATTGAGCCGCGAAATGAGAGATCCGGGGTGCCCACGCTGTCGAAAGAGCGGAAGGCAACATCGTCGGCGGCGCTATCGCGAGCCGTCGGCGGACCCCGCGCGGTCGGAGAACCATGGCATGTGCGGAACCTTCATGCGCGAGAACCGGGAGATCCCATGCTCGCCCGGCCAGTTGATCACTGGGCGGGCCGCTCGGGGAACGCTGAGGCGGTACGCCTGAGGTGAACGAGCGTGGGAAGTCGGACGGTCCCGTAGTACCTGCGAGCTCGCCGAACAAGGCCGCTGCCGAGGCAGCGGCCGCGGAGGTGGGGGAGGAAAGGGGACCGGCCAAGGGGAACACGACCAGCAAAACGCGTCCCGGACACAGAGCCGGATCAGGCGCGCCCAGTGCGCTGGATCGTGTGCGGGAGGTAGCACGACGGGACAAGGAAGCACGGTTCACGGCGCTGCTGCATCATGTCGACCTGGCTCGCCTGCGGGCGGCGTTCTGGGCCATTCGCCCGAAGGCCGCGCCCGGGGTGGATGGGGTGACGTGGGCCGAGTATCGGCAGGACCTGGATGCGAATCTGCGGGACCTGCACGCTCGGGTGCAGTCGGGGCGCTACCGGGCGAAACCGAGTCGGCGGGTGTATATCCCGAAGGCGGACGGGCGGCAGCGGCCGCTCGGCATTGCCACGTTGGAGGACAAGATCGTTCAGCGGGCCGTCGTCGAGGTACTCAATGCTGTCTACGAGGTGGATTTCCGGGGCTTCTCCTATGGGTTTCGGCCGGGCCGCGGCCCGCATGACGCGTTGGACGCGCTCGCGGTCGGGATCGGTAGGAAGCGGGTGAACTGGGTGCTCGACGCGGACATCCGCGACTTTTTCACCAAACTCGATCAAGTGTGGCTGAGAAGGTTCCTCGAGCACCGGATCGCGGACGAGCGGGTCCTGCGGCTGATCCAGAAATGGTTGGCCGCGGGGGTCGTCGAGGACGGGGAATGGTCGGAGACCACGCAGGGGTCACCGCAGGGGGCATCAGCGTCGCCGCTGCTCGCGAACGTGTACCTGCACTACGTCTTCGATCTGTGGGCCGATTGGTGGCGGCGAAACCATGCGCGCGGTGACGTGATCATCGTGCGGTTCGCCGACGATTTCACCATGGGCTTCGAGCACGAACAGGATGCGCGACGGTTCCTGGACGAGCTTCGCGGGCGGTTGGCGAAGTTCGGGCTGGAACTGCACCCGGACAAGACGCGGCTGATCGAGTTCGGGCGGCACGCCGCCCGGCGCCGGCAGGCGCGGGGTCTGGGTAAGCCGGAGACGTTCGACTTCTTGGGGTTCACGCACATCTGCGCGAAGTCCAGGTCGGGCCGGTTCTGGCTCAAGCGCATCACGATCTCGAAACGGATGCGGGCGAAGCTACGTGAGGTCAACGACCAACTCGGGCGACGCCGACATCAGCCCATCCCGGTGCAAGGGCAGTGGCTACGAAGTGTCGTGCAAGGGCACGTCGCCTACTACGCCGTGCCCGGAAACACCGACGCGGTATCGGCCTTCCGCTACCACGCGACGCAGCACTGGTATAAGGCGCTCCGGCGCCGCAGCCAGCGCACGCGGATCAACTGGAAGCGGATGAACCGAATCGCGACTCGATGGCTACCCCAGGTCCGTGTGAGGCATCCCTTCCCGGAGGCGCGCTTCGCCGCCAGAACCTGAGGCAGGAGCCCAGTGCGGTAGTTCCGCACGCTGGGATCTGTGCGGGGGGCCGCCCGTGAGGGCGGTCCCTACCGCGACCAGTTATGCGGCGGCTGCGGCGCAGGCCAGTTCGTAGTCGCGGATTATGTTGGGGTCGAGCTGATCCGGGGTAACGGCAGAAAATCGTGCAGCGATCAGAGCGCGGCGGAGCTTGGCGAGCATGTCTTCGAAGGCGGGTTCGGACTTGTCGGTGTACCAAGGCTCGGCGGCGTGACGCCCGGTGAGGTCATCGGGGTGGTAGCCGCAGGTGGCGTACCAGACGATGACGAGGGTCTGCACGAGGAACCCGAACGGCACGGTGCGTTCGACCGCGCGTTGGACCCGATTGCGGGCCTGCCCGACGCCGAGCAGTTGCTTGCCGGTGGCATTGG
>RRBB01000508.1:0-2665 GCA_006543605.1 Rhodococcus sp. WS4
CTCTGGTCACCGGCGGGTACGTGGCGGCCACCGGTGTCAGTGCGCTGACCCATGTTGAGGGGGTGGCGGGCCGGTTCGGCTTGTCGGGAAGGGGTGGTGGTGCCGTGGACGGGTATGTGGTCGGCGACGACCTCGCCGGCGTGATCGATACCTTCGGTTTGGTGGCGGACGGTCAGGGGGACGTGACGTTGAGGGTGGTCACTGCGCTGGACCGGTTTTTCACGACGACGACGACGTTGCCGGTGGCGGCGGTAGCGGTGGATTTGATGGAGTCGCTCGACACCCGGGAGCGCAGCGCCGGGACGCGGGTGCTGGGGGAGTTGCTCGATGATTTCCGGTGAGCGCCCGCAGTGGACGGTGCAGGCACCGGCCGGCGGGTGGGGGCCGCCGTGGCCGCAGGCCGCCGAGATCGCCCAGATGATTCCGTCCGAGCAGTGGACGTTGATCGGTGGGTTGATGGTTCAGCTTCACGCGGTGCGCGCGGGTGTGCCGCTGACCCGGGCCACGGTCGATGTCGACATGATTCTGCATATCGAGACCGGTGCCGCGACATTCGGCGGGGTCCGCGCCCGGCTCGAGCAGCTCGGATACGAGTTACAGATGCCGGTGAGGGGGCGGGTGCACCGTTTCGTACGTTCGGGTGGTGCCGAGCAGGTCGATGTGATGGTCGCCGATCACCTGGCACCCCGGTATCGGCCGAGGGCATCGGGACGTGAGGTGTTCGCCGTTCCTGCGGGCACATCCGCGTTGCGCAAGACGGTGGATTGCCTGCTCGAGATCGATGGGGTGTCAATCAAGTTGAGTGTGCCCGACGTCCTGGGCGCGCTGGTGCTCAAGGGCGCGGCCTACCTCGAAGATCCCCGCGATCGGGGGCGTCATCTCGACGATGCCGTGGTGTTGGCGTGCGCCATCGAGAACCCCATGGCCGATCGGGCACGGATGAGGGGAAGCGATCGCGGCAGAGTCCGGGCCCTGGCCGAGGTGTTGGCCGATCCGGATCATCGCTCGTGGCTGTCGATGCCCGAGCAACGCCGGAGACGAGGACGTGATGCGTTGCTACTGCTGGTTCAGGATCCGAAATCGAGAGCTCCTCAGCAGCAACGAAATACACGATAATGAGACATTTTGTCGACTGCCGCTCTACCGGGCGCGGACGTGGCCTCGATCGCAGGTCCCCCCCGACGGCGGTGCGGGGCGATCCTGCACACCCAGTCCGAGGCGCTGAACGCGCTTCTGGCGGCGGTTGGCCCGGATCGGGACCTGGTTTGACGTACCGGTCCCGCTGACCCCTGGGTGGCCTGCCTGGGACCTGGAAACCGCCCTCCGCGGCCTGCGGGACGTGGGGTGGACGAAGGCGACGAAGTTGATTGCACGTAACCGTCCCCGGCTGTATCCGATCTTCGGTTTCGGTGGTCAGTGCGGGGTTGGGTACCGAGCGGGCGCACCTAAATCCGGTCCGGGAGGCGCTGCGTGCCGACGACGGGGCGTTGCATCACCGGTTGCTGTCGATCCGGGGGGAGGCCGGCCCCCCCGAAGGGATATCGGTACTGCGGGTGTTCGATGTGATCGGCTGGATGGACGGGGAAGGATCGCGGCCTGGGAGAGCCTTCTGACCAGGGAAGATGACACGTCCCGGTGCTCTGTTCGAGAGGTGCACGAGGATGATGCGTATGCGGATGAAGTTTCACGAGCAGCTCGACGAGCTGACAGACCGTCTGGCGTCGATGTGCCGGCTGGCCGGGGATGCGGTGCAGGCGGCGACCGAGGCCCTGGTGCTGGCTGACCTGCCCCTGGCGGAGCGGGTGTTCGACCTCAACGAACAGATCGAGGAGTTGCGCGGTCCGTGCGAGGACCTGGCGATGGCGCTGCTGGCGTTGCAGGGTCCGGTGGCGCGTGATCTGCGTCAGGTTGTCACCGGTGTGCACCTTGTGGCGGATCTGAGCCGGATGGGCGGGTTGGTGCAGCATGTGGCCGAAAGTGTCCGCCGGCGTCATCCCGAGCACGTCGCTTCCGGTGAGGCGGAGGAATTGCTCTCCGATATGGGGCGGGTGGCGGCCGAGTTGGCCGGCCTCGCCGAACGGGTTCTGCGCACGCACGATCCCGAACTGGCCGCCGAGATCGGCAGACGCGACGACGAGCTCGACGATCTGCACCGCCGGCTGCTCACCCTGATCGAGGATCCGGCCTGGACCGGCACCATCCCGGCCGCGGTCGATGTGACCTTGTTGGGGCGTTTCTACGAGCGCTTCGGTGACCATGCCGTCGTGGTCGGGCGCCGGGTGATTTTCCTCGTCACCGGGGAAACGATGACCCCGTAGGTCGTCGCCGTCACGGGCCGCATCGCCACGGCCGATCCGAGTGTGGACTTCGCCCTGCCGTTGGTGTGCGCGTTCCTGCCGTTGTGACGGAATCCTCAGCCGGATGCTTGAACACGCGCCCCGCATACATCGTCGGGGTGACTGAGAAGCTGTGCGTGGACGAGATTCTCGCTAGTCGGTGACGCCTTCTGCACGGGCAGCGGCGGCGACTGCCTCCGCGACAGCGGGGGCGACGCGAGGATCGAGCGGGCTGGGAACGATCTTGTCTACAGCCAACTCGTCACCGACGACCGAGAGGATTGCCTCGGCGGTGGCAAGCTTCATACCTTCGGTGATCCGGCGGGCAC
>RRBB01000509.1:0-2664 GCA_006543605.1 Rhodococcus sp. WS4
GGACCCCGAAGTACCTGTTCCTGGCCGCGCTGATGAACCGCAACGGCGACCGGCCGTACTCCGGCACCAACCTGCGGAATCTGCTGACTGATCTGGCCGTCCGGCTGGACGTGCGTGACAGCACCGGGGCCCTGGTCGATTTCAACCGCACCCACCGATTCCGCCACACCGTCGCCACCCGGTTGCTGAACACCGGCGTCCCGTTGCACGTGCTGCAGCGCTACCTCGGGCACCTCACGCCGACTATGAGCATGACGTATGCGCAGACGTTGCAGTCCACCGCCGAGGCCGAGTTTCTGCGCTTTCGCAAGATCACCGCCGACGGGCGCGAGCTCGAGGTCGATTCCCGCGACCTCTACGACATGCTCGAGCTGGACAGACGGACCGACCGGATCCTGCCCAACGGGTACTGCCTGCTGCCGCCCCGTCAGGTCTGCGGCAAGGGCAACGCCTGCCTGACCTGCGACAAGTTCGCCACCGACGCCACCTTCCTGCCCGAGCTGCAAACCCAGCTCGCCCGAACCACACAACTCATTACCGAACGCCGCGCGACATTCGAGGCCCGCACCGGACACCAGATGGGCGAGGACAACATCTGGCTCGCCGGACGCCACCAGGAACGCGACGCCCTCGGCCGAATCATCCTCACCCTCGGGCACACCCGGCTCGCCGACGGCACGGCCGGGGCGATACGCGGCGCCGGCGTCGAGGCTCGCACCGAGGCCATCACCGGAAAAGAGGACAACCACTGATGCGTGGCAACCCGGACAACCTCCGCCAGGCCGCCGCCCGCAAAAGCGCCGCCGCTCAGGCCCGAGCCGAGCAAGGACTGCACGAGATCATCCGCCGCAACGAGCCGATCACCTTCCGCGGCCTGGCCCGGACCGCGGGTGTCTCCCTGGACTTCCTCTACCGCTGCACCCCGATCCGACAACGCGTCCAACAACTTCGGGCTCAACAGCAGAACACACCACCACCACCGGCAGCAGCAGCCTCGACCCGAGACGGAACTTCGAGCAGCGTCGTCCGCACCCTCACCGCCCAGCTCACCGAACTCAAACGGCGTCACCGTGACGAGATAGGCGCGCTCCAACAGGCGCTCGAGGCCGCCCACGGCGAGAACCTCGAACTACGTCGCCGCCTCGGCGCCCAACGCGCCCTCCACAACACCGAGACGCCCTGACGCTCCTTTTGCAGACGCATACGCAAACGATCTACCTGCGTAAACACGCAGATTCACGCTCATTACCCCAGATAAGACGTCGAGATAATTCGGATTATGCCGGGTGTGTGATTATGCCGAGCAGGAACGTTCGGGAGCGGGTTCGTGCTGGTCGGAGGACTGCCGGGGGCGAATCGTTCGGCATAATCACGTAGCCGATTGATGCTTACTCTGTACAGATTTTTCGTTCAGAGGAGGCAGAGATGAAGAAGCGACAGTCGGTAATCGATTCTGGTCCACTTTCGTTGTATGCATTGGGGTTTGGGAAGAAGCTCGAAAGCAGGGGCTATGCACCGGACTCGGTTCGTTGGAGGTTGCGGCAGCTCGCAGCACTGGATCGGTGGTTGCGCGAGCATCGTCTGGCCGCCGGCGATCTCGATGCCGCGTGCGTGGATCGGTTGGTCGCGGACCGACGGGCGGCGGGGCGAACGACATTGGTGGCAGTGGCGAACTTTTCGGTTCCGATCGCATATCTGCGCGAGATCGGCGTTGTACCGGAGGTCTCATCGCAGTCGGATCCGGTCACACAGATTCTCGAGCGGTATCGCAGATATCTGGTCACCGAACGTGGTCTTGTCGCGAGTTCGATATCGGTCAACCTCCGTGTCGCCGAAGTCTTCTGCAGGAAACGAGATCTCCGGTTGGAGGAGCTATCGGCAGCCGAGGTCACCGCCTATATTGTGGCGATCTCCACACGCTCGAGCATCGGGTGGTCGAAGAAGACGGTGAGTGCGTTGGCCTCGTTTCTGCGGTTCCTCCACGCCGTTGGCGTCACCGCCCAACCGCTTGCCGCGGCATTGCCGAAGCTCGCCGGACACCGTCGCACCGTGCCATGTGAACTCGACGAATCAGATTTCGCACGCCTGCTCGGGGGCTGCGACTGCAGCCGCGACGTCGGGTTACGCGACTGTGCGATCTTGACGGTTCTCTGGCGGCTGGGACTGCGCCGTGCTGAAGTGGCCGGGTTGAGGGTCGATGACATCGACTGGCGGCGTGGTGAAATCACGATCCGAGGAAAAGGCAACCGCCACGAGCGTCTCCCGATCTCCATCGACGTCGGTGACGCGATCGTGCGGTACCTCCATGATGGTCATCGTCGGGTCCCGCCTGCTTGCCGTGCGTTGTTCGTTCAGGTGAGAGCACCGGAGGGCGCGATGAGCCCCGACGGTGTGGGTGACGTGGTGGCACGGGTGTCCCGCCGCGTGGGACTACCCGCGATGAGTGCGCATCGGCTCCGGCACGGCACCGCGACCCAGCTGGTGCGCAACGGCGCGTCCTGGCCCGAGATCGCCCAGGTCATGCGGCACCGCACCGCCGCGGTCACTGCGTCCTATGCCACCGTCGACCCTGCGCTGACGAGCGAGTTGGCGCGGCCCTGGCCGGGTGCGTTATGACCGACGTTGCCGCCGCGGTCGACTCCTATCTCGCCATGCGTCGTGGTG
>RRBB01000050.1:0-57678 GCA_006543605.1 Rhodococcus sp. WS4
TGGCCCGGATCCTGCTCGATCAGATCGACACGCTGTCCGGCCAGATCGGCACCCTCACCACCCGCATCGACCATCTGCTGGCGCAGGCCGACGCGGACGGTGGGGGCGTGACCGACGAAACCGCGGCTACCCCCACCGGGCCGAGCACGGTCGAACGCCTCGCCGAAATCCCCGGCATCGGCCGGGCCGGGGCGCAGAGCATCCTCGCCGAAATCGGCCTGGACATGACCCAGTTCCCCACCGCCGCGCACCTGGTCTCGTGGGCGAAACTCTGCCCGCGCACCGTCCAGTCCGGGCCCGTCACCCGTGGCGGCAAGACCGGCAAGGGCAACCCGTACCTCAAGGGCGCACTCGGCGAGGCCGCCGCCGTGGCCGCCAAAACCGACACCTTCCTCGGCGAACGCTACCGACGCCTCGTCAAACACCGTGGCAAGCTCAAAGCCCTGGTCGCGGTCGCCCGTTCCCTCCTCGTCATCGTCTGGCACCTGCTCACCGACCCGTTCGCCCGCTTCTGCGACCTCGGCGCCGACTATCACACCAGCCGCATCAACACCGAACGCAGGATGCGTAACCACATCGCCCAACTCACCGCAATGGGCTACCACGTCACCCTCGAACCCGCCGCATAGCCAAATACACAGTCTTACAACATGACCCGGCTCCGCAAGCTCCGCCGGGTGCTGTCGCCTGCCCACTCACCACGTTATTTTCCGGTCAGGGACACGCAAGGCTGGAAACCACTGGGGAACTGTCAACACACACCCCGCCGTCCCCGTCACGGGTGGAATTCCGCCCGGAGACCGCGGGGCACGAGTTCGAACGCCGGTGTGAGGTCATCGGATGGGTCCTGGTTCGGAGGAGCCGTGCGCGGGTGTGCCTCGAATTGGGTTTTCGGGTTACCTGCGACGGTGCACCTTGAATCCCACCCCGGGAGCGGCTGCGAGCCGACCCCTGTTCCGCCTCAATAATCCCCAAGGCTGTCCACACGACATATCGATCAGGTTACGATCCGCGGTGTGGCGTTCAGCGGCCTCACGATGGCTCTCCTCCGGTTCCCATACCGGCTGCTACGCGTGCCTCTGCAGCTGGTCGAGGTGATCGCGCAATCCCACCTCGACGAGCAGGCACCCACTCGGCTCGCCTACGAGCGGTTCCTCATAGGCTGCGACCGCGCCGTCGCCTAACTGTTGGGCGACGAGAACGCGGCCCGCCGCGCGGACGCCCTGACACGACACACCGCCGCCGTCTACCTGCTGATCGCCCGCGAGCATCACCGGATCCGACACCGGGGTCTGATCCTGCTCGACGAGCAGACGCCGCAGGTACACATCGAATCCGGGCAGGACCAGGCTCCGGCGGGCTTGTCGTTGCTACCTACGGGTGGGGCGATCATCGTCGATGCGGTGCCGCAATCGCAGGATCGTGGCCAGCAGGGACAACCCGCACAAGATGGCCGCTGCTACCGCCGCCGCGACGAGGCCGCCCCTCGGCGACACGACGAAGCTGAAAATGAGAAGCACGACCCCAACGAGTGCGCCCCCGAACGTGGCGATACCGCAGACCGTCAGCTTGTGAGCCGTGGACACCAGCGCGGGAAGGGCATGCTGGCGAAACAGCGCGCGATGGATTCCGGCGGGCGCGACCAGCAGCATGGTCGACAGAACCGACAGGGCGACCGTGACGAGGTAGACGCCGACCTCGAAGTCCGTCAGGTCCGCGAAGCGCTGCTGGAACGGCAACGTCAACAGGAACCCGGTGAGCAGTTGCACTCCGGTCTGCACGACCCGCAGTTCCTGAAGCAACGCCGCCCAGTTGCGGTCGAGCCGTTGGGTTTCCGTCTCGTGGCGAGCGCGATAGTTCCACTCGTCGTCCGTCCGCTCGCCACTGTTGTCCGACATGCCCAACCCGCTGTTCTCGAAGGGTCAGGTGGCGAGCCGGGCGGCATCGTCGCGGGCGCGGTGCGCGGCCTGCAGCTCGAGCCCGTAGAGCAGCCCGAAAGTGAACCCGTTTTCGCCGCCGGTGGACCCGGCGCGGGCACCGAGGGTGCGGAGGGTGCCGAGAGCGACCACGCTGTCCTGGTGCTCCCCGAGAACCTTCTGAACCGTCTTGTATTCGGCGATCCTCTTCTTGCCCTTCCTCTTCCCGACCAGCCCGCGGGTGAGCTCGCCGGCGTAGCGGGCGCGCTTCGCAGCCTTACGGGCGCGGTGCAGGGCCTCGTCGTCGCCGTCGTCGAGGGCGGCAGCCAACCTCTTGTCCGCCTTGCGGCGCGCCTTCCGCGCGGCCTTCTTCAGCACCCGGGCCCCGGCGGTTGCGTCCTCGGTCAGCGGCGGGTCGGTGCGCCACCGCGCCAGTTCGGCGAGCAGGGCCCGGTACCGGTCACCGTCGACGGTTGTCATCACCTCGGCCCGGTATCGGAGTTGCTCGGCGAGCAGATCGTTCTCGATGCGGGCGGCGACCGGACCCAGTACCAGCTCGTCGGGCAGGTCGGTGACTGCGGCGGCGAACCGGGCGCGTTGGACCTGCCGATCGCGGACCTCACCGAGCACCCCGGCGTACCAGGACAGCTCTTCGTCGAGCCGCGCCCGGGCGTCGGGGTCCAGCATTTTCTTGAATACCCGCAGGGTGCTGCGGAACCGTCGGATCCCGACCCGGGTGGCATGGACCGGGTCCAACCCGCGGCGCAGCCACACGTCACCGCCCACGATCGCCTGGACCTGGGTGTCGAGGTAGGCGGTCAACAGCTTCCGGACCATCTCTGTGCCGGAGTTGTCGTCGGCGGGGCCCGGACCGTTCGGGTTCAGTGCTCGGGACAGTTTCGACGGGTACCGGGACGGGCGGGCGTCGTCACGGGTCAGCCGTTTGCCGATGCTCCGGAGTAGTATTCCGTCGCCGGTCTCGCCCAGTTCGACCTCCACCTCGCGCCACTCACTGGCGACCGCGCCGTCCCCGGCCGCGGCGGCGGCCGCGGTGGCGTGCACCGTGTCGTCGGCGACCTCGGTGAGCAGGTTCCCATCCGGGTCGAGCATCCGGTGGCGGCGCCGGACTGTCGAGATGGACGCCACCGGGTGCACCGGTTTGCCCAGGGCCACCCCCGAGACCAGTGTGGCCAGCTCGCCGGGCACCGAGTCGTCCGCGGCGGGCGGCACTCGGATTTCGGTGCGCGCCTTGCGGTCGGGCACTTTCAGCTGCCAGCCTTCGTCGGTGTCGCCGGTCCGGCGCCGCAACGTGATGTGGTGGCGGAGTAGGTCCCGGTCCGTGGTGTCGAAATATTCGTTGTCGAGGGTGACGGTGTCTTCCTCGAGCCGGCCGCCCGGCGGGACCAGGTCGTCCAGGTCCGGTACCGCGAAGTCGGCGCCGACGTCGTACTTGTCTTCCCGTTCTTGCTGTGCCGTGCCCATGGATCCAGACTGCCCGCCCCGCCCGGCTGTTAACCGTGATCTCGTGAAACCCGCGCAGTGCGCCGTTGTGCACCCACAACCACTGCCCATGCCGGAAGGGGTGACAGTTGCTGCGCTGCACCGGGTGTCCCGGTCGAAGCCCGCACGTGCGCGAGCAACATCCGCGTCCGCACCTGACCGGCGATCTCCCGCAGACTCGGCGCCCGGCCACACGAACCCCAGCCACTCTGACCCCAGCCGCCAGCTGAAACGGACAACTAGCGGGCCGCTCCCGTGAGCCGCTCCGGTCAAATCTGGCGAGGACGCTGCTGATGGGCCGATGAAAGCCGCCGAAGATACCGCACGACCGCGTGCCTGGTTCCGATGTCCCGTGATGCCGTCCGCGAGGCCGCGCCTTTCCCGCGTCGGAATCAGAGGAAGTCGGGAAGCGCTGGGGCTGGCGGCGCACGGCATCGCGGGCAAGACGACCCTGCTGCGGTGGGCGTGCTCGGTGGGCCCGTTGGTCCTTCAACGGCGGAGATCGTCAGCTGACCGGCCATCCCGGTGTGCGGCCGACGTCGTTCCATTCTCGATCCCACTGGCGCATCCGGCTTCGCGTATTCACCCACCGGACCCCGCAGAGCAGCAGGAAGGAACAAACCGCGGCGGTGGCCCACACCGACAGCGCGGCGCTGACGGCGATCGCCGCGTTCTCCAGGCCCGATCGGGGCTCGTCGACCACGTGGCCGTCAGGATCGATCCACACCGAGACGGTATCGCCGCGGAGGGCGCCGTGTCGGGTTTCCACGTCGGTGGACTGGAGGTTGCCATCGGGCGCAGTCCACTGAGCCGTCGCATGGTCTTCGGTGTCCGGGGCGTCACTGGGCGCACCCCCCACGAGGACTTGGTGCGGATCGTCGATGAGAACTGCAGATTGTGCATGTCCGCTCTGCAGTTCGGCGCGAGACTGATCGTTCAGGCGGGTGTTGGTCACCGTTCCGAACGCCGCCGCGAACGGGACCATGATCAGGACGAAGGTGATCATGACGGCCGCGACGACGACATCGAGACGGTCCCTGGTCCGCATGAGGGGATTTCGGCTCCACGGAGTCAGTCTCCACCAGCGTGATGTGGATGACTGATGGATATTCATCCCGTGCCTCCTCGGCCATCCTTACTGAATCCGAGTCTTCCGCACCCAGGGCGCGCGGCGTAGAGCACAAGGTCATCGGCAGAAGTGACAGAGAGAGCACCTTCTCAGCCGCGTTCCACGGGGCGTGCGTGGACGGCGGCCCGGCATGCGGACACCGGCTGCCAAGGACGCCCGGACGAGTGCCCTTCGGCCCTGGAACTGAGCTCGCTGTGACCGCACAGAGCGGAAGCATCGTCACCCACACGACGACGGTGGCACGTGCCGCCCCGTCCGCCCCGTCCGATGCGATGAGCTGAGCGCGCCCCGAGACGAAGAGTCGAGTGCCTGAACGGTGACGGCGACACATTCTCGCCGAGAACGGATTCGGGTGTGTGAACGTCGATTACTCCGTCAGGCTGCACGCCGCGAGGTGCCGGTGTGAGTGGCATCCGTTGCACCGAGAAAGGATCTGGTCATGTGCTTCCTCGTAGCGCGCCGTCTCCGGCCCAGTGCCGGAGAAGTCGGTGGAGATCACGCCGCTACCGAGGCCATGTCCGACCACGGTCATCAAGCAGTGGGAGCCCTATCGCTGGTCGCCTGCCAGCCGGGGCAGGGTCAGGCGGCGGCCGGTGACGTACTCGATGTCGAGGACCAGGTAACCGTCGGAGGGTCGGATCGTCCACGGGGACGGGCCGGTGTGGTCGAACCCGGACAGATAGTCGGAGCCGGTGGCGGTGCGGGCGTGGCCGAGAACGACCACACTCCATCCGGCGCGGGTTCCCGACTCGACGTGGCCGGCCTCGAATGCCACGAACATCCGATCGAGGCGGTCGAACCAGGACTCGTTCTCGGTCGCGATGATGATCTCGGAGCGGGGGGCGGCGAAGGTCACCAACCGCACCGCGGGCAGGGCGTCCTCGGTGTAGAGCAGACGACCCGTGGGCACCGACCGCAACGCGTGGACGCATTCGGTCGGGGTCAGGGTGCGGTCACGGTCGGAGGTGCGCATCACGCTGTGGTCTTCTTTCCAGGCGCGGCGGTCGGGTGCGTGCGCCTACCTCCTTTCAGCATGAGCCTGTCGTCCCGGCAGGGTTAGAGTCCTAAGTCGTTGCCACTGTCGCTCGGCGTCACCAGTGCCGCAGCGGCCACCCGTGACCGGGTTTGACCTCGACGAAATGGGGATATCCTCGGGGGTGCACGCGCCACCGCCCGGCAGCGTCCGCTGTTCTCAACGGCGGGCGCATGAGGAAGCGGTGCAGAAAGCTGGTGACGATGCCAGGAGACAACGAACCACTCCTGCTCGACACTCTCTCGCAGCTGCGGTTACGTCAGATGCTGACCGAGATGCAGGACCGCATCGAGCAGATGACCGCCTCCCGGGAACACTTCGACGGACTGCTCGAGGCGATGCTCACCGTCTCGTCCGGGCTGGACCTCGCAGCGACACTGCGGCGGATCGTCGACGCGGCCATACGGCTGGTCGACTGCCGCTACGGGGCCCTCGGGGTGCTCAACGACAGCGGAGACGGGTTGCAGGATTTCGTCTACTCAGGCATCGACGAGGAAACCCGGCTTCTGATCGGGGACCTGCCGACCGGGCACGGGCTGCTCGGCCTGCTCATCGAGCACCCCGCACCGCTGCGCCTGGACAACATCACCGGGCACGCCGCTTCGGTGGGGTTCCCCGCACATCACCCGCCGATGCGCACCTTGCTCGGCGTTCCGATCCGCATCCGCGGGCAGGTCTACGGCAATCTCTACCTCACCGACAAAGCCGCAGGCCAGTCCTTCACCGAGGACGACGAAATCCTCATCCAAGCCCTCGCCGCCGCGGCCGGGATCGCCATCGACAACGCCCGCCTCTTCGAACAGGCCCGGCAGCGCCAGCAGTGGCAGCAAGCGGCCAGCGATATCCGCGGTGAACTGCTCGCCGCCATCGACCCGGGCGAGGTGCTCGATCTGATCGCCCGCCGGGCCCGACTCCTGGCCGATGCCGATCACGTCCTGATCGCCCGACCCGATGACCTCGACCAAGAGTCCGCCGACGTCACCGCCCTCACCGTCACCGCGTACGCCGGGAACGACGCGAGCGTGCCCGGTATGCGGATCGGTGTCGACGACACCGCCATCGGCCGGGTCTATCGCACCGGGACACTGTTCCGGGTGCCGGAGATCAGCGACGCCGGCCCACACGGCGGTTCGGCGGTGCTGCTGCCGCTGCGGGTGTCCGCGGACTCGGTGACCGGGGTCCTTGCCCTCATCCGCACCCTCGGCCGGGAACCGTTCGCCGACCACCAACTGCCCCTGGCCGCCGCCTTCGCTGACCAGGCCGCCCTCGCCCTGAAACTGGCCGACGATCAACGCCAGCTGGCCGCCATGTCACTGATCGCCGACCGCGACCGGATCGCACGGGATCTGCACGACCACGTCATCCAACGGTTGTTCGCGCACGGACTGCACCTGCAAAGCGCCCACGGACGGACCCACGTACCCGAAGGCCGGCAACGATTGTCGGAGATGATCGACGACGTCCAGGACATCATCACCGACGTCCGCACCGCCATCTTCGATCTGCACGGCGGAGAGGACTACGGGTTCGCACTGCGCCCGGCGTTGACCGCGATCATCACCGAACAAACCGGTGAGAGCGGGTTACGCACCACCGTGCGCATGACCGGGCCGCTGAACGTGATCACCGGACCCCTCGCCGACCACGCCGAAGCGGTGCTGCGGGAAGCGCTCAGCAACGTCGTACACCACGCCCACGCCCACCACGTCGACGTCACCGTCTCCGTCGACGACGACCTCACCATCTGCGTCACCGACGACGGCACCGGCATCCCCCCGGCCGTGACCCGCAGCGGCCTCCACAACCTCACCACCCGCGCCCAACAGGCCGGCGGCACCTGCACCATCACCACCCACGACACCGGCGGAACCCGACTGACCTGGAACGCACCACTCCCCGAAGTGTCAGGGGCAGAATAGGTTTCGGCCTTGACGAGCAGTTCCGGACCCGAATGCGTCCTGCGATCAGTGCGAGCGGTCGGTCGTCGCACTCCGCAGTATTCACGGCACGATCACCGCACGTCCGCGTAGCGTTCCGGCCAGGACGAGACCAGGTCAGGCGCATGCACGAGCAACGATCGCGACAACCCTTCCGGGAACTCGACCTCCACCACACTCTCTCCCGTGCGGGTCCCCGATTCATCCAGACCCCTCAGCCGGGCCGAAACCGACCCGGCACCTGTCCGGTGGCCGTGGACCCACCGGGCAGTTGCACGTTCGTCTGATGATCCCAGCACTCACGCGGACGTTTATCGACTATCCACGAGTCAGTTCGTGCCGTCGCGGAACGAACGCATGAGCAGATCCACCGGAAACTGAGGGGAGACCCCAGACAGGGGTTCGGCCGGGAATGCTTTCACATTCTCGGCCGGATCTCTGCTTCTCGGGTTTTCACCGTTGTCGATTACTCTCTCGATCCGCGAATCTCAATCCGCGCGGCGCATCGCAATGCCCCAGATCGACTGGGCACACGCGCTGTCGACGAGGAGGGTTCCGGGGGGATCCTCGGTTATCCTCGGGGCCCGTGGACTTCACCACCGAGCCATCCCGTTCGCCTACGGGCTCAGTGGTTCGCCGGTGACGAGGAAGATCACCCGGCGCCCGACCACGACGGTGTGGTCGCCGAAGCGTTCGTAGAAACGCCCCAACAAGGTGACATCGACCGCGGCCGGGATACTGCCCGGCCAGGTCGGGTCCTCGATCAGGGTGAGCAGTCGCCGGTGCAACTCGTCGAGCTCATCGTCGCGTCTACCGACCTCGGCGGCCAGCTCGGGATCATGCGTGCGCAGGACCTGTTCGGCGAGGCCCGCCAGCGCGGTCGCCACCCGTCCCATCCGGTTCAGGATTTCTTCCGCCTCCCCGGAGGTGACGTGGTTCGGGTGCCGGCTGCGCACACTCTCGGCCACATGCTGCGCCAGCCCGCCCATTCTGCTCAGATCCGACACCAGATGCACCCCGGTGACGACCTGGCGCAGGTCCCGGGCGACCGGGGCCTGCAACGCCAGCAACGCCATCGCCTGCTCCTCACACGGACCGTGTAACCGCTCGATCTGCTCGGTGAGGTCGAACACCCGCTCGGCCAGCGGGAGATCGGCCCGGACGAGGGCGTCGGTGGCCGACTCGATAGCCTCACCAGCCAGGTGGCACATCAGCGCAAGCCGATCGGTCAGGTCGTCGAGCTGTTCGTGAAACTTCATCCGCATGGCCGTCATCCTGGTGTATCCACAACTGCTACCGACCTGCTGGGCGATCCGCCCGGGAGATCGCTCTTCGGGACGGGGTCCGGTCCGACCGTTATGCCGATCATGCGAGAGATCGCCGACCGCCGGGCCGTCCCGGGCGCGCGACCCTGCAGGTGATCCAGGCCGGGGTTACCGAGTGGGAGTGCCGGTACTTCGGAAGTTGCCGTCCCTCAGATCCTTGTCCGGATTCCACGTCGAGACAGCCCAGATGACGACGACGTCGAGGGCGATGATCAGCAGTGACCACGCCGGGTAGTAGGGCAGCCACAGGAAGTTCGCCAGGATCGAGATCGCGGCGACGATGATGGCTGACACCCTCGCCCACCCGGCGTCGGTGAACAGGGCGAGGCCGACGATCGCGACGAGGGCGCCGACGACGATGTGGATCCAGCCCCAGGTGGTGAGGTCGAACTTGTAGACGTAGTCGATCCCGCGCACGAACACTTCGTCGTCGGCGACCGCGGCGATGCCCTGGCAGAACTGGATGAAGCCGACAGTGACCATGATGATGGCCGCGAACATGGACGTGCCGGCCGCGAAACTCTGTTTGGTCGATGGATACTCGGACCTCACGGGGCCCTCCCCAACGCTGCGATCGGACATGGCCGGTCCTCCCCGAAGCTTCGATTTATCGGTACGACGATTGTCCGCCGCAGCGTGCTGTATTCGCGGGAGAACCCGGATTCCCGCACCGTGGCCCTGAGCAAGCGCCAGGAATCAGCGGACAGAATCATTGCTGCTGCAGCATGAACTGTGATCCGGCAAGCCGACACGAACTCCTCGACGCCGACCCCGGGCGAGCGGCGAGATGACGGCATGCGCCCCACCGTGGTAGTCAGACCCTCCGGTCTTCCCGAACGATGGGAACCACCTTCATTCGGCTGTGGTGGCCGTCTCCGGAACCTCGAGCTCGGGGCCGAGCACCTCACGCACTGGAAACGTCAGCGGCTGATACGTCGTTACCGCACTTCGCGCCGCTTACAAGAAATTCGGGTAGACACGACCCCGTCCGATGACGACGGGCACGTTCACAGCCGGGCGGGCCTCGCTCGCGGCGACGACCGTCACGTTGTCGGTCGGCGGAAGCCGCCGTCGGAGCTCGTGGGCGGCGGTGAGCCCGCCGATGTCGCTGCCGTATCTGAGGATGAACCGATCGTGGACGCGAGCCGCCACAATCCAGCGGCGGCGAGAACGTGCCATAGCGCGTGACCCTGCAGGACGCTGCTCGGCCGGCAGATCGACGTCCGGTCGCCGACGGTGCCGAGCAGAGCGCCGGACGTGAGAAGCAGTGCCGCGACGATCGTCGTGCTCCGAAGTTGCGGACGGACGCGGGCGCGTTCCAGACCGAGTCCCACGGCGACCGCGGCGAGCATTGCCTGCACGATCGTGGATGCAATCGAGCCGGCAGCCACGGTGGGAACCATCACGAGCGGAACGACGAGCCACCACCCCGGCGACAGCCGACAGCCGAACCGGTCGGAGGCGGCGTCGACGGCGATGTAGGCGAGCAGTGTCGCGATCGGAATGTCGTGTGCATAGGCCTGCCACAGCGGGTTGGGTCCGTGCGCAACGAGCGACCCGGCCCCGACCGCGACGACGAGCAGGCCGTAGGTCACGGTCGGCGCGGCGTGCGGACGACGCGCGACGACCGCGAGGCCGGCAACCACGAAGGCCAGGCTGGTGACAGCGGCCGCCGGCTGCCCGATAAAGCCTGCGGCTCGATACAGCTCGCAGGCGTTCGCCAGCATCATCTATCGAGGCTAGCCGTTACAGGCCAGCCGCCCTGGATCCGGTTGATCAGGTACTCGGCGCCGAGAGCGTCTGCACTGGCCGGGCTCCGCCCGGATAGGCATCTGCCAGTGCAGCCCTGGAGGGGTGCGGAAGCGCTGGTGGCAGTTCGAGGGGTGCAGTTCGGGGCTCACATGGCCGAGGCGATCGGCAGCACCAACGTGAAGAACCCGTGGTGGACCAACTCGTACACCCGCTCGGGGATCAATTACGCTCTGTGTCGGCGGTACCCGGCCCCTTCGGTGTGGGGGCGCAGTATCGGCCTGAGCACTCGAAAGAACTGCTCGGGTGCGTTGTCGAGATAGAAGTGATCGCCCGCCACGATGCGCACCTCGCGTAGCCGGGTGGTATGTCGACTCCACGCCCGCAGATCGCGTTCTCCGACCAGCGGATCGGCGTCGGCGCCGAGCACATACGTGGGACAGGTGAGAGCCGAGTCCCCCGGATCCCGGAAATTTGTGCAGAGACTGAGATCGTTCCGCACGGTGGGGAGCCATCGATCCAGCCAATCAGGCCAGGCCAGGAGCTCGTCGGGAAGACCACCGGTCTCGCGCAGGAACCGGATCAGCGTCGCGTCGTCCAGATCGTCGACCGGAGGCAGCGGCGGGGGCAGGTGCGGGGCGGAGTACGCGGACAGCACCAACGCCTGCGGTAATGGTTTGCCGGATGCGCGACGGCGGCACGCCAGCCGGTACGCCACGAGCGCGCCCATGCTGTGTCCGAAGAACGCGTGAGGCACCGTCAGGAACTGGGCCAGCCCCGACTCCAGTTCGGCGACGAGTGACTCGAGGTCGCTGAACGGTTCTTCTCCCGCGTGGGCGTCCCGCCCCGGCAGCTGCACAGGCCACACCGACACGTGTGGGCTCAGTGCGCGGTGCCAGGGGCGATACATGGAGGGCCCGCCGCCGGCATGAGGAAAGCAGAACAGGCGAAGGGGGCCGGACGATCCCGGACGGTCGAGGTAGGGGCTGAGCATGTCGCTACGCACTCACCCGAAGTTCGGTGAGTTCCTCGACGAGGGCCTGCACCGTGGCACGGATCTGATCTTCGGTGTGGCATGAGGTCACGAAGAACCGCAGCCGTGCAAGGTCTTCCGGGACGGCCGGGTAGAGGATCGGATTCACATTGATACCGCGCCTGAGCAGGGCGTTGGACAGAGCGAGCGCCCGGAGTGAATCCCCGACAATGCAGGGAATCACGGGAGTGTCCCTGGTGTCTCCCGTATCGACCCCGGCCTCGGTGGCGAGTGCGAGGAAGAGTTGGGAGTTCCGGCGCAGACGAGCGAGCGCCTCCGGTTCGGCCCGCATCTGCCGTATCGCGGCCAGCGATGCCGCGGCGTTCATCGGCGTCATCCCCACGCTGTAGACGAAGCCGGGGGTCGTGTACTTCAGGTATCGGATGAGTGCATGACTGCCCGCGACGTATCCACCGCAGCCTGCCAAGGCCTTCGACATCGTTCCGGACCACAACTCCACGTCGGCGCGGTCGACGCCGAAGTGCTCGCCGATGCCGCCACCGGTGGCGCCGAGCACCCCGATGCTGTGCGCCTCGTCGATCATCATCAACGCTTGATGCTTCTTCTTGACCGCGATCATCGCCGGAAGGTCGGGAATGTCGCCGTCCTGGCTGTAGACACCCTCGATGAGGATGAGGACCCGCCGGTACTGCGATCGGATCGCGGTGAGGATCCCATCCAACGCGGCGTAGTCGTTGTGCGGGAACGGACGTCGGGTGGCACCCGACAGCGCGCACCCCTGCAGAATACTGTCGTGCGCCAGACTGTCGTGGATGACCAGGTCGCCCTCCGAGAGAAGATGACCGATCACCGTCACATTGGTGGCGTGCCCGCTGACGAGGGCGATCGCGTCTTCGGTGCCGAGCAGGCCGGCCAGTTCGGCTTCGAGTTCCCGGTGCACCGGTTTCTCGCCCGACAGCAAGCGACTGGCCGAGGACGAACTGCCGTAACGGGCGACCGCGTCCTGCACCGCCGAGACGACGGCGGGGTGGCCGGACATCCCGATGTAGTTGTAGCTGGAGAAATTCACCACTTGCTCACCGCCGATCATCGAGGTGTCCCGCGTGACCCCGTCGTTGACCAGGAAGTACGGGTTGGTGACCCCGAGCCCCTCGGCCGCGTTCAGTCGTTCGGCGAGCGCCTCGACCTCTGGAAACTCCTCGATGCGGAACGCGGGTGCCACACTCGTGCGCGGGGGCGCCGGTACGGACTCGTCCCGCCCCGGCGCAATTGCGGCGGAAGACCGGGGTGCCCTCTGCGCGGTCACATGATCGATCACATCGCCGAGAGTGCGGTTCGGCGAGAACCATTCCGGTTCGACGACGAGATCCGGGAATGCGCGGCTCAATCCGCCGAACAGGTCGGTGATCATGATCGAGTCGAATCCGAGGTCGCCGACAATGGTCTGCGTCGTCTTCAACGTCCCAGCGGGGAATCCGCTGACTCGCGCGGTTTCCGAGCGCACCCTGGCCGCGATGCGATCGACCGCAACCGCGGGAGCCTGCGCACCGTCGGTCGATGGCGCCGCGTCGGGAAAGCCCACTCCGGGCGCACCATTGACGGCAGCGGCGAGAACGGCGGTCTGCTGTCGGAAGAGAGCGATCAGTTGATCCATCGTGGTGTCCTCGGGCTCGTGGCTACAGGCGATCGGTGTGGGCGGCGGCCCGGATTCGGTGGTCGCGTTGGTCAGGACGGGCGCGTCGGCGGGTGTCCAGAAGCGATGTTCGGTCGCGAATTGGTAGCCGCTCAGGCGTCGGCGGACCCGGGAGCCCGGCTCGTAGAGTGCGTCCCACCTGGGATCGAGTCCGTCTCGGTACAGCGCAGACACGGTGTCGGCGAGTTCGTGGCCGGTGGCCGCCGGACCTGGGCACGGCGCGAGGTACCGCGCCGACTGGTCGGGATGCGCGCGTGCCGTGAGCGGCAACAGGATACGTGCGGGTCCCAACTCGAGGAGATGGGTCGGTTCGGAGGCCATGGCGGCCGCTGCGGCGTCCGCGAATCGCACGGTGGCCGTGATCTGGTCGGTCCAATATGCCGCGTCCATCGGCGTGCCGACGTCGAGCAACCGTCCCAGCACGGTCGAGAAGACCGGAATCTCGGGCGGGCGGTAGGTGCATCCCGCGGCGACCTCGGCGAAGGCGTCCCGCATCGGCTCCATGAGGGGCGAATGGAACGCGTGTGACACGGTGAGGCGACGGACCCGGAATCCGGCTGCGGTCAGCGTGGCGCCGAGGCGTTCGAGTGTGTCGGCGGCCCCCGACAACACCAGATCCCGCGGCCCGTTCACCGCCGCCAGTGCCGACGCTGGTTCCTCGGCCAGCAGGGCTTCGACCTCCTCGCGGGCGGCCCGGACCGCCAGCATCGTGCCGCCCCGGGGCAGTTGTTGCATGAGCCGTCCGCGCGCGACGATCAGTCGGCAGGCGTCGTCCAGGCTGAACACGCCGGCATGCGCGGCGGCCGCGTACTCGCCGACGCTGTGCCCGACCAGCCACGCCGGCTCGACTCCGGTCTCGGTGAGTACCTGCGCGAGTGCGTATTCCAACGCGAACAGGGCAGGCTGCGCGAACTCGGTACGGTGGATCTCGTCACCGGCATCGAGCAGCAGCGTCCGGACCGAGCAGCCCAGGTGTGGCGCCATCTGCTCATCCACTTCGGACAATGCGCGCCGGTAGGCGCCGTAATTCTCATGCAGTGGGCGTGACATTCCCGGATACTGCGAACCCTGACCGGTGAAGAGCCAGCCGACGCTCACGGGACGGGATAGTCCGGACAGCGACTCGAGTCGGCGATCGTCGACGGCCGCGTCGCGGAGCGCCGCCACTGCCTGGTCGCGGTCGTGCGCCGGAAGCGCCAGCCGATGTCGCCCCGACACCTTGACGGTGTTCGTGGTCCAGCAGATCCGGCCCAGCTCGGCGTGACCCGTACTCAGATCGTCGGCGAGCACGGCGGCGTTGCGCGCCAGACCTTCCCGGTTGTTCGACGACAGGGTGAGCACACCGCCGCCGACACTCGGTGGAGTCGGCGCGGATGTGGGAGCGCCGGCCATCACCAGGTGGGCGTTGGTGCCGCCGATCCCGAAGCTGCTGACCCCGCCGTACACCTCGCCGTCGGGCAGGGGCATCGGTTCGGACAGAATGCGAAGTCCATTGTGCGCCATACGCAGTCGCTGGCTCTCGTCCTCCGACCAGCGACTGGGCGGAACTACGCGGTGGTGCAGCGAGAGGGCTACCTTGATCAGTCCGGCCACACCCGCCGCTCCTTCCGTGTGACCGAGATTGCCTTTGATCGACCCGACAGCGCACGGCTGCGGGCGGCTCACGGCGTGGAGGTGACCGAGCGCCTTGACCTCGATCATGTCGCCGAGCACCGTTCCCGTGCCGTGCGCTTCGACGAACGCGACCTGCGCCGGCGATACGCCCGCACGCCGGTACGCCTTCTCGATGACCTGCTGCTGGGCCCAGCGATTGGGCGCGGTGATCCCGTTGCTGCGGCCGTCGTTGTTGACGGCACTTCCCTTGATCACCGAATAGATCGGCAGACCCTCGGCCTGGGCGTCCTCCAACCGACGCAGCACGAGTACCGCGACACCTTCGCCACGACCGATTCCGTTTGCCTTTCCGCTGAACGGCTTGCACCGTCCGTCGGGCGCGGAAAGTCCTGCCTGGGTGTAGAAGACGTTCAACGCGGGGGTCACGGCGATGTTGACACCGCCGGCGAGGGCTTGATCGCACTCGCCGGCCCGCAGCGCCGCGCACGCCAGGTGGACCGCGACGAGGGACGACGAACATGCGGTGTCGACCGCCATACTCGGGCCCTGGAGGTTCAGGTGGTATGACACCCGATTGGCCGTCATGAAATAGCCGTTGCCGCTTCCGAGCTGGGGCGTGATGCGTGAGACATCACGCATCTGGAGGTTCCATTCGTTGGCCATCACGCCGACGAACACGCCGGTGTCGGAACCGGACTGGGCCTTCGGGTCCAAGGTGGCATCCTCGAACGCCCGCCATGCCGTCTGAAGCAGCAGCCGTTGTTGCGGGTCCATGGCGGCAGCTTCGCGGGGTGCGATGCCGAAGAACTCGTGGTCGAACGCGTCCGCGTCGACGACGAATCCGCCGCTGCGGTTGTTGACCGAGCCGGGCCCCCCGGCTTCGTCGTAGAAGTCGTCGGCGTTCCATCGCTGTGCCGGGACGTCGCCGATCCCGTCGCCGCCGTCCAGCAGCAGCCGCCACAACGCCTCGGCGTCGGGCGCCTGCGGAAAGCGGCAGTCGAGACCGACGAGGGCGATGTCGGTCATGAGGCCTTCCGGTCGGCGAAGTCGACTTCGCCGGCAATGAAGACGGCCATCTCCGCGACCGTGGGGTAGTCGAACACCACGGTCGGATCCAGCTCGAGCTCCCACTGGTCTTCGATCTCGCCGCACAGGCTCACCGCTGACACCGATGCGATTCCCAGCTCGGTGAGGGGGGTGTCGGGGTCGACGTCAGTCGGCGGCTGGTCGGTGTGGAACGCCACCCTTCCGGTGAGCCAGACGATGATGGGTGCGAGTGCACTCGCATTGGATTTCGTGGGGAAATGCATCGGGAGGTCTCCTGGTCGAAGGTCGTGGGGTCAGGCGTGCGGTGCGACAGCTGATGTGCGGAGTCGCTGCACCGCCGGATCGATCTCCTCGTGCAGCACCGCGTCGACGCGAGAGTCGATGAAGGACGCGCGCATCGATCGGCGTTGCACCTTCCCGCTCGTGGTGCGATGCACTCCATGACGGTCGACCAGCACCACACTCGGCGCGTGGACGTCGAAGTTCCGGGCAACGGAGAGCTTGATCCGGCGAGCGAGCTCGGGCAGTGTCAGATCGTCGACCAACGCGGTCTTGACCTCGTGGATCACCAGGAGGCGCTCGTGCGCTCCGGTGTCCATCGACAACACCACTCCGGCCGAACCGGTGAGCGCAGGATGCAGGTCCCGCACCGCTTCCTCGATGTCCTGCGGATACAGGTTTCGTCCGTTGACGATCAGCAGATCTTTGAGGCGGCCGGTGACGTAGACGTCGCCGTCGTACGACACCCCGAGGTCACCGGTGCGCAGGTATTGTCCGACGCCCGCGAGGGTGGCGCGGAACTTCGCCTCGGTCTCGTCGGGGCGGTTCCAGTACCCTGCGGCGACGCTGCCACCGGAGATCCAGATCTCGCCGACTCGGCCCGTCGGCAGCTCTCGACCGGTGTGCGGGTCGACGATGCGAATGTCGCAACCGAACGGCCGGCCGCTGCTGACCAGTCGACTGCCGCCCACCCTCGGAACGAGCTCGTTGCGCTCGAGAGCCGCACCGTCGACCTCGAGATATCGCGGGGCGCGACCCACCTCGCCGGCAGTGGCCAGCAGGGTCACTTCGGCCATTCCGTAAGCGGTCAGGAACGCACCGGCCCGAAATCCGTAGGGGCCCAGCCGGTCGATCACGGCGTCGAGTGTGCGCGGCCGGATGGGTTCGGCCCCGGTGAGCGCGACCCGCACCGAGGAAAGGTCCAGGCCGGCCAGCTGGTCGTCGGAGACGCGTCGAGCGACGAGGTCGTAGGCGAAATTCGGGCCCAGGGTCATGTGGGCGCGGTGCCGGTCGATCAACTGCAGCCAGCGAACCGGGCGTTTGAGGAAGGCCATCGGCGACATGAACGCGAGATTCCCGCCGAAGTAGATCGGCAGCAGCAGCATGCCGATCAACCCCATGTCGTGGAAGTGGGGAAGCCAGCCGACTCCGGTCACCGCATCGTCGGCGCCGTTCGCCAGGGTCATCGCGGCGGCGTTGTGCAGCAAGTTTCCGTGCGTCACCATCACGCCCTTGGGTTCGCTGGTGGACCCCGATGTGTACTGGAGTAGGGCAAGGGAGTCACCGTCCAGATCCGGCAACCGCCAGTCGTCGGGATCGCCCAGCTCGATGGTGTCGGTGGAAGCAACGACGACCGTGCCCGCGAGACCGGAATCCTGAATCCATGCGTCGAGCAGATCGCCGACCGCGGAGGTGGTGAGCACGAGGCGCACGTCGGCATCGTCGAACATCGTGGCCACGCGCTGCATGCTGCGAGCGTCGTGCGGCACGGGCGCGGGAACCGCAACCACACCGGCGTAAAGGCATCCGAGGAACGCACCGAGGAAGTCGATACCTTCGACGTACAGCAGCATCACGGGGTGTTCGGCCTCGGGACGCGTCGACAGCCATGCCGCCAGTGCGCGTGCGTCCCGGTCCAGTTCGCGGTAGGTCACCTCCTCCTCGACGAGCTCGCGGCCGACCTCGCGGTGGTAGAAGTAGGACCGGTCGTCGCCGTACGTGGCAACCTGGGCGCGGACATGTGACACGAAATCGCTGGGCACGAACAGTTCTCCCTCGGCTTGGACAATGTCGACTCTCGTCCGTGCCGATGAGAAATTCCATCGCCCCCAGGGCTGGTTGTCCCTACCCCTGGGGTGAATCCGTTCCACTATGGGTGGGTCCCGGGCATTCGCCGATCAGCATCTGCCACAAGCAGTTATCGACGACTGCAGATTCCGGATCGGTCGGGCGACTGGAACCGTCCGGCGACCGTTCGCTCGATCGGAACAACCCCAGGGGTGCAATCTTCGACCCCTGGATGCCTGCTCGACCACCCCTGTGGGGCCCTTACTCGAAGCCCGTTCCGGCGAAGACTGGTGTTCGTTCACAGGACACGGAAGTCCACACAACAGTCGGAGTAACACAATGTCGTTCATCAACAATCGCACCGCAACCGCAGTCGCAGCAGGCGCCGCCCTCGGGTTCGGCATACTGGTGGCCCAGAGCGCCACCGCCGCCGCGGCGCCCGCACAGGAGACCTTCCCACAGGTCGTATCCCCGCAATCCGAACTCTCCCCGTTCAAGGTCGAGGTCAGGGATCGCATCGGCTGCGCGAACGCATGGCCCATGGTTGCCTGCGATGCGCCGGACGAGGACGCCCCCCGCAGGTCACTCTCGTCGAGCCGGGCACCACCCTCGTCGAACCGGGCACGTCGTTGTACGGTCCCGCGTCCGCATCCGTCGATTCTCTGCCGGCCGGCACCATGCACCAGGTTTACTACCCGCTCGAACCCGACGACGGCGTGATCTCCCACCCGCTCGATCCCGACATGCCCTGGATGTGACCTGACTTCGATGCCCGCCCCACATACGCTGGGGCGATGGCGGTCAACCGAAGTCGCAAGGCCCGGGGTGCGCGCAAACGTAAGCGCCGGATGGAGAGTGTCGAGCACGACCTCAGCAGCGAGCAGTGGGCAGCGCTCGTGACGGCGTGGGGTGGCTGCGCGTATTGCGGCGCGACCGACAAGCCGTTGCAACGCGACTGCGTGCTGGCACTCTCCCGCGGCGGGCGGTACACGCTCGACAACATCGCGCCGGCCTGCGGCTCCTGCAACGCCAGTAAGTGCAACGACGAAGTCACCGGCTGGTTGCGGCGCAAGCGGCTCGACGAACGCGCGTTCCTGTTGCGCCACATCGAAATCAGCGCAGCGCTCGCGCTTCGTTTCCGCGCAGCACCGGACGCCGAACTCGAGGCGCCGGAGGCGACGGCCTCGTAGCCGACCGGCCACGAACGGTCCGGTCGGCTACGTCGCCTGCAGTTACTTGGTGCCGAAGATCCGGTCGCCGGCGTCGCCCATCCCGGGCAGGATGTAGCCTTGTTCGTCGAGTTCGCGGTCGACGGCGGCGGTGTAGATGGGTACGTCGGGATGGGCCTTGTGCAGGGCGGCAACGCCTTCGGGGCAGGTCAGCAGACAGACGAACTTGATCGATTTGGGGCCGCATTCCTTCAACCGCTCCACCGCGGCCACCGCAGAGTTGCCGGTGGCCAGCATCGGGTCGATCACCACGACGTCGCGCTCCTGCAGGTCGCTGGGCATCTTGAAGTAGTACTCCACCGCTCCCAGGGTCTTGGGGTCGCGGTACAGGCCGATATGCCCGACGCGCGCACCGGGCACAACGGTCAGCATGCCGTCGAGGATGCCGGTGCCCGCGCGCAGAATGGAGACGAAGACCAGCTTCTTGCCGTCGATGACCTTGCCGGTCGTGGTTTCCATCGGCGTCTCGATCTCGACCTCCTGCATCGGGATGTCACGCAGCACCTCATAGGTCATCAGCGCGGAGATCTCGTTCGCCAGACGCCGAAAACTGTTGGTGGAAGCATCCTTACGGCGCATCATCGTGAGCTTGTGCTGAACCAGAGGGTGGTCGATCAGGTGTACCGAACCCATGAATTACTCCTCGTTGTCGCTCTAGAAGACCGTGCCGTCGCTGACGATCGACAGCGGGGGCAGCCCGCCACGCGCACGCTGTGCCAGCGCACGGCCCGCGGCCCAGGTCCCGCCCTCGAGTACGCACGCCAGCGGCATCCGGTCGGCGTCCACGCCCAGACGTGCGCGCACCAGCGGGGCCAGTTCGTCCAGCAGGGCCACCGTCAGGGCCCGCCACTCGACCACCAGTTCGTCGTCCACCGTCCAGCTGCGCGCAGCCCAGGAAGGGTCGTGCAGGCGAAGCACGCCGGTGTCCACCAGGAGTCCGCCGTTGCGGTACTCGGGCAGCCCGGTCAGTGCATCCAGCCCCACAACCTGCACGCCGGACCACTGGAAGGGCTCCAGCAACGAGTAGCTCAGCCACTGCGACAGCTTGTGGAACGGCATCCAGCCGTCCGTCAGGCCTGGGCCTCGCACCGCCTCGTGGCGCCAGCAGTCGCCCAGCAGCTGGGTGCCGATGGCGTCGCCCGCCGGCCAGATGCCCGACATCGTCCGCAGGAGCTGCGACAGAATGTCGTGCGCCGCCACCGTCTCCCTGGACAGGTCCGCGCCGGGCGGGACCAACACGTCGAACAGGCCGCCCGGCCGGCCCTGTGGGCCGAACACTTCGGGCTGCGCGCCGAGCGCATCGCCCAGCCGGCGCAGCACCAGCATCCGACCTTCGAGACCGACCAATGGATTGGCAGGACCGACCTGGAACGCCTCGGCCAGCCGGTCCGCGCTCAGCGCGTGCAGGCCGGCGGCATCGACGCGCAGCGGGTGCACCGCATCGCTCGAGAACAGTCCGCCCAGGAACGCGTGCCAGCTCGCCACGCCCAGTCCCTCGGAACGAGTGAACCTCTGCCCGCTCGGCTCCTCGTGGTACTGCCAGTCGGGGCCTGCCCCCGCATCGAGCAGCACGCTGACCACAGCCAGGTCGATCATCGCGCGGGCGCGGGCCGGGGCGTCCAGCCCCGCCAGCCGTGCGTCCAGTTCGGCCCTGCGGTCCACACCGCCTGCCTCGAAATGGCGCCAGCGGCTGTGGAAGGGGATCTCCAAATCCGGGTAGCGCACAGTTGTCACGTCCACAACCTCGGCTGCGGCCGTCTGCAACGCGTCGTCGTCCACGCTGAACCAGCGTGACTCCCCGTCCCGCGAGCGCCGCAGCAACTGCTGCGCACGCTCCCGCACCGCGCTGGTCGAGCGCAGTGCGGCGGCCGCGCCCTCGGCGCGCCCGGTATCCAGATCGGGACCGACGCCGAGCACACTCATACGTCCAGCCCCCTGCCCTTGGCCTTCGCCAATTCTTCGGCGTCCGGCACCGCTCCCGGTGTGAAGTATCCTGCCGCCATCTTGGCGTCGATCTCCACCCGCGCGTCGGGCGGGATCAGGTCTTCGGGGAGGTCGACGCGCACGTCGACCTCGATGCCCGAGCCGGTGATGGCGTCGTACTTCATGTTGCTCATCGACACCAGGCGATGGATCTTCTTGACGCCCAACCAGTGCAACACGTCGGGCATCAGCTCTTGGAAACGCATGTCCTGCACGCCGGCGACACATTCGGTGCGGGCGAAGTACTGGTCGGCCGTGTCGCCGCCCGCCTGGCGCTTGCGCGCGTTGTAGACCAGGAACTTGGTCACTTCACCGAGCGCGCGGCCCTCCTTGCGTGAATAGGCCACCAGGCCCACACCGCCGCGCTGTGCACCCTGGATGCATTCTTCGATCGCATGCGTGAGGTAGGGGCGGCAGGTGCAGATGTCCGAGCCGAACACGTCCGAGCCGTTGCACTCGTCGTGCACACGCGCGGTCAACTCCACAGCAGGGTTGGCCAGGTCGCGTGCGTCACCGAAGATGTACACGGTCTGCCCGCCGATCGGCGGCAGGAACACTTCCAGGTCGGAGCGCGTCACGAGTTCGGGATACATGCCTCCGGTCTCCTCGAACAGCACGCGTCGCAGATCCGTCTCGCTACATCGAAAGCGCTCCGCCACGCCCGGCAGGTACCACACAGGCTCGATCGCCGCCTTGGTGACCAGCGCCGCCCCGCTGGGGAGCAGGAAACGGCCGTCCGGGCGCAAGCGGCCGTTCTGCACGGCCTCGATGACCTCCGGCAGCATCACGTGCGCTTTCGTCACCGCAATGCTGGGGCGGATGTCGTGACCGGCCGCCGATTCTGCGGCGAAGACCTCGGAAACAATGGCGCCCCAGGGGTCCAGGCTCACGATCTTGCCCGGCTCGCTCCACTGCGGGTACGGACCGATGGTGTCCGTGGGCGCCGTATTCGTGAGGTCGGCCTTGTGCTGGCGCGACAGCGCGCCGGACGCGATCGCCAGCGCTCGATAGATGCTGTAGGAGCCGCTGTGGGTGCCGACCACGTTGCGGTGGGCGCGGTTGGTTGTGGTGCCGACCACCGGTCCGCGCTCAGACGCGGTGGGTGCCCCCCAGTGGATCGGCAGGGAGCCGACGCCACTGCTGTGCGAAGTCAATCGGATGTGGCCGGCGGCGCTCTCGGACGGGGCAGGGACTGCGTCAGCGGACATGGCGTTCCTCCGTAAGGAAGGCCCGGCGGCACGGCATGCCGCCGAGCGTGTCTCCCGCGCCGGATACTGCCGGTCACTGGATCCGCCAGCATAGCCACTCGGTGGCGCCGACGCCGGTTGTCGAAGACGCGGCCCCGTCGTGAATCGCCCGGGCGGTCCCGACGGCGAACCGCCCGTATCGGGTTCACCCGATCGACGCCGAAATTTCGTGCTGACGAGGGCCGTGAGGATGTCGAATTCGCGGTTGCCGGTTCGACGTATCAGTAGGAGCACAGCGAGGAGGTGAGCGCGATGTTGTCGGCACATCTGTTGTCCGGTCTGACCAGTGAAGAGGTCGACCTGATCGTGGCGGAGGAACTGCATCTGCTCGACGCCGCCGCATGACCCGACGACGTGAGATTCTGTCCGTGAGCAGCCGCACGCACGACGGACAAGGTGTCTGGATGGACCACGTTGACGACGAGGATCACGACTTCGGGGCGCCGCCGCCAGGGGTGACGTTGCGCCTCGAGGCCCGTCACAGTTGCCCTACCAGCGCATACGTTGCCGAACGTGCCGGGATCCATCCCCGGATGCTGGCGCGTCTGGGCGCCCGGCCTCGTCAGCAGGCGCGTGTGAGCCACTCGGGAAGGACCGCACTTTTCACACTGATCCCGGACGCCGATGCGACGGCAATCGACTCCATCCGGGTTGCGGAATGCGGGCGTCGCCGGCTCGGCGTGGAGCCGGGACAGCCGGTGATTCTCGACCTCCGATGCATCGACCCCGGCATGACCGAACCGCAAGCCCGGATCGACGGTGAATTCCTCGAGCGACTCGATGACGACGGACACCATCGACGTCTCGTCGTTCTCGCACCGCACGGCGGCGCCATCGAGGTCGGTACCGATCGGCAGGCCGAGCGAGTCTTCGAGTCGCTCGGGTCACGGAATTCGACGCTGTGGACCTGCAAGGGGTGGCGACAGGGTGGCCACGCCTACTCGGCGTGGCACATTTCCTCGAGTGACCTCAGCGTGCACAGCTTTCCACTTCTCCGGTCTTTGGCAGCAAGACGCTTCCGGTGGGCGGTGTCGTTCCACGGGTACAGCGGAAGCGAGGTACTTATCGGTGGCCTCGCTCCGTCGCGGCTCGGGTCCGAAGTCCGGAAAGCGATCGCGCAGGCACTCGGCGGGAGCGGAATCGGCGTACGCGTCGCCGATCCCGGTGAACGATTCAGCGGGCGATCCGCATCGAACGTGGTCAACCGCCTGACCGTCGACGCTGCCGGCGGAATTCAGATCGAACAGTGCCTGGCGGCGCGGATGCACTATGGGCGAGTGATCGCCGACGCCGTCAGCGACGTCTACAACTCCTGGATCTCCCACCACCCGGAGCGTTGACACCGCCACCTCGGATTCACGGAGCCCAGCACGGCCCGTCCGGCGGCGGGGTGTGTACGTAGCCGGGGTAGCAGGGCAGCACCTCCGGAGCGGGCGCGGGCGCCGGTGCAGGAGCGGGTGCGGGTGCGGGTGCGGGTGCCTGAGCCGGTGGCGACCCGGGTGGAAGACACGGCCCGTCCGGCGGCGGAGTGTGTTCGTAGCCGGGGTAACAGGGCAACACCCCCGGGGCAGACGCTGCCGGCGGCGGTGCCGGTGCCGGCGCGGGTGCGGGTGGTACCTGCGGTGCGGGTTGCGGAGTCGGCGTCGGTTGAGCCGCTTCTTGACGGACGGGAGGGTCCTCGGGCTGTATTTCCGCCTGCGGTGGCGGTTGTGGTTGTGGTTGTACCGAGGGCGACGGCGCCCCTGCTGTCGGGCTCGTGCCGGTCCGAGCGGTGGCCGCGCTCGACGACGGGGCTGGGCCGGAGACGTCCGGCGAGGACGGTCCGGAACCGAGGATCACGCCTGCGACGATCGTGACAGCGATGATCGCCGCCAACGCAAGACCGGCGATCAGGCCACGACGGTTCCGGTCGACGCGCGAGGTCGCGGGGGCGACGTCGGCAACGTGCTGTGGCGCCGGCGCCGCAGCACGGGCTGCGGCAGCCAGCTCACCCGCGGACCGGTAGCGGCGCGCAGGTTCGGCTGCCGTTCCGCGTGCGATCACAACGTCCATGCCGACCGGCACCGCCGGGTTCACCGCCGACGGGCGGCGCTGCAACTCGTTTCGGCTCGACGACGGAAAGTAGGTGCCGGTGAGGCATTCGTACAACACGGTGGTCAGGCCGTAGACGCCGGACGCGGCACCGAGATTCGTGGGCAACCCGACCTCGGTGAGGTAGACAGATCCGTCGTCCTGCACCAGCACGTTCGCCGACGTGACGTACTGGTCGCGCAGTCCGGCAGCGTGCACGGCCTCCAGCGCCGACGCCAGTTGCTCGACGACGCCGACCGCAAACGACACATCCATCGCGCCCGAGGACCGGAGCATCGTCTGCAGAATCGTGCCGTGGGTGAGCGGCGTCGCGACGAACAGTCGGTCCGCAATCTGCCCGAAGTCCTGAACCGGAATCACATTCGGGTGCCGCACGCGCGCCGCGATGTCGGCTTCTCGTTCGAAACGCTCGCGGTACGCATCGTCCTCGGTGGCTTCCGCGGGCAGCGCCCGCACCGCGACGTGCCGGTGCGTGACCGTGTCGAACGCCGCCCACACCTCGCCGCTCGCATCCACCGACAGCTGCCGGTCCAACCGGTACCTGCCGAACAGGGCTCCAACTTGCATTGTCACTCTCCGCCGCTCGAAATGGCCGCGTCTGCGGAATTGTGCACCGGGGCGGTCGGACCGCCTCCACTCGTGAAGTCTAGGCGGTGGTGGCCGACGGCTCTCGCCGGGAACCTTCCGGCACCGACTATCACGAATGCGGACAGTTCGCACGCGATCTCGTCCGCGCCGACACTAGGCTGACCCGGTGGCGCGGGAACGTCTGGTGGTCGTCGGTGGCGACGCTGCGGGGATGAGCGCCGCCAGTCAGGCACGCAAACGGCGAGATCCTGCGGATCTACAGATCGTCGCGTTCGAGAAGGGCCGGGCAACGTCGTACTCGGCGTGCGGGATTCCCTACTGGATCGGTGGAGCGGTCGCCCGCGAGGACGACCTGATCGCACGCAGTCCTGCGCGGCATCGCGACAACGGTATCGATGTGCGGACCCGCACGGAGGTCACTGCGATCGATCTGGCCGCTCGCACCGTCCGAGCGCGCGACCTCGACGACCACGGCCGCGAGTACGACGAACCGTTCGACACCCTTGTCTACGCCACCGGCAGCGTCCCCCTGCGCCCGCCGATCGCGGGGATCGACGCCGCCGGCGTGTATGGCGTGCAGACCCTGGACGACGGCGCTGCGCTGCGCGCCGAACTGGACAGCGAACGGGTTCGCCGAGTGGTGGTCGTGGGCGGCGGCTACATCGGGCTCGAGATCGCCGAGGCCTGCCGAGTGCGCGATCTCGACGTCACCGTCGTCGACCGCTCCCCTACCCTCGTCGGCACCATCGATCCCGACATCGGCGTGTTCCTCGGCGACGCCGTCCGTGCCATGGGCATCGCACTCGTGCACTCCGAGGCGGTCGTCGCGCTCGAGACCGGACAGGATGGGCGGGCCACAGCCGTGCACACCGACGCCGAGCGGCGGTTGCCCGCCGACCTCGTCGTGCTCGGCCTCGGCGTTCGCCCCGACATCGACCTTGCCCATTGGGCCGGAATCCCGCTGGGCACCTCCGGTGGGATCGCCGTCGATGCCCGGATGCGCACCCCAGGTCGACGGCGTGTGGGCGGCCGGCGACTGCGTCGAATCGGTGCACCGACTGTCCGGGCAGCGGGTCGTCGTCGCGCTGGGTACCCACGCCAACAAACAGGGTCGCGTGATCGGCGTCAACATAGGTGGTGGTTATGCGACGTCCCCGCGGTCATCGGCACCGCGGTGACCAAGGTGTGCGAACTGGAAGTCGCCCGCACCGGGCTCTCCGCTGCGGAAGCCGATATCGCCGGCTACCGGTATGTGACCGCCTCGGTGGACTCGACGACCCGGGCCGGCTACTTCCCCGGGGCACGACCGATCCGTTTGACGTCCTCTCGGCCGTGAACGACCGAGATTCCCCTCGAGACTCGCGTCCCGAGGTTCCTGTTTCACCGACAGTTGCCTCCCCACACTTCATGTGCGAGGTGGTCTCACACCATCTCCGCAGGCTGCCACCGTCAGTCCGACGGCCAAAATATTCCTCGCCGCATTCACATCCCGGTCATGGACGACGCCGCATCGGCACGCCCACTCCCGCACGTCAAGCGGCATCGTCGACGCGATCGCCCCACACACCGAGCACGTCTTCGACGACGGACAGAACCGGTCGATCGCCACCACCCGCCGCCCGTACCAGTCGGCCTTGTACTCGAGCATCGACCGGAACTCGGACCAACTCGCATCCGAGATCGCCCGAGACAACGACCGATTCCTGACCATGTTCCGCACACTCAGATCCTCGACGGCGATCACTTGATTTTCGCGCACCAGCCGAGTGGAGAGTGTGTGCAGATAATCGCGACGCCGATCGGCGATCCGGCCATGAATCTTCGCGACCTTCAGTCGGGCCTTGGCCCGGTTACGGGATCCCTTCGCCTTCCTGGCCAGCACCCGCTGCGCCCTCGCCAGCCGCTCACGGTCCCTGCGCTCGTGGCGCGGGTTGGTGATCTTCTCCCCCGTCGAGAGCGTGTAGAGGCTCGTGATCCCGGCGTCGAGCCCGACCACCCCATCGGTCGGGTCGAGTTCGGTGATCGTGTCCTCGACGAGAATCGAGATGTGGTACCGACCACGAGCATTACGCGACACCGTCACCTGCGACGGTGTCGCCCCCTCCGGCAGCGGCCTCGACCACCGAATGTCCAGGGGGTCGGACTGCTTGGCCAACCGGATCCGCCCGCCCCGGTAGGTGAAGCAGTTCGAGTAGTAGGTCGCCGAATCCTTCGACCGGCCCTTCCTCTTGAACTGCGGGTAGCGGGACTGCTTGCGCCAGAACCTGTCGAACGCGCCCTGCAACTGCCGCAGCGACTCCTGCAACGGCCCCTTCGACGGCTCCGACAACCACGCGGTCTCGGTGTCCCGCTTCCATCCGGTGAGCATCTTCGACGTGTCGCTGTAGCTGACCCGCCGCCGCTCCTGCGACCAGGCACGCGAGCGCTCCGCCAACGCCCGGTTGTAGACATACCGGGTGCAACCGAACGTCCGAGCAAGCTGATCCGCCTGCACCGCAGTCGGATAGAAACGGTACTTGAACGCCCGCTTCACCACCCTCCCCGCCATGACCCAGACACTAGCCACACAGTCCGACAAAACCAGATCGGCTATCCCGGACCCGAAGGACCGGGTTTGCGCCGAAAGACTCACGGATCAAGGTGCTCGCCGAGAAACGCACCGGACGGCTGCTCGGCGCGCAGATCGTCGGCCGCGAAGGCGCTGCCAAACGCATCGACGTCCTCGCCACCGCAATCTGGAACGAGATGGGAGTCGACGAGATCCTCGGACTCGACCTGTCCTATGCCCCGCCGTTCGCGCCCGTGTGGGACCCGGTGCTCATCGCTGCTCGTAAGGCATTCGACGCAGTCCAGGCCGACACCCACACCTGAAACAGGAGAATCTGTCAGGAAGTCCCCCAGACAGGGGTTCGGCCGGGAATGCTTTCACATTCTCGGCCGGATCTCTGCTTCTCGAGTGTTTCACCGTTTCCGATTACTCGTTCGATCCGCACCCTCAATCTACTCGCGTACAGCGGTCCACCGCAATGCCGCGTGTGCCGCGATTTTCGACGCGGGCCGAGCGCGCCGTGCCGGTGACGATTCGGCCGATCACCGAACAGTCCGGATCGCCGCCGCAACATGCAAGACTGAATCGATGGTGCCCTCGGCGGAGCGGATGCGTCCGCACCGCACCCTGCGAATCCTGGTCGTCGCCCTGGCAATCGAAGACGGGCAAACCCCGGCGCCGGTGGTCGGCAGCGTGGGCTCGTTCCCGCTGCTGTTCGAGGAAACGGCTACGGACGACTCCGATCCCACCGTTGTCACCGTTCGCGCCGACGCCGAACCCCTCGGCGATGGGTTCCCGACGCTGCAACCGTCTCCCGATGCCGACGACGATCGACGGTGGGAGTGGTCGATCTTCCTGCGTGCCGATGGCTGGTCGGCAACCTGGAACAGCACCCGCCCCGCCGTCGGGTCCGTTCGGGTGACCGGTCGGGTCATCGGAGACCTCGGCTACGCCGCCGCCGGATCCGTGCGTGGTCGCATTCGACGGGTCCAGGTCGTCTCGGACCTGTACCGCGAAGACCGGAACCGCCCGCGCCACTGGGTGGCGGTACCCGGCACCCGGCAGTTGCGCGACGTCGAGACGTCGCCGAGCAATTTCCGCGACGACGTCCTCTCCACTTCGCGACAGGTTCCCGGCCAGGGGCATGTCCGCGAAGGTGGTGTGCTCGTCGACCTGGACCTCGACGACGTGCCTCCGGTGCCGGTCCGGCCTCCCCTCGTTCCTGCGGCGATCTCGGCGCACGCCGACCGGTTGTGGGTCACGGACGCGCAGCTACCGCTGGTCGTCCGTGTGGACGAGCGTTCCCGAGTCACCGAATACACGTTGCCCGGCAAGGTGTTTGCGGCACCCCACGAGATGCCCCGCCGGGTCCACGCGGATGCGACAGGGTGTTGGGTGGCCGGCTGGGACGGCGTCTACCGCTGCGACGAGGACGCGGGGGTGACCCGCTTGTCCGATCGAACCGTGGCCGGCTCGACGGCATCGGAAGGCACTCTGCTGACGTGTCATCGCACGGCGGAGGGACGGACGGTCCTGGGGCTGTTTCGTGCAGACGGGCGGCACGATGATCTCGAGGTTCCGGATGGGCAACTCGTCGCGATGGGCGCCGGGCCCGACGACTTCCTGGTTCTGCTGCGGGCCTGGCATGGGCTCACGTCGAGGGAAGGACGCCTGCTCCGGATCGGTCTCGACGGGTCGATCATGATCGGCCCCGCTCTGGAAGATCTCGCTGCACAGGCTGTCCTCGTCATGGACCCGCCGAGGCTGTTCGACTGCGACCGACACCTCCGGCGGATCAGTTCGGAGCTGACCCTCGCCGATCCGATGCGGTGCCCGATCGAAGGGTTCGGCGGCGGGACGGCCGACGACCTGCTGTGGATCGTCCACCACGATCGGGAGCGGCCCCTCGGCGACGACCGCCGTTACTGGCTGCTCAGCCTCTTCGACGCCCGTACCCTGGGTCCGGTGGCGAGCACACCTATCCACACCTCCGACCCCGACGTCACCGTGGACGGGACCGGCACGGTGTGGATCACCGGTCACGGAGTCCGGACCGTCCCGACACGAGCAACGGAACACGTGATCCGACTCGACCTCGCCCGACTCCTCGGCGGGGCACGATCGATCTGACTGGCGAACAGTCCGTCGACCACCCTGACGCGGGCTACATGGGACGAGAAATAGGTATGCCCCCCGGTGATTCGGCCGATGCCGCGTCGCCCCACCCCAGGGGATGATGTGACCTGTCTCATAGTCGCGAAGAGGGGCTCCACGATGGCCCGAATTTCGCCATCACGGAAGGTGCCCGCACCGATGAATGCAGTACCGATTACCTGCGGTGACTACGTCACGGCGACATTCTCTCGCGACTTCGTCGCCGAGGGATTCGACTACGACGCCGTCGAACGCATTCACCAGGGCCTGTTCGACGAGTGGGGTCATGCGCTGGGTCAGTCGGGTCTGTTCACCAATCGCACGGTCGCGTCCGCCCTGCACTCCTGGCAGAACGATCCGCACTCCCTTCTGGACGCCCTGATCGCGGGCGCGGACGAGATGACCCTCAAACGCTATGACAGCGCGTGGGAAGCGCTCGACCGTGCCGCCCGCTCGGGTTCCGCAGCGCCCGCGGCCGAATACGCATGACCTTTACCTTTTCGACCGTCTATACCGAAGAACGAGAGCAATGAGAGCCAACACGTATCCCACAGTCGAGACCATCCGATTCGGGCCCCGCGGTGACGAGTGCCGCTACTGCGCCCAGACCGTCGTCAAGGATGGGCCCGGCTACCGCCACACCACCACGGGGCAGTACCGCTGTGATCCGTCCAGCCGCGCGGCGAAAGAAGCCCGCCTGTCCGACAATTTGATTCGGAGGTAGCACCGACCGCCTCTGCCCTCACCAGAAATCCAGAGCCTGCGCTATCGCCGTGGATTCTGCGTGCGTGGGCCGCAGCGCACCGCCGATGGCATAGACGGTGTGGCCTACTGTCGCGACGGCCATCCCGTGGACCCCGGTGGGCAGGGACGGCAATTGCGACCAGGTCCCCGCGACCACGTCGTAGGCCTCGACGGTCGACAGCACCCGGGTGGATTCCTCACCACCGACCGCGACGATCCGGCCGTCGATGAACGCCGCACCGAGCCCGCCGCGCGCCGTCGGCATACCCGGCAACGACGCCCACGTCCCGGTGGCGGGGTCGAACCGTTCGACCGCGGCAGTGTTCTGATCCGCCGCGAGATCACGCCCGCCGAGTGCATAGAAATACTTCCCGTCCGACACCCCGGCCAGATGCTCCCGCGGTGTGGGGATGTCCGAGACGGTCGTCCACTGCGTGCCGTCGAACACCTCGGTCGTCGGCACCAACGCACCGTTCGCCTGTCCCCCCGCGACCACGATCTTGTCGCCCACCACGGCGGCGGCACCAGCCGCCCGCGGCTCGTTCAGCGGGGGCAGGTCCACCCAACTGCCGTCCCGCAGCGCGAGCACCCGATCCGACGTCGTCCCGGTGAGGTTCGGGCCGTCCGGCACCCATCCGCCGAGTACCACCACCTCGCCCCCGTATTCGACGGCCATCGCATGATTGAGCGGGACCGGCAGGTCGGGGCCGGCCTTCCAGGTGTCGATGGCCGGGTCATTCCCCTCGACCTTCGGGGTCGACCCTGCATTGTCGAGTCCGCCGAGCACCCAGATCGTTCCGTCCGCGACGGCCGTCGCCGTCTGCTGGCGGGCGATCGGCGCATCCCTCAACGGACGCCACGCCGGCACCCATTGAGTCTGGCGTGGTGCGATCTGCAGGGCCTCGGAAACAGCCGTCGATTCGGCGTGTGTCGGCTTGGTGCCCCCGCCGACTGCGTACACCGTGTTGCCGACCGCACCGACCGCCATCCCGTGCCGGGGTGTGCGCAGCGGCGGCAATTGCGACCAGGTCCCCGCGACCACGTCGTAGGCCTCGACGGTCGGCAGCACCCGGGTCGGTTCCTCACCACCGACCGCGACGATCCGGCCGTCGATGAACGTCGCACCCAGCCCGCCGCGGGGGGTGGGCATTGCCGGTAACGACGCCCACGTCCCGGCGGCGGGGTCGAACCGATCGACTGCGGCAGTGTTCTGATCCGAGGCGAGGTCGCGCCCGCCGACGGCGTAGAAATACTTCCCGTCCGACACCCCGGCCAGATGCTCCCGCGGCGTGGGCAGATTCGAGACGGTCGTCCACTTCGTACCGTCGAACATCTCGGTCGTCGGCACCAGCACACCGTTCGCCTGTCCCCCGGTGACCACGATCCTGTCGCCCACCACAGCGGCGGCACCGGCCGCCCGCGGCTGGTTCAGAGGCGGAAGTTCCACCCACCGACCGTCGCGCATGGCCATCACCCGATCGGAGGCGATCGCGGTCAGGTTCTGACCTTCCGCTTTCCACCCGCCGATCAGAACGGGCTCATCGTTGTAGGTCACGGCCATCGCATGATTGAGCGGGACAGGAAGGTCGGGGCCGGCCTTCCACGTGTCGATGGCCGGGTCGTAGCCCTCCTGCCGCGCGGAGACACCGTTGTCGTCCAACCCTCCGAAGACCCAGATCGTCCCGTCCGCGACGGTCGTCGCCGTCTGCTGGCGGGCGACGCGGGCATCGGCAACCGGTCGCCACGCCGTCGTCGGGTCGACGACAGGAGACGAGCCGGCATCGCCGGTGGTCGGTGCTGCGGTGCCGGGGGCGGTTGCTTCTCTGACCACGAGATAGCCGCCGCCGGCCAGCGCGAGCGCGATGACCAGCACGAGCACGGTCAGAACCCCGCGCCGACGTGTGCGTGCCGGTGTGGGCGGCCAGGGCGGCGGGTCTGTCGGCGGCCAGAACGACGGGCTCGACGGGTGAGGCTCCGGCTGAATCTGGTGCGTCGGCTCAATGAACTGATGCCGACCGACGTCCGGACCGTCGTGCCGGAATTGACGGTAGTCACCGGCACCCGGCGCCGACCGGTGCGCCTCCGTCGTGTGCGGGGCCTCCACAGGGGCCAGTGCCATCGAGTCCGAGCGCAATCCGATGTGTCGCTGGGCGGTTTGGAGTTCATGTCCGAACTCCTCGGCGGAGGCCGGCCGGGCGGCGGGATTCGTCGCCATCGCCCTCTCGATCACGGCGCACACGCCGTCCGGGATGCCTTGGGCGCGCAGGTCCGGCACAGGCTGGCTGCTGATCCGCACGAATTGCGCGACGAGTTCCTCGCCGGTCTTCCGTTCGAACGCCGCCCTCCCCGCGATGAGCGAAAAGATCGTCGCACCCAATCCGTAGACGTCGGATCGCGCGGTCGGCGATTCCCCGTTGAGCACTTCGGGCGCGGTGAACGCCAGTGAACCCGTGAACCCGCCGGTGGCCGTTTCGTAGCCGCCGGCAATGTGCGCGATGCCGAAATCGGTCAGCTGCGGTTCGCCGTAGTCGGTGAGGAGGATGTTCGCGGGTTTGATGTCGCGATGCAGTGTGCCGGTCCGGTGCGCTGTCTCCAAGGCTCCCGCCAACTTCACCCCGATGCTGATCGCTTCCGGCCAGGGCAGCGGACCTTCTCGGCGGATCTGCACGGCCAGCGAATCGCGCGGGTGATAGTGCATGACGATGTACGGGCGACCGGCCTCGGCCACGCCGACCTGCAGTATGTTCACGATGTTCGGGTGACCGGAGAGCCCACCCATCGCGTAGCCCTCCCGCAGGAAGCGCTCGCGATTCTCGGGATCGAGGTCCGACGTCAGAACCTTGATTGCCACGATTCGGCCCAGTGACCGCTGCAGCGCCCGGTACACGACACCGAAGCCTCCTCGGCCGACCTCCTCGGCACCCGCGAACCCGGCGGCGTCCAACTCGGCCACGATTCCGTGGCCCACTGCGCGGACAGCCGCAGCCTGGGTCGCGTCCGGGTCGAGATCGGCCATCGCGGCACCTCAGTTCTCTGATGCAGGTCGACCAGATCCGCCGATGCGTTCACGAGGAGTCGACGGCTCGAATATCTTTCTCTCACAACGGCGAAGCGTGGACCTTCGCGTAGAACGTCGATGGGATCCACCCTGTACGGAAAGTATTCGACGGGTGGAGATCTGCGTCAAGATGACAAAATCCCCTCCCTAGGGTGCCTATCGGTCGCACCGACTTCGTGTTTGTCAGCTGGGAAGACAGGAAACACCGCCATTCGGGTTCTGCTGCCGCCTCAGAAGGTGCCGTCGTAGAACGCGTAGCCGCCTGCCCCTGCCGCCTTCGCGCGATACATCGCCGAGTCTGCCCGGCGAACAAGTTCCTCGCGGGTGCACTCCGCATCGGACAGTGCGACACCGACACTACCGCTGATCGGCCACTGCAGCGGTCCTGTCCGATTCAGGTCGGCGAGGCCTCCGGTGAGGCGGGCAGCAATCGCCACCGCCTCCGCTGGGCCCGCGACGTTCTCACACACCACCACGAATTCGTCGCCGCCGAGGCGGGCCACGGTATCGCCCGGGCGCACCGCCGACCTCAGATGTCCGGCGAGGACGATCAGTGCGTCGTCGCCGCAGGCATGTCCGAGGCTGTCGTTGACGACCTTGAAGTCGTCGAGATCGACCAACAACAGCGCCACGCGGGTGCCACCTCGGCGTGACGCGTCCAATGCCTCGTCGATCTGGCGGCGGGCCAGTTCGCGGTTCGGCAACCCTGTCAGAGGGTCGTGCAAACTCAGGTGCACCAATGCAGCTTCGGCCTCGATGCGGCGGATCGCCGCAGAAAGAACCGCCGTCACCGAGCGCAGAAAGGTCAGGTCACGGTCGGTGTATTCGCGAGGTCGACGACTGTGCGCGGTCAGCACACCCCACACCGTTTCGGAGCCGATCGGAACGCACACCCCGCTGTGCAGCCCCCGACCGCTCATCCCCACCGTGGAGAACCGGGTCTCGCTGATCCGATCGGCGCACACGGTCACCGACCCGCTGGCGGCGGCGTACCCGGGTTGTGAACCCGTTCCCGGTGCGAAGGTCGTCGGCGAGGGCGCCGGCCCCCGATAGGCGAGCACCGCCAGTTCACCGTCGTCGGCCACCCTCGCGATCGACGAGCAGTGCACCCCCATCAGCGCCGCGGCCGCCCCGGCCGCCGCCGCGAGGAGCTCCTCGAGGTCTCCGCCGACGGCGAGTTGGCTGAGGTCGGCGATCGCCTGCTGTTCGCGGGCCCGGTACGCGGACTCCCCCAGCGCGTTACGCAGGCGTTGCTCTTCCTCCCCTGCGCTGCGGCGGTCCTGTGCAATCGATGCGATCAGCGACGGGCCGGTAGGCGTGTCTTGCAGCACGAACGTCGAGATCAGCATCGGGATCGGCTCGCCCGTCACGAAATGGCGAAATTCCGTCAGCCCGTTCCACTCCCCCCCGGTCGGCCAGAGCCGATTCCACCTCACGTGCCTGCACGAGACCGACATCGGTGAACAGCTCCGCCGTCGTCCTCGCATAGGCGTGCACGGCATCACCCAGGCCGAGCACACCGACACCCGCGGGATTGTCATACACAATCCGCCCGGACACGAATTCGGACACGAACACCAACGCCGGAGTGTGTTCGAGAACGGCGAGCAACATCCCCGAATCCGGCAACGCCTCCATGGAAACTCCCTCCCCTGCGAACCTTCCGTCCCGCACGCCTCATGACCACCATCCACGATAAGCGCCGCCACCAATCGCTGAGGCCACGCCGTTGGCGCAGCCCACCCTGCGGTCACCACCGCGATCGCTCGCCCTTGAAATTCCCGAGCACGCACACGGGCGTGGGACGTTGATTCTGCCCTGGTGTAGGTGCACGATCGTGGGCATGCGCAGAGCGCGTTGGCCGGCATTCGCGCCGCCGGCAGCCGGTGGGACCGCAGTACACGGCCCCACCATCCTCGCGTCCGCAACTCACCTCACCCTCGACTTGCTCGGAATCGTCGCTTTCTCGTCCGGAATCCATGTTCGCCTCGCATTGACTGCGACCGGGCGTGCTGCCGAGCGTGCGCATCACGAGACACGGTGTCTGTCCGATCCAGCGGATCCCGACACCCAATGGTCGTATCTGTCGGTGCTGCTGCAACTGGGCTCTGTCGCGGGTGACGCCGACCCCTACCTCCCGCGATCCGGCTCACCGCTGAAGTGGGGCGGGGTGCCCGCCTACCGCACGGAGCCGAACTACTGGCTCGGAACGTGCACGCGCCCGCACGACATCATGATCTCGGCGGGGTGGCCGGAGATAGGGCTCGGGCCAACCTGCGTCACAGCCCTCCTGGAACCGAGCCCGTCCGCCGTCACATCCGACTGACCACACCCTGGACGGAGGTTCGAGTAACCGCCGTCCGGCCATCGTCTACTTGATCGCCGTCAGATACGTCGACCGCTTCGACAGGTCGGCAAGCTCTTCGGGCAGCTCCGGAACCGGCCGCCCATAGCTTGCCGCCAACTCGAGGGGGTTCACACTGTGCGCCGACCAGCCCCGCTCGGTCAGCCAATGCACCGGATCGGCTCTCTCGTCGCCGTAGAACAATTGGGACACGTCGAGGTCACCGAACGGGTCCTTGGGAAAGTACTTCGACCTGATCGCATCGAAGCGTCGCACGTCGGCTCCCGCCGCAAAGTTGTCCACGGCAAGGTGGCTACCCGGGGCGGAGAGCTCGTCGATCCGCTCGAACAGCGCGTCGTGCGCCGCGCCGGGGAGGTACGCCAGCAGGCCTTCCGCCGACCACACCGTGGGCTTCCCGGGGTCGAACCCCGCCGCCTCGAGGACTGCGGGCCAGTCCTCGCGCAGATCGACGGCCACGGGGCGACGATCGGCCTTCGCCCTGGCGCCGTGCTCGACGAGCACCTTCTCCTTGAACTCCAGCACCTTCGGCTGGTCGACCTCGAACACCGTTGTGCCGGCAGGCCAGTCCAGGCGGTATGCCCGCGCGTCCAATCCTGCGGCCAGGATCACCGCCTGCGACACCCCCGCCGCTGACAGGAAGAACTCGTCGAAGAACTTCGTTCGCATTCCCATGAAACCCGAGAAGGGTGTGTCCCCCAATGAGGACGGGTCGGCCAACAGACCGGTGAAATGCGGTTCCCCCGCCGCCTCGACGAACCACGGTGCGAAGTCGTCCCGGATCAACGCATCGGGGCGCACCGTCTCCAGCGCCCGGAACGTCGCCACCCCTAGTGCGGTGAGGCCGACGCTACTGACAATGTCCCAGGTGTCTCCATCGCTTCGCATCGCTGACGTACCCTCCCGATCGTGTCGAACACTCGGACGCGGCACCTGACCAGCGCAGATCGACGACGGAACCCAGGGAGTTCGCCCTGGCCTACCGAGCCGCCGGGCCCGCCGGCGCAATCGGCCGAACGCCCGCAAGTCTACGCTCGGGGGCCGCGTCGTCTGTCCCACGATCCGCTAGTGCGCCACGCTGGTGAGTGAATCGGGTGCCGTCTCGATCTCGAACGGCATTTCGATGTGCGCCACCGTCCCGGATAGAGGTCCGGGGTGAACCGAGAAGCTGCCTCCGGCCGCGACGACACGGAGTTCGTGCGAAGTCAGTCCGATGTGGCCTCGGCTGAGGCTCCGGTCGATTGCCTCACGGGAGATGCCGCGCCCGTCGTCCGCGATGTCGAGGACGGCATGTTCACCCAACCGCGTCAGCTCGACCCGCACGGCGTGGGCCTGTGCGTGTTTGACGACGTTGCTGAGCAATTCGCGTGCCGCGCTGAATAGCACGTCATCGGCCGAGGTGCGCAAATCGTCGACCCATTCCGACGTGAGAAGCTCGACGTCGAAACCGCCACGCGCCTGGGCAGATCGGGCGAGGTCGCCGAGGGCGCGGGCGAGTCCGACGTGATCGAGCACGGTGGGATGCAGTTCAGACACAGTCGCCCTGAGCAGGATCGCGGATTCACCGAGTGCGTGGGTGATGCGGTCGACTGCCTCCGGATCGGCGCTGCCGCTGAGGTCGTCGAGGTCCATCTTCGCCGCCAGGACGTATTGAAGGGCCCCGTCGTGGAGTTGCTCGGACAATGCACGCCGTTCACGCTGTTCGAGACCCATCAACTCGGCGAGCAGGGCGGTGCGGTCGCGGACGAGATGACCGATGGTCAGCACCCTCGATCGTTGGATTCTACTGAGCATGACGGCGCCCACGCAGAGGACGGCGAGCGCCATCGTGCTGAGCAGGATGGACGACCAGGGTTCTTCGTTCGACGCCATCGTGGCCCAGCTGGCGGCGAGGAACACCAAGACTGTCGGTGCGACCACGGAGGCGCAGACACCCGGCCGCAGCTGCGTGCAGGCGAGAAGCGGGATCACGAACAATCCGTTGGCCAAAATGTCTGCTGTCCAACTCTGTTGTGCAGCAATGCCAGTCAACAGCGTGAGGCAACCGATCACCGCGAGGTCCACGAACAAGGCCAGCCAGATCGCGTTCACCGGCCCCGGCCCGCCTCGACGAGTCCACAGGGCGAGCCCGCAGGCCCAGACTGCGTACGCGATCAGGATCGCCAGGCACACGCCCGCATCGTGCATGGGCGGGACGAACACAAGCGTCAGTGCGATGAAGAGCGCGAGCACACCACGAAGCACGACTTGCAAATGCGCTCCGCGATACGCGTGTTCGAGGATGATGCGCTCGAGATCTGGGCTGCCGCCGAGATCCGCGGGTAATACCGATGACTCAGCCATGGGACGGCCTCCTCGGCGGGGCGACTCCGACAGGAAGACGCGGGGGCGTCAACCGCTGGACCTGCGACGATGCACAGATTCTAGCACCGCCGAGTTGCGGAACCGGGAGACGTGACCGCTGGGGGCCGGTCCGCTAGGCGCTGTTGTACCGCCGCCGCAGCTGGGCCGGCCTACCCGAGACGATCTGCTCGCGTGCCCTGCGGACCTCCTCGAACTGTGCGTCCAGTGCGCCGTGAAGTCGCTGATTGTCCAGTGCCAGCGTGGTGGCGGCGCGCACGGCCGCGAGAAGCCTCGGCTGATCCGCGACCGCCCGGTCGTACACCAACGCCCCGACGAGGACACCGTCGCGGATCAGGGCGGTCGCCTCGCGAGGATCGTTCCGGGACGGCAGAACCTGCGGCCGTCCCTGCGCGTCCACGTACCCGTCGTGCGCGCGGCAGAATGTCCACAACGCCAGGTCGGGGTCACGCAACGCCGCCCGCAGCGCGTCGAGGAAGCCGTCACCGAGCGGGGCTGCGCCGATCTCGATCACCAGGTTGCGCACCGCGGCCCGGGTGACGCGGTAGCGCCACATCCCGACCAGCACCGCAAGCGGGATGAGCGCGGTCGCGGGATATCGCAGAAGCAGCGTCCACGCGTGCTGTGGACTGTGCACCCAGACCGAGACCAACGGCGTCCACGCGGTGGCGGCCGTCCCGAGCAGGGCTGCGATCCACAGCGGCGCGACTGCGGCCCGGTAGGCCGGTGAACCCGATCTCCACCGGGCGACCACGACACCGATCAGGACCGCACCGAGGGCGATCCCCACCGCGCCGAACGTCACCTGCAACGCGGCAAAGATCCTCGGGTCGTCACGCACCAGGAGCAGGTTCAACGCCGGCGGATGGGCCGGACTGATGCGGTGGGTGTCGAGGAACGCGAGCTCGGACACGACGGAGACCGCGTAGTACGCGTAACTTCCGCCGACGAACCACCGCTCCCACCGGTGCCGCAACCGCCCCCAGGGAAAACTGAAAACGAGCTGGATCAGCACCGGAATGTACATGTTGGTCAGCGCCGCGCCCGCTGTGAACAGGTCCGGGACGGTCGAGAGGCGAAAGCCCTTCGTCAGCCACAGCAGCCCGGCGGCAATCAGCAGCCAACCCAGGTTGTCCTCCGGCCGGTGCCACTTGGCGACCAGCCCCGACGCGACGAACACCACGCCGACCATCACGAACAGTGCCAATTCCGTTGGGCTGAAAGCACCCCGGCACATCTGCCAATCGACGGATGCCGCCACCGCGACAGCCAATACGGCGGCTACCAGGGAGGCCGCACTCTGCGCGCGAAGGCTCACCGGGTGCCGCCTGTGGATCCGGACATTTCAGGGAACACAGGATCGATCCTCGTTGCGGACCCGTGCTCGGCACCATCACCACAGGGTGGGATAACGCGACACCTGGGTGGCCTTTCTCGACACCTCAGGTCAGCTACCACAATCGGTGTCTCCGGACGCGGACGCCGTCGGTCGGCTGCCGGTACCAGTTCTTCGGCGTCCTTCGATCGATGCGACGCGGCAGACGTGTATTCGTGGGAACATCTCATCCGTTCGGTCCGGCGGACCGAACAGAAAGGGGTGTGGTGCATGACCAGGATTCGACTTCGGCCCGCGGCGGCACTGGTATCGATCGCCGGTGCCTCGACCCTGTTGCTCGCGGCCTGCACCCAGGACGCGTCGTCGACCGGTGGCACCGCATCGTCCGCACCGAGCGTCTCGAGCGAGGCACCGGCAGCGGAGGACGCGGTCGACAGTGTCGATGCGAAGCAGTACGCCTCCGGCGACCCGGAGAATGTTGCATACGGTTTCGTCACACCGTCAGGGAAGTGGCTCTGCGCGATCATCCCCACGAACAAGGTCGCCGGATGCGCCTCTCACCCCCTCGCGGGGCCACTAGGAGTTCCAGGGGTTCCACAGGTCCCCTCGCCCGAGGGCGGCCCGCCGGCCGAGGCGAACATCATCGCGGTCGAGGCAGGGAAGGAGCCGGGCTTCCAGAACTGGAACCAGGCACTCTTTCCCGGCAACGCCAACGTCCTCGCCTACGACACAACCCTGGCGATCGACGGATTCAGTTGCAACGTGCAGTTCTCAGGGGTCTCGTGCAAAGAGGATGCAACGGATAAGGGCTTCACCATCTCGACCAGCGGCTACCGGTTCGAGTTCACGCCGATTCCGGTGAGCGTCCCCAGCGGGAGCCCCGTGCAGGTCGCGCCCAGCATCGCTCCACTCCCCCAGCAGGCGAGCGGATCGAATCAGTGTGGCCCCGTTGTCTATCCGACGACGGGAAAGTCTGCGACCGTGGTCATCGTGAAGGGAACACTCCGCTGCGACGAGGCGCACGCGATGCTCACCAAGTATTTCGCCGCACCCGACAAGAGCGACCCGGTGTACAGCTTCGACGGGTGGGAATGCCGCCTCGCGGGAGACCCGGAATCCGCGGAGATCGGCTACACGATCAACTGCACCGACGACAAGGGGAACACCGTGGTCGCGCAGCCCTAGCAAACCCGGGCTCGACATGATCGGCGGGCCCACGTCAACGGAACACCACCTCGGGAGGTCACGACATGACGGCTCACAGCAGGCGCGGCAACCATGCCATCTCGCTCCTCGACGCGGAGATCGTCGAGGAGTCCGACCTGGGTCGATCCGACGGCTGACCGCCGACAACTTCCCGATCCTGAAGGGACTGTCGATCAAACGGGTGCTGGTCAACCCCGGTGCGATGCGCACACCGCACCGGCACGCGAACGCCCATGAACTCACCTACTGTGTGTGAACATCGGCGAAGACGTCGCCGAATTCATCATCGCGTTCCGTAGCGAACGCCCCGAAGACTTCGGGCTGGCTGCGGCGTTCGGCGCGATGACCGACGCCGTCCTCGGAAACACCTACGACCTTCCCGCCTCCGATCTCGCCACCATCCGGCGCGACACCACCGACCGCCCGCTCGCCGCCCGGGTCGGGAACCCCACCGTCCCACCTACTGCCCGATTCGGCGATCCGCACAAGTTCGGTCTCGAAGAACAGCATCCACCACTCGGTGGTGCGGAAGGATCCGCACGACTTGCGCGCGTGCAATTCTGGCCCGCACTCAAAGATCTGTCGATGTACTCGCTACGGATCCGCGAAGACGGTATGCACGAACCACATTGGCATCCCAAGCCTGCGGAGATGGGGTATGTCCATCGCGGATCGGCGCGGATGACGGTCATGGATCCAGACGGCACCGTGGACACCTGGCACCTCCAGGACGGCGACGCATACTTCATCCCGCGTGCCTACCCGCACCACATCGAGGTCGTCAGCTCGGACGACATCCACTTCCTGATCTTCTTCGACCAGCCCACCCCAGGCGACATCGGCTAGCGCGCCTCCGCCAGCGCCTACTCCCGCGAAGTACTGGCTGCAACATTCGACACGCACATCGACCACCTGCCGAACTTTCCGTGCACGCCCGTCGATCCGTTGATCGTCGGCCGCCGCAACCCGGTCGACGAACACGGCGTCGGCGAACGCTGACCGCAACCAGTCGCACCAGAGCCGCGAATCCCCACGGCGGCGGGGACGCATCGAGACGGCGGCGAGCCTACGGGAATCGCGTAGCCAGCCATGCGCCGATGTCGGCGGCGGCGAGGCTGGCACCGGTGGGTGCGCCGTCACGGATCGGACCGCCGAAGTGGGTGCCGGCGACACGGAAGTGAGTTTTGTCCGTGGATCCCAGTGCATCGCACATCGTCTTGGCATCGTCGGGGAAGCAGGCTTGGTCTCCGGTGAGCTCGACGAACAGAGTCGGTGCGGTCACAGCGGGGGCGCAGCGCAGGAAATCGGCGTTGCTGCTGAGTCCGGACCAGGTCGACAGCCAGGCGTCCGGGGTGGCGAAGCGTCCGAATCCAACGAGTCCGTAGTTGGTCAGGTCCGGCCTTCGGCCGAACAGTGAGCCGTAGGGGCGCTCGTTCGGGTTCAGGGAAAGGTCGGTGAACCGCAGGTCCGCGTCGGTGCGGTAGACGGTGAGGACGCGGGGTGCGAGGGCAGCGCGGCGATCTACCGGATCAGAGGTGCGCTTGTACCGGCGCCGCGCGTCGGCAGTGTCGTCGACGCGTCGCCGGGCGATGGCGTCGAGGCGGGCGATGCGATTGCGCTGCGCCTGGCGATAACGGGTGATGAACTCCGGGGAGTAGGACGAACTGTGGGGTGGTTCGGCGAATCCGTTGGCGGGATCGAACGGGTTCAAGTCCGGATCTGTCGAGAGAGGATCGGACTCGTCGGTGACCGACGGGTCGATCAGCCGCAGCAGTAGCGCACCTTGGCCTGGGTGCGGTGCCATGAATATCGCCGCGTCGGGCGGGGGCATCGCGGTCCCTGCCAGATCGATGGGTCGGCCGGCGGGCGTGTGGCGTAACCGCTCCCCCGACGGCAGACCGGCCTGCTGGTGGTAGAACGCGAAGAGGGTCCCGCCTCCGGAATGGCCGAGGGTGACGACATGGTCGAAACCCCTCTCCCGCAGGAACACTTGCCCTGCAGCGGCATCGAGCAGGGCCTGCTCGTGCACCAGAGAGATGTCGTTGTTGACCGATCGGGTGCCCTGCGTCCACACCGCGTACCCGCGGGCGAGCAGTTCGGGCACCAGGACGTGATGGGTCAGATCCTGGCGTGGGTGCATCAGCGCGACGACGGTTCGTGCACCGGGGACGACCCGCAGGACGCCGGAGACCTTCGCACCGTCCGCAGCGGTGAGTTCGTGCACCGACGTGACGGTGGTGTCGGAGGCCTGGGCGGCGTCGATGTACCGTCCTGCGCCGAGCCGCTCGGCGTTCTCGGTCATTGCGGCTCGATTCGCATGGAATCCTTGTCCCACTGCGTAATTCGGGATCCCGCCAATCCGGCGACGCTGCTGTACCAGACGGCGTGGCGGCAGCCCGTGGCCCGGCGGTCGATGACGATGGCGGAGTCGGAGTCGATCCGTAAGTAGGGTCCGACATGGTCGATCGTGACCGCCGGGTCCTGGTCCACGACCGCGGCGATCGAGGTGTTCTCCGGGACGTCGAGGACGAACAGGGTGGTCATCTGGTCACCGTCTCTTTCTGTTCCTGTTCCTGCTGCCAGGCGGCCGCCCGTTCGGTGATCAGTTCGGCCTTACGGGTGAGCAGCGCGGCCATGCTGGGGTCCGAGCCGGACACGACGTCGACGAGAGCGTCGATGGTGAGGTTGGCGTCGAGGTCTTCCTGCGGAGTGACCGGGCGCAGCGCCCGGGTAATTTCGATCATGTAGCCGTTGGGGTCGTGGGTGTAGATCGACTCGATCGTCTCGTGCTGGATCTGCATCTCCACCGGCCATGCGCTGCCGTCCAGGCGCCGCCGGTATTCCATCAGGTCGTCCTCGCTGTCGACGTGGATGGCCAGATGGCGGGAGCGGATGAAGAAGACGGGTACGTCCTCGGCGAAGCGGGAGTACGAGTCTCCCTGCGGCCCGCCGTCGAACGGTTCCAGGCCGAAGTAGTAGAAGAAGGCCAGTCGGTCGTCGTTGCCGATGTCGAAGAAGAAGTGGATGAAGTCGGGGTGCTTTTCCGGGCCCCAGCCGGCCGCGCAGATCGAGTGGACGACCGGGAACCCGAGAACGTCGCGGTAGAACTTGACGGTGGCAGCGGGGTCGAATGTCGGGTAGGCGACGTGGTCGACGCCTTTGACCGTGTGGTTCAGTTCGGACATGGTGAACTCCAATGGATTCGGGGCTACTGAAGGGCGGCGGCCGGAGCATCGGCACGCAGCAGGCCACCGGCTCCGGGGATGTCGACCGGAAGGTCGAGTGCGCGTAGCAGGCTGTAGGCGCCGGCCGTGGCGGCCGAGAGGACGGGCAGCCCGAATTCGTCTTCGGCAGCTTGGACGAGGTCGAGCGACGGCATCTGCACGCACGCGGAGATCACCAGCGCGTCGGTTCCGGTGCGATCGAGCGATCGAGCGGCGTCCATGACCCGGTGGCCGGGGATGCAGCCGACCTCCGCATTGTCGGCGACCTCGAGTGCACGCCAATCCGATACCTGAATTCCTTCGGCCTCGATGTAGGCGACGACCTGCTCGGCGAGGGGACGCATGTAGGGGGTGACCAGGACGATCCGTTCGGCGTCGATGGCGTGGAGCGCTTCGACGAGGGCGCCCGCGCTCGTGCGGATGGCTGCTTCCGAACCGCCGGTGGCCAGTTGTTCGGCAACCAGCCCCTCCACCCTCTGGTGCTCCCCCGGCCCCACCGACATGAGGGCGACCAGGCACGCGTAGAGGATGGCGTCGACGCCCGCATCACCGAGTTCGAGGATGCACCGCTCACGCTGGGCGTTCATCGCCCGCAGCTGTTCCGGCGACACAGATTGCATCCGCATCCGGCTCGAGTGGAACGAGAACTGCGCGTCCGCATGCCGGTTGAGCAGTGCCGGCATTTCCGTCTCGACTGTCACATTCGAACTCGGTACGACGAGCCCGATGCGATGAATGCCCATGATGTGGCCCTTCTGATGTGGATTGTCGAGGTGTCGGGGGAACGTCCCCGACCCGAACAGCATTTACGCTTATGACGAGTATTCGACGCCAACGACGATTCGTCAAGGCTCCAGCAGTCGAAGCACGGGTTGCGGCGCAGCCGCCATCCCCGAACCGGGCCCACCTCCGTGACAGCGGTCACAATTCCCCCTTGACATGTTGTCATCCACGTCGAATACTCGACACAGACGTAAGGAGTGTTCGAGGATGACCTCACACCGCCCGCAGAATTCCCCCCAGGCACAAAGGAGCGCAGCACCAATGGCATATGTGATCGGAGTGGACGTCGGTGGCACGTTCACCGACGCGGTATTGGACGACGATGCCGGCACTGTTCTCGCTGCGAAGGCCCCCTCGACGCCGCCGGACTACTCCCGCGGCGTGATCGATGTCCTCGAGGCACTCGCCGAGCAATTGGGCTGCCCGATCGAGGAAATGCTGGCGAACACGCACCACATCGCGCACGGCACCACGTCGTCGCTCAACGCGCTCGTCATGGGCAACGTCCCCCCGGTCGGCTTCCTCACCACCAAGGGCCACCGCGACTCCATCTACATCATGAACGTCGAGGGCCGATACCTGGGTGGCTCACCGGAGCAGTTGCAAAACGTCATGGGACAGAGCAAATCTCATGGCCTGATACCGAAGAAGCATGCCCTGGAAGTAACCGAACGACTCGACCGCGACGGCAACGTCGTCGTCGCACTCGACGAAGAATCCGCCCGTCGAGCCATCCGCGCGCTTCTCGCCGACGGCATCACCGCGATCGCGGTCTCACTGCTGTGGTCGTTCCGCAACCCCGCGCACGAACAGCGCATCCGCGAACTCGTCCACGAGATCGACGCGACGGTGTTCGTGTCCCTGTCGAGTGAGGTGAGCCCGCGCATCCGTGAGTTCGCCCGCAACGCGACAACCATCATGAGCACCCAGATCGGCCCGGGGCTCGCGGACTACCTCGGAAACCTGGAGTCGAAGCTGCGTGAACGCGAACTTGCCGGCCCGCTGCTGGTGATGCAGAGCAACGGCGGCGCCGTCGCGGCCGCCGAGGCACCGAAGAACGCGATCAGCACTGTCGGTTCGGTGCTGACCGGTGGCGTGGTCGGTGCGGTGTCCCTCGGCAAGCAACTCGGCCACCGCAACATCATCGCCACCGACGTGGGCGGCACCACTTTCCTCGTAGGACTCGTCGTCGACGGGGAACCGGTCCGGGCGTCCAGCACGATCATCAACCACCACCCGATCAACGTCCCCACCCTCGAGGTGCACGCCATCGGATCCGGTGGCGGCGCCATTGCATGGGTCGATCCGGGCGGCAATCTGCAGATCGGCCCCCACAGCGCCCAGGCCGTCCCCGGTCCGGCCTGCTACGGGCAGGGTGGCACCGAACCGACGAACGCGGACGCGAACCTGGTTCTCGGGATTCTGCCCGAACACGGGCTCCTCGGAGGGCGTAAGCCGCTGGACAAGGACCTCGCGCGGGACGCGATCCGCACCAGGATCGCCGAACCCCTCGGGTTGTCGGTCGAAGACGCGGCCGCGGCCATCTACGCCGTACAGAACGCCCAAACGGGTGACCTACTGCGCAAGACCGTCGTCGAGGCGGGGCACGATCCCCGAGACTTCGTGCTCTACGCGTTCGGCGGTGCGGGCCCAGCGCACTGCGCCGCCTACGCCCGCGAGGTCGGGGTCACGGAAGTCATCGTTCCGCTCGGCCAGGTGGCCTCCGCCTTCTCCGCGTACGGATTGGCCTCGTCCAACATCGTCCTCGCCGCTGAACTGTCCGACCCGGCCGCCATGCCGCTCGATCCGGCCCGTGCCGAGCGCAACTTCGCCCAACTCGAGGCCCAGGTTCTCGAGCAACTCAACAGGCAGGGGTTGACGTTCACCGGGGTGGAGATCGAACGCGAGATCGACATGCGCTACACCATGCAACTCGCGGAGGTAGCGACAGCGGTACCTGCCGGCAGCCTCGACGCCGCCGGTATCCACGCCGCGTCGGACCTCTTCGAGCAGCGGTACGCCGAACTGTACGGAAAAGACAGCGGTTTCCGTGAGGCCGGGATCCAGGCCATCACCTACCGTGTCCGGGCCACCGGCCTCCTGCCGTTCTCACCGACGCTGCCGGAGGTCAAGTCCGCGGACTCCGCCGATCCCACACCAGCACATATCGGAACCCGAGAAGTGTGTCTGGACGGCAGGATCGGCTACGTCGACACCGACGTCTACGACTACAGCAAGTTGCTCGCCGGACACGTCCTGCACGGCCCGGCCATCATCGAAGTACCCACGACCACCGTCGTCGTTCCCCACGACACCACCGGCACCGTCGACCGCCTCGGCAACCTCACCATCGTCGCCCAGTAGGAGCACCGAAGATGACCATGCAAATCCCCGGCTCCGAAATCTTCTCGAGCCGACCGATCGACCCCGACGCACTCGCGCGATCGCTGCCCCCGACGCTGGAAGTCCACACCGTGACGCAGGAGCAGATCGACGACCTCGACCCGCTGACCTACGAGGTCATCCGCCACCGGCTGTGGTCGGTAACCGACGAAATGGGCGAAGCGCTCAAGCGCATGTCCGGCTCCCCCATCGTCACCGACGCCAACGACTTCGACTTCGCGATCAGCGACGAAATCGGCCAGGAAGTGCAGGTCGGCCTCTACAACACCATGCTCGTCGGTGCCGTCGACCTCGCCATCTACTGGACCCTCCAGCACCGCGCGACCAATCCGGGCATCACCGAGGGCGACATGTTCCTGTGCAACGACCCCTGGGTCGGCGGCGGACTGCACCAGAGCGACGTGATCGTCTACCAACCAATCTTCCACGAGGGCACGCTCTTCGCCTGGACCAGCGCCATCTGTCACGAACCCGATCTCGGCGGATCCGGGCTCGGCTCGTTCGACCCCTCCGCAAAGGACGTGTTCTCCGAATCGCTCCCGACGCCACCGATCAAGGTTGTGCGCGACTACGAACTGCAACGCGACGTCTCCGACGCCTGGGTGCGGCGCTCGCGGGTGCCCATGCTCGTCGGACTCGATCTGCGCGCGAAGATCGGCGCCAACACCGTGGGCCGCAACCGACTTCTCGCCGTGATCGAGCAGTATGGTGCCGACACCGTCAAGGCCGTGATGAAGCGGATGATGGCCGACGCCGAGGGACGTCTGCGTGGCAAGCTCACGTCGCTGCCCGACGGCACCTGGAAGGCCACCGGCTACCAGGATCAGTCACACACCGGCGACCGGGGAATCCACAAGATCGCCGTGGCCATGACCAAGACCGCCGATCACCTCACCTTCGACTTCACCGGCACCGATCCGCAGACCGGCGTGATCAATTGCACCTACGCGGGTATGCGCGGCGGTGTCATGCTCGCCCTCCTTCCGATCCTCGCCGGGGACATCCCCTGGTCTGCGGGCGGACTGATGCGCTGCTTCGACCTGGTATCCGAAGAGGGCACGATCAACAACGCCACCTTCCCCGCAGCGGTCAGCCGCGGACCGATCGGGCCGGCCTGGCTCACCGGAACCCTGATTGCGGAATGCCTGTCGCAGATGCTCGACCGGTCGGTCGATCTCGGCAAGAGTGTGCAGGCCGCGTGCTGCGGCACGTGGGACACCGCCGTGATCGCCGGTCTCGACGAACGTCCCGAACAGTCGGTGCCGTTCCTCAACATCATGATGGAGCCGATGGCCGGTGGCTACGGGGCACGGCCCACCGCCGACGGCATGGACACCGGTGGCCTCTTCTGCATCCCGATGGGCCGCATTCCGGACACGGAGATGACCGAATTCCTCTACCCGCTGCTCACCCTGTGGCGCCGCGAGGAACCCGACTCCGGCGGGCCCGGACGCCAGCGAGGTGGTGTCAGCGCCTCCATCGCCATCACCCCCTACGGCACCAGCCTGCCCATGGGTCTGGTACTGGCGTCGGCGGGCAAGGCCGTCGCCCAGAACAACGGCCTCGCAGGCGGATACCCCGGTAACACCGGCGTCGAAGTGCTCGCCCGCGGCACCGACATCGTCGAACAGTTCGCCGCCGGCCGCATACCCGACGCCCTGGACGATCTCGGCGGCGGCCGTGAACTCGGAGCGTGCTACGCGGAGAGCTACGTCGCTCCCGGTGAGGTGCTGTACATGCACTGGCAGGGCGGCGGCGGCTACGGTGATCCGTTGCTGCGCGACCCGGCAGCCGTCTCAGCCGACTTCCGCGAAGGCAAGGTCACCGAAAACGGTGCCGAGACCGTCTACGGCGTCGTCCTCTCCGATGGAGACGTCGACGAGATCCGGACGTCGGATCGGCGAGACGAGATGCGCACGGAGCGCCGAGACCGCTCCGGGGCTACTCCGTCCGATGCCCCCGTGCTCGACCTGACCGGCGCTCGCAGACTCGACGACAACCTGGCAGAGGTCACGATCGGAGACACCCGCGCGATCGCCTGCGCCCAGTGCGGACGCCTGCTCGGAGACGACAAGAACAACGCCACCCTCGACCTCGCCCGGTTCGAAGGCCCCTCCTCGACCGCCGGGCCGCAGGTGACCTCCGATCCGCGCGAGTACGTCGACGCCCCCGTCGTATTCCGGCAGTTGTGCTGCCCCGGCTGCTGGACCGCCATCTACTCCGGCATCGTCCCCGCTGATCACCCCGATCACGCCCTCGACATCGCCCGCCTCCTCCCCGCGGTAGCGGAGCGATAATGTCCGCGAAACCCGTGATGACACTGGAAGCAGGAGGACGGCGGTGACCTTCTCGGATTGGGGCGGACGCCTCGTCACGTTTCCCGAGGACCGGGCCCGGCACTACCGCGAAAGCGGGATGTGGAGCGACGATCCCACCGGGCGGCGACTGCACGAGATCGCGCTCCGGTTCGCGGAGCGGACCGCGGTGATCAGCGCGGAAGGCTCGATGAGCTTCGCCGAACTGGATCGTCGGACCGACCAGATCGCCGCCGGCCTGATCTGGCTCGGGTTCAACCGACTGGATCCGGTCATCTTCCAGCTGACCAATCGCCTGGAAACCGTCCTCGCCTGGTACGGCTGCCTCAAGGCCGGCCTCGTCCCCGTCGCGACCCTCGCCGCGCACCGCATGCACGAGATCGGACACGTCAGCCGGAAGGTCGGCGCCGTCGGGCACATCGTCGAGGCCCGCACCGCAGGGTTCGACCTCGTCGAGTTCGCGCGCGAACACGCGGCCGGGCATCCCAGCGTCCGGCACGTCATCAGCGTCGGCGACGAGTCGGGCAGAGACCAACCGGCCGTGACCCGACTGGAAGACGTGGGACTCGAGACCGATCCCGTCGCGGCGCGTGCCTTGGTCGAGCAGGTCGAAGGGCAGACCGATCCACTCGACGTCGCCGCGTTCCAGCTTTCCGGCGGCACCACTGGTGTGCCCAAGGTCATTCCGCGCATCCACGCCGAATGCTGGAACAACGCCCTGCTCTACGCACAGCGGCTCGGCTGGGACGAACACAGCCGCGTGGCGCACCTGATACCGATCATCCACAACGCCGGAATCTCGTGTGGGTTGCACGCGGCGCACTCCGTCGGCGCCTGCCTGGTCCTGGCCACCGCCGACGCTCCCGCGGCGTTCGAGTTGATGGCACGGACAGAGGCGACCGAAGTCCTCATCGGACACGGTCACTACCAGGCGGTTCTGACCCACGACTTCGACAAGGCCCGCACGTCTCTCCGACGCGTCGTGCTGTCGGGCGCCAAGGTTCCACCCGAACTGTTCGAACGCGTCGACGACGGTGCCGGGCACTGGGCGGGTCAGCTGTTCGGCATGTCCGAAGGGCTGCTCACGGTGACCCCTCTCGACTCCCCCGCGCACGCGCGACGGACAACGGTGGGCACCCCGATCGCCTCCGACGACGAAATTCGTATCCTCGAACCAGGTGTCGAGAACGAACTCCGCGACGGCGGCGTAGGAGAACTGTGCTGCCGCGGGCCTTACACGATCCCCGGCTACTTCGACGCCCCGGAGCACAACCAGAATGCCTTCACCTCCGACGGGTTCTACCGCACCGGTGACCTCGCCGCGATCACCGTCATCGACGGCAAGCAGTACCTGTCGATCGAGGGCCGAATCAAGGACCTCATCAACCGAGGCGGAGAAAAGGTCAACGCCGAGGAACTCGAATTGCTCCTGCTCGAGCACCCCGGCATCGCCAACGCGGCGGTCGTCGCCATGCCCGATCCCCGACTCGGCGAGAAAGCCTGCGCGTACCTGGTGTCCGTCGACGGAGAACCACTGTTGCTGAAGGCCGTTCAGGAGCATCTGGCGCAGCTCGGTGTCGCGAAGTTCAAGTGGCCCGAACGGCTCGAATGGGTGACGTCCTTGCCCCACACCAATGTGAACAAGATCGACAAGAAGCGGTTGCGTGCCGAGATCGCAGCGAAACTGCTCGCCGAAGCCGACGCACACGGCGTGGTCGCGTAGGACCACGCGTCGGCCGGTTCCCTTGACGATCAACACCTTTGGGGCATGTCCACACGGGCATGCCCCGAAGGCCACACCGCGATTCGACGACGCGTCACATTGACTCTTCGACATGCACGTAGAATAATCAACTTATACGTCACACAGACTGGAGCTTTACCATGAACCTCGAGCGAGTCGCAGTTCTCGGAGGTGGACCTGGCGGCCTCTACGCCGCAAGACTGCTCAAACTCAGCCATCCGGATGCCGAAGTGGCGGTGTACGAACAGAGCGCCCCGGACAAGACATTCGGATTCGGCGTCGGACTCGCCTCCCGCACCCAGCGCAATCTTCGCGAGGCCGACCCGGCATCGCTCGAGGCCATCGTCGCCGCGGCACATCCGCACGACATGTCGATGAGGGTCGGCGAGCACATCGCCAGGCTGGCGAACGGCGATCTCCTCGCGATCGCGCGCACCTCCCTGCTCGACGTACTGCAGCAGCAAGCCCGACATGCCGGCGTCCGTCTGCATTTCGGCGAACGCCAGGACCCCGCAGACCTCGACGCGGACCTGATCATCGCGGCCGACGGGATCAACAGCAGCACACGCACACAGCTCGCAGACCGATTCGACCCACATATCAGCACCGGCGCCGGCCTGTACCTCTGGTGCGGAACAGATTTCGCTCTGCCGAGTGCAATTTTCATCCCGGTCACCACGGAGCATGGCACGTTCGTCGCGCACGCTTACCCCTACGCGGCAGACCGCAGCACTTTCCTCATCGAAACCGACGAGGACACGTGGCGGCGGGCAGGGTTCGACGTATCCACCGAGCACACAGCGCCGCTCGACAGCGACGAAACCTCACTGCAGTACCTGCAGGAGGCCTTCGCCGAGGCCCTGCAACAGCACCGGCTGATCGGGAACCGCACCCGCTGGATGCGCTTCCGAACCATCTCGTGTAGGCGCTGGCACAGTGGCAACGTCGTCCTGCTCGGCGACGCCGCCCACACCGCGCACTACTCCATCGGCTCGGGCACCAAACTCGCCATGGAGGACGCCATCGCACTCGACCACGCACTCACCGCCGCCCCGAACATCGAGGAAGCGCTCGCGCAATACGAACGGGTTCGCCGCCCCGCCGTCGAACACCTCCAACAGATCGCGCACCGCAGCGAACTCTGGTGGGAATCCTTCCCACAGCGGATGGACCTTCCGATCGAACAGCTGATGATCGCCTACATGACCCGCGCCGGAAAGGTCAGCCTCAGCCGATTCCACGAAACCGCGCCCACACTCGTCCGGAAAGGCCTGGCGAGCTACGCGGACATACCCGCCGACGCGATCCCCGACACCGACATCACGGACTGGACGATCGAGCAATCACTCGACCACGGTGATTGCCGATTCGAACACCGGATCGCGCCCGCGGATCTACGTGACGCCGAAACCACCACGGTGCTCGACATCGACTTCGATTCCGCCTGGGGTCCGGAGGCCACCGCGCTCATCGAGACCGCACCAACCTCGCGAACCCTATGGCTCACCGGCCCATCCACCCGCTCGTCGCTGCTCAGCCGACTCGATTTCGCCGATCGGCTACGGCACCACACAGATGCGGTCCTCGTCGTCGAGGCCCCCGCTTCCTGTCGCGCCGACGTCGCGGCAGGCTTGGCCAGCGTACGCATGCACCTGACGTTCTTCAGTGATCCGGCATCGTCGGAGCCTGATCGAGCGCTGTCCGGGTCACGGGTCTCGGCATGAGTACGCGACCAGCGGCCCGCGCCCGTTATCCTTCGGAGATGACAAGCGAGGAGGCCGCGAACGGGCGCCGACCCAGAGGCCGGGGCAAAACCCGTTCCACCGAGCAGGCTGCTCCCGAGAGCGCGGCCGGCCGCAGCAACCCTCGCCGTGAGCTGGTGGAAAAGCAGATCATGGAGCAAGCCACCCGACTGTTTGCCGAACGAGGATTCGCGAGCACCACGCTGCAGGACATCGCCGACGCAACCGGCCTGACGCGGCCCGCCCTCTATCACTACGTAGCCAACAAGGACGAGCTCCTCTCCCGCCTGGTCAGCGAGAGCACCGAGACACCGGCCGCCCTGCTACACACCATCAACGAGCGCACCGATCTGGGTCCGACAGAGAAACTCCGCGAGATGGCGACCGCCATCGCGCTGCACCAGGCGCAAGCTCCAGATCGATTCCAGCTGATCATCCGATCGGAAGCAGAGCTACCCGAAGACATCTCGCGCAATTATCAGCAGAGCCGCCGACACGTGCTCAAGGAATTCATTCACGTCATCGAAGACGGAATCCGCGCCGGCGAGATGCGACCGGTCGATCCGCGCACCGCAGCACTGGGCGTCATCGGCATGCTCAATTGGATCGCCTGGTGGCATCAACCCGGGAACGCGGACGACGACCGCGCCATCGCCACTCAACTCGCCGACATGGCAGTACGCTCGGTGGTCCAGCAGGACCCACAGTCGGCAACCCCGGAGGGTCCCGCTCGAGCGATCGCCATGATCCGTCAGGACCTGAACTACCTCGAACGGCTGCTCGACGAATCCTCGCCACCCGCCTGATTTGAGTGTCGCCTCGAGTCATTCCTATTGATCTGCACGATCCGAACCGTTCCTATTCCCTCGTCGTTGGATGACAGTGTTCGCATGACCGAAAGCCCCTTCGAAGTCACCTACTCCGCTGCCGACGACCGCTACGCGAAGGTCCCGTACCACCGCACCGGAAATTCCGGTCTCGACCTGCCTGCCTTCTCGTTCGGCCTGTGGCAGAAGTTCGGTGCCGACTACGCCTTTGCGACGCAGCGGGAGATCATTCTCCACGCGTTCGACCTGGGGATCACCCACTTCGACAACGCCGACCGCTACGGCCCGCCGCACCGCGCAGCCCAGAAGAACTTCGGCACGGTACTCGCCAAGGACCTCGCGCCCTACCGGGACGAGCTCATCCTGTCTACCAAAGCAGGCAACCCGATCGGTCCGAGCCCGTATCTCAGGGGCGGCTCGCGCAAGTCGATCCTCACCTCGCTCGACCACAGTCTGCGCGACCTCGGCACCGACTACGTCGACATCTTCTACCATCACAGCCCAGACCTCAGCACGCCTCTGGAGGAGTCCGTCGGTGCACTGGTCAGCGCGGTCGAGCAGGGCAAGGCGCTGTACGTCGGCATCTCCAACTACTTACCCGACCGAACCCACGAAGCCGCCGAACTGCTGCGCCAGGCCGGCGTTCCGTTGCTCATCCACCAGTCGCGCTACTCGATCTACGACCGCCGCCCCGAACAGAACGGCCTGCTGAACACCGCCCGCCAGGACGGATTCGGGCTGATCGTGTATTCCCCCCTGGCGCAGGGTCTGTTGACCGACAAGTATCTGGAGACGATTCCCGAGCACGCGCGAGCACAGAACAGCACCTTCCTGACGCCGGACGTGATCGACGAGACGTACCGACAGCGCACCGCCGAGCTCAACAAGATCGCCGAGGCCCGGGGCCAGTCACTCGCACAGCTCGCGCTGCAGTGGGTACTGCGACGGCCAGAGGTCACGTCCGCGCTGATCGGTGCGAGTTCTACCGAGCAACTCGACCACAACATCGCCGCTCTGAACTTCCCGGCGCTCACCGACGAAGAACTCGCGCTCATCGAGGAACACGGCGTGCACGGGACCGGACTCGGGCTCTGACCGGCGACGAGATGCGATGCGATGACGAGGGACGTTGCAGAGCTGGGTGACGGACGGGTCGGAGCTGGGTATCGCGCTCATTCTCGTAGCAACGGCAGCAGCTGGTTGCCCTGACGCTCGATTTCCGGCAGATACGGGGTGTCGGAGAGTACGAAGTGGGTGATGCCGAGATCCTGGTACTTGCGCAGTGATTTCGCGACGTCCTCGGGGGAGCCGACGAGCCAGGTGGTGCCGGCGCCGCCGCCACCGACCTTCCCGGGTGCGGTGTACAGATTGTCGTCGAGCACGTCGCCACGGGTAGCCAGGTCGAGGAGTCGCTGCTGTCCTACGGCGGTCTGGCGATACGGGTTCTGCGGAAGCGCCCCCTTGTTCTTCGCCATTTCGTTCTTCGCCATCTCCGCGACCTTCGCCTCTGCCTCGGCCCAGGCCTGCTCGGTCGTGTCCCGGACGAAGGTGGTGATCCGCAGGCCGAACTCCAGCGGCGCATGCTCTCGGCCGAGTTTCTCGCTCAGTGACCGCAACCGCTCGATCCGTTCCTCCACTCCCGCGAGCGGCTCACCCCAGAAGAGCTGTACGTCTGCCTCGGTCGCCGCAACCCGCTCGGCCGCTTCGGATGCGCCGCCGAAGTAGAGCTTCGGGTGAAGCCGGTCTTTGCGCGGCACGATCCGGGGCAGCACCGTGGAATCGGTGACTTGGAAGTGCTCACCTCGGTAGGTGACGTTCTCCTCTGTCCACAGCGTGCGGACGAGTTGGAGAAATTCCTTGGTGCGGGCGTACCGGTGAGCCTGGTCACTCTCGTGTTCGCCGTACGCGCCGAGGTTGTCCTTCCCGGAGACGATGTTGACCCGGACCCGGCCGCCGGTCAGATGATCGAGGGTGGCGACAGCGGACGCGAAGTTCGCCGGCCGCCAGTAGCCGGGCCGGATCGCGATGAGCGGCTCGAAGGTCCTCGTCCGGGCAGCAAGGGCGGCGGCGACGGTGAGTGTGTCCGGACGTCCCCAGCCGGTGCCGATCAACGCACCCTTCCAACCGTGCTCCTCGAGGGCCTTCGCCTGGGCGGTCAGGGTCTCCAGGCTGTTGTGGTCGGCCGCGACGGGCTCGCCGCGGTGCCCCGGTGCGACCTGATTGGGTATGTACCAGAGGAATTCGAGACTCATCGGGGGATCATTCCTGTTCGGTGGTCGTGATCAGCGGCGAGCTGGGCGAGCTGCGCTCGGCGAACGTCGGTGATGACTCGCTGACGTGACCAGCATCCGGACGTCGAGAAGATTAACGTCAGTTTGCACTGTCGGTTATTCACGGCTTGTGTCATCCACGACGAGAAACAGGTTCTGACCTGGGACAGGTCGACGCGACCGGACATTAATTCGTCCAGATCGGAAGCGCCCTGTGCAACTTCACATTCACGCACGGTGGAGCTGAGATCGGTGGGCGGTATTGGCGTCACGATGATTTCAACTCTCGAAGCCTGGATGACGATGGTGAAGCATCGACCACACTGGCGGCTTCATCCACGGAGAAGGTACATGCCCTCTGAACTTGCGCTCTCGACACTTCAGGTAAGCGAAGTGTCGTGGTTCGATCCCGACGCGGAGGAATTGCGAGCAGCCATGGCGGCGGAAGTCGGGCCGCGATACTCCGAGCGAGTGTCGACTGCAGACCGCGCCGCCACCAATGCGGTTGACCCGCAGTCCGTTTTCCTCACGGTGGTGGTGTACGCGGCTGACGAAGACACCGACAAGCGAGAAGCGGTCGGTCACGCTGCACTGCGGTGGAACGGCGAGGACCTGGAGTTGAAACGGATGTTCGTCACAGCGGAGCACCGTGGAACCGGCGTGTCGACAGTTCTGCTGCGCGCCGTCGAGGATGCCGCCAGGAGGGCGGCACGACCTCGCCTGATTCTTCAGACCGGCGACCGGCAACCAGATGCGGTCAGGTTGTACGAGAAGAGTGGCTACTCACGGATTCCGATCTTCTCGCCGTACGAGATCCTGCCCTTCTCGAACTGCTTCGAGAAGGTATTCGATCAGGGGTGACGACTGCCGGCTGCAGCACGGACGAGGACCTCACGATGGGCTGCCGTGTCCGGACGCGCGGACGGTGGCGGCGTCGACGAATGCAACCACCTGCCCGGATTCGGCTATGACGACCGGGCCACGGTAGTCCCCGATGCGCCGCACCGCCTCCGACAGTGGTTCGGTCACACCGACCACGGGTAACGGCTCGTCGAGGTGCGAGTCGACGGGGTCGCCGTCGCGCACACCCGCCAGGGCGGTAGCACTGACGGACCCAATGACTTCCGCGACCACGACCGGTCCGGTGACCGGGCGCGCCAGCACGACGGGGAGGGCCGGGGTGTCGGCGAGCACGTCACGCGCCTCGGCGACGGTCGCGGTGGACGGCACAGCCCGGGGTGCGATTCCCCGGCCGCCCAGTGCGGCACCCACAAGGGGTCCGGTCGCTGCGTGGTAGAGCGGGAATCCCAGCCGTCCCAGCCACTGGTTGTGTGGACCGTTCCCGATTTGGTGGACAGTCGCCTGATTCAGATTAGCGACTGGCTCCCGACCATGAAGGGACAGCAATGGGATCGACGAGACGTAGCTTCACAGCCGAGTATAAAAAGCAGGCAGTACA
>RRBB01000510.1:0-2637 GCA_006543605.1 Rhodococcus sp. WS4
CTGCACGCTCGACCGGACTCGTCGAGATCGAATCACCACCATCCCGTCGCGCTACCCGCCTACGCCACCCCGGCGAGCAGGCAGACCCCCACACGGCAGAGGCCACCACGGGCGACGGATGCGCCCGGAGCCCGGACACCGCTGGCGTCGGGCGGCGCTGCACTGGGCGCCTCTCGTCGTCTCCGCAGTGGGCGTCATCGCCGGCACGCAGGAAGGATCCCTCTTCGCTACCGTGTTCTACCTGTTCCTCGGCGCACCATCAACCCATCGACTCCTGCTCGCGCTGTGCCAGGTCCGAGCATCCTTGCCCGACACCAGCATCGAGCCCCCGCCATGCACGCAACCAACAGACACCGCCGATCACCCCCACCCGCGCCGCGCCACAGGACCAGACCCGCTCCCGTCCCCTGTGAGGGTGTGATGCCGTAACTTCCCTCCGCCGGCAACGGTGCCCGGCGCCAACCCCGGGGGGAAGGCGCCTTCAGGTACCGAAAGACGCGCCCGAGAACCACCAGAGACCCTCGGGGACAGGCAGGCTCGGACGTCCTCCGCGGGACCGATATGGCCGCCTTGTCAGAAAGACACGGTCCAACCGTCATTCGGCATTGTCGATGCAGACGATCGAGTTCCGCGGGTTCGCCTGTCATCGAGTATGACTGCACCATCGGCCCGACGGGCGCCGTGGCATACACGAGCCACCGCACAGGTGCATACCGAACCTCTTGACCACGAGCCCACCGCGGGCTCACCCGTCGATCGGATCACAAGTGGGCGCGAAGAGAAGGGACCGGGATGTTTCATGCCATGGTCGCGGCCGGCGCCCGCCCAGGGCCCCAGGAGCGGGCCCAGGCCGGATGGGTGCGGTACCCGTGTCCGTTCGAGCGGTGACGACCACCCGATGCCCTCTCTAATGAGTGTTAGCGGGTCGGCTTTCTGGCAGGCTTGCTACCGGTAGCGGCCGGTGGGTGAGCACTTTCCCTCTCTGGACTTCGAGTCCTGTTGACAGATCGTCGCCCCCACCGGTCGGCCGGGAGAATGGATCGCTGATGGGATGTCGTGCCCGCTCGCTATTCGGCGTGAGCACTGCTTCATTAGAGCGCGAATGGTTCTCCCGCACGCTGCCGGACGTGACCGACACCGAGGACGGGAGAAACAGGGTGTTGCTATTTGTGGGAGACGATTGGGCGGAGGACCATCACGATGTCGAGCTGATGGACCCGGCCGGCCGCAGGCTGGCCAAAGCGAGGCTGCCCGAGGGCATGGCCGGGATCGCCCGGCTGCATGCGATGATCGGCGCGCAACTCAGTGACGACGTCGACGAGGCCGAGGTGGCGGTCGGGATCGAAACCGACCGCGGCCCATGGGTGGCCGCCATCGTCGCGGCCGGATACACCGTGTACGCGGTCAACCCGTTGCAGGCGGCCCGGTATCGGGAACGGCACAGCGTTTCCGGCGCGAAAAGCGACGCGGCCGACGCGCATACCCTGGCCGATATGGTGCGTACCGATTCCCACCAGTTGCGGCCGGTGGCCGGGGACAGCCCCGAGGCCGAAGCAGTCAAAGTGGTTGCCCGAGCCCACAAGACGCTGATCTGGGAACGCACCCGCCACACCCAGCGGCTGCGGCACGCGCTGCGCGAGTACTTCCCCGCCGCGTTGGAGGCGTTCGACGATCTCGACGCGCCCGACACGCTGGAACTGCTCGGCAAGGCGCCCGACCCCGCGTCGGCGGCAAGGTTGTCGCTCAACCAGATTCGTGGCGCGCTCAAGAGGGCCCGCCGCCGTGACATCGACGCGAAAGCCAGCCGGATCCAGGCCGTACTGCGCGGCGACCAGCTGGGCCGGACGAAGGTGATCACCACCGCCTATGCGGCCACTACCCGCGCCGCCGTCGCGGTGCTGACCACCCTCACAGAGCAGGTCACCGCCCTGCAACGGCAGGTCGAAGCATCTTTTGGCCGGCACCCGGATGCTGAGATCATCCTGTCCCAGCCCGGGATAGGCCCGGCCCTCGGTGCCCGGGTGCTTGAACCATCCCGGGTCTCATGCACACACTGTCATTTGTGTGCGACCGGTTGATCGGCACGGTGTTCAGCGTAGTACTTGGCTTCGTACTCGGCCGGTGGGATCCGCCCGAGACGATGCATGAGCCGGCCGGTGTTGTACCAGTGCACCCACGCCGAGGTGGCCTCCTCGACGTCACCGATGGTGCGCAGCGGCCCCTTGCGGAACGGGGAATCGTCGGCGATGCACTCGGCCTTGTACAACCCGATCGTCGTCTCCGCCAGGGCATTATCGTAGGCGTCACCTACCGACCCGATCGACGGCCGAAGTCCTTGCAGGAACAGGGTTTCCCCGAATCGCAGAGCCGTATATTGAGAGCCCGCATCCGAGTGGTGAATAGTCCTCTCGCGCAACGGATTGCCTTGCATCGACCGCAGCATGCAGGCGTGATTCACCGCCCGCTCTACGAACGCGGTTTCCTTCGACGTCGACACCTCCCAACCGACGATCGTGCCGGCGAACGCATCGATCACGAACGCGGTGTACGCGAAGCAGGGCACCATCCGCACGTACGTGAAGTCGGCGACATAGAGCGCATCGGGCCGGTCGACCCGGAAGTTCCGATCGACCAGGT
>RRBB01000511.1:0-2608 GCA_006543605.1 Rhodococcus sp. WS4
GCACGATGTTCGGTCCCTTGCCGCCGAGTTCGAGGGTGACCTTCTTGATGTTCTCCGCGGCGAGCTTGCTGATCTCCCGGCCGACCGCCGTCGACCCGGTGAAGGCGATCTTGCGTACGTCCGGGTGGGCGGCGAGGCGGGCTCCGACTTCTTCGCCGGCGCCGGTGACGATGTTGAGGACACCTTTCGGCAGACCGGCTCGTTCTGCGGACTTGGCCAGTTCGAGCAGGGTGAGCGGGGTCTTTTCGTCGGGCTTGAGCACGATGGTGTTGCCGGCCGCCAGGGCGGGGCCCAGTTTCCACACAGCAAGCAGCAGCGGGAAGTTCCACGGCACGATGCCGCCGACCACACCGATCGGTTCTCGGCGCACGATCCCGGATGCCAGTGTGGGGTAGGACAATTGCGGTCCTGATCGTTCGAATTCGTAGGTGCGGGCCAGGTCGGCGAAGTACTGCAGATGCGAGATCGAATACCCGACGTGGAAGGCCATTGCCTGGCGGATGGTGACGCCGTTCTCCTTGACGTGCAGAGCGACCAGGTCGTCCATGCGCTCGGACAGGTCGGCGACCATCGCCGACAGGATGTCGGCGCGTTCGTCCGGCGTCTTCGAGCGCCACTCGCCCCGGGCGTGGGCGGCTTTGGCTGCGGCGACCGCCTGGTCGAGGTCCTCGACCGAGCCTCGGGCGGCGGTGGCGACCAGTTCGCCGTTCGCGGGGTCGATGATGTCGAACGTGCGGTCGGTATCGACCCAATGACCGTCGATGAACTGGGTGTAGTGCGGTATGGCTGTCATGCGATGTCCTTGCTCGGGTGCCGGTGATCAGCTGTGCTGGGCGTCTTTCTCGGCGACCAGGTTCTTGTAGATCGGGAACAGCGGTTTGGAGATCGGAATCAGCTTGAGGATCTTCGACACCGGGCCCTTGGCTTTGACCTGGCCCTTGGCCAACCCCACCGCCACGTTGTACTCACCGCGCCAGAACTTGTTGCCGTTGTCGGCGGACATCGCCAACCGGACATCCGGGATGAGGTCGTTTTCGCCTTCGATCACCTCGATGCCTTCTGGCTTCAGTGCGACGGTGATCGACGAATCGGGGTTGGTGTAGTCGAGTCGGAGGATGATGTCGGCTTCCTTGAGCGCCGGGCCGGCGGTCGGTTCGTCGTTGGCTGCGCGGAAGACTCCACCCAGGTAGCGGTAGACCTCGGCGGCGTCGGTGAAGTAGCTCATCGTGTTATCCCTTTCGGATGGGTAGTGGTGGGTGCTGACCGGATTGGAGTCAGACCGATCGGCTGCGGCCCGCCCAATGGGGTGCGCGCAGGTCGCGTTTGAGGATCTTTCCTGTCGCGTTGCGCGGCAGGCTCGGAACGATGTCGATGGTGCGGGGTCGCTTGTAACCGGCCAGATGAGCGGTACAGAAGTCGAGCAGTTTGTCTTCGTCGATGTCGGTGCCGCTGTCCGCGACCACGACTGCGCGGACCGCTTCGCCCCATTTGTCGTCGGGGACGCCGATGACGGCGACTTCCGCGACGCCGGGGTACTCGTTGATCACGCGCTCCACTTCGGCGGGGTAGATGTTCTCGCCGCCGGAGATGATGACGTCCTTGACGCGGTCTTCGACGTAGTAGAACCCGTCGGGGTCTCGTCGGCCGGCGTCGCCGGTCTTGAACCACTCGCCATCGAAACTGGCGGCGGTGTCCGCCTCGTGTTGCCAGTATCCGGCCATCACCTGCGGTCCGCGGATCTGGAATTCCCCGACCTCACCGACGGGCACTTCGTCCCCGAGGGCCGGATCCACAACCCGGACCTCGACACCCTCGATCGGTTGGCCTGCTGCGCGGAGGCGTTCGGGCCGGGCGGGGTCGCGGTGGTCCTGCGGCCCGAGTACGCAGAACACGCCGGACGCCTCGGTCATGCCGTAGACCTGGTAGAAGTCGACGTCGAAGGTGCTCATCGCTTCTCGGAGCAGGGCTTCGGGCATGGGTGATCCGCCGTATCCGAGGCAGCGCAGCGAGGGGAAGTCTCGTGCGGACACCCCCGGGACCTGCAGGAAGAACCGGATGACGGCGGGGACGAAGAACGCGTGGGTGACCGACTGGCGGATGATCTGGTCCAGGACTACCGCGGGAACGACCTCGCGTACGAGAATCGTCTCCGCGCCCTGCGACATTGCGGCCAGTGCCCAACTGGTGCCACCCACATGAAACAGCGGCATGGCCACCATGTTCACGCTGTCCCGGGCGAAGCCGAAGGCCGCGCTGGCCGCAATGCTGTGGGCGCCCACGGAGCGGTGTGTCAGCATGGCCCCTTTCGGGTGCCCGGTAGTGCCGGAGGTGTAGAGCTGCAGGAAGCAATCCTCCGGATGGGCGGGATGAGCGATTTCGCGCGGCGGGGCCTCGCCGAGCCATGCCTCGTACTCGTCCGCCTCGCCACCGAGCACGATGATGGCGCGCACGTGGTCGAGGTTCGGCTTGATCGTCTCGACGACACCGACGAATTCGGCGCCGAGGATCAGCAATTCGGCACGGCTGTCGTTGATGACGTAGGCCAATTCGGACGGCGCGAGGCGGTAGTTCAGTACCGCGTTCACCGTTCCGGTCACGGCGCACGCCA
>RRBB01000512.1:0-2599 GCA_006543605.1 Rhodococcus sp. WS4
GGGTCGAGGATGTCTTGGAGGACGCCCTCTTCTACCGGAGCTCCGCTACCCATTCGCGCACGACACGCCCAAGACCCGCATTCTTGACCGCCAGCCGTCCCCGTTAACTACACGGCTTTGGGGCTAGGAGGTGACCCGGGCGATGTTGGTTTCGAGCTGTCGGCGGATCGCGTCGCCGAGGGTTTGGGTGGTGGCGGTGCCGCCGATGTCGGGGGTGAGGGTGTCGCCGCCGGCGGCGAGGACGTCTTCGACTGCGGTCATGATGGCGGCGGCTGCCTCGGTCTCGCCGAGGTGGTCGAGCATCATGCTTGCGCTCCAGATCTGTCCGATCGGGTTGGCGATGCCCTTGCCGGCGATGTCGGGGGCGGATCCGTGGACCGGTTCGAACAGGCTCGGGAACGTGCGCTCGGGGTTGATGTTTCCGCTCGGTGCCACGCCGATGGTGCCGGTGCAGGCCGGGCCGAGGTCGGAGAGGATGTCGCCGAAGAGGTTGCTGGCGACGACGACGTCGAACCAGTCCGGGTGGAGGACGAAGTTCGCGGTGAGGATGTCGATGTGGTACTTGTCCACCGCGACGTCCGCGTAGTTCTGGGCCATTGCTTCGACGCGCTGATCCCAGTAGGGCATCGTGATCGAGATGCCGTTGCCCTTGGTCGCCGAGGTGAGGTGTTTCTTGGGCCGGGACTGGGCGAGGTCGAAGGCGTACTTCAGGATGCGGTCCACACCGGTGCGGGTCATCACCGTTTCCTGGATGACGGTTTCGCGGTCGGTGCCCTCGAAGATCTTGCCGCCGATGCTCGAGTATTCGCCCTCGGTGTTTTCCCGCACGACGTAGAAGTCGACGTCACCGGGTTCGCGGTCGGCGAGCGGACTGGTGATGCCGCGGAGCAGTTTGACCGGGCGCAGGCTCACGTATTGGTCGAAGTGGCGGCGGAACTGCAGCAGGCTGCCCCACAAGGAGATGTGGTCGGGGACCACGTCGGGCCAGCCGACGGCGCCGAAGAAGATGGCGTCGAACTGGTTGAGTTGGTCGAACCAGCCGTCCGGCAGCATCGTGCCGGTCTTGGTGTAGTAGTCGGCGCTGGCGTAGTCGAACTGCTCGTAGTCGAGCCGGAAGTCGAATGCCGACGCGGCGGCTTCGAGGACCCGTAGTCCCTCCGGGACGACTTCCGTCCCGATCCCGTCGCCGGGGATGACTGCGATCCGATGTGTTGCGCCCATGGTGTGGTGACTTCCCTTCGGGGTCCAGAAATTCTGACGTGCAGCACTATCGGCGCTGCCGCTCAGGGTGATTCGGGTGTTTGGTTATGGAGGCCGGTGAGGCCGCCGGTCAGGCCGCCGGTCAGGCCAGCTCGCGTGAGATCGCACCCTCGCGTTCCTCGAGGGCGCGGATGGCGCTGGCGGTGAGGCTTTCGGTGATGTGTCGGCGCATCAGCTCGCCGGTGCCGGCGACATCGCCTGCGACGACCAGGTCGAACAGCTGGCGGTGTTCGTCGAGGTCGCGGATGCGGGGTTCGTCTCCCGGGGGAAGTTCGAGGCCGACGCGGCGATACCGGTCGGATTTGTCCCAGACGTCGTCGAGCAACCGGATCAGCACGTCGTTGTGGGAGGCGACGTAGAGGGCACGGTGGAATTCGCGGTGGGCTTGCAAGCCCTCTTCGCCCCATTGACGGGTGACCGGCACCAGTCGACTCAGGGCGGAGCGCATGAACAGGATGTCCTGATCGGTGCGCCGTTCGGCGGCTAGTTCTGCGGCGGTGGGGTCGAGGGAGAGGCGGACCTCGAAGAGCTGGCGGGCCTCCTGTGCGCTCATCTGCGCCACTCGCACGTCGCGGTGTGAGTCCATCTCCACGAGCCCTTCGCTGCTCAGGCGGCGGATCGCCTCCCGCAGCGGGGTGATGCTCATCTTGAGGCTGTCGGCGAGTTCGTACTGCGCCAGGCGTGATCCCGGGGCGAGTTCGCCGCTCAAGATCAGCCGACGTAGCTCGCTGTATGCCACGTCGCCCTTGCTGGAGTAGACGTTCATGACGTTCGTCGGCTGCATGTGCCCTCCCTCACCTAAATCCACGGTCTGTGCTCCCGGCCACAAATCGACTCTTGTGTTCGGCGCCACGCTCAGTCTAGCATCGCCCTTGCATCTTATAAGCCTTATAAGACCTACAACTTATAAGGATCGCTTTGAGGAGAGAGACGCACATGAAAATCATTTCCGTGCACGAGGGCATCGTCCCGATCAGCTCGTCCATCCGGAACGCCTGGATCGACTTCAGCAAGATGGACTGCTCGATCGTCGCGATCGTCAGCGACGTGATGCGCGACGGCGAGCCGATCGTCGGCTACGGCTTCAACTCCAACGGCCGCTACAGCGCCGGAGAGATCCTGCGCCGCCGCGCCATTCCCCGGCTCCTCGACGCCGACCCCGAAGCATTGCTCGACGAGGCCGGCGACCTGGACCCGACCCGGGCCTGGGAGATCATGATGAAGAACGAAAAGCCGGGCGGTCACGGCGAACGTTCGGTCGCGGTCGGTGTCATGGACATGGCCCTGTTCGACCTCGCGGCGAAGATCGCCGACAAGCCGCTCTACCGTTACCTGTCCG
>RRBB01000513.1:0-2592 GCA_006543605.1 Rhodococcus sp. WS4
CCGGGTCCTGCAGAACTCATGCCGGACATCGATCGTGTCAAGCGAGCAGGGCAGTGACCCGGCGGCACCTCGGGTGCATCGGCAGTCCATCTGAAACCACCGACACAAGGATGGTGCACCAGTGAGCGAGGGAGATTGCATCTCGAGGCCGCCAAATTGCTCCTGGCGTCGGACACGGACATGGACGAAGTCGCGGTGCACGTCATGAGAGGCACCCCGACCGACGCCGAGTGGGCACACTCGGCCCTGCACTCGGCAGCGAAGAGCGCGGCACGAAAAGGTGCTCCCCACGCGGCTGCCTGCTACCTGCGCCGCGCCCTGACGATGAAGTATGACAACCCGCGCCAACACACCAACCTGCTGATCGACCTCGGCATCATGGAAGCCGCCGCAGGAGAGACCAACTCTCTCGGTCACCTCGAAGCCGCCCTCGAACTGATCGACGAACCGGAAGAACAGGCGCGGGCAATGCATGCACTGGGCCAAACCCTGTTCCGGTACGGTCGCCCGGCCGAAGCGCTGCCCGTATTCCGCCGCGGAGCGGACACCTTCACCGACCGAGACCGCGACCTCGCCCTGCGATTCGAGGCCGGATACATGGCCTCGGCGACCTACCTGGCCGACCACCCCCACGAAGCCCACAAACGGGTCAGCGCGCTCGCCGCAGCGTTCCCGTCACACGCCGCGCTGAGTTCATCCGAACGCCTTCTGGTCCTGCACCTGGGTGTGTTCCGCGCCATGTCCGAGCCCCGCTCCGCCGACCACGCGGAACTTATTCTTCGAGCCCTCGGTGACGGTGTGACACTGTGGCGAGAGACCTCCGATGGCATGACCATCAGCCACGCCATCCTTGCCATGACCTGGTGTGGGCGCGCCCAAGACGCCGCCAAGGTCGCCGACAGTGTCCTCACCGACGCTCGCATGCGCGGCGACTCCTTGATCTTCGCCGAGATTTCTCTCGCCAGGTCGATGGCGATGTACTCGCTCGGGCGAGTCAGTGAGGCGATGGTCGATGCACAGACCGCGATCCTGGGAATGAAACGTGGCTGGAACTCGACCGTCCCGGCGCCGCAAGGGCTCATGGCCTACTGCCTGATCGACCGCGGGGAACTCGAGCAGGCAGCGGAGGTCGTTCACGATGCAGAGACGCAACTCCGCAGCCGCGAGACGCGAACGTTGAATGTCTGGTTCTACATGGCCCGGGGCCGGCTACGCCTGGTTCGAGGCGACTACGTCGGCGCCGCCGACGACTTCCTTCGCGCGGGGAACCTTCTCGAGGCCAATGGCTTCCACAACCCCGGCTACATGCTCGCCCCGTGGCGATCACTCGCGGGGCTCGCGCTCCACGCGGTCGGAAAGACCGATGCGGCTATCGAACTGATGGACCGCGGCATCGAGCTTGCACGCGAGTTCGGGCTGCGCTCAACCCTGGGCTCTGCGCTCCGGTACCGGGCGCTGATCGCCTCACCCCACCCCGACATCGCGTTGCTCGAAGAATCGGCCACCGTACTCGAGTCCACCGAAAGCTCGCCCCTCGAAATGGCGCGAACCCTCATCGAGCTGGGTTCCGCGCAACGCCGGGCCGGGCGCAAGGTTCAATCCCGAGAGACCCTTCGGAAGGCCCTAGATCTCGCCCATTATTCCGGGGCCACGGCGGTCGAGCAGCAGGCGCATCAGGAACTGCTCGTCAGTGGGGCACGGCCGCGCAGACCGGTCCTGCGAGGACTCAAGGCGCTGACCCCGAGCGAACAACGGATCGCAGGCCTGCTCGCGGACGGTATGACCACCCGAAGCATCGCCGAAACCCTCTACCTGACGATGAGCACCGTCGAATGGCATCGGCGAAACATCTACCGAAAACTCGACATCGACTCACGCGAGGCGCTGCGTACCGCACTTGACGACGCGACGAAAACCCCGCAAATACTGCGAGCTGACGAACACCAAAACCCCTCGCAGAGCCCTGACAACACTCCCTACTACTAAGGAAGCGCGCATGCTCCCACTGCTCCGTCATGCCGTGATCACCACCGTTGGCCTGCTTGCACCGGGACGATCACGGGTGTGCGCCCTCCACCTGACCCGCCAGATCGCACTCGCGCGCGTCCAACAACGGGTCATCGCCATGGCCGGCACCGATCCTTTCACCGATCCGCGCATCCCGAGCACACCGATCTCCTCCGAACACCGGCGCAGATAACTGTCACCACCAGACGCACGACCTCACCGACGACGAACACGTCGCGCTCGGCCCAGCCGCGAACTCAGAAAGGACGAAAACGGTGGACAGCATCGACACGGCAATCCTCGAGTTCGCACGCCGATGGATGCCTTTCGGCGGACCACGACCAGAAGACGTTCTCGTCAAGTTCGGCATGACGACAGCTCGATACGACGAACATCTCGCTCGGATCCTCGAAACCCTTCCCGACGGTGCACTGCCCATCGGCGAACTAGTAACTAGTCCGAAGTTACGGCTTTGAGGACGGACGAACCCCCGGTTGAGCTGGGGGTTCGTTGTTTTCGGTTGTGATTGTTCTGGCTACCTGACGGTCAGGGGGATGGTGGTGTCGAGGAGTTCGAAGGCGCGTC
>RRBB01000514.1:0-2590 GCA_006543605.1 Rhodococcus sp. WS4
TGTTGCCCGTCTCTGGGGATGACGACCACGGGGTGGTGAATCGTCACTGGGTTTGCCGATGGGGTGGTTGGCACCGGGGTGTGGGTTGCTCTTGATCGTCTGCACCGTCAGTGTGACGAGCAACTGATGAGTGCACGGCACCCCCGCCGGCATCCGGGAAGATTCTGCGGGGGCACCGTGCCGAGTGCGAAGGGCACCCGATGGTCACGGTAGAGGTCGATCCTGTCCGCGTCGAGTCGCGCTTGGCGGCGGGTGAAATAGGGTGCCCGTCCTGCCCGGGTGGTGTCCTCGGCGGGTGGGGACACGCTCGGTCCCGCCCGGTCGCCGGGGTGGCGGAACGGCTACGTCCTCGACGGACCCGTTGCCGGGACTGTTCGGTCACGCACGTGTTGTTGCCGGTGTCGTTGTTGCTGCGCAGGGCGTATCCGGCGGAGTGGATCGTCTCGGCGTTGGCGGCGAAGGCGGGCGGTGCCGGGCACCGCACGATCGCGGCGCGGTTGGGGGTGCCGGCCTCGACGGTGCGGGGCTGGCTGCGCGCGTTGGCCGGGCGGTACGAGCAGGTGCGGATCTGGTTTGTGGGGATCGCGATCACCGCCGGGGTGGATGTGCGGGTGCCGAAGGCGTCGGGGTCGCCGTGGATCGATGCGCTCGCCGCGGTCGGGGCGGCCACCAGGTCGATCACCACACGCTTCGGGCCGGCGGGGGTCCTCGGCGCGGTGACGGTGGCGGGGGTGGCGGTCGCCGGTAGCGGTGGTCGGCTTCTCGCGCCGGGTTGGCCCCCGGACCCGGGTCGCTGCACCGCAACACCAGTCGGCCCTGACGATCCGGGCGTGGGTGCGCAATCCTCGCGGACATGACTGCCCGACACCGGATTCGGGCAGCGAGAGCTGTGCAGGAGGCGAAGCGTTGTCGCAGGAGAAACGTCGCGAACGGGGCCAGGCGATCGGGTTGTTCCGCTACCAGTTGATCTGCCCGGCACTGGATCCCGGGCTTTCCACGAAGGCCAGAGGCAGGCTGGTCCGGGAGATCGCCGGACGCGAGCACACCGACCCGTCCGGCAACCAGGTCCGCTATTCGCGGCATACCCTGGATCGGTGGATCCGCCGCTACAAGGCCGGCGGGTTCGACGAGTTGATCCCCTCGCCGCGCAAGCCGGCCGCGCGCACCGATGCGGTGGTGCTGGATCTGGCGGCCGCGTTGAAGCGGGAGAACCCGGCCCGCACCGCCGCCCAGGTGCAGCGGATCCTGCGCGCCTCCACCGGGTGGGCGCCGTCGGAATCGACGCTGCTGCGCCTGTTTCACCGGCTGGAGCTGATCGGACCGGCCGCCGGTGACACGCCGGAGGTGTTCGGCCGGTTCGAGGCGGAGAACCCGAACGACCGGTGGACCGGGGACGCCCTGCACGGCCCGAGAATCGGGGGCCGCAAGACGTATCTGTTCGCGTTCCTCGACGATCATTCCCGGCTGGTCACCGGCTACCGATTCGGCTACGCCGAGGACACGGTGCGTCTGGCCGTCGCGCTGGAGCCGGCCCTGTCCGCGCGTGGGGTGCCGGGCAGCGTATACGTCGACAACGGCTCGGCCTACGTCGACGCCTGGCTGCTGCGGGCATGCGCGAAACTCGGTGTGCGGCTGGTGCATTCGACTCCACACCGACCACAGGGCCGGGGCAAGATCGAACGCTTCTTCCGCACCGTGCGTGAGCAGTTCCTCGTCGAAATCACCGACACCACCGCCGAGGAACTCACCGCCGCGGGCATCGATCACGCCACCGCCCTGCTGGAGCTGAACCGATTGTTCACCGCGTGGATCGAAACCGAATACCACCGCAGGGTCCACTCCGAAACCGGGCAGACACCCCTCGAGCGGTGGGACACCGGCTGGGACCGGCTGCACCGTCGTCCCGCGATGGCGGCGGGCACCGATCTGACCGAGGCGTTCCTGTGGTCCGAATACCGCACCGTGACCAGGACCGCGACGGTATCGCTGCATTCCAATACCTACCAGGTCGACGCCGCCCTGGTCGGGCGGAAGGTCGAGTTGGTGTTCTCACCCTTCGACATGGAAACCATCGACGTCCGCTACCACGACAAGAGCCACGGCACAGCGGTGCCGCACAACATCACCCGCCACGTCCATCCGAAAGCGCGACCCGAAACCAGCGAGCCGGTCGCCCCGCCGCCGACCGGGATCGACTACCTGACACTGACCGCGGACACCCACCACCAACAGATCAGCCGCGAACGGCAGATCGGCTTCGACGCCCTCTACGGCACCCGGCACCCCGATCCCGGCAGCGAACCCGCACCAGCCGCCGACCCTCAGATCCCCGGCCAACTCGACATCGGCGACATCGGCGACGAGGGCAACGAGGGTGACGAGGTGAGGTTCGGGTGAGTATCCAACGGTTGCAATCACATTACGGTTTCACGACCATGCCTTTCGGCCGGGCTCTGGCTCCCGGGATGCTGCACCGCCACCCCGGGCACGCCGAGGCGGTCGCCCGAATCTCCTGGTGCGTGGACCAGCACGCGCTGGGGGTGATCACCGGGGAAGTCGGCGCCGGGAAGACCGTCGCGATCCGCGCCGC
>RRBB01000515.1:0-2575 GCA_006543605.1 Rhodococcus sp. WS4
GAGTTCTTCACCGGAAAAGTGCCTCTCGAACTGGCCGAATCTGGACCTTCAGTAGCCCACATTCTCCCAGGTCAAAGGCACTTTTCCGCTATCCGACACGCGCTAAGCTCATGAGCCATCAAGGTATAGCCCAGACGCACCAACTCGGCATCCAACGCGGACACCAGTTCGGACACAGTCACCATGACAGCGACCTCCAATCACGAAGGCCCGGCACCGTGCCGAGCCGTGTGACCAGAATCCCCGGGATTATGCGCAGCGTTCGGTCGTCACGACCGTCCCCGCCGGTGGCAACCCACGGGCGCTACGCATAACCCAGCACTGCTCATAGGGCTCTTTATGCGCAGCTGAACATAAAGAGCCTTGTGGCGCACCACTGAGCGTGGCGTTCCATCGCCAGTCCTCCAGATATCCGGCCTCGAGCATCCGGCCGATCAGCCGCAGGAACCGGCCATCGTGGATCTTCTCCGCCAGGATCGCGAGCAGGACCTGATGATCCAGCGACCCGAAGCAGTCGGAGATGTCGCCCTCGATGAACCAGTGTGTCCCCTTCCAGACTTCCACAATCTCGCTCAACGCGGTGTGGCAGCCTCGTCCGGGACGGAAACCATGGGAGCGGTCGGAGAACTGCGGCTCGTAGTACGCCTCCAACAGCAGACGCACCACCTCGCCGACCAGTTTGTCCGACCATGTGGGCAGGCCCAGCGGACGCAATTTCCCGCTCTTCTTCGGGATGTAGATCCGATTGACCGGCCGCCACCGATATCGTTCGGCGCGCAAGGCGTCGATGATCGCATCGATCTTGGCCAGCGACATGCCATCCACGGTCTCCCCGGTGACCCCCGGCGTCATCGCACCCGCATTGGAGTACAACCTGCCGTAGGCCACCAGAAACAACTCCTTGTTGAACATCTGCCGATACAACCGTTCCACCGGCAGACCTCGCGCACCGCGCTTACCGATGACGTCCAGTACAGTTTCGGCGCTCTGCATTACGCATACCTCCCATCACTGGACATCGTGATTACCTGTGTCCCTTCGCCCTGTGACCGGCTCTCCCGGTCGCCGTGGCAGGTCGTGACTCCTGCGACTACTACGGACACTCCGTCGCCATAGGGCTCGCGCCCCGTAGGCGATCCCGTGGTACGTCTTCGTCGTACGTGCTAGCGCGACGTAGGCCACCCACTCATCTCCTTGACCACCCTCGCTGGGCAGCACTCCGCGATCTGGAGGTTGCCCGGTCTCACGGTTCATGCCCGGGCAGATCACGGTCACCGGTTTCAAGCGTCATTCCGGCGGGTGCTCACTCTCACCGCTGGAGATTGGGTTTCAAGCAATCCAGCCTTGGCCATATCACGCGGGTCTTGCGGCACGACGTCCCTGAACGCCTCCGAAACGCCCACCGCTTTCCCGGCATGCTCTGGTCCCCTCACACTTTCGCGCTCGGGTAAGCCGGGTGACCCAAGAACCTCCCTCCAAGTTCCTCCCGACTGCGTCGGGGATACAAACGAAGCGCCTCACGGCGCACACCGTGCGTAAGCCTCTCGACTTACACGGCTCCCATCGTCCAGTTGTTCACGGTCATGGCGGCACGAGCCTCCAGTGGGCGAAAAGCCCACGGAACAGCCTGGCGTGGCTGCGCAGGGCCTGTCGGGCCCTGGCTCGTTTGCGTCGGAACCGCTTGTACTTGCGGACGAGCCACCGCACCAGATAGTCGTTGATGCGGTTGAGGCTGAAACGCAACGCGGACCGGTGAAACCGGCCGTAGTAGTTGATCCAGCCCCGCACGACCGGGTTGATCTCCCGGGCGAGCTGCTCCAAGGTCGTGTCACTGCGCAGGTGCAGCCGCCATCGGCGGATCTGCGCCCGGATCTGTTTGGCGGCCTCGTCGCTGACGGCCGGATTGAAGCCGAAGAAATAGTCTCCGCGCCTCGTCCGGAGCCGTCGCACCCGAAACCCGTACCCCAGGAACGTGAACGAGGTGTTCTCGGCCGAGCCGCGCCTGTTCCCGTCCCTGCAGTACACGATGCGGGTCTTGTCGGGATGCAGTTGCAGCCCCCCGCACTCGGCCAACCGCCCGGCGATGGCCTCCCGCACCTGGTGCGCTTGACCCTCGCTGCGACAATGGACCACCACGTCGTCGCAGTACCGTTCGAACTGAATGTTCGGGAATTCCCGGGCCATCCATGCGTCGAACGCGTAGTGCATGAACATGTTGGACAACACCGGTGAGACCGCAGAGCCCTATGAGCAGTGCTGGGTTATGCGTAGCGCCCGTGGGTTGCCACCGGCGGGGACGGTCGTGACGACCGAACGCTGCGCATAATCCCGGGGATTCTGGTCACACGGCTCGGCACGGTGCCGGGCCTTCGTGATTGGAGGTCGCTGTCATGGTGACTGTGTCCGAACTGGTGTCCGCGTTGGATGCCGAGTTGGTGCGTCTGGGCTATACCTTGATGGCTCATGAGCTTAGCGCGTGTCGGATAGCGGAAAAGTGCCTTTGACCTGGGAGAATGTGGGCTACTGAAGGTCCAGATTCGGCCAGTTCGAGAGGCACTTTTCCGGTGAAGAACTC
>RRBB01000516.1:0-2549 GCA_006543605.1 Rhodococcus sp. WS4
CGCTGGAAGCATCCGAATCCCGGCGGCGTTCAACGGAGTGACCGGACTCAAGCCCACCTTTGGTCGCGTTCCCAGAACCGGAGTCGTCCCCCTCGCCGACACACTCGACCACGTAGGGCCGATGGCGAGAAGCGCCGCGGACTGCGCCCTGCTCCTGGAGATAATCGCCGGCCACACTGAATCCGACCGGTACTCCTCGGATCGGCCGTGCGACAACTACTCCACCGAGCTGACCGGTGATCTGTCCGGACTGCGGATCGGAGTCGACGACCTCGACAGATACGCATACGGCGGAATCGACGCCGCCCAACCAACTCGGTTCACCGACGCGCTGTCCCTCCTTGCCCGAGCCGGCGCAACCCTCAGCCCAGTCCGCATCCCCATGTATGAGGAGACCAACGCAGTCACCCTAGTGACGCTGATGGCAGAGGCACATTCTCATCACCGGACCGATCTGGCGTGGGCGTGGGAAGACTACGGTCTCGGCACCCGCGTCGTTCTCAGTGCAGGCGACTCGGTGACCGCTGCCGATTACCTTCACGCCCAACGCATACGCCGCCTCGCCCAGGAAGAACTCACCTCACTGTTCGACCATCTCGATCTCATCGTGACACCGACAAGCCACCTCGGCGCCCCTCGGCTCGACCAACTGTCCGGACTCGCTCCGTTCACAGAACTGGCGTCGGTGCACACCCCATACTGGAGTCCGCTCGGACATCCCGTCATCGCCGTTCCAGTCGGCCCGACCAGTGAAAACACGCCGCTATCCATCTCTGTCTGCGGCCCACGCTGGGAAGAAAAACTCGTGCTGCGTGCCGCTGATGCCATACAGAAGCAATCGACGCACCACTGGCAGCAGCCGCCTCGATGGACCGCCGACGCGATCGGCGCCGACACCGAGGCCAACGGGGTCTCATTGGCCCCCGGGCCCGCGGAGGAGGCAGCGGCTTCGGATGGACTGCGCGACAGGATTCGAGCGGCCACCGAGCGACTCTGGGAGGTCCAGGCATCGACGAGCGCCGGCACACTACCGGCGAATTCTGTCGGATAACCACCATCATCCTCGGGCTCCCGGTTCGCCGTACCCGCCCACAATCATGGACAACACAAGGAACGCTCACATGACCACGCATGAACGAACTCGGATCGAATTCAGTTCGTACGCGCCCGCCAAACCCCGCGACGCCGGTGAGGTGCCGCCATGGTTCACCACCGCGGTCAACACGCCTCACGAGATTCTGACGGTCGATGTAGACGGCCGCTCAATCGCATATCGGGCGTGGGGCAACAGAAACGATCCTCTGCTGGTTCTAGTCCACGGCGCCGGTGCAAATTCCGTGTGGTGGGAGCACATCGCCCCGCTTCTCGTATCGGGACATCGAGTGGTTGCCCCTGATCTCTCCGGCCACGGTGACAGCGACTGGCGGGACGAGTACTCGCTCGAAAGCTGGGCCGACGAGGTATGGGGCATCGTCGAAGCCGAGGACTCACTCGATCCTATTGTCCTCGGACACAGCATGGGCGGTTGCATCGCACTGACCCTCGCGGCGCGCGAGGTGCCCATCCGTGCGATCGCAGTCATCGACTCCCTCATCGAAGACTTTCAACCCGAAGTCCGCCGCCTCATCGACGAAGGTGCACCCGTCCCCGGTCATCGGGTGTACGGCACCCGGCAAGAAGTCGTGGGACGATTCAGGGCCGTACCACCGGACGAAACTCAGCTCGACTACATCACAGCCCATGTAGCCGGTAAATCCGTGAAGCGGGCTGCAGAGGGTTGGACCTGGAAGTTCGATCGGAAGATACTACGCGCCAGTAGAATTGCTCCCGAGAACCTCCGGTCAGGGCGGTGCGAGGTAGCTCTGCTCTCCGGAGAACGCGGACTGGCCACACCAGCGATGATCGACGAGGTCATCAAGAGACAAACGGGTAGCCATGTCCGTGTCGTTATTCCCGACGCCGCACATCACATCATGCTCGAGCAACCACTGGCTCTCACCGCAGTTCTCCGCACCCTGGTTGACACGTGGTCGCGGAGACGAGCCGACGGCCACCGAGAGCCGGTGGAGTCTCCTGTCGGATACACCTCGACGCCGTAGGCGGCGAGGATGCAACAGTCCGATCATCCAGGCAGGCGGCGTTCCCGATTGCCGCCTGCCCGGATAATCGGACTGCCGCGCTCACCGTGAGGATCGTCGCGCAGAGCCGACCGCATCAACCCCGTCGTCAGGGCTGGCCTCCCCGCGGACTCTGCGTCCGGCCGAGATCACAGCCCGTCCATACAACTCGTGATCAACACCGGGCACCGCTCCCAGGTCTTGGACCGAGCCAGCATGCGAGGCGGCGATTCTCACAAGCCAGCGTTCTGAATGAGCGGAACGTGCCACTCAGGTGCGGGCCATTTTCGCCGCGTTGATGATCTCTCGACTTTCGCACTTTCTGGGGCTCGGTGACCGTTCGCGGAGGTCGTCCGTGACTGCTGATACCTGTGTTTCTCATGAGGTCGTCGGCGTGTCTGCGTGATCTTGGTCCGACCATGTGAGAAGCAT
>RRBB01000517.1:0-2536 GCA_006543605.1 Rhodococcus sp. WS4
GCAGCATGGGACGCCGGTGGTCACGCGATGCTCAAGGACGTGACACTCACGGGGAGCCCGGAAGAGATCCGCGAAAGGGTTGCCGCCTACGCCGAGCAGGGGGTCACCGAGCTGGGCTTCCAACCGTGCGGCGCCCACATCGAGCGCGAGCTGGAGAAGTTCATGAAGGCAGTCGGCTGAGCGCCGGCACTTGTGAGCCGTGAGCGCCCGGTGGACGCCGCACTACCGGCGTTCCGCGGCGGAGACCGTCGGCAGGATGAGGTGAGAAGCGTGAGCGCGGTCGTGGAGGATCGTCTGCCGGGCTTGCTGAGTGTCGGAGGCGGCCGCCGGGCGGTCACCGGTGTTGGTGTTGCGGTCCCACCGGGGAAAGTCGCTGGAGGTCACGAGCAGTCGCAGGGCGTGTCCGTCCTTGACGAGATGACTGATGTTCCCGAGCTCGATCGTGAGTCGATAGACCTGGCCTGGGGTCAGGAGTGTGGGGTCGTCGTAGCTGTCGCGGAACCGGCCACGTACGAGTCCTTCGGCGAGGTTCTGCACGAACCCGTCGGGATGTACGTCGCAGGCGTGCAGCATCGGCACGTCTACATCGAGGATGAAGCGGCTGGACGAGCTCGCCCCTGACGGCTCTGGCGCTACTACCGTGCGCGCGCCGGCTGGGCGGCGGCACGGCGTCGCGCTCGGGACGCGCGGAGGTTGGCCGCGTTTCCGCAAATGCGCACGTCATGCCAGACGCCACTGTTGTTGCGTGACCGGTCGTAGAAGACGCCGCGGCACCGATCGTTCTTGCAGCTCTTCAGCCGTGGCCAGACGCCTGCGTCCTGAGCCCGACGGATCTCGAGCGCGACCGGCCCGAGCAGCAACTTCCAGCCGCGACCCTTGGGCCTGAAGTGCACTGTCCCGTCGGGCTCGAAGCCTGCTTCGAGAGCCACCTGGAGGTCCACGAGGCCGCCGCGTCCGTCGCCGCCCGTCGAGGCGTCCGTGTCGAAATGGCGCGCGTGCAGGGAGTCGACCAGCCCATCCCGTACGCGTCGCAGGACCGTCAGGTCGCGTTCAGTGAGCGCATCGAGATCGACCTGGTCGAGCACGGGCGCGCTCCACTGTTGTGCCCAGGCGGTCAGCGCGCCTCGCATCCACTCGATGGCCGGAGCCGGCTCGGCCAGGAGGTCCTGCTGCCGCGGGCGGCCTGCGGCCGCGGTGCTGAGAAAGTCGTGCACGAGCGCGAGTCCATCGGGTGCGACGTCCAGCCCGTATCGGGTTGTTGCCGTCCAGGTCATGTTCACAGCCTACGTGGGTGACAGCACCTAATCCAGTTCGCCTATGTTTCAGGCTGATGACGGCCCGAGGGGCAACGGCTCGGTAGCGCCGCCGTCCAGCGCGGATCCGCGCAGCTTGAACTTCTGGGTCTTCCCGGTTGCGGTCTTCGGCAGGTCGCCGATGACGACCCGTCGAGGCGCCTTGAACCGGGCGATGCGCTGCTTGAAGTGATCCACAAGTTGGCACTCGGTGGCGCACGCCCCGGGGCGGAGTGCGACAGTACGGCCCAAACGACATCGCCGACACGGTGCTCGAGCGCCACTAGACACGCCTATGCGCGCCCGGTCGCGCCCCGCAGCCGAAGGCGTGGGCAATGGTGACTATGCCCAGTGCCACGAAGGGCACCGTCGCCGCTCCCAGCACTGCCCACGTCATGGGACGCCAAGCGGGCACTGCCATCCCGTGGAACCAGCGGATGGCGAAGTTCGCGCCCGCCGCGAGCGGAAACGAGAAAGTCCAGTAGCCGGTGTGGAACGACTGCTGACGTAGGTCGGGAAGAAGGCATGCGACGATCAGAACCGTGAAGGCCAGCAGGCCCGCGAAGCCGCAGCCGACCGCGTCGACCACACCGCGGTGGGCGGCAATCCACGCAAGCCCTCCGGTAGCCGGTGGAATGATCAGCACCGTGAGTGTGGGCCGGGCACGCTGGGGCAGACCGGGGCTGGCCACGAGGCCGCCGAGGATGACGGTGCCAAAGGCGAGCCAGTACACCAGCCCGACGGCGAACGTCGCGGCGGCCAACCCCGGCCACTGCACAGTGGAGGCGATGGTGCTGGCGATGAACGGCCCCGACGACACCGGTAGCAGATAGCCGGGGTGCAGGAGCGACGAGCTGAGCGTTCCGGTGAACCAGTGGGACAGCAGACGGGCCGCGAGGACCGCTGCCGCAGCAGCGAAGACTACGTACGTCGCGCGTGCGATTTCCAACCCGAAGCGGGCGAAGTGTCCGGCAAAGAGCATGCCCGCGATGGGCACGTATGCCAGCGCGAAACCCTGAGCGGGATGGCGAATATCGTGACGCAGATTGCGCCACCGCCCTCCGCCGTGCCGGATGTACGCAATGAGCAGTACCAGCCACACCAGGCCACCAACGGTGAACAGCGCGTCGCTCACCCCGATCGGGGCGGACACCGTCGCGGTGGCCGACTCCCACGCTCCGCCCAGGCCGGCCGCGCCGAGCGAGATCGACAGCAGACCGATTCGTTCGGACCGTGTCGCCCAC
>RRBB01000518.1:0-2508 GCA_006543605.1 Rhodococcus sp. WS4
GAGTTCTTCACCGGAAAAGTGCCTCTCGAACTGGCCGAATCTGGACCTTCAGTAGCCCACATTCTCCCAGGTCAAAGGCACTTTTCCGCTATCCGACACGCGCTAAGCTCATGAGCCATCAAGGTATAGCTGACGAGGGGGCGTGGCCCGGACCCCGACCACGCCGCGGTCGGCTCCAAAATCGTTCCGGTGACCGGGACCGGCGCGCCGACGGTGTCGGAGGAGAGATACATGATTCGGGTGGCGGACGCGGCCGGCACCAGAGCCGCCAACGGGGAACCACCCAGCGGGCGAAAGGGTTCGCTCCGAATCAGATCCCCACTGTTACCGGCGGGCAGCGGATTCGGTGGAAGATAGAAATCCGCCGCGGCTGCGGTTACCGGTTCCGCCACCACTTGTCCAGCCGACCCGAACATTGCCACCGCAGCGAGCGTGACTGCCGCGGCGGTCACGGCGCGAAAACGACGACGATTCATCCGAACTCTCCTAGGGATATTAGTGATGTGGATCATGACTCTGGCAATCCTCGCTGTAGCACCACCACCCCCGAACGGGGGTTGCGCGGATGAACGTCTGCTGAGCAAGCGATGCGCCGCGGCTCCAGGTATGCCGCGATGAGGTCAGCATTTTCCGGTAGCTTTCGGGGATGAGATGGCAACGGATGCTGAGCATTCCGCGGCGTTCCCACCTGCAGAGCAGGAACAATCGGCGGAGCTGTTTGGCGTCGATCCGGGATTTCCCCGATGTGATTTCTGGCCGGAGGTTCAATCCAGTGCAGACAGTTGGGTGAGGAAGTCGTGGTGGTCGTAGTGGACGGTGTAGTTTTTCACCCGACCTTCGGCGAGTGTCCAGAATTCCCCCAGGGTGATGTCGAGAGGCCGCCCCGTCGGTGGGATGCTCGAGCCGTCCGGCAGCGGGAGGTCTTCCGTGTGCGTCCCGGTCACGTGCAGTTCGAAGGCGATCTCGTCGCCATCGACCACAACGCGGCGTGGTCGATGGCGGAGATCGGGAAATGTCGCGAAGAACCCCGCCATCCACAGGCACACATAAGGGGCACCGACCTGAGTGAATCCAGGAGCGACAATCTCGCACTCGGGATCGAGCATCGATTCGACCCGGTCGAAATCGTGCGCATCGACGTAGGCGAAGAAATTCTGTATGAAATCAGAAGTGACAGCAGGGGTGTCGATAGGCATCGAGTCAGATCCTTCATGGTTGAACACGGTGATGTGTTGGTGGATGCGGTGTGTGTACCCATGTCTGGGCCCGTGGTCCTGAGCCCGGAGAGGCCACTGCACTGGTTTATGCGAGGTGGCGTGGGCGGTCCCGTTGCGGACCGCCCACGGTGTCACGCAGAGGAGCGCAGATCACGCTCCGGTGACTGTAGTCTCGGAGGTGCACCGTTGGCTTGTCCCACGTTTGGACATCGACAGCTTCGTCATTCGTCAGGCCACGATGGAAGGGACACCCTCGCATCGTCAGACGATCGAGCATGTCTCCCGGTATCTTGTGCTCAGTCGAACACGATCACGGGTTTGATGACCGAACCCGCGGCGGCTGCCGCGATGGCCTCGTTGATTTCCGGCAGGGTGTAGGTCTCGATCAGTTTGTCGAAGGAGAACTGTCCGTTCTTCCACAGATCGACCAACTGGGGGATGAACTGGTGGGGGTCGACGTCGCCTTCGATGACCCCGGTGAGTGTGCGACCGAGTAGAAGATGGCCTTGGTCGATCACGACGTCGTTCTCGAGGCCTTGCAGTCCGAGGGTGGCGCAGATTCCTGGGGATCGCAGCACTGCCAGCGCCTGTTGCACGACGGACTCGAGTCCTACGGCGTCCACGCTGAAATCGACACCGTTGGCGCTGATGTCGGTGACCGCCCACGCGATGTCGTCGATCGCATTGGGGTCGAGGGTGTGGGTGGCGCCGAGCTCGGTGGCCAGGTTCAGACGTTCCGGATTCGGATCGATCGCGATGATCGGTGTGCAGCCGAGCGCTTTGGCCGCCATGAGAGCGCTGAGCCCGACCGCACCGAGACCGAACACCGCAATGCTCTGCCCGGGTTTTGGCCGCAGGACACTCATCACGGTGCCGGCCCCGGTCTGCAAGCTGCAGCCGAGGGGCCCCAACAGGTGTAGGGGCAATGATTCGTCGACCTTGACGGCGTTGCGTACGCTCGCGACGGCGTGGGTTCCGAATGAGGATTGGCCGAACCAGTTTCCGTGGACCGGTTCGCCGTCACGGCTCATGGTGGTCGAGCCGTCCAGGCGTGTGCCGAAGTAGTTCAGCGCCGCGAACAACTCACAGTAGGCCGGCCGACCCGAGGTGCATTGAGTGCACGTTCGGCAGGAGTCGAAACTGACCACGACGTGGTCACCGGGTACGAGGGTCGTCACCTCGGCCCCGACCTCTTCGACGATCCCGGACGCTTCGTGTCCGACCACCGCCGGCAAGGGCAGGGGAACACCACCACGCAGAGCGGTGAGGTCCGTGTGGCAGATCCCGACGC
>RRBB01000519.1:0-2467 GCA_006543605.1 Rhodococcus sp. WS4
TGACCGAGCTGTCCGCGATCCTGCTCGCGGGGCCACCGGGGGCCGGCAAGTCCTCCACCCACGAGCGGTTGTTCCACGGCCACGACCAGCGGCAATGGCGCGAACTCGATGCCGACGTGTTCAAGCGCTACCTGCTTGAAGCAGCAGAGGAAGACGGCACCCTGCAGGAGTTGCTGCCGCCGGACCTGCGGGTCGCCCCGGGGCAAACGAGCAGGTTCTACCCACTAGAGTTGTCCGCTCTCGTGCATCACGAGTCCACCGGGTTCCTGTTCACAGCCGCCGAGCGTGAGGCCGTCGACCGGGGAGAGAATCTCATCGTCGACGGCACCCTGGCGTGGAAGCCGCACGCCGAACGCCTCGTCGCCGGCCTCGCCGAGGCCGGCTACCGAATCCAGGTGGTCGACGTCGAAGCCCCGAAAGACGTGGCCGCCGAGCGGATCGTGGCTCGGTGGCGGCGCGGTTTCCTCCAGGCCCAGGGCGCCCCAGCGGACCCCGAGCGCCGTCTCGGTGGGCGGTGGGTGCCCGTGACCGCCCTCGACAGACTGTTCACCGAGTTCCGGGCCCCGGACAACACGCCGCTGCACGGCAAGTCGGTGACCGAGGTCAACGCACGCGAGGTCAGCGAGGATCACACGGCCGTCACCCGATACGACCTGTATCGCACCACGTCGGCCGATGCCGCCGCCGAACACGTCGAACGCCGCGAACGGCTCGTCGAGGGCGGTGAGCTTATCCCGGTCCCCGTCCTCGAATCGTCCTTTCGGCCAACGGACGTCAGCGCCGACATACCGGACGCACGCGAAGCGCAGCTATACCGTCCGCCGGGACGAGTCGGCCGAGCGCCTACCGAAAACACCGGCTCCGCCGCCTCCGATTTTGGCCTCGAAACCTGCCGAGACCTCGACCTGTAGGGGGTGACTCTGTCCTCGACGACCGCTTTTCGTTGCTGGAAAGTCCCTTTCAGTGTGTGGAGAGGGGTCCCGAAACCGCCGCGCGTTATGTGGTCGGCCGTGGTGCCTCCGAGTGCGGTGCGGCCGCTTTCAGCGCGCGTGAGGTGTCTGTCGAACTCGTCCGTTCATTGATGTCCAGCTCGTTCGGGTCGTGGCGATCATCGATGTGGCGAGTAGCCGGGCTGGGGCCGGCGGACGAGGAACCTCTCGACGCCGGGGTACTTCTCTCCGAGTGATGTGCTGGTGAACCCGGTCTTCTCGTAGAAGCGCACGGCGTCGGCGTCGGTTTCGGCGACGAGCGGGATGTCTGGGTGGCGTGCGTGCACCCAGTGGATGAGGGCTGTGCCGATGCCGTGTTGTCGGCAGTGGGGGTCGGTGGCGAGGTGCAGTAGCGTCGTCTGATCGTGTGCGGCGCTGTATCCGATCACACCGACCGGCAGCCGGGAGGATCGGGCGACGGCGAGGGCCGCGGATCCGGTCCGATAGGGCAGGAACGCCACGTCGAGGCGGTCCCGATCTTCCGTTCCCACCGCGTGCGTCAGGAGCGCGACGACTCCGTCGGTGTCGAGTTCGGTCTCGTCGATGGCGATACGAGTTGCGCTCACGTGACCACGTTAGGCCGGTGTTCTCGGCGCGCTGTCTACGGTACCCATCGATTCGAATCCCCCCGCGATGAACGCGCGGGGGTGGTGGTGTCGAGGGCGGTGGCGGCCGTTGGTGGGGTGCTGTGCGATGTACGCGGTTGTCCGTACAGGTGCGGCGGCGATGCCACCCGCGGATGCGGCCACAGGGATGGTCGCGGTGACTGCGCGAGTAGTGGTGTCGATGATCGACCCCGAACCAGCGGTGAGCCCGTCCGTCTCGGTGACGTACGGCGTGCGGCGGTTGTCGGTGAAGTCGATCGTAAGAGATGGTGACCAGCAGCTGGTCTGAGTCGAACACGGTTGTTGCGTTCCCTACGGCTCTCTTGCGGGCACGACACGGGGCTGCTCTCCGCAGCTTCGTCGGTGTTGACGTGGGCGTGGCACCGGGATGTCTGCCGGCCAGGTGGCTAGCCTCGGGGAGGTGAGCGGGAGCGAGCGGGTGGTGATGGTCGACATCGACGGCGGTGTGGCGGACCTGTCGGCACTTACTCACCTCCTGACCGCCGCTAACGCCGATTTTCACTCAGCGAATCGCCCCGCATTTTGTGCCTCACGCGAACTCGTAGCGCACGGTGCGGCCACCGAGCCAGGGGACGGAGATCTCGGGCAGGGTGGCTTGGCGCAGTACGGGTGAGTAGGTGCGCCGGTCGAGGCGAACCACGAATTGGTTGCCGTGGTTGAGGATGTGCCCGCCGGTGGACAGGAACCGGCGTTGCAGGGTGTCGGGGGTGGCGGTTTCGTAGCCGGGGATGCGGCGGCGCAGGGCGGCGCAGAGGGTGTGGGCAAGGACGGTGAGCACGACGTCGAGGTCGATGTTGAGGGGGACGGCCCCGGTGAGGGAGTCCAGGTGGAAGGAGCGGATCGCTTCGGCGA
>RRBB01000051.1:0-55646 GCA_006543605.1 Rhodococcus sp. WS4
GCTCCCCGGCGCTCCGCGCCGGGAGACGGGGGCGAGTCGCTTCGCTCCCCGCCAGGGAGCCGCTGCGCGGCTCGCGGTGAGTCCATTCCCGTTGCCGTCGATCGAGTCGCTTCGCTCCTCTGAGTTTCCGAGATTAGATTCTCACCTGCACTTTTACTCGTCCCGTTCGATAAGGTCCCCCACACCCCAACGAGGCTGGGGAGGCCAGAGGGTGTGCCCGACCCGCCGGCCACTCGCCTTCCCGCACCGCTCCAAGTCATACCCACAGCCTACCACCCCACCCCCACAAAACCCAAAACAGTCGAAAATCCAGAAACACCCAAACATATTGCTCTACAACAAATTTCGAACCTTACAATCTGACATTCGTGCACAACATACGTAAATACCTACTCACCAATCGATTACCGAAACATGTTGTCAATCAACATCTTTCAAAAACGGCACCAAATCGGATGAAACAGACACCCGCGCGCCGCCGACACCCCGGCGCGGCACTCCCCCGACACGTCGCCGGCGCCCCCACATCACAAACCGGGGACATGTCATCACACCAGGTCACAGCACCATTACATCCCGCGAAACCGGCATCGCGTCGATCCCGGCGTTTCCATAACCCTCCTACACGCCACCGTGCACAAGTTCAATCGATGACCTCGACGAGATAACGAAGGTCGACGAGACGTTCATCGACAACGCCGCCACCGAATGGGCGATCGGTCGGGCGGTGCCCATCCTGGGCCACCGACAGAACGATCGCGTCGTCGCGGAACCAGCCCACTCGATCAGCGGGCACTCCCCGGTCCGCAGGTGTTGTCGCCGGCGTCGGCGACGGAGCGAGCTGCGATCTATGGCGATGCACCCGCAGTGCCCCACCAACGGTTAGGAACGCGAACCACGAGTGACATCAGCATAGGAAAGGGAGGACCATAAAAGGGACCAACCAGTCTTAATCCGCATTTGCGCGGTAAGAACTGATTTGTAACCGCAGGGAATACTCCACCATGAACTCGCCGCACGTTCCGTCCGCAGTCCCGACTCACGGCCTCGTGGGCGCCTACACGATGAACGACAGCCCGGCCGACTCCAGCGGCAAGGGTCATGACGGCCATACGAGCGGCGTCACAACCACCCGGAACCGCTTTTGCGCCCCGCGCACGGCGTATCACTTCGACGGTGCCCGCTCCGTGCTCACCATTCCCGACCACGACGATTTCAGTGTGAACACCACGGGCTATCTGTCGATCTCCGTGTGGTTTCGTCCCGAGGGGACATCGGTTACCCCTTCCGCCGAACTTCTCTTTTCGTCCCAAGAAGGCACCGGTTACGTGCATTGGTTCGGGAAGGGCGACGTGAGCGAGGACAGTGGGAACGAGGAATGGACGTTTCGCATTTACAGCGCAGACAACACCGAGAATCGGCATAACCGGATCAGCTTCTACCATTTCGACTATCGCGGTGGGAAGGGCCCGGGTAGCTATGTGGAAGAGCCCGTCGCGCAGGGAGTGTGGATCCATCTCATCGCCTCAGTCAGCAAACCCGAGCATCGAATCTGGTTGTACAAGAACGGAGTGCTCCGCGACACCGACAGCTTCGGGCCCGAGGTGAAGAAATACTCGATCGACGATGCGGATCTGCGCAACGGAAATGCGCCCGTGCGAATGGGGTCGAAAGACGGCGAGAGTCATTTCAAAGGCGCCATCGACAATGTGTACTTCTACAACCGGTTACTGACACCGACCGAGATCGCCGCGCTCTACACCAATGCCGCCCCCTAGTCCGGCGGCACCGGCACCATGAGATCGGACGCGGGCGCTTCCTCGCCGAGCCAGTCCCTTCAGGCGGCTATGGAGTTGCGGCCAGTGCCGGGCCTGCTGCAGGCGTTGGCCATGCTGCCTCTGACTCACAACGAGTTGGTGGAGGCGGTCGAGATCGCCCTCGATGACAATCCGATGCTCGAACGCGCATCCGCGGCCACATGCCCGAGCTGCGGACGTCCCAGACCCGGTGGTCAGTGCACCAATTGTGCGCACGCGCGACCGAGTTCCGAAACGCTGGCGTCACCGTTCGACGAGCTGGCAGCGCTCGCGATGTGCGAAGTCCGCACCCAATGTCGGCCCGTCATGGCGCTGTTCCTCGACCACCTCACCGTCCGAGGCCTCCTCGACAGTGATGCGGCAGAAATCGCCGATCTGCACGGTGTGCCGCTTGCGCACATCACCGAATGCATCCGCGCTGTGAAGGCGGTCGGATCCGTGGGGGTGGCCGAGCGTACGGTCCCCGAGCTTCTCGCCGCCCAGGCACGGGTTCTCGTCGACTCGGAGTGCGCGGACCCGTGGCTCGTCGACCTGGTTCGCGACCATCTCGCGCTCGTCGCCGCCCGGGACGCCAATCAGGTCGCTCAACTCTTCGCGACGTCCGAGATTGCCGCATCTCGGGCCTTCGAGCTGATAGCCCGGCGCATGCGTCCTTTCGTCTCTCTCGGTGACGACACACAACCGGTCGTGCGGACCCCGCCGGACATCGTTGTCAGCAAGAATGAGGAGGGAGTGCTCGGGATCGAGGTCGAGGACAGTACCTGGTTCGGGCTCCGCGTTCTCGCCGTTCCCGAGGAACTGGCGTCGCATGCCAAGGCATCCGAGTGGCTGCTCGTCCATCAACGCAAGGCGCACGACCTCATCCGGCAGCTCGACGCCCGAGCCAACATGCTCACGCAGATCGCGCGAGCCGCCGTCGAGTACCAGTCCGAGTACTTCGACCAGGGTCCGCGGGCGCACCGGCCACTCACCCGCTCGCATCTCGCCAGTCTCGTCGGAGTTCATGCCTCGACGGTGTCGCGTGGCGTCAAGGACAAGAGGCTGCGACTTCCCGACGGGAACGTCGTGGATTTCGCGGACCTGTTCGGCACGGCCGTTGCCGTCCGCGCCCACCTGTCAGCTCTCGCGCAGGGCACCTCGATGAGCGACCGCCAGCTCTGCGTGGAACTCTCAGCCCGGGGGTTCACCGTCTCGAGGCGCGCGGTGGCCAAGTACCGCGCGCAACTGGGCATCGCCGCCGGTGGCTTCCGAAGCTGACTTCGCCCGACCACCCTCGCCGAGCTCTGTCAGCGAACTTTCTTTCACACTTTCGGCCGCGAACGTGCTGGTCGAGGGTTGGCACGTTTTGTGCAGTAAGGGAGGTAGAGAGTTCGGCCACTTCGAGTGAGAGGAACCAACCATGCATGACATCGATCGTGTTCTCTTCGAAGACAGCGGGGAGGTGTACGGCGAAACAGGGCAGTTCGAAACCGACGGCCAGCGTGAAGAGCTCGGATCTTACGGGCAGCAGGAGGAAACCGGGTCCTACGGGCAGCAGGAGGAAACCGGAACCTACGGCGAGGGTCTCTTCGAGGAAAGTGTCACCGAGGAAACTACGAACGAGTCGACGCTCGCGACCGAATTGCTCGAGATCACGAGCGAGGAGGAACTCGACCGATTTCTCGGGAACCTTGTCAGCTCGGCGGTATCCGCTGCGAAGAACTTCGCCAATTCGGACGCGGGCCGGGCAGTCGGCAGCGTCCTCAAGACGGCCGCGAAGCAGGTGCTGCCCCAGATTGGGCAGGCAGTCGGTGACTACATCGCCCCGGGCAGTGGCGGCGCGTGGGGACAGAGCGCGGGTAAGTGGCTCGGAAGCAAGCTCGAGCTCGGTCTCGATGTCGAAGGCTTGTCGCCCGAGGATCGCCAATTCGAAACGGCCCGCGCTTTCGTGAGGTTCGCCGGGAACACCGCCCGCACCGCCGCCCAGGCTCCCCGATCGATTCCTCCGAAAGTTGCAGCGAACCAGGCTGCGCTGGTAGCCGCACAGCGTCACCTGCCCGGCCTGATCTCCATGGCAGGCACACGGCGCAGGAGGCGACAGTCGGGCCGCTGGGTGCGGCGCGGAAGAAACATCATCATCATCGACGCGTGAATGGGTGAGCCAGAAATGAGCATGTTGGAAGAAGAAGGCGGGTTGTTCGAGTTTACCGAGGAAGAAGAAGGTAACGCGACGGTCCTGGAAGAAGAAGGATCGTGGGAGTTCGGAAACCAGAACTACGAGAGCGTCTTCGGCGAAGATCGCGAGTCGGCGTTGGTCGCCGAATTGCTCGAGATCACCACCGAGGAGGAACTCGACGAGTTCCTCGGCAAACTCGCACGCGGGGTGTTTCGTGGGGCATCGAAATTCGTGAAGTCCCCGATCGGCAAGATGATCGGCGGCCTTGTCAAGAACGTGGCCAAAACGGCTTTGCCGATGGTCGGTGGTGCACTCGGTTCGATGGTGTTGCCCGGCGTCGGAACCGCGCTCGGTTCGAAACTGGGTTCGATGGCCGGCAACCTCCTCGAAGAGGAGGAGGTGGCGATGCTCGGTGAGATCCCAGCCGAGGAGGAGGCCGCCCGGCGGTTCATCCGATTCGCCGGCGCCTCCTACCGGAATGCGGCTCGTACGCCGCGCTCGGTGCCACCGCGTGTGGCTGCACGCGCCGCGACCGTCAGCGCCGCACGGATCTACGCGCCAGCCCTGCTCCGGGCGGGCCGGCGCCCCTCCCAGTGGCGCGGTCGTCGCCGCGGCTACATGCCCCGGGGCGACTACACCACCGACGACACCGGCTGGGTGGAACAACCCGGCGACCTGTACTCGGCACCGCCGATGACCGGTGCAACGTCGGGACGATGGGTGCGCCAGGGCAACCGCGTCACCTTGATCGGCCTCTGAGGCGGTGAGGGCCGTGGACCAGCGGGCGTGGGCAACGCAGCTGATCGAAAGCGAGGCCAGGGGACTGATGAGCCGCCTCGATCTGATTCAGCCGTTCGTTCTGAACGAAACAATGGTGACCGCGGCAGCACCGCCCTACGATGCACTGCTGACCATCGAACGATTCCTCTTCCAGAGTCGCGAACACCTCCGCGGGCAGGTGCGCGAATACCTGGCCTGGTTGCGCGGACCCGGCCGCAGCGCCGATAACGGTGAGCAACAACGCCGCTTCGTCATCTTGCGCATGGCATTCAACAACGTTCTCGCACAGTTCGATTTGTTCACCGAGGCCATCACCCAACGCAGCGAACACCGAACCGGTGTCTGGCTGTCCGGTCTCGACGTTCTGGCAGCCGACGCGCTTCGGGTGAACGTCGAAGGTTTCACCGAGGCACCCGTGGTCTGTTATCTCGCCCGCGGTGCCGGCGCTGCGATCCGGCGGACACGCACCCGGTTGCCCGGTGGCAGGTCGAATCCCGTCGCGATCATCCGGATCCCGCGTGAACGCATGATCGGCAGCGGAATCGCATCGTCGCTCATCCACGAGGTCGGCCATCAGGGTGCCGCGCAACTGGGTCTAGTCGAATCACTGCGAGCCGAAATCACCAAAGCGGCCCGAACGAACCCTCAAGGCGGCTGGGATGTCTGGTACCGCTGGATCAGCGAGATCATCGCCGACTGCTGGTCGGTCGGGAAGATCGGAATCACCTCCACGGTCGGTCTGCTGGCCGTGGTGAGCCTGCCGAAGTTCTTCGTCTTCCGCCCCTCGGGCACCGACCCACACCCCATGCCCTACATGCGGGTTCTGATCAGCACGCGGATCGGGGAGGCGCTGTATCCACATCCGCAATGGGCGGCTATGCGCGCAACCTGGAAACGGCTGTATCCCATCGCTGACCAGACCGCGGAGCGGCGAGCGGACATCGACCGGCACGAGGCCACGATCGGCGCCTTCGTCGACCTGCTGCTCAACCACCGCTCTCCCGCCCTGCGCAGCCGCCGGCTCGGCGAGATCTGGCCGGTTACCGAACGGAGACCGGACCAGCTGCTCGCCCTGTACAAAAAATGGAACGGCGACTTCGGAGTGATGGCACGGCAGTCCCCGTCACTGGTGTTCGCAGCGGTCGGTCAGGCGAAAGTGGCCGGGCTGATCACACCCGAGCGCGAATCTCCCATCCTGCGCGACCTGCTCTCGGCGTGGGCAGTACGCAGCAGCCTCGACGTCACACGCCGACACACCCCACCCATTGTGATGCCACCGCGGCGCGCATCCTGAGGAAGGATTGTCATGCGAATTTTTCTCAACCCCAATCCAATTCGCGTTGGTCAGATCGGATCTCTAAACATACGTCTCGAGGATGACATCCAGGAAAAACCTGGAACATATAGGTTCGAAATTCAAGGCGAAAATGGGAAGAACGACAGACCATTCCCCGGCGCGACAGATCGCCAGTGGGTGGAACACACGATGGAGACAGGAAAGGACTTCGAGCCAGAGGTCAAGTTCGCCACGGCCGGACCGTTGACCGTTATCTATACTCCCCAGTTTGCCTCGAAAAAGCCGGTGACCCTCGACGGCGTTGGGGACGTGTTGGAAGCATCTCCCACGCCCGCGGATTACAACGTTGCGCTTGTGCCGGCGGATCCGCCGAAGAGTAGCGATGAAGTGCTGTGGCGTTTCACCAGTGCGATCAGCCGGCGGATGCGCTTCGATGAGTTCCGCGACTTCGTTCAGCCAAAACTACCGGGAGGTATGGAAGGTTGGTTCGGCACGCGTGCATACGAGGACCTGAAATCTGAAGCCGAGAAGTTTGTCACTCAACGCGCTCTGCCTTTCGGGTTCAAGCCGCAAAATCCGCCGGATGCTGAGCTCAGCGAAAGCACCATCGCTGCCGCGTTGGAACGGTCGTACGTGAGAGATGTGCGAAGCGATGCCAAGCCGTTCCTCGATTACCCGTACGGCGACGACAATCAAAAACCGGACTTCGAGAAACCGTTGAAGTTCCCCTTGCCCAACGTCCCATTCGTGGAGCTGATCTGGAACTACTGGGCGGAAGAGGGCATGCTCGTCCAGACGCTGCACCACGTCGTCGCACGCTTCCAGAATCGTCGCCCAGGCCGGGGAGCGGACCCGTTGCTCAGGTTCGATCTCAACCCATTGATGCCCATGCGCACGCTGCTGTGGGGTTTTGCGGAAGACGAGCAGAACCGCTTGACGGTCCGGCGGCGGTCGGCCGAGTACGAGTACGAGTACGGCCTGCGTCTCCGCGGCCGGGCGGTACCGCACGCGTCGGTTCTCGCCGATCGGCGCGTCCAGTTCCTGGAGGGATTTCACCGGTTGCTGCACGCGTGCGTGCTGTTTTACAAGGAGCGCGACGACAAGACGGTCGACGCGGACGCGTTTCCGTTGCTGAGTAACCTGCAGGAAGTGCACCTCGTTCTCGCCCGTGGGGCGCACAACCAGTTCGCCAATCTTGCCGTCACCGCGCGTGCGGAGATGCTGACCATGCAGTGGTTGTTGGCTCAGCCGGAGATGCACGAGTTTCTCGGTGGGCCGGCGATGATCCCGTACGAGGAGCCGTGGATGGATCGTGTCGACACCATGAAATCCCTGCAAGGCTGGTCCGACACCAGCATTACCCACTTCTTCGAGCTCGCCGTGCAGGGTGAGCAGATCCTGCTCTCCGTGAGGCACGGTCGCTGGAACGAATCCACCAGGAAACGGGAGGATGCCGCGAACTGGGCGTTACTGTGGCGCAACGAGATTCAACGATACATCCACTCGTATGCAACGGTCACCGGTATCGACCTGGTCACGACGGTCGATGCCACCATGCCGTCGGAGCTCATCGCACGCAGGCTGATGCGACAGCGGCGTCGGGCATGACAGTCGGTCCGCGACTCGATGTCACAACGGCACTGTTCCTCGACCTGCGCCACCAGGCGCGCACACTGCCCGCATGGGAGTCGCTGACCACCGGTGTCCCGGCCGCTCTGGCCGAGGACCCAAGCGCCCGTCACGTGGCGGGCGCGGTGGCGGGCATGCAGGGCGTCGGGGCCGGGGTCGTCGCTCGTTCGACGTTGCATGCCTTGATCGATATCTTCACGCTGTTGCCCCGGTCCGGAGACACGGTTGCGGTCGACGAGGCTGCCTACCCCACCGTCCAGGTGGCCGCGGCGTTGGCACGGAAGGCTGGCGCCCAGGTGTGGGCGTACGGCCATCACCGCCCCGACACGATCGCCGACACCGGTGGGCGTGTGTTTATCGCCACCGATGGATGGTGTCCCGGCTGCAATCGCCCGGCACCTATTGGCGAACTGCGTGATCTCGCCGTGCGTTCGGGCGGCCTTCTCGTTGTCGACGATTCACTCGCGTGTGGGGTGCTGGGGCGCCGTGGCCATGGGGGATTGTTCGGTGATGGGACCGGCACCGCCCGGTGGCTGGGCGCAAGTCATGACGGTGTGCTGTGGGTGGCGTCGTTCGCGAAGGCGTATGGGGCCCCGCTCGCCGTGGTGACCGGACCGCCGGGCGCACTCCGAGTACTGCGCAACGATGGCAATCGCCTGCATTCGAGCGCACCCTCGGCGCCGGATCTGTCGGCAGCCGTGCGAGCGCTCTCCCTTCCCCGTGAACTGAACCGGCGCCGTCGACGGTTGCAGGGTCACGTGGTGGCGCTCCGCAGCGCAATCGCTAGAGAGAGCCTTCCACTGAACGGCCTGCCGTTTCCGATCGTGGGTATCCCGATGCCCACCGGGGCTGCAGCGCGGTGGTGGGAGGCGCTCCGCGCGCACGGTATCGACGCGATCGTCCAGCGACCACGGTGCCGGCGCGCTGCCCTTCTGAGCTTCGTTCTCAGCTCGCGGCACTCGACGCGCGACATCGAGCGGCTGATGTGTTCGGTGCGGCGACTCAGTCGTGATCGTCGGGGCGCGGCCGCATGACCAGGTATCCGATCATCGACTCGCATTGTCATACCGGCACTGCCGGAATTCTGGCGCGGCCGGGCGGACCGGACGTGTCGCTTGTCCGGTACGCCGCGCGGGCAGTCGAGGCCGGGATCGGATGCACAGTGATCATGGCGCCCCCGGTCGGCGAGTATGCGGCGGCCAACCGCACGGTGCGGGAGGTTGTGATGGCGAATCCCGGCCGCTACCTCGGATACGTCTTCGTCAACCCGGAAGGCGATCGAGGCCGGGTAGGCGAGGTGGTCGCCGGGGCTAGAGGCTGGGGTGCGCGCGGAATCAAGGTCCACTGGTCCGACGGCGCCATCACCCAGGAAATCGCCGAGGTCGCCCGCCGCCACCGCCTCCCGATCCTCTACGACCCACGAGGAGACATCTCCACGGTACGGAAGGCAACCGAGGCCTACCCGGACGTCGCCTGGATCGTCCCGCACCTGTCATCCTTCGCCGACGACTGGAAAGCGCAAACGGCATTCATCGACGAGCTGACGCGAACCCCCAATCTGTTCACCGATACCGCCGGCGTCCGATACTTCGACATCCTCGACGATGCGATCCGACGAGCAGGAGCACACAAGGTCCTCTTCGGTTCGGACGGGCCCTATCTACATCCGGGTGTGGAACTGGCGAAGATCACGGCGCTGAAGCTTTCTCCGCCTGACTTCACGCTGGTGACGGGCGGAAACCTGATCCGGCTCATCGCACCGAGCGGCGCGACGACAACTAGGAGACTCCGATGCCACCGCTCCCCCTGATCATTCAGCGAAGAGACGATTGGAATGTCGACGGCGGCGTTCCTTTGCGCGGCACGCCGATACCAGTTGGACGCGGCGGCGCAATCGTCGAGATCAAGCCTCACAACAAGAGCGGGGAACGAAGCGGCCTCGACCAGCTCTACAAATCCAAGTTCGGGAACAAAACGAGTCGCCCGCCGCGCAAGCCAACGGACCCGAAAAGTGCGCAATGGTTGCTCACATACCTGCCGGTCAACGACTCGGGGGCTCCGGTACACAGTGGGCGTGCCAGCGCCGTCAAGATCTTCGCCCGACGGGTCACCTGGTCCGCCGAGAACAGGAAGGCATACCGGTTCGGACTCCAATACGTGGTCGGGACGCGGACGCTTCCCGCTCTAATCCCCTTCCCGCGGGTCGACCAGGCAGGCTTCTTCGGGAGCGCAGTGGAAGGGCACGTACGCGCGCACCTATTCCGCAAGACCAGTCGTCAAGCCGTGCGGGGTACCGGCGGCTCCCGCCCCGGACCCGACGCGAGGTTGAAAGCGAGGTTGAAAGAACTCACCGAGTTGTACGAGGAACTCGCAAGAATTGTCCCCGACCCACTGTATGCCGAGATCGCGGCAGAGCTGAGCATGCGCGGGGAGTGATGTAGGGTCTCGAGTCCCGTGGCTGACAGGTCACCTGGGTTGATCGATCGGCCGCGCAGGCGGCCGCCACGCTTGGTTTTCGGCGGTGAGTTCCTCGGCTGACCGTGGGGGGTGTGTCGCCAGGAAGAATCACCTTGTCGTGTTCCACAGACTGGCAGTTGCGTGCGGGATCATGTGTTGCGTGGATAACACTGCGGGCGAAGACGAGTTGTTCGAACGGCTTCTAGCCGGGGCCCGAGATGGAACGGTGTTCGACCTGTCGACTGATGCCGACCCTGATCACCGCGACCCGGCAACCGCCGACACCTGGCCTGAGCAGCGCGTCATCCCGGCATCGGCGATCCGCCGCATACTCACCGGCTGCTATAATGACATCGATCCTCATGGCCTGCGAATCAGGTACGCCCGGATCACGGGTATACCCGACTTCGAGAACATCATCTTCGAACGCCCGCTCCACCTTGAGAACTGCCACATCGATGAACCGATCGAACTTTCTGGATCGAATCTCGTACAACTCAACATCGAACGCTCCCATATCGCCGCGCTGCATCTCGACACGGCGACCGTCGACGGCTATGTGTTCGCACAGAAGTTGGTTGCACACGGGCCAGTCCGCGCCGTCGGCACCCACATCGGCGGCCAGCTCATCCTGGATGGCGCCGAACTCACCACCGAATCCGGGGATGCGCTGAACCTCGACCACGCGACCGTCGACGGCTATGTGTTCGCACAGAAGTTGGTTGCACACGGGCCAGTCCGCGCCGTCGGCGCCCGCATCGGCGGGCTCGACCTGCAGGGCGCCGAACTCACCACCAAATCCGGGGAGGCGCTGATCCTCGACGGGGCGACCTTCGATCGCGGTGTGTTCGCGGCGCAATTGGTTGCACACGGGCCAGTCCGCGCCCTCGGCGCCCACATCGGCGAGCTCGACCTGCAGGGCGCCAAACTCACCACCAAATCCGGGGAGGCGCTGAACCTCGACCACGCGACCGTCGACCTCGGTGTGCTCGCGGCGCAATTGGTTGCACACGGGCCAGTCCGCGCCGTCGGCGCCCACATCGGCGAGCTCATCCTGGATGGCGCCGAACTCACCAGCGAATCCGGGGAGGCGCTGATCCTCGACCAGGCAACCGTCGACCTCGGTGTGGTCGCACAGAAGTTGGTTGCACACGGGCCAGTCCGCGCCGTCGGCACCCACATCGGCGGCCAGCTCATCCTGGAAGGGGCCGAACTCACCACCAAATCCGGGGACGCGCTGAACCTCGACCACGCGACCGTCGACGGCAGTGTGTTCGCGGCGCAGTTGGTTGCACACGGGCCAGTCCGCGCCCTCGGTGCCCGCATCGGCGGGCTCGACCTGCAGGGCGCCAAACTCACCACCGCTTCCGGTGATGCGCTGAACCTCGAACAAGCGAAGGTTGCGGTCCTTTCGTTGACGCCTGAGCGAAGTATAGGAGTAATCAATCTGACACGAACGCAGGTCGGCGATCTGGTGACACCCTCCGATGCGGATCCGCCCGCGCCACTGTCTGCAACCGGCTGGGAGGTAGCGGATGTACACGGCCGCATCCGCACCCATCGCAAGACCGCTGCTCGCTGGCTAAGCACCGCGCCCGCCGATACCGGCTTCACCGCACACCCCTGGCATGCACTTGCGGCGGTGTATGACCGCAACGGACAACCCGCCGACGCCCGACGCCTGCGGTTCACCGCAGCGAATGAGGTCACCAGAAAGGCACCCTGGCCCACCAAAATCCTGCGGTCGGCGTACCGGATCTTCGCTGGCCACGGCTATTACCCTCTGCTAGCAGCCGGATGGCTCCTCGTGGTGTTCGCCCTCGGTGTCGGCCTCGTGATAGCGAACCGCGACCACTTCGTTCCCAGCGACCTAAAGGCCGCTACAACAGCGGCGAACACGTATTCGGAGACGTCGCGGACGAGGCCGCCCAGCGTGATCACCGCCGACACGCCCTGCGAGTTGTACCCGGAATATCCGTGTTTCCAGTCGTTCAACTACGCACTCGACAACGTCGTCCCCGCCGCCGGAGCCCAAAAGGTCGACTGGACCATCAGCACGGCCGCGCCTCTGTGGCTCACGTTCGGGATGTCGATATTGCGCATCGTCGCGTGGATCTTCACCGCGATCCTCCTGGCCGGCGTCACCGGACTACTCCGCAAGACGTAGTGCCGGTTGAACCTTCGCCCTACAGGACATTCGGGCCCCGGCAGTTGACTATCTCGGGCTGACACCGGATGCACATCGAAGAAATGCCACGAAGCTGAGACAAGACTGCGGTCTCATCGTCATGAGACATCTTGAACTCCCGAGCTCACGGCGCTGCAATGTGCCATCGGATTTGAGACCCTACAAGTGATGTCCGGTGACAGCCGATCTTCCTTTTCGCCACAGAATCTTGCTTATCCAGGCACGTCTCGCCAGTGCAATTTGCTCGGTTCGAGATCATCTCATCTGCTAGAGGGACCCTGGCGGCCAGGGCGCTCTCGTCAAGAGCGCCGCCCACCTGGCTCGATCGGCCTCTCTGCGTTTAATCAGGATGCCCGAATAACTGACCGCTGAGAACGCCAGTTCAAGCAAGATCCAATGGCGAAATCCTCCGGGTCCCCCGGTCCAACAAGGGCGTTGACCACGGCCAGTTCGCCACTCAAGATTCCTCACCCCAGGTCCAGGCGCCGGCTTCAAGGACGATTCGCTGGCACAGGACAAGTGAGACCTCAGGTAGGCGAAGGCGTGTCCCTCGCTCGCGCACGGCGCAGGTGGAGCGCCCGATCGGTCACCCCGAGCCGCGCCGCAGCTGCCCGCACATTGCCCTGACATTCGGCCATCGCGGCGGCGACCGCAAGATCACCCACCTCATCACGTAGTTCACGAAGCGTCTTACCCACTGCCACCGCCTCCCGTACTGCCGCGGCCAGAGCCTCGTCATCCACCGCGGCGGCCGAACTCGTCTCGATGTCACCTTCACCGCATTGCGGCCGATCCTCTGGAGGCAGGTCACCCGGGGTGATCGGGCCCCCACCGACATGTCGTGCGGCCACGCGGTGCGCCACCTGGCGCAAATCGCGCAAATTGCCCGGATAAGTGCGCTCACACAGCGCGCGTTTCACGGCCGCATCGAGCCGGACCGGATCACTTCGACCGCTTGCCTCGGCGTAGAAATGAGCGAACAGGTCGAGGACGTCGCTGCCCCGTTCACGCAATGGCGGCATCAAAACCGTCGACGCGGCGATCCGATAGTAGAGATCGCTTCGAAACCGGCCGGTGTCGACATCCCGGGACAAGTTGCGGTTGGTGGCGCAAATCAATCGAAAATTACTGTGTTGCCATCGATCTCCACCGACGCGCTTGTATGCGCCCTCCTGGACCACCCGCATGAACTCGGGCTGCAGTTCGAGTGGTAGGTCACCGACTTCGTCGAGGAAGAGTGCGCCTTCATCCGCCGCCGCGCACGCACCCGATCGGGCCGCAACCGCCCCGGTGAATGCGCCACGCTCGTGCCCGAACAGCTCACTTCCCAGCAGTCCGGGAACAATTGTCGTGCAGTCGACAACCACCAATTGACCGTTCGATTTCGAGCACCCGACCTGATGAGCAACCCTCGCGGCAAGTTCCTTGCCGGTTCCCGTTTCCCCGAGTATCAGGATTGGTCCCGATCCGAACCGCGCCGCGGTGATCAACTCACGCAGGGCCCGACGCAGCGCCGTACTTCGTCCGACAATGACCTCCGACACGGTGCGTGAATCGATGAACTCCTCCACCTCACGGATTCTCGCGAGCTGGGCCTGGACCGGTTCGGTGTCGTCGTCCCACCGCAGTACATCGCTTGCTCCCACCGCGAGTTCCGCCCACGGATCCACCACGGACCGGCCGACGTGCACGACGATCACCTGCGCATCAGCGGTGGCGGTCTGCAGAGCCGTACGAATGTCCAGCCAAGAACACCGCTCCGAGCAGACGATGATACCGAGCCGTCCCTTACCGCATGCGGTATCAAGACGAAGATCACCTTCCGCTGAACATAATTCCTGCACAACGTAGTTCGACTTTTTGTCACGTTTAAGATCAACGATCCACGACATCGGACGCGGACATCATCGGCAGACCCCTGACTACATTGATGTCGCGAATGCTGAGTCTCGCGAGCGTTCGTCTCTTCTCAGTCAGTTAGCGGTGGAGCTGGGAGCCCTTGCGAACAAGACCGGTCTGTTTCATCGTCCTCTGACAATTCCCCAATGTCACGGGCCGTTAGACGCTCGAAATATTGCCGAACTCAGGGCCGGTGGGTCGAGCGCGAAATACAATTACACCGCGCCCCACCCAGGCGCACCCACAACCCCCCGCAAAACCGGCTCGCCATCTGGAATCAGGTCACCGGCACCGCCGACCTTCCCGCCGCAGCCTGATCTGAGCCAGGAGGGGAACCGTCCCCACCACAGTCCGACGCACCGCCAACCAACAACGAACCCGTCAAGTTGACAGCGCCACCGCGACGTTACCGAAGCGGGCGTGGCAGCAGTGCTCCGCCGGGTCGGCCGCAAGGGATCCCCGCGTGGTCTTTACTCTCCCGCTAACTCCCCCGATCCTCTTCCATCTTCTCTATCTTCTGCCGATCCTCCTCGGAAAGCATGGCCTTGGCTCTTTCCTTCTCCATCACCAGCGAATCTCGCTCTCCCTGAAGCTTCATCTTGCCCGCCGCGCCGATGTGCACGCCGAGAAACGCTCCCACCAGGGTGCCGGTAATTGCGGTGAACAACCCGGCCACGGCAGTCAGGTCCTTCCCGTCTGTCATCCCTATCGAATACAGCACCACTGTCACTACTGCCGCAATTAGAAGTCCGCCCAATGCAAGAAAAAAGGCGGGAAGTGTTTGCTTTGCGTCTTCGGGCACGACCGAGTTCCGTTCCGTCTTGGGATGGCACATTCTCAACAGCTCCGCTCGCGGCACGGACCACGGCAGATCAAGCCGTTGCTGCCAAGGGGTGAGCACCTTGATTGCGACCGGGCGGTCCAGAGAAGGCTGCAGGCAGCGATACACGATGCCGAAGCACCCCGTCCGATCTCGATCGCATCCTGGAACCCGTCCGCATCCACCTCCACCGTGACCGCCGAAACGCGATCACGCTGGGTTGCCAGGGGTCGACCTCTGCCATGGGCTTGTCTCAATCCCGACTTGGGTATCAGCAACGACGAGAGGACTCAGATCTTCGGCTGGTGACGGTCACCGCGATGTGCAACACGCCCAGCACCACGACATGTGCGCCCTCCTCGAATGGAACCGCATGGTTGTTCCGTTTCAACCGTATGTCCGGTGGCCCATGGGAAGGTAGGGTCCGACATCACATTGGTACAGGTCCAATCTTGGCCCGCGCGCTGGCGATCACCATCAGCGGGATCGCCACCGCTGCGAATCGTGGCAACCGTCGGAATGCCGCCGTACGGGGCGAACGAGACCAGGATGCTCTCCGCGCTTGTGATCGCCGTCGAAATCGGCGCCCCGAACAACTCGGTCCTTCGCTCGAGGATCTCCGTCCACTACTTCAACGACAACAACCCGCCGGAAGTACGGCCCGACGTGAACGCGTCATTTACCTGGGTCAGACCGGCTTCCGATGCTGATGCGGTCGTCCATTGTTCAGGTAGGAGGTGTCGGCAACGGCGACCACCGCCCGGTTACGCCAGTAGTCGTCGTGCCGCAAATGGGTGATCGCGCCCGGCGTAGTGGCGAACGACGCGAACCCGACCGTACAACCGCGGCCGCTTGCGAGCGATCAACTTCGTTGCCTTCGTCCGTCGGATCCGCTGGGCGGTCGCTACGCGCCGGGCCCGGAATCAGTGTCGCCCGCCGCGCGGCCGCCGGCGGTCTCCGGCAGAAGCGTGCGCGCCTTCTCTGCCAGGTCCGGCAGGCCGAGCGCATCGAGCCAATCACCGTAGGCCCGCGCCGGGGCGGTCCGGGCGAGTTCCTCGTCCACCAACACCACCGGGCTGGTGGGGTACGCGACGCGGGCCACGAACCGGGCGATCTCGTCGGCGGTCAGGATCTTCCCGAGCGGCGGCGTGGTTGCTGCATCGGTCATGGCATCCCCCATCGTCTGAGCTGACTGGACGTTGCGGGGACAGTATCGCGTTGCGGGCGTGGCCCTTCGGCCGTCACAGGGACGTGTCATCTGCCCAGTTCAGTGATAGGAATGGGCGGTGATCGATGCGCACAAAGGATGGACTGAAGGCGAGTGCACCACCACTCGGTTCTTCGACGGCATTGACCGCTGGAGGACTGCGAACCCGCCGCCCGGCCCTCGAGTTCGTGCCGCGGCGCGTCTGCAGCTTGGCCACTTCAGGCGCCCGCACCAGGCTCGCTGGTGGGGTGCCCTGGCACTGACGATGCTCCTCGCCGTAATCGCGGCGGCACTCACCATCGTCGCGCTCGATGACGTCCTGATGGTGTTGCTTGTGGCGATCGCACTCATGCTGGTCGGGATATTCGTGTACGTCGTCTACGGTCTGGCACTGGCGACTCGATCCCGCGCCTACCCCGTCACCCGGTGGCGGCACCGGTTTCGGGTGATGTGGCTGACGAACGGCACCAGCACGGTCGGGGCGGCGCTCACCGTCTACGTCCGCCGGGGCGGCGCGGTGACCTTGGGTTGCCGGTCATCGTGCCTCCTAGAACTGGTTGAACCAGTTCGCGAACGGATACCACCACCAACCTGGCGGGAAGGTGGGTGGTGTCGCACAGCTCGGTGCGTCAGAAAGGGCCGATACCGCGACAATTCCGGATTCGAGGACAGAGAGATAGCCCAGAGTCCACCGGGACGACGACTCCGTCGAGTGGTGAGATCCGTAGATCCGCATGTCCGTCGATCCGTAGACGCTCGCCTACCAAAGAAGTTGTCTCACGAATCAGCGCCTCAGAAAGGATCGATTATGAGACGACCGGCAACGATTCCCGCCTGCGACTGTGGGTTCCTCGAAAGCTGGGTTTGACGGACAGTGAACCGGTCAAAATTGAGATGGCCCCGACCGCAAGGACGACCATGACCAATCCGCCAGGTGATCAAGACCGAGAACCAAATCCGTCTCATACAGATCCGGATCAGGCGATAACTAGCATCCCGACAACGTCCGGGCCGGAACGGCGACGGATCATGTGGGGCTTGATACTAACGGCGCCTGCAATTGCAGCGGCATTCCTCGGGGCCTCCACGTCCGGGGACGCGCGGCAATGGCTTTGGCTGGCCGCCTGCGCCCTTGCTGCCATCATCGTTGTCGTAATCCCCCGTCATTGGCGCCTATATTTGAGCACTCCGGCAGCGGCCTTCATTGCCGTCGCCGCCGTCCTCCCACTTCTTGACTCCAGCCCACCGCAACCGAGCACAGCAGCTAGCCCTCCCAGCACACCAGCCGGCTCCTCCTCCAGCGCCGTAGCAAGTCGACCGTTGGTCTTCAATGGATCAGATGAAGTCCCATGGTGTGCAAACATAACCGTTTCTGGAGCGGAGGTACCCGGCTCGGCGCTGTGGCTTGCATACCACGATCAAAACAATAGAGAATTCCAGTACCGCAAAATGCGCTACGACCAGGGCGAAGAATGGAATTCCCCTCTCCGGTTGGGGCGTATCGAGAACGTTGGAACGACATATGAGGTATTCATATTCTATCTTCCGGAAAGAGTTAGCTCATTCCTGGAAGACATGAATGCCCGAATTAGCGTTCAGGATGTCCCTAAGGACATTTCAACCACGACGGTGAGCTCCGTCGTGCAGGCAATCTCCGCTTATCCCTACGGAAAACAATTACCGCCCGAACGAAGCAATGAGGTCAGACGGGTCTACACAAGAACGGATGACCTTGGATTACCCGACTGCTGAAGAGGCCGGCAGGTGACCGAACACTTTGAGCTGCTCGAAGGAATAACCGGGGTCCGCGGGGGCGCACGGCTTCGATCGGCACGTCTCGCGGATCAGTGCGTCAGAAATGACCGTTACTGGGGCTCCGGACTGTGAGACACCGGGAGGCGATCGCTTAATCGGCGTGCCGGTCGTTGCCAGGCCACCCCTCCCAAATGGGGACGGATACGGTAGAGGCCGTCGACAACCGGGCTGACCTGACAGAGCCAGCGCCCACGACTACTCGGGATCGGGTTCGATGGAGTTAGGAACGGCAGTTGGTTTCGTGAGCTTGAGGACCTCGTCGTGAAGCGCGGCCAACTCACGGTCCGACTTTCGTTGGCCCCGTCCCGTCCAACGCTCGCGGACACCCGGCAGCCGGTATCGCTTACGCATCGCTGGCCGGCTGATCAGGATTAAACCCACCATCAAGAAAATAGTAAATCCGATATCATCCGATTGGCGAGGCTCCGTATTCAAGTTCCAAATCAGCACGCCGAGTAGACCGATGACCATTCCTACAATCAGCGGCCAGTCACGACGCTCCCTGATTTCTTGCGCGGCGTAGCGTCGAACGCGCAGTTCTACGTAGTTGTGATGGCGCTCGCTGAAACTGCTCAGTTCTACTTACCGAAAGTGCTCACCCGTGTGGCTCCGCCGATGAGGGCGGGTCTCCCTCGATGCTGGTGGTCTCTGACCACGCACCAGCGACCCGAAGGAGACCCGCAATCTCATGCTGACATGGGAGGAAGACGTGGAAGTACACGCACTGCACAAACAGGGCTGGACGATCTCGGCGATCGCCCGCCACACCGGACGAAACCGCCGCACCATCCGCAACTACATCAACGGCGTCACCACACCCGGAGTCCGCAAACCCGCACGTGATGACCCGTTCGAACCGTTCGTCGAGTACGTCACCTGCCGGCTCGCCGAGGATCCGCACCTATGGGCCCGCACCCTGTGCGACGAACTCGAGGGCCTCGGCTACCGGTTGTCGTATCCGACCCTGACCCGGCAGATCCGCGACCGCAAACTGCGCCCGGTATGCGAGTCCTGCGCAACCGCCACCGACCGGGCGAACGCGATCATCGACCATCCACCCGGTGAGGAAACTCAGTGGGATTGGGTCGACCTGCCGAATCCACCCGACTCGTGGGGGTGGGGCGGGGCGGCGCACCTGCTGGTCGGCTCCCTGGCGCATTCGGGGCGCTGGCGCGGAATCCTGGCGCCGGCGATGACCCAGCCGCATCTGGTCGACGGCCTCGACCGGGTCAGCCGACGGCTCGGCGGTGTGACGAGGGTGTGGCGGTTCGACCGGATGGCCACCGTCTGCCATCCGGACTCGGGCCGGGTGACCGCCAGCTTCGCCGGCGTCGCGAAGCACTACGGCGTCTCGGTGGCGATCTGCCCACCCAAAGCCGGGAACCGCAAAGGGGTGGTCGAGAAGGCCAATCATACTGCTGCCCAACGATGGTGGCGCACCCTGCCCGACGACGTTACCGTCGAACAGGCCCAACAACGAGTGGACGAGTTCTGCCGGCTGCGGGGCGACACCCGGATGCGGGCCACCGCCGACGGCAAGGCCTCGGTGGCGACGGTGGCGGCCGCCGAACCGTTGACCGCGCTGCCGGCCGCGCCGTATCCGGCGATCCTCACCGAACCCCGGACCGCATCCCGGCAGGCGCTGGTGTCCTACCGCGGCAACCGGTACTCGGTGCCCCCGGAGCTGGCGTCGGCGCAGGTCACCGTCACCCAAGTCCTCGGGGCGGAGGTGATCGACATCGTCACCACCGCGCAGATCACCATCGCCCGCCACCGCCTCGCCCCGGACGGCGCCGGGGTGATCGTCCGTGATCACGGTCATGTCTACGCGCTCGAGCAGGCGGCCATGGCGGCCGCCGGCTCAGCCGGTCGCCCGCACCGCCGCAAGGAACGCATCCCACCCGGGCCCGCCGCAATCGCGGCAGCGGAAGCATTGCGCCGCAACATCACTGGAACCACCACCACGACATCGAGTGAGGTCGAATCACCCTCGGCCGCAACGACATCAACGGTCATCGATCTGTCCACCTACGAGCGGGCCGCCCGCGGAAGGAACACCCTGACATGAACACCACCCCTGCCGCCGATGCGGTTCCAGCGCCGAACACCCCCGCGGCGGCCAGCCTCTACCAACGCCTCCGCGGTCATCTGGCGGTGCTCAAACTCCACGACGCCGCCGAAGCGCTGCCGGCGGTTCTCGACCGCGCCCAGAAGACCAACCTGTCGATGACCGCCGCCCTCGAAGAGCTCCTCGCCATCGAAGTCGATGCGACCGAGGCCCGCCGTTTGGCCGGACGGCTGCGGTTCGCGTGCCTGCCGACCCCGGCGTCGCTCGAGGACTTCGACCACGACGCCGCCCCGAGCCTCGACCGGAAGTTGATCGCCGAGCTCGGCACCTGCCGCTACCTCGAAACCGCGACGAATATCCTGCTGGTCGGCCCGCCGGGGGTCGGAAAGACGCACCTGTCGGTGGGGTTGGCGCGGGCCGCGGTGCACGCCGGGTACCGCACCTACTTCACCACCGCCGCCGACCTCGCCGCCCGCTGTCACCGGGCGGCGATCGAGGGCCGGTGGGCGACGACGATGCGGTTCTTCGCCGGACCCACCCTCCTGATAATTGATGAACTGGGCTATCTCCCGTTGCCCGGCGAGGCGGCGTCGGCGTTGTTTCAGGTTGTGGCGCAACGATATCTGAAAACTTCGATCATCGTGAACACGAACCGAAGCGTGGGCGAGTGGGGCCAGGTCCTCGGTGACACCACCGTCGCCGCGGCCATGCTCGACCGGCTACTGCACCGGTCCGTCGTGCTCAACCTGGACGGGGACTCCTACCGCCTTCGTGATCATCACGCCCGCGCCGAAAACCTCCGCAAAGCCACCACCACACCCCGCCAACCGCTACAGTAATCACCGCTCACAGGTGGGCACTTTCACCGAGCAAGTCTGAGCACTTTCGCCGAGCGTCATCAGTTGAACAGCATCGTCTTCGTGGGGCCATTGGGAAGGTCGTTGGCAATCGAAGCATCATCCTTCAACGACGACCAACGCCCATGTCGACTGTTTGTCCAACGCGCAACGCCCCATGCGGAACCAGCGATGATTACAGCAGCTCCTAACGGGGCAAACGGTGCAATCGCAGAGAACTCCATTCACATCCGGTCGAATGAGAGACGACCCGACTAGCGCAGAACTATGCAACTTGGATGTAGTCGCTTACCTTGTGCCCGTAAACCGTGATCGCTGGTGTCGCTCCTACTGCACCACTGCAGGCCTTCTTCAGTGGACTCCTGGGCTCGCCGGGACGATAGGGCTTCAAATGAGGCCGATGTTCGAGCAACTACTCAATGTCCACATCGGCCGGTTCCAAAGCGCTGTCCGAAGCAAGTGTCAGAATTTCTCCGAGAACGACGTAAGCAGACAGGAAGAGATACTCCGCTTCATTCGAGCTCACTTCCTTGTGCAGTCCCGCACACACACGACCATAGAGATCGCCGATACTGCGCTTCACCCTCTGCTTCCTAGTGGAAGAGACCGAACTGTCGTCGATGTAAGCCTTCACTCGGTTGAGTCGGTTCTGGTTCCCCAGGTTGATCGGCTTGCCGTCTGCACCTGTACGCACTGCGTCTGTTGCCGGAAAGACAGCATCAGCGAACTCATCAATCAAGCGCCGTACGCTGTTCATTGCCGCGGCAATCGACTCTGCATCGCCCGCCTTGAGGTTCTCATAGGCCCAATCAATCTTCTCTATCTGCTGAGGTCCGAGATGCGAAAGCAGGGCGTCGATCTCCGCACTAGCGTGACTGAACATCGAATCCTGGCGTTCGGAGATCTTAAGCCTGGATCCGTGGAGACTACGCCGGCCGTAACGGCGTGTGAATGACGAAAGCGCCTCCCGTAGTGAGACAATCAAGATTCTCACATCACGATCGTCCACATACGGAAAGGCACTTTCAGTGCAATCATCGCACACGTTCACGGCTGGGTCCGCGGTGTTCGACGAATACAATCTCGTGTCCGCGGCCGGGCTGGTGCCGGTCCTCGAACTGGGCGAGCAGGCCGGCCTGTCGGAGCTGATCGACGGCCATGTCGACCTCGCCTCCACGCGGGTGGCCTCGGGTGCGGCGAACCCGGTGGGGAAACTGACCTCGATCATCGGCGGGATGCTCACCGGAGCGGACAGCATCGACGATGTGGACACGATCCGCGCCGGCGGCACCCCGATTCTCTTCGACCAGGTGTACGCCCCCTCGACCCTGGGGATCTTCCTGCGCGAGTTCACCTACGGACACAGCCTTCAGCTCGGGGCGGTGCTGCGCCGGCACCTGATCGCCCTCGCCGCCCGCACCCCGCTGCTGCCCGGCATCGCCGGCCGAGCCTTCCTCGACATCGACTCACTGCTGCGCCCGGTCTACGGGCACCAGAAACAGGGAGCGTCCTACGGGCACGCGAAAATCGCCGGCCGCGCCCTGCTCCGCAAGGGACTGTCCCCGCTGGTCACGACCCTGTCCACCGCGAACAGCGCCCCGGTGGTCGCGGAGATGCGGCTGCGGGCCGGCAAGACCGGATCCGGCCGCGGCGCCGCCTCGCAACTGCGCTCGGCGATCAGCACCGCCCGCGCCTGCGGCGCGACGGGCAAGATCATGGTCCGCGGCGATTCGGCGTTCGGTAACAAGGCCGTCATCGGCGCCGCAGTCGCCGCGGGCATCGAGTTCTCCCTGGTCATGTCCCGGAATCCGCGGATCACCCGGGCCATCGACAGTATCGACGAGCAGGAGTGGACGCCGGTGCACTATCCCGGTGCGGTGACCGACCCCGACACCGGGGAGCTGATCTCCGACGCCGAGGTCGCCGAAGTGACTTACACGGCGTTCTCCGGACGCCACAAGGTCACCGCCCGCCTGATCGTGCGCCGGGTCAAGGACGCGAACCACCCGGACGGGTTGTTCCCGATATGGCGCTACCACCCGTTCTTCACCAATTCCGACCTGCCGACCGTCGACGCCGACATCACGCACCGCAAACACGCGATCGTGGAAACGGTGTTCGCGGACCTGATCGACGGACCACTCGCTCACATCCCGTCGGGGCGTTTCGGCGCGAACAGCGCCTGGGTGCTCTGCGCGGCGATCGCTCACAACCTGCTGCGCGCCGCCGGCACCCTCGCCGGCGGCCGCCACGCCGTCGCCCGCGGGGCTACCCTGCGCCGGCACTTGGTCAACGTCCCCGCCCGATTCGCCCGGCCAGCACGCAAACCCGTGCTCCACCTACCCGCGCACTGGCCCCGACAAGCGGACTGGACAACCCTCTGGGACAACATCATCGACTACGAACCGCCACAAGCTGCCTGACCCGACAACCCGGCCACCCCGGCCCCGACCCAGGAACACCCAACGTGGATGAGCTGACAACCGGTCAGCAGATCTACCACGCCCCCAACAGCCGTCGCCCGTCGACATCACCAGAGAATCGACCGAAAATCACCGAGATCAACGATCCACGGATTGAGGTTAAGCGCATAGTGAGTGCTCACAACGAAGTTGTGCATCTCGCTGTTAACCGCCGCGAGGATCATCTCGTACTGCTGAATCGCGTTGCGAAGCTGACCGATCTGGCTCAGTATGTTTCCGACTACGACGTAGGCCTGCTCACCACTAGCGTCGGGTACCCGCAACTGGTTCAGCTGAGACTTCCAACCATTGACCATCGGTACGATTTGGACCGCACCGATGTAGATGTTCTCAGATTCGTCTGCGAAGAGTCGACGCGTCCTCTCTCGCCAGTTCCTCGTGCGTTCCCCACTAGGGATCGTTCCTCGTTCCCAGCTCAGCCAGTCCGAGGCCTTTTCATCCCGCACGATTCGAGCAAGTCGCGTGCACTTCAAGACCATCTGATCAATCGGCAAGCGTGACAGCTCGATATCTGCCATGAGCTCCTGAGAAAGCTCCAGCGCCTCCTCTCGAGTTGTGGCGTCCATGGCGGTAGTGTGCCATGCCGTCCTGACTCAAACCCGCGCCACCTATGCCGTCCTTAGCCAGCGCGCGTCCGCAACGTCGTCTCCTACACCAGCACAACCGAAGCCGAGGAGTTCAAGGAACTCAAGGTCGGTGTCCGACTCCGGTCGTGATGCCGGATTGTCCGGTTTGCCACGGATATCCGCTGTCAGTCCGTGTCCGGTAGACACCCCACAGCGACCGAGGATGCACCGCCGACAGGACCACAACCCGCGGGATCTGGTGCGGTCGGTGCACCCCCGCCGATCGATCCATTAGGGGCAATCGGGCCCATAATGACCGGTCATCGATCGCCATATACGGGATAGCGACCGGGCTGAGGATTCCAACAAGTTCGTGAGAATCACGCACTGACACGATGGTGAGACCTGCAGGTCGGAGATCCGCAAGGTGACACCGATCCGCGGAACCTACAGGTGTAGGTGTTGTAGGTTCTCATCGACTTGTCACCCTCACGATTTCCCGTTTGCAGGCGATCGTGGGATCCGTGACTGACTGATAGACAGACCAGGTGCGGGTGGAACGCTCAGATCAGGAGGCCCCGATGCCGCGACCATCATCATGGGTAAGCACAACGGCCTCCACCCTCGGCGCGGAACTGGCACGCATCGGTCTGACCGTCCCCACCGACCGACTCGAGGACCTGCTCACCGAACGAGTCGCTGCCGTAGCGGAGCAAATGCGCATCACCGAACGCACCGCCCGTCAGTACTTCGATCATCACGCACTGCGCACGCTCGCCCGTGAACTGGCCCTGAGCATCAAAGACGAAGCACCCGGCGCCGACCTGCTGACACTGCCCCGCACCATCGCCATGCCCCTGCCCACCCTCGGTGCGACAATCGCCGCCCTCGTCGAAGTCGCCGCCCTCACCGGCACCAACAGAGGTCCCGACCAGCCGACGACAGCGATGGCACTGATCTCCACCCTCGGCGTCCTGACCCGAGACCACGACGGCGACCTCCCCACCGTCCGGGTGCCGGAGCCACTCCTCATCCGAGCGGCGCGGCTCATCGAGAACACCGCCAACCTCGTACACCAAGGCTGCACACTCCCACCAGACGTCGCCGAGGACGTCCGACCCCACCTCCAGAAGGCACTGCGCGACGACGCCGCCCGGCTCCGGGCACTGATCCCCGACACCGGCCGACGGTCCGGCTCGGGCCTGTGGGCGGTTCCCGACGATCCGCGGTGAACACCGGGGCTGTCCCGAGTGCAGTCGTGTCGCAGAAACGATCGAATGAGACGAGTCGAGCCACCGCATAACTAGGCAATCGACAGAGTACGGAGATCGACGCAAGCACAGAGAGCGGCGTTTACTGTTGCTCGGCTCACCGCCCATGAAGTCGGACGGTTCCCTCGACGTCGGGTTTGTTCGTGACAATCACATCGGTCCCGCGGCCACCGAGAAGTGGAAGTTCCCCGCACCCACGGACCGCTCGAGGGTCCGCACGACAGCAGCCGAATTGTCGTAGGGCCCGTTGAGGTAGAACGGCTGACCGTCCCTCCCGAACTCGATCCGACCCGGCCCGTCCCACTCACCCAGGAACGCGGCGGCATCACCATCGAACGCGGCCGCGGGCTCGAAACCGAGCCCACGCGCATACGCCGCCGCCCCCAGGATCAGTTCACGGCCGAGTTCGATCGGAATCTCCAACGCAGGACGGTCGAACGCTGCGTAGTACGTGCGGATGGCGGTGGGGATACTGCCCGCGTCCATGGTTTCGGGGTCACGGGCGTTCTTGACCCCCAGGCAGTGCACGTCGGCCAGGTAGCCCCGCAGCGTCGCCCGACCACGCCGGCCCTCTCGTGCCACCAACACCTGCGCGAAGCCTTCGACCTCACCGGCGGGAGCGTCCAGTTCCGCCCACTCCGGATGACCCTCGAGGCCCAGCCCGACACTCCAGCCACAATTGACCCAGCAACCGAGCACCCGCCCCAATCCTCGGGACGCGTCGGCCTCGGCAGCGATTCGGCGCACCAACGGCGCCACCACCGACGGCCGCACGCCCAGAGCACGCGCGATCACCTTCGGCGGGACACCCTGCTCCCAACGCCGCCGCACCTGCTCGACCAACACCACATCGTCCATGGCACCCCATTCTGCTCCACCGACCGGGAAGCTCCCGCGTCTGCACAATTCCGCACATGTTGGGCCAGGTGAACGGCCGTGATACCCATCGTCGGCGCCGGGCACGTCGGTCGCGGCGCACCACCACCGAACGGTCCTTTCCCCTCTCGTGGGACTCGCAAACCCCTCCATCGCGTCGTACGCGGATCTCGGGATGAGATGATTACGAAGTATGTGCGGAAAGTGCAGGAAGTGACTAGAGGGACGGAGCACCGATTTGACCGACCATGGTTCGGTGAGTGCCATCGACCTGTTCTGCGGGGCGGGCGGCCTTGCTTACGGACTACAGCGGTCCGGTGTGGACGTTGTTGCAGGGATTGACGTCGATCCTGACTGCCAGTATCCGTTCACGACTAACAATTCCGCCGACTTCTACCTAAGGGACATACGTTCGGTCAGCGGAGAAGAACTCACCAAAATATGGGGAAGCGGCGACGGATTGAAGGTTTTGGCAGGATGCGCCCCGTGCCAGCCGTTCTCGACACTACGCCAAGCCGGCAAGAAGAACAAAGACGAAAAATGGAATTTACTGCGCGAATTCGGCCGGCTTGTCGACGAAACAGGGCCAGAATTCATAACTATGGAGAATGTTCCAGGACTGGCAAGAACGGATGTCTTTTCTGATTTCGTTTCCGGATTGACCGCCAACGGATATCTCGTGGATCATCAGGTAGTGTTCCTACCAAATTACGGCCTCCCCCAACATCGGAAAAGGCTCGTGCTAGTCGCTTCACGAATTGGACAAATACAAGTTCCAAAAGGAACCCACACGCCAGACACATATGCCACGGTGAAAGATGTCATTGGTGAAATTGAGCCGATAATTCACGGCCAACAAAGCACCTCCGATCCGGTGCATCGAACGCAGGCATTGAGCGAGCGGAACCTGCAGCGGATCCGCTCCTCCTCGCCCGGCGGAACTTGGCGGGAGTGGCCAAAAGAACTCCAACTAGCGTGCCACAAGAAGGAGACAGGTAAGTACTACGCCAGCGTCTACGGGCGCATGGAGTGGGATTCCCCCAGTCCGACGATTACCACCCAGTTCTACAACTACGGAACCGGGCGGTTTGGTCACCCAGAGCAAGACCGAGCGATATCTTTGCGAGAGGGGTCAGCCCTTCAGGGATTCCCGCTCGACTACAAGTTTGTACCTTCGGGCGAACGGATCACGATCGACAAAATTGGTCGCCTGATTGGTAATGCCGTTCCTCCAGTTTTAGGGACCGTAATCGGAGAATCGATTATGAGCGCATTATAGATCCCAAATACCCCGATCCTCTTATATAGTCCTCGAAATGAGTCACGACGACGTCCATATATTCAGAGGCAAGGCTAAATATTTCCCGCAGATCGGCCGCGGTGCAGTCCCGCCCCACTTCCGAGAAGGCACGGTTTCCGTGCGCGAGATCATTCCGCGCCATAACTAGGGCTTCGAGCAACGTCCGATCATTCACAGCCTTTCTCTTGACTCGAATCTTCAATTCAGGAATTACATCGAACTCGATGCCAACCTTTTTTATCGTCTTCTCAACATTGGAATCTGTACAATTTCCAGATGGCGCGGAAAAGACAAACTCGGGGATAGCGGAAGCATCGGCGTCATTAAGTAGATCGCGGGCAAAGACTGCCGCTTTCTCGTGAGAACTTGGCATAATCCTGTTGCCATACTTAGATACGAGAAAAAGATCGAAAATTTCTTGTTTTAGGTCTTTAATGGAACTAGCTGTACCTCTGACCGCGGATGATAGATCCTGCAAACAAACCGACACCGTTGACTCAACCATGTTGTAGATCATGACGTAGCACGATGCCCTCAAAATCCTTAGGGTCTCACCCTTTGGCGCGTCCCCACCAGAGGTAGCCCCCTGACTCTCCACTTCCTCCAGATAGGCGACGAGATTCTCTACCTCCTCGCATCTTTCCTGGAATACATCGCGAGCCGCCGTCACGACACAGACTCCAGCAGTCCATCTCGGATGTAGCCGATTCTTTGCGTTAGACGCGCTCTCGCATTCGCTCCATCAGAGCGGACAATCGCACCGAATCGGTCACTTTCAATCAACTCTTTGAATTTTTCTTCTTCAACTTGCAGATCCGGCATGCGCTCAAGGGCCTGTTTCGTGCCGATCGCAATCGCCTCGTATCTGGTCTTGGGCGTTGCGGCGGCTCTATCGTTTTTCCTGAATCCATACGGGGAGTTTTGGTTGATGAACTCCATAGTTCGGTGGAACTCATTCCTCATCGCATCAGCGATTTCGGGGTTTCTCACGAGCTCATCCCGCATTCGTTTAGCATATTCGAATAAGTAATCGGCCACTCTATCCCGGTATCCGTCGAGGTCGCCGGAAAGTGCAAAGAATCTTGAAACCAGTTCTTCGCGCGTCCTGGAATTCTCCTGCATCTGCGACATCGGCGTCAAAATCTTGAAGGTAGGAGAGTCAGCGAGCTCGGTGATCAGTTCAGTGAATGGCCCAGGCAGTGCGCCGCGGCGAATCTCGGCTGGATTTGCACTTTTGCTTCCGGTGTTAATCCGATCGAATAGCTCCGCCCTCGCTTGATCGTCGGCCTCCTCATCGAGCACTACACCTCGTATTGTGCGGTTCTTCAACTTTCGTTGGCGCGATTCCTTCAGATCATTGAAATCGAATCCACTGATTCTGTTGAGGGTTTCCAGGTCACCAAGACGGAGATTTCCATCAAGAAACTCTCGAATAGTCCTGATGCGTTGAGATCCGTCGACAATTTCTAGGCGTCCGTCGTCGATGTTCTCCCAAAAGAAAAGAAACGGGATTGGCAGACCCATCAGCAAAGATTCAATGAATCGATGCTTCCGGTCTTCCTCCCAAACATCCTCTCTCTGGTACTCAGGTATATAGAAGTCGTCGGACCGCAGTTTGTCAGCGAGATACTCGATGGTGTATTCAACAGTGTTGTAGCCGATCTTTCGAGTTTCCTCGACGATCTGCGCCTCGGCGGCCTCTATCTCTTCAATGGAAGGCCCCTGTCTCGCCTCCCCCTTTGTCTGACCGCGCTGAGCCATCCTCGATGCCCTCCCAATCCCACCGCCAAGAAATCCAATTTCAGACACTATATGGGTCGTTCGTCCGCGACCCTCAGCCGCATACTTCTTCTTTGCCTCACGTCGGGCTAAACGACAGCTTCTTGTTGAAAGCGATCGGCGGCGATTCGCCGAGACTGGCTGGCTGGTTGCCCCGTTCGGCCGCCTGACGGAATCAGGAGGGCTGACATGCGTCAGCACCCGAAGGCGGGCTCGGTCGTACTGTTCCGGCGCCGCCGCCAAGATCGAGCCGAGGTGAGCACCGGCGGCAACGGCCGGATGAGCTCTCGGCCGTACATGCACCTTTCGGGGGAACATCAGCGGTCACGATCAGCGCGCACCCTACGCAAAGCCGCTGAGCGGCTAATACGGCCCACCCGGATGCTACGGCCGAAGAGGTTATGAACGGAGGACGCGTGCGAAACGACAAAACGGAGGGTGAGCAGCGATCACGTGGTTCACATCTTCCCGAATGAAGGTTGGAAGGGCAATCTTGTCGAAGTGTCGATCGACGGACAACTTCGCCAAGAGAAGCCTGCGAAACCACCTGGCTACAGATCGGTCTGGCCAACTCGTTCACGGTCAACGTCGACCGAGATTCGGTGCATATTGCTGATCGGTGTGCTCGGCCGTGGTTTGACGATCGGGCGGGCGTTCCCGCTGGTCTCATTCCGAGCAACATGCTCGACGTCCCTCACAGACCTGACCAGTCCTTCCGACTGGTCACGTGCGATCATTCCGCCGGTGACTAGCAATGGACTCTTCGATATGAATGATGTGCAGCCGCCGCCCGACTACGAGCGCGACGCGCATGCGCATGCGCTGCGACGGACCCGCAATGGATTTCGTAGACATCCCGCGCCCACGAAGCCGATGTCTCCACCGGGGGCGAGGTCGATTTCGCGCAGCACAGTAAACGCGGACGGTCCACCCGACGACCTCCTTCCGCTCGTTCATTGGTTCGAAAATCAGGCCGACAGCCGACATCGATTTCGCTGGACCCTGAGGGATTCGATCGACGAGCTCCTCGACGGTCAACGAACAGGTAGATGGTGCTATCAGCATCTGACGAAGACCGAGAAGACATACCTCGGAACAGCCATTGAGATCAATCTAACCCGTGAATTTTCCATCCCGGATGGGTCTGACCTCGACTGGAATATCGATGGATTCGAGGTGGACTGCAAGTTTTCGAAGGATCTCCTTGGTTGGGAGATTCCGATGGAGATGTATGAATGCGCGGCCCACGAACAGCGATCAGGCAAGGCGAACCACCCTGCCCTGCTGGTGTGGGTTAACGACGACTACCACCAATGGGCCGCCGGTGTCATACGCATCACCGACGAGCGCTTACGGTGGAAAGGCCCGGAGAACGCACGCGAGCGTGCCTACAACCGCGACAACAAGCGCCGCATCAGCCCTGATGCATTCGACAGGATCTACTGGCTGTGGGGCGGGATCCAAACAGATCTACCGACGAACCTCCTCCTCCACATGGACCCCGACACCCGCGAGAAGATTCTGTTTCCGGAATCGAGCGGTCAGCAACGGGTGAACGCTTTATTCCGTCATATCAGTGACCGGCTGGTAAACCGTCAGACTGTACTCGCCGTCGGGCAACAGGACGATGCACCAAAGCGGGTCCGCGACGCCCGCGACGATCTCCGCGATGAAGGGATCATCATCATCGGGCATCAGCATCCATATCCGGCAATCTGTAAGGCCCTCGGATTAGTTCGCCCTCACAAAGGTTCTTGGATGTCGGTTCGTGTTACTGAGATCGACGAATCGAACGCCAGGCCGAAGTTCTCGGTGGACGGCCGGTGGTGGGCGGTCGCCAAAGATGGTGAATCCGGGCCCGCCCCGGTGCTCAGTGTGAAATCACGGATCATGTCCTAGCCAGCGCAGACGCCGAACGATCGGTATTGCAAGTCGGTCGACGAACGCCGCAACAGTTGGGCATGGATGTCGGTTCGCCCGGCTCGTATACCCGACACCACGGTCGATCATTGGACCGTGGTGATCGGCGACGAACGCTTCGCCACCTCGAACAGCGACGAGCCGACCGAGCCCCTTCCACCGATTCAGTACGGCTGAGGCTCCTCGCACAGTCGGCACGGCAGGGCAGTCGGCGCAGCCGTCGAGTCGGCGGTGCCCTCCAGGTATGGCTTGAGGTGGTGTGCGAGTGCTTCAGCCAGCATCGGCGGGACGGCGTTGCCGATTTGCCGTGCGATTTCGATTTTGCTTCCGCACCAGCCGAACGAGTCCGGGAAGCTTTGCAGGCGTGCGGCTTCGAAGTGGGTGATCGGCCGGTCCACGCTGCGACTGGGTTTGTCACGGTCCCATTGGGGGTGGAGGTATTGGCCCTTCTCCGGCTTGTAGAACTCGGTGCGGATGGTCAATGACGGCATGTCCCAGCGCATGCGGCCCATCACGTCGGTGGTGCCGGTCTTCTTCTCGCGCCAGCAGCGCGAGAGGAGGTGCTCGGGCAGGTCGAAGCGTCCGCCACCGGGTGGAACGTGCCGGTATCTGTCCAGGGACAGCTGGGTCGGGTTGCGCCCGATGTGCAGGTCCGGTGTCTTGAATACTCCCCGGACTCGTTCACCGAAGACCAGAGTCGAGGAGTCTGGCAGTTCCGTGGTGGGGGGTACGGCGGGCAGTCCGGTCAGCACGTCACGAGTGGTGTGCCAGCCGGGCAGGTCGTCTGCCGCTCCGAGTCGGCTGTGTGTGGGGGCCGGGAGTGGGATCTCACCGATGCGTGAGCCGATCACGATCGTTCTCTTGCGGCGCTGCGGGACCCCGAAATCCGCGGCCAGCAGGAAGCCGGCTTCGAGGTGGTACTCCTCGAGCAGTCCTCCCGGACGGGCCTCCTCTTGGAGCAGGGCGAACTCGCTCGAGGAGAAGAAGCGGTCGACGTTCTCGATGACGAAGACCTTCGGGTGGGCGTGACGGACGAAGCGAATGTACTCCTTCCAGAGTTTGTTCCGTGGATCTTTCACGTCCCGGGATCCCAGGTTCGAAAATCCCTGGCAGGGCGGGCCGCCGATGATCACGTCGGCTTCCGGAATGTCGCTGTCGGGGATGTCGGCGATGTCGGCGAAATGCGTGTGCGACTCTCCGAAGTTCGCCGCGTAGGTGGCCGCTGCTTCGAAGTTGAACTCGACCGCCATCACCGGGTCGAAACTGTTCGTGGCCACGAACCCGGAGGTCATTCCGCCGCAGCCTGCGAACAGGTCGATCATCGTCCACGGCCGCGATCCTGCGCTGCCGTTAGCCCGCTGATTGACCGGCTGGCTCTTCGGATCACCCGGCGTGATCTTCGCGCGACGCGCCGTGCTCATCTCGTCTCCCCAGTTAGAAGGTGGCTATCCACCTGCTTACTGTAGCGCATGACGCCAGTGGATATCCACCTGTGGGAAAATGGTGCAATGCCCAGCCAGCACCGCTACCCCGCAGCGGTCTATCGCGCCGATCCCGGGCTGCGGAATCGGGCAAAGATCGCGGTTCAACAGGTCGACTCGGATCTCAACAGCCACATCGTGGCGTTCCTCCGGTGGCTCGTCCACGACACCGACACGCTCCCGCCCCGCCCCAGCAAGCCAATCCCGCAGCCCGAACCCGGCAACGATTCCCGGGCGGAGTCACCCTAGAGCAGCGAGTGCAGATGGCGTGCCAACGCCTGCGCAAGTCCCGGCGGCACCGCGTTCCCGATCTGTCGCGCGATCTGGATCTTCGTACCCTCGAACTCGAAATCGTCCGGGAACGACTGCAACCGCGCCGCCTCACGATGGGTGATCGGCCGATCCGCCACCGGATGCAAGTACCGGCCCTTCTCGGGTTTGTAGAACTCGGTCCGGATCGTCACCGACGGGCGGTCCCACCACAGGCGCCCCATCACGTCGGTGGTGCCCGTCGGTTTGTTGGCCCAGCATTTCGGGAGCAGGTCCGGTCGGTTTCTCGCCAGGTCGAAGCGGTTGCCGCCCTCCGGGATGGCCTGATATCGGGCAAGGCTCATCGGTCGCGCGTTGCGACCGATATGCAGATCCTGTTGCCCGTCGACCACCTCGACCTCGGTCCGGCCGGTCGTGAGTGGAATGTCACCGATCGCGTCGTGCACCGTCACGTACTCGGTCGCGCTCACCGAGTCCGGACCGTGAGTCGGCGCGGGCGGCCAGGGCACCTTCTTCCGGCCCCGCACCGCCATGAAGATGCCCCGCCGACGGCGCTGCGGAACCCCGTAGTCGGCGGCGTTCAACACCCCGTACGCAAACCGATACTTTTTGAGCTCACGATCGGTTTCCATCAACTCCAGCAGGCGGGCGAACTGCGCGCTCCGTTGAAACTCGGGAACGTTTTCGATCACAAACGCCTTCGGCTTCACCTGCCGAACCGCACGCAGATAGTGCTGCCACAGCTCGTTCAACTGGGCCCGCGACTCGTCGTCCCGATCTCGCCCCAACGGGGAAAAACCCTGGCACGGCGGACCACCGAGAATCACATCGGCATCCTCGAACCGCTCCAGGTCTTCGATCGGACCGTCATAGACCGGGCACCCGAAATGCCGCTTGTACGTCCGAGCAGCCGCCGCATCGATCTCCACGGCGTGCACAGGCTCGAACCCCAGATCCGCCTGCTCGAAACCGAGCGAGAGACCACCCGCACCCGCGAAGAGGTCCAGCGTGCGTATAGCTGCCGACATCAGTCACCTTCCCAAGATCGATCTGATCGTACGTTGCATACTGCACCGACCCTCCGACATGTCCGCGTGTCGCTGCCCGCAGTCCCGAACGTTCGCCGGCAAGGTCACACCGTGACCGCCCCATTTGCCGCCGACCTGTGCGGATACCGACCAAACGGCAACCCCTCCACCTCCGACAGCCACGACCCCGGGTCCATCGAATGGGGACACGCCCTCTTCGACGCCCTCGGAGTCATCCCGGGTACACCAGAGGTTTCCGGAGTCGGCGACGCCATGGAGAAGCGGGCGGCGGCGCACCTGGCCTCGCTGCGTCCCGACCTCGTCCTCGGACAATCACGACCGGCACTCGAATTCGACCAGTACCGCCACCTCAACGTCTTCCGGCAGTTCAGCAAAACCTACCGAGGACCTGCAGCCGAACTCGACCAGGCACTCGAGGAACTCCCGCCGACGCCGGAATTCCACTCGGTGCGAGCCCACATCTCGGCAGCTATCGCCGCAGCCGGGCAGGACCATCAACTGGTCACCCAGCTTCAGGACACCATGCCAGAAGAGTCCCTGCTCAGGATCGACATCACCGTCGCCGCACCCCAGCCGGTCGATCGTCTCCTGATCGGGCTATCGTCGAAGTGGTCACTGCGTACCGACCGCGCACAAGACTGCGTGTCCCAGGGCTCGAAGCTGGTGAACCATCGCCGCGGGCACATGCCGCACTACGCAGTCCTGACCATGGAGCCGCGACCTTCGATGTTGAAACTCATCGCATACGGCTCCGGTGCCGTGGACTGCATCTACCACCTCGCCCTTCCTGAACTGCGGGAAGCGGCAACGCAGATCGAATCCACCAAGAGGACGAAGGCCGGCGCGGCCGGCTGGCCCCAAAAACTCATGCTCGAACGCATGATCACGCAGGGCCGTATCCGCTCCTACCAGCAGCTCGTCGACGAGGTGCTGCGGCTTCCCCGCTGGGCGCAGCACGATTCGGAAGCGTCCCATCCGGCATGAGCACCGCGTCGACGGCAGAACGCGTCTGAAAGCCAGGCCGCTGCGCCAAACCGACGACCGATCTCTCGGCAACAGACCATCATCAACAGGCGATGACCCTCACACTCGCTGCCGCACAGCCATTCTCAGTCCGCGGCGCCGACTTCCGGGAAAGACCACCACCGACGACGAAAAGTGGATCTCGACCTCGAACACGACATTTGGTCACGATCAGCTCACGCCGCAGTTCGGCCGAGCACTCAACAGCATCAATCCCGAACTGCTCGCCCCCTTCCGTAGAGGCTGTATGCATCTCATGGCCTGGCCCTTCAAACGGCTCACCAGCGAATAGGTGTTGGCTTGTCCTATGACGTATGCCTCCGTGACCTCAGGATGGACGGGGTGTGTAGACATCATGCTAGGGTGTCTACACACCCCATAGGGAGGAACTCGAAAATGCGCACCCTTGCCGACTGGATACCCGCCCTCGCCGCCAAGTACGACACCCCCGACGTCGTCATGCATATGACCGCGCAGCGACTCGCCGGAAGCCTCGGCATCGCCTGGGCGAAGGACATGCCCGACAGCGATGTACAGGCCGTCATAGCCGCAGTAGAAGCCCGCTACACCCGATAAACACGACAGCGCCACGCCAGCAGCTACCGACGAGAGGTTCGCGACATGCACGCCAGCAGCAGTGCCAAGAACCCTGCCCACTACACCATGACCATCCTCACCACCACTGACGGACAACGAGCACAGATGCCCGAGAAGTTCGCCGCCAAGCTCGACCAGGAGGCGATCAATTCGATGGTGATGCAGGCACACCGAGGGAGCGCACTGGACCGCGCCACCTGCGCCGCAATCGCTTGCACCCCGGTCGCTGCCGAATGAGCAAGGGCACACCACAGAAGGCGATACGAGTCGACCCGGAACTATGGGAGACCGCGAAACAGATCGCCTACCGGCGAGACGAGACAATCTCTGACGTGATCCGAAGATCACTGCAAGAGTACATACAGAAGTTCGGCTAACAAGCGGGGGCACTATGCCGCCGCAGCCGCTTTCGCCGGTTTCTGCAATCTGATCAATTATCTGGCGCCCGACCTGCCTGATCGCCGAGTGCAGCACGGGAACCTTCGCCGGGGCCTGCGTGCAGTGCAACGCCACCTACGGAACCCTCGGCAATGAGGGAGGCGAGACCAGATGAGCACCGTCACCGAACACCTGATCGTCGACGAGCCCGTCAACGCCATCCGGCCCGAAGACCTGGACGTCGACCCCCGCGACGACATCGAAGCCCTCTGCCATTGGCGACATCGGTCTCCAGTCCATCGTGATGCTCTCCACCGGTGACGATGTCCTCGAGGTCAGCCTCTCTTTGCAGGCCCACCAACGTGGCCGCGGCATTGCCGACGAAGCACACACCGGCCACTGAAGGCTGCCACGTACGGCCGATGGCGTTCTCCGGAAGGCAGGTAGCGGCCTACACGTGTCAGCGTGCGTGCGGCAGTTTCAGGCGAATGGCGGTAAGGATCTGATCGAGGAGGTTCAATGGCCGTGGACGTAATCGCGAAGCTGTTGTGGGGAATTGACGAAAGATGCCGGAACCGGATCGTGGAAAGTCGGTGCCTCCGTGATTGATTTCTACTCCACCGCGGCCCAGATCATCGTGGTGCTCCTGCTGGCCTTGGTCTGGGAGTCGAAGTACTTCGAAGAGTTCGAGACGCTCACTCCGGTTGAACATGCAGCACGTCACTTCTGGACGAAGTGCAGGGTGCGCGTCTACTCGCTGTCCATCATCACCTTCGTGATCACCGCGCTGGGCGTGGCGATCACCGTGCTGGCCGGCTTCCTCGACGACGACGCCCTCGTATGGCGGATATGGGTGTTTGCGGCCATCGTCGTGGCGCTCCTCGCCCTGCTGAGCCGGATGTGGATCGACATCTTGAAACGCACTGGATAGCAGCGATGTCCGGTCGCTCTCACCCTGATCGTCGAGTCGGCCTGGGATGCCGGTGCGGTGACGACGCTCCCGGTTCATGCCCAGTATGGGCGGGGATCACCTGCCGCCGACCACCAAGAGTGGATCGATTCCCTGTGCTGAGCGAGCCGACTGGAGGAGGATGACGGATATGTCGGACGAGTGGGAATTCCCGGACGCGGATACGGCTCCAGTCGAAGTGTTCCCGATGGAGAAACTGTCGTTTCCCGACGCGGTGCACCTGTCCACCCCGGCGATCGAGGACGCGGTGGTGATCATCCCCGGGATCATGGGCACCGAACTAATCGACACCACCACCGGCAAGCTGCTATGGGGGTTGCATCCGGGCCTGCTGGCCCGGATGTGGACCGCACGCGCGAAAGCCCTGGCCCCGCTGGCCGTCGACCCGCCGGACCGGCCCCCCCGGAGGATCCGGCCGGGCCGGTTGGTGCGGGTTCCGGTGTTCGCGCCGACGTGGGGTGGAGCCGAGCCGTATGCCCGGCTGGCAGCCACGCTGCGGGCCCTCGTGCGGCACCCGTCCGCGATCCTCGAGTTCGGCTACGACTGGCGCCTGCCGGTGCGGCACAACGCGGCGCTGTTGGCGGAGGCTGTCGAAGGGCATGTGCGGGCATGGCGGATCCGGTCGGGCAACCCCGACGCCCGGGTGCATCTGGTCGCCCACTCGATGGGCGGGCTGCTCTGCCAGGCACTGGCCGCGATCCCCGGTGCGACTGACGACGTTGGCACCACCATCACACTGGGCACCCCCTTTCGGGGAGCGGCGAAGGCGGCGGTGATGATCGGCACCGGTGAGGGGACAGCGCTGCCGGCCCGGCGGCTGCGGGAGGTCGCGGTGACGATGCCGGGACTCTACGATCTGCTACCGACATACCGCTGCGTCGACGAAGGCGGCACGGTCCGAGCCCTGACCGCGGGTGACGTCGCTGCCTTCGGCGGCCGCGGTGATCTCGCGGCCGCCGCCTTCGCTGACCGGGAGGCCCTGGCGTCGGTGCCGATCCCGGAGCATCGGGCGCTGATTGGTGTAGAGCAGCCCACCGTGTGCAGCCTGGGTTTCAAGGACGGCCGCGTAGAGGGACTGTCCCACACTTTCACGCTCGGTGACGACGGTGAGGTACTGCGCCACCCTAACGGTGTAGTGCAACGGTTTGCCGGTCGCGGCGACGGTACCGTCCCCCGCACGTCTGCGCAGCCGCTGCACATGGACGATCCGGCCCCGTTGCCGCAGCAGCACGGGCCCATCGCCCGGGTCGACGAAGCCCGGGCGTTCGTCCGGGATCGGCTGCTGCACAGCCCCACCGGGCCTTGGCTCGGTGCTGGGGACCTTGGTATCGACCCGCCCGACGTCGTCGCGGTCGGCACCGAGTTCGAGATCGGGATCACCGGGGTCGACGGGCCCCACGACATCGGCACCACTCTCGTCGCCGTCGAGACCGGCACAATCGTCGACGCCCCCCATGCGCAGTGGCGCGACGGTCGGCTGGTGGTGCCGACCACCGTCGACCAGGCGGGGCTGTACCGGATCGAGGTCGCCGGTGGGGGGATGTCCCCTGTGTCCCAGATGGTCCTGGCTGTTACGGACCCGGACCGGCAGTAACGAGCCGGGGAACAGGGTGGGGCGATGAAATGTCGGACATATTTCAGGGGCCGGAGCTGTTTCCGATCGCGATCGGTCGGTACGCCGACGAGCAATACCAAAACCTCGAGGTCGAGGTCGAGGCGGAAGTCGCCGCGGTCGCCGCTGCGCTGGCTGACTTCGACGTTCACCTCGTGGACTGGGACGTCGAGATGGCCCGCGGCGCATACGCGGTCAACGAGCGGTTGACCGCGTGGTCGGACGCGCACCACCCACAGACAATCCTGTACTGGGTCGGCCACGGCTGGTCCAACAATCAGGACGCCATACTGGCGCACCACGACAGCCCGAAAACGGCGGACGAAGAGGGAATCACCCCGGGGCGACTAGCCAAGGCATTGGTAACTCACAGCACCGCACAATCGGATGAGGGCTGGAGGATCGTTGTCATCGACGCCTGCAATTCGAAACGGTTCATCGAACTGCTTGAGACCGCGATCAGCAAAAGGCCCCCTATCGGCTTGTGCCTGCTGATCGGCGGACTGTCTGGGGAAGGCGCCACTGAACTAGGCAAATTCAGCCACGAATTGAAACACCTTGTGACCGTGACCTGCTCAACGGACCTCGAGATCACCCTGCACAGCCTGGCCCATTACTTCTATCTGCGGGGTGCCACGGTCGGCGGCGACCCCCTGGACGACACCGTTGTGCTGCGGCGTCGAAACGCGGTGCTGGTCAACAGCCCGCTAGACGTCCGCCGCGACCTCGACGCGGCCCTCGCCCAGCTCACCGGCGACGAGCTGCGACACTTCCTGCCCAAAGCACATGGCGGGGAGATGCCGCTCCAGGCCACGACGCTCGGCGAACAATCCTGGTACTTCGAGGGCCGCACGACTGAAACCCAGCAGATCGTGCGCTGGATCACGCACACCGACCACGGGCTGCACGTGGTCACCGGACCAGCAGGCTCCGGCAAGTCCGCGCTGCTCGGACACCTCGTGGTGCACGCCAACCCGACGCTGCGAACCGCCCTGCACCGCGCCGGGCTGCTCGGGGTGCTTCCCCCCGCCGAGCAGCCCCCGGATGGGGCCTTCGACCTGGTGCTGCATCTGACCGGCGCCCCAGCCGACGAGGTGCTCGACCGCATCGCTACCGGGATCAGCGCCGGGGTGCCCCCGACTCGGGAGATCACCCCCGCCACCCGCTGGCTCGCCGACCGGCTGCGCGGGCGGGACACCGGGGTCACGATCCTCGTGGACGCGCTCGACGAGGCCGTGGAACCGCTCGTCGTGGCCCGCGCCCTGCGTGAGCTCGCCGCCGTCCCTCGGGTGCGGATTCTCGTTGGCACCCGGTCGAGCACTCGGGAGGCCCCGGACCGGCCCGCCCCCGATCAGGATCTGCTCGACGCCCTCGGCGTTGGCACCGAGCAGCACCAAACATGGCTCGTCCGTGACGCCGGCGCGGTCCACCGGTACGTGAGCCGGCGCCTGCAGGCCGCAGGCCAGGCCGGGGTCCTGGCTCCGGCGATGGACATCGACGCGTTCTCCGAAGCGGTAAGGCGATGCGACCCGCAGTTCCTCTTCGCCCGGCTGGTGGTGCACGAGGTGCTCGCCGATCCGCACAGGTACCACGACCCACGGACGTGGGGCGAGCTGCTCTACGGTAACCATCGGCAGCTATTCGGCCGGGCCGTGGACCGGCTTGCCGCCGCCCAACCGAGCTACCGGCCGCTGCTGGCGGCCCTGGCGTACGCCCGAGGCCGTGGCCTGCCCGACGCCGACGATCTGTGGCTTCTCGTCGCCCAGGCACTCGCCCCCGACCAGGACATCACCCACCCCGACATCGGGAACCTGACCGAGGCCGCCGCCCCCTACGTGCTCGCCGATCGGGAACACGACCAGACCGTCTACCGGCTGGCACACCGGACCTTCGCCGAATATTTCACCAACGAATCCGAACCGACCGAGGCGAACCGCGACACACACCTGGCGATCATGCAGGCCCTCATCACGGTCGCCACGGAGTGGACCAGAGGTCCCGGTACGCGTCCGCTCAATCCATACCTCACCCAGTTGCTGTCGGCGCACGCCGCGAGCGCGGGCGAGCCAGGCTGGCGCGTGCTTGACGAGCACCGCCACGTCCTCGCCCTGCTCGAACCCGAACGCGTTGCCGCCGATGCTCTGCGTGCCGCGTTCGGTCACTTCCCGTTACCGCCAGCGGTCGGCGGCGTGCTCACCTCCTGTGAGTGGCTGCACGGTCTCAGCCCCAACGACCGCCGCCTCGGTGTCGAACTGGCAACAGCCCACCACCTCGGCACCTATGCGCCGGGGGCTAGCGATCCGGAACCTGGCTCGCGGGTCACCCTGCGGTGGGCCGCGCTACGGCCCCGCCCAGCGCACCGGATCTTGACCGGCCACACCGGCCGGGTCCGAGCAGTCGAGGCGGTGCCACTGTCGGGCAACCGGACCCTGCTCGCCTCTGCCGGCGACGACGGGACGGTGCGACTGTGGGACCCGGCCACCGGATCGCCGCACGGCGAACCCCTGACCGACCACACCGGGCCTGTCTCGGCGGTGGCGGCGGTGCCGCTGTCGGGTGGGCGGACCCTGCTCGCCACCATCGGCGACGACGGAAGGGTGCGGCTGTGGAACCCGGACACCGGCCAACAACACAAAAACCCCCTGACCGACCACACCGGGCCTGTCTCGGCGGTGGCGGCGGTGCCGCTGTCGGGTGGGCGGACCCTGCTCGCCACCATCGGCGACGACGGGAGGGTGCGGCTGTGGAACCCGGACACCGGCCAACAGCACAGAAAACCCCTGACCGGCCACACCGGGCCGCTTTTGGCCGTCTTGGCGGTGGCGGCGGTGCCGCTGTCGGGTGGGCGGACCCTGCTCGCCTTTGCCGGCGACGACGGGAGGGTGCGGCTGTGGAACCCGGACACCGGCCGACGACACAAAAAACCCCTGACCGGCCACACCGGGCCTGTCTCGGCGGTGGCGGCGGTGCCGCTCTCGGGTGGGCGGACCCTGCTCGCCTCCGCCGGCGACGACGGGACGGTGCGACTGTGGAACCCGGACACCGGCCGACGACACAAAAAACCCCTGACCGACCACACCGGGCCTGTCTCAGCGGTGGCGACAGTACCGCTCTCGGGCAACCGAACCCTGCTCGCCTCCGCTGGCGACGACGGGACGGTGCGACTGTGGAACCCGGACACCGGATCCCCGCACGGCGAACCCCTGACCGGCCACACCGGGCCTGTCTCGGCGGTGGCGGCGGTGCCGCTGTCGGATGGGCGGACCCTGCTCGCCTCCGCTGGCGACGACGGGACGGTGCGACTGTGGGACCCGGCCACCGGATCCCCGCACAGCGAACCCCTGACCGGCTATAGCGGGGGGCGGGTGTCCGCGGTGGTGTCGGTGCCGCTGTCGGGTGGGCGGACCCTGCTCGCCACCATCGGCGACGACGGGACGGTGCGACTGTGGAACCCGCACACCGGCCGACGACACAGCGAGCCCTCGGCTGTCCACACTGACCGGGCGACGACCGCGCCTCTGCCCGACGGGCGCGTCCTGATCGCCGGCCATGGCGACCATGGGACAGTGCGGCTGTGTGATTCGACCAGCAGCCGGCGGCACAGTAAACCCCTGAATGTCCACACCGGTGGGGTCGAGGCGGTGGTGGTGGTGCCGCTGCCAGGCGCGCGGCCCACGCTCGCCTCCGTCGGCAACGACGGCACGGTGTTGCTGTGGGACCGGACTACCGGCACCTCGTACGGAGAGCCTCAGATCGTCCAGGCGGACCCGGCGGTGAAAGAGTCACTCCCCAGCGGGAGAGTGGCGCTGGGGGATCGCAGCCTGGGACGCAACAGATCCGTGATCCTCCGCACCGGTGGGGTCGAGGGGGCGGTGGTGACGTTGCCCAACGGGCGGCGCCTGTTCGCCACTGTTGACGACGACGGGATGGTGCGACTGTGGGATCTGACTAGTAGCTTGGGGCGCAATAGACCGGTGAACTTCCGCACCGGTGGGGTCGAGCCGGTGGTGACGTTGCCCGACGGGCGCGTACTGCTCGCCAGCGCCGACAACGACAACGACAGGACGGTGGTGCTGCTGCTGTGGGATCCGACTCGCGGCCGGCGGCACAGTAAACCCCTGATCGTCCACACCGGTGGCGTCGAGGCGGTGGTGTCGGTGCCGCTGCCGGGCGGGCGAATCCTGCCCGCCTCCGTCGGCAATGACGGCACGGTGTTGCTGTGGGACCCGACTACCGGTACCGCGCACGGACAGCCTCTGATCTGCCAAGCCGATGAAGCGACAGCGGTGACGGCGGTGGCGCTGCCCGATGGCCGCATCCTCCTCGCCAACGCCAACGCCGACGCCGCCGACGACGACGACAGGACTGTGGTACTGCTGTGGGATCCGATTACCACTTGGCAAAACAGTGAACGACTGAACCTCCACACAGATGAGGTCGAGGCTGTGGTGGCAGTGCCGCTGACTGACAAACGCATCCTGCTCGCCATCCTCAACATCGACGGGACGGTGCGAGTGTGGGACCCGGCCAGCGGATCTCTGCTAAGCGAATCCCTGACCGGCTACAGAGGGCCGGTGTCTGCGGTGGCGGAAGTGCTGCTGCCAGACGGGCGCACACTACTCGCAGACCCCGGCAACGACGGAACAGTGCTCTTGCGGGACCCCGAGTCCGGCAGCCCCTACCGGAAAGCTTGGTCAGCAGTACCGCTCGGCGCATCCGTTTTCAGTGTTGCCGGTCTCAAGGATGGCCTGCTCGGGCTCGGTCTGGATGAGGGCGTTGCCGTGATCCGCATCGCTGGCGACTAATCCCGCGCACCGTGTCCGTCACCGAGTGCTCGCCAGGTGTCCCGCGCAATGAACGCCCAACTCGATCGTTTCCGGCTCAAGGTGTCGCTAGGACGCGGTGGTGTCCGACCGCCCACCCATAATGGATGAGATCACTTCGTGGAGAGGTGACTTCATCTCGCTACGAAAGAGACACTGCACCTTGTCGAAGAAGCCTCGTCGGAAGTCCCAGAACCGTCCGACTAAGCCAGCGCGAGTGGAGCGCAACACCATCACACACCCTCAGAATATGGGTTCGGTTACGAGCCTCACGATCCTGTACGAGCATCTGCAACCGGGGGTCGTCGCTGCGTTCAAGGCCCCGAGCGAGATGGGATACGACCGGTTACGGCAGATCAAACGGACTATGAAGCGGGTTCTCCCGAACACCGTCACCACTCGTATCAGGCTGGCTGGTTCCATGTCTGATTCGGTAGACGCGATTCTGCGAGAGCGCGATGTCGAGCACGACGCTGCATACACAACCGAGCGGGGCGCGAATGTTGCGGTCGCGAAAACGATGGCTGCCCCCGACGGAACGTTCGACATCGTCGTGGACGCCAGCCTCTTCTTCAACTTTGAAACCGACACCGCGGAAGAGCGGCGTGAGCAGACCAGACAGGTCCTTCACCTGGCCGCCCACGAGCCGCAGCACGTGCTGCTGCATCTTTCCCGAACGGACTCGCACTACTACAAAGACGACGTCACCTGTACTCGAACTCCACGCGCTTACCGCTCGCCGTTGGCAGAGGCCATCGACGAGTTCCGGTGTGAGCTCGCGGCCAACCGAATCGCTCCCAGCGCGCAGAGCCGAGAGTCAGTCTTCGCCGAGGATCTCGCACACATTGTTGCCCGTCACTGAAGATGCAGATGATCGCGTCGCTGTAAATGCAGACGGCTTCGGACTGTTTTCGAGGTTTCGTCGGCATAGTGACGGCGTTGTCGTCACGTTGAAGGCGCGGTCTGCATGTTGACGACTGGATGCGGGCATGCGAATACCCCGCGGGACCGCTTTCAGCCGCCGCGGGGTGGTGCGAGGAGACGTCCACGGGTGTACATCCCGATCAGAGTCCATGGCGGGTCCTCGAACCCGAACCGTTCACGGGCGTGGAAGGCCGCGGCGGCCAGCATTGTCAGTGTGTGATGCAGCGGATTGCGGGTGTTGCGGATACGGCTGAACGCGTCGGCCGCGTACGTGGCGAGGCGCTCACAGCCTTGGGTGTACATCCAGTGCAGGTGCTCAGGCGGGATCCGTCGCAACCATCGGCGAACGGTCGATTCAGGCCGGTCCAGACGTTCCGCGATGCGCCGGTACCCAAGCCCATTGGCCTTGTGTACCAACGCCATTCCGATGACCTCGGTGGTGTCGGCACGGCGCACCTGCAGGGCGGTCGGCAACAGCACCTGAGTCTGCTGCAGTCGGCGCAACGAACACGGGCGGGTCGCACGGACACCCTGTCGGCGCCGAGCCCGCGCACCGTGCGGCTACGACCGAATCCCCATTTGCGCAGTCCGCCGCCGCATGCCAGGCACGCCATCGCACCCGAGGCCAGGTGCTCGGCGGCGTCCTCGGCGGACAGGATCACGATCACAGGCGGCGGCTCCACTCACAGCTGTTCAGTCTTGACTAGCACACGCCCGCCGCGCCAGGGGCCACCTGGTGTTGAACGGAGGGGCTTTCACCGCTGCCCTCACCCATCGATGCCGATGAACGACCGCACCGTCACCGTGCCGACCAACGATCCCGCGTCATCGTCGTCATCTGGGCACCCGTCATCGTCGGCACGTTGGTGATGCAGACGAACGGCCCTCGACCCGGGCACTCATCTGCATCGGGAGTGACGGTCACGGGCCCAGTGGTCGTCATTCGAAGCGACGCTCAACAACACATGCAGGACGCAATCAATGGTGTCCGTCATCTCGTGAGGACCGACACGATCTACACCGCTTTGCAGGTGACGATGAAGGCGGTGCGCGAGATGTTCAAGGCCCTCGCGTACCTTGCCGCGGAGTATGTTGCCGCAGGACGAGAGCCCGAACCGCCGCATCCTCTGCCCCCCCCCCGCATGGGATCGGTACATGCGGAAGCTGTGGCCTGACGTCTTCCAAGTCCTACAGCAACCCCCGGCAGCCGACGAGCAGTGCAGTCACGAGCTGCTCACTGCAACCCTCGAATCGTTGTGCGTGCGTTTCTCGCAGTGGATGCACGAAATCGGAATCCGCTACGAGAACCGAGAAGACGGGGAGGAGTGCTACTGGGACCATCAGGTCTACTAAGCACACGAATTGCAGGAACACCCCCAGGGCACTCCGAGAGCGTCCTGGGGGTTCCTGCTGTGGTGGCCATCTCGACGTGTTCCGATTCCCAGCTGGTTCCAACCGGGACCGCGTCGATGACCTTCTGCAGCTCGGGGCCGGGCAGCACCGACGAGGTGGGGGTCGCGTGGGCGCCAGCGGCCTCGCCGTTGCGCTGGCTGTTGTCATTGCACATTTGCATAGTTCAACTCTGGGGACACCCAACACCCCAGAGCAGGCGGCGGGCTCGCCAGTTCCCCACCCGCAAGGCGCCGGCGCCTGCGCCACCCCGACCGGGACGTGCCATGTGCGCAGGTCAGCACAGCAAAAGGCCCTGCACCCGCCATACGGGTGCAGGGCCTTCGTCATCCCTATCCCTTACTGCGCTGGACGCGCCGACAGCGTCAGTCCACCGTCAACTGGAAGTCTTCGGGCTCGATCGCGATGTCCGAGACGATCGCGGTAACCTTCTCGAAGTTGGCCTTCGCCTCCCCACCGACGATCTCCCGCTGAAGTTCGTTGACCACGGCGTTCTCCCACGCGTCGGGGTTCTCGGCGACCTCGTCGACGTACACGTTCTTCGGCAGCCTCACGCGGGCGCGGACGGTGAACTCGAGTTCGATCAGATGCGGGTCGTTCATGCGTGTGCGCTCCTCTGGCAGTTGAGATGTGGATCAGGCGAGTGGCAAGGCAGACCGTGGATGCAGGTCGGTTGTGGCGGCCCCTTCCAGGACGCCGTGATGGTCATCGTTCGCAAGGCCCCGCCCTCGTCATCGGCGCGTTCAGTCGACAGCGGCCACCGATGGGCGCCCCCCGCACAACCGTAAGGCAAGCTCAGAAGCCACGCGGACGCACCCTTGCGATCTTCGGTCCCCTATGCGCCGCGCGTGCGTGGGCCGGGACCTCACGGGGTGCCACCATCGGACTCGACTCCTCGAGTTCTCGGTGTTGGGGCAACAAGCGCGGCGGGCGTCACCCAGTTGTTGAGGCGTACCGGGAGCATGCTCGATATGTCGTGCCCGCTTTTAGGGTTCTTTCGTTATGTGGTGCAGTCGATGTGCAGGGACAGGTAGATGCGGCGGGGTCTGTCGGCGGAAGGCCGCTTGTCGGGTGCGTCGCGACGGTGCTGATGTCGACCTGGTCAGGTTGGACCAGTCCACCGATTTCAGGGTGTCGAGGTTCTGGTTGGTGGTGTCGACGTCGGCGGTGGCCAGGACCTGGTCAGGGGTTGGTGAAGGGTGAGCGTTTGGGAGCCATGGCGGGCGTGGATGTTCCAGCCGTGCGGGGCGGTGATGTCGACGGCAGGTGTCCGCGCTGCCGTGGCAGCGGGCGGTGACCTCGGTGGGCCTCGGTGTGGTGATCTCGGTGTCCGAGCGTTGCTCTCCCCAGCCGATGATGATGCTGCCCAGGTCGGTGCTGGTATCGGTGACGGCCGAGCCGCTGGCCGAGGCGGTGATCGACGCGGCCGTGCGGCCGTCGTCGCTGCAGGCGGTCAGTGCGGCGAAAGCGCCGAGGGCCAGGGCATCGGTCCCGGAGGTCCGTCTGTGAGACAGGGGCATCGTTCAGTCCTAATCAGTTGGGGCTTATGTGAAGATGTCGACGTACCAGCGGCCGTCGATCTTCTGGGTGGTGATGGTCTGGGTGCCGCGTTTGACGGGCTGTGCGGGTTGCATCACGGACAGGTCGGCGAGGTAGACCCCGTCGGACAGCTCGATGGTTCGCAGGCAGTAGTTGGTTCCAACCGGGACCGCGTCGATGACCTTCTGCAGCTCGGGGCCGGGCAGCACGGACGAGGTGGGGGTGGCGAGGGCGCGGGCGGCATCGCCGTTGCGCTGGCTGTAATAGGCGTGATTGAACGCGGCGATCACGCCGTCGCCGCTCTTCTGGTCGCCGCGGTCGGCCCGGCATTCCCGGTCCGACGCGACTGGCTCCTCGGTCGGTTCGGGGTCGGGCAGGTCCAGGATGGGCAGCCCGTTCTCGTCGGCCGCAGCGGTGGCAGTGATTGTGGCTGCGGTCGAAGTGGATTCACTGTCGTCGCCGCGCAGGTGGCTGATTGCCATCGCGCCGGCCACGACGACGGCGGCCGCCGCCATGACGGCCGCCGCCTTCTTTCTCGGGCCGCGGCGCCGGGTCGAGGACGATGTGGGCGCCCGGGACGGTGGTGGTGTGGCCGGGCCGCCGGGCGCCGCTGTGCGGGCGCCCGGCTGGTTGCCGGCGGTGGGTAAGCTGTCGAGAAGGTCGATCACGGCGGGATGCCGCGCAGTCTTACGGCCGAGGGTCGGCTTCTTCATGGTGTGCGCCCACCTTCCGATATCAGTTTCCGGGCGTGATGCCGCCGCCGATGGCGCCCGACAACAGGTTTCCGGCCAGACCGAGCGTGGCGTCGGTGAAGAACGAAATCAGGGCGCCATCGACCTGGTCGATGATTTGCTCCCCGCCGGGCTGGGCGGCGACGAGGTCACGGGCCTGCTGGTCGATCGCGGGCGCGGCCAGGGCCGTATCCTGTACTGCGTCGGCGGCGGCCTGGCCGACGGGGCCGGAGTTCTCCCAGTCGGTGAGCACCGTCTCGGTCTGTTCGGTCACGGCTTCGGAGTCGATGTCCGGGACCTCGATCTCCCGGGGTTCGCCCTTGTCCCCGGCGGCGATCGGGGTCACCGCCGCAACACCGAGAGCACTTCCGCCGATAGCGCCGAGCGCCGCCGCCGGAATCCCCACAGCCGCAGCACCGGCGGCAGCTCCGACGCCGGTCGCGATGGCGCCGACCGGTGCCCAGCCGATGCCGGGGATGAACGCGTTGCCCGCGGTGGCGCCGACGATTCCCGCGACGGTCCCGCCAGCGGCGCCGCTGGCGACGGCGGCGGGAATTCCGACCGCCACAGCACCGGTAACCGCTCCGAGAGCGCCAGCGCCGACCTGCGCAGCGGCGATCCGGTCGGCCCGGGACGTTTCCACACCAACCGAGCGCCAGGCTGTCGCGACCCCGGATTCGACGACCGCGAAGGTGTTGTTGGTGCGGTCGGTGTCGACGTCGGACACCCAATTCGGCTGCGTGATGTGCAGTTCCCCGATTCGGAGGGTGTCGCGCGGGGCGATGAACGGCTTCGTCGGCTCCACCGGCGTCGGCAAGTGCAGCTGCTCGAACGCCGCCGGCGCGACGTAGTAGTCCTCCGGCTCGACATACACATTCGCGTCGTAGTCGTAGTTTGGCAGCGCCCGCCACTCGATGTTCTGGTACTGGGCGGGCGGGTCGATCCAGTAAACCGGTTCCGCCGCGTACGCGGACTCAGGTGCTGGTGGGGGGGTGGTGGTTCCGTCGGGGGTGTCGGCGCCGGTGACGCCTTCCTGGTTGCTGCCTCCGGTGACACCGCCCTGGATCGGGTCGCCAGCCGCGGACGGGGACAGCGCGAGGCCCGAGGCCAGGGCGGCGGTGATCACTGCCAGGGCGGTGGCGGCCTGTGTGGCGCTCTGTCGATGATGCCGGCCTCGGGCGTGGCGGGCGGCGCGGTTACCGGTGTTGATGTCGTTGCTCATCGAGCATCGCCTTTCATCTGGGTTCAGCCTCGCGGGAGGCGGGGATCTTTGTGGAATGGCAGGGATCAGAGGTAGGACGGTCACGCCCGGCCCGGCTGGCTGGGCCAGCGCATCAGCCCAGAGCGCCTACCATCAGGTCGACGACGGTAGCCGCGAGCACGGTCAACGCGTCCTGCGTCTTCCGTTGCAACTGGCTGAGCGCGATGCGTTCGCCGGAGGCGAACAACGGCTCGAACGGCATCCTGCACACCGGCACCCGAAGCGTGGCGAACGCGTCGATGGCCTCGGTCTCGACCATCGGGACGTCCCCGGGCCCGGCGGTGATGACCACGACGGTGCAGGCGAGAACGTCGGGTCGGACCGCGGCGATCGTGGCGAGGGTGCGCTGGGCGGCCACGGCGGCGTCGCGGCGCAGCGGGACCGGGACGACAACCGCGTGCGCGGCCGTGATCGCCCACCGCCAGCTCTCGGAGTGGCTGGAGTTGCCGGTGTCGGCGACCAGGACGTCGCGGTGCCGGCCGAGGATCGCCCCGAGCGCTGCGGCGTCGTCGTAGCGCAGGGGCGAGTCGGCCTCGTCCCGCCCGGCGATGATGTCGGAGCCGGACGGCTGACGCGTCAGGTAGCGGGCAAGCGTGGACGGCCGGACATCGGTGGCCGCCGGGTCGATCGCGGCCAGCAGGCCGACCACGTCCTTGCCCGCGGCTGGAGGAACGGCCACGCGATCAGCGAAGCTGCCGCCGACTTCGCCGAGGTCCAGGCACGTGACGGTGGCGGGGCCTCGGTGCTCGGCCAGCGTCTCGGCCAGGCTGATAGACATCGGGGTCTTGCCGACGCCGCCCTTGAGGTTGGCGAAGGTGATCACTGCGTCCTCGGGGAGCGGGCGGGCGATCGTTGTCTGCGAATCGCGCAGTCGCATCTCGAGGGAGTTCGTCTTCGGTGCGAGCTCGAGTCCGAGTATGGCGTTGAGTCGGCCGCGCACACCGAGCCGAGCAGGGTCGCTCGCCGCGGGGTTCGCGCGCGGCGCGGACAGCTGCGGGAGCACGTCCAGCGGGCCCGCGATTGGGCCTGTGATCGGCTCTGTCGGCCGCTGCCCCATTGGGGAAGGTGTGGAGGCATCGGAGGGTGGCGGGGTCGCCTCGTAGGCGATCTGTTCGGCTGCCACGTCCACCGGCCCGCCTGTCGGCGTGGAGACGGGCTCCGCCGCTACCGGTTCGGGTGCGGTCGGTGTGAGGGTTGGCAGGGGCATGCTCGGGGCGCGTTCCTCGGTGTTCCCGTCCGGGCCGACGGTCAGGAACCGAGTGTCCTTTGCGGTCCGGTAGACGACCTCGACGTCAGCGCCCTGGGTCTGCGCCATGTTGTGTAGGAACTCGTGCACAACAGTGGAGAGGGTTTTGCTCTCGTTCGCCTCCAGGTTCATCGGAGGCACGTTGGCGTCCGCCAGGGTGGCGCGGGCGGTGGTCTTGGAGGTGATCTCGACATCAACGGTCGGCGGCGTCATCGTCAGCTGACCCCGAAGGCACTGGCGCCGGACAGTGCCGTGTCCATGTCGTCGACGACGGCCTCGGCCGTTTCCAGCTCGGCGAGGGCCGTGTCGCGGGCGCTTCCCTCGGGCAGCGCTTCGATGACGACGCGGCGCTTGGACGAGGCGTCCCGGATCTCTGCGAGCCGTTCGCGGGTCAGCTCCTGCTCCTCGCTGAGCTTGGTCAGCCACGCGGGGACCGAGCTCTTGAAGTAGTCCCGCAGCGATTTGATGACGGGGTCGTTCGCACCCTTGGCGACGAACGGTCCGCGCAGCGCGGCCACGTCCTCGGTAGTGGGGGTGATCGACTGGGAGATGCGGCGGCTCATGGTGTTCCCTTCGGTGGTGGTGTTGGTGGTGCTGTGGTCAGTCGCCCCGGGAGGCGTTGTCGAGGAAATTCGGGAGTTCCCGCGAGTACCAGGTCATCGGCGAGAGGGTTGTTTCTGCGGGGGTCTGCTCGGGGGTTCGGATCTGCGTGGCGGTGGGCCGACCGTCGTCGCCGAGCGCGATGCCGCGTCCCTTGACGGAGGTGTCGACCTCACGGCCGACGGTCGAGTCGCCCCACATCATCAGCGCGCCGTCCTGCGACAGGTTGCCGAGGCTGATGCGGGTACCGAAGTTGTCGCGCGCGTTACCGGACGCACCGCCGAACAGGCTGGCGTCGGGGCGCTGCACACCGAGAAGCAGCCGGATACCGGCCGAACGGGCGAGAACGGCGAGGTCGGCCCACGCGCCGAGCGGGTCGAGTTCTTTGAGCTGTTCGCGGGTCTCGTCGTCACCGGTCTTGGCCAGGCGCTGCCACTTACCGGAGAGGATGAAGAACTCGTCGAGGACCGCGACTATGAGCGGTTGAAGGTCTGTCAGTTGTGCCCGGTTCTCCTGAACCCATGCCACCCGCGCGTGCATCTCGCAGTGAAGCGCTCGGATGAACTCTGCGGCGCGCAGGGCATCGCCCATGATCGCGACGCAGTTCGGTTCGGTTTCGAGGCCGTCGAATTCGATCGTCTTCGGGTCGATGCCGGCGAAGGGAATGCCGCGGCGGGCGGCCTGGGTCAGCAGGGTGCGGATCACCGACGTCTTGCCGCCACCGGTCGGGCCGACGATCAGGCAGTGCGACCAGGCTGCGTGGGAGGAGATATTCCAGGACAGGGTTTCGCCGTTGGCGGCCGTCGCGTACGGCAGATGCACGTCGGTCCGTTCAGGCGGGTTCGCGGCGGTCATGCAGGCGCTCCTACGAGGTCGGGTTCGGGGAGGACGACGACGCCGGTGGCGTCGAAGGTGATGCGGGTCTTCACCCGTCCGGTGCCAACGGTCAAGACGGTTTCGACGACATCGCCCTTGACGCCGCGGCGGACGTCGACCGAGTCGACGGTGACGGGGACGAGTTCGCCGTGGTCGTCGTCGACAAGGACGGTCTGGCCGGCCTCGACCGCGGAGGCCGGAATGACGTCCGAGAAGTCGTCGTCGCCGGTGGGTGCGACGTCCGCAGTCGGCAACGAGACGGACGTGCCGTCGTCGGTGGCGGCAGTCGCCCCGATGACGATCGGCTCGGGAGCACTGCCGTGCCTGCGTGCCCGCGTGGCCAGGGCGCGCTCGGATTCGATGAACGAGGCCAGCTCCTGCGAGTAGCAGGTGAACTGCGGGGCCTCGGTGGGTTTGAGGCCGTCGATGATCGCCTTCTCACTCTCGGCGAGCTGGTTCCACTTGTTGGGGTGGCGGTCGACGTTGGGGGTCCACCACATCTGCGCGTCGACGGGGTTGCCGTCGTCGCCGAGCGCGATGCCGCGTCCCTTGACGGAGGTGTCGACCTCACGGCCGACAGTCGAGTCACCCCACATCATCAGCGCACCGTCCTGCGACAGGTTGCCGAGACTGATGCGGGTACCGAAGTTGTCGCGCGCGTTACCGGACGCACCACCGAACAAACTGGCGTCGGGGCGCTGCACACCAAGAAGCAGCCGGATACCGGCCGAACGGGCAAGAACGGCGAGGTCGGCCCACGCCCCGAGCGGGTCGAGTTCTTTGAGCTGCGCCCGGGTCTCGTCGTCACCGGTCTTGGCCAGGCGCTGCCACTTACCGGAAAGGATGAAGAACTCGTCGAGGACCGCGATCATCAGCGGCAGCTGCGAGCCCTCGATCTTCATCTGGTGGATGTAGGCGTTGCGGGCCATCATCTCGGTGTGCAGGCCGCGCACGAACATCGCTGCGCGGACCGCGTCGTAGACGATCGCGCCGCAGCCGGGGTAGCCCTCGAGGCCGTCGAGTTCGATCATCTTCGGATCGACGCCGACGAACGGAACTCCGCGGCGGGCGGCCTCGGTCAGCAGGGTGCGGATCACCGACGTCTTGCCGCCACCGGTCGGGCCGACGATCAACGCGTGCGGTTTGTTGGAGCTGGTGGAGACGTCCCAGTACATGATTCGGTCCGCGGCACCGGTCGCATATGGCAGGTGCCGCAGGTTCTCGTCGACCAATTCGAGCGGGTGGTCGACGCGCGAGGGCATCGCGGTGACCAGACGCATCACCAGGTAGCCCTTGTCGGGGTACCAGTCGGTGGTCCAGTTGCGGCCGGACTCGTGCTGCCCCGCCAGGGAGGCGAGGGCTTCTTCGACCTTGAGCTGGAAGCCTTTGGCGCCTGCGTTCATCGACTTCTCGAACGCGATCCGGTAGCCGGTCTCGATGCCGGCCTCGTCGACAGTCTCTACAGTGACCTTCGGGTCCTTGAAGATCGAGGCGTCGTCAAGCGCCGACTGGAGGACCTTCTGGCGGTCGGAGCGGGTGTCCGGGGTGATGGTCTTGCGGGCGATGATGATGCGGTCGTGGTGGGCCTCGTGGCGGACCTTGACCTCCCACTTGTCACTGCCGGCGAACGCGGCCGCGATCGCGCGGGAGACCTCCTCGAACTGCTTGGGCCGAATGACGGTGCCGCGGTGCAGTGTGATCGTCGCGCGGCGGATCACACGCCACCCGGGCGGGAACGAGACGGCGATCTTCTTCGGCAGGTGTCCGGTGCCCTGTCGGACCACCGATTCGAGCATCTGCGACCACGTGTGCGTGCGGTGGCGCAGGACGTCGACGATGACGAGCAGGGCAGTGGCGGCGACGAGCAGCACCCGGTGGCCGTGCAGCTTCGTCAGCACGCCGACGACGGTCTCGTTGCCGGCGGCCGCCGACATGAGGCGCTGGGAGTACACGGCAACGCCCGCGGCGACGACGGCGATCGGCGAGAGCGGGGTAAAACGGCGGATGCGGGTCGGCTGGCCGTTCTCGCCGACCTGGTTGCCGCGACCGTCGCCGGAATCGCCGAAGATGTCGCGCCACGTCGCGACCAACCAGTCCTTGAGTGGGTCGTGATTTCCGCTCACCGCCTGCGCCTTTCGATCGTTTCGATCCTGAACGCCGTCCGGGGAGGCGCCTTTGAGCACAGTGACAGAAACCCGCGATTTTCCTCAACGGGGTGTCCCCCTCGTGCGGCGCACCCCGGCGGTGCGGCGAACACCGCTCTCGTGCACGATCTCCAGGCCGGATTGCCGAACCCTCAACGCGTTCGACTCGCACCCTGACGGGTGCTCCGATCACCGCCTGCGTGAGCGGTGGTTGCATCGGTGTGTCGACCGCTGCGCCGGGGGCACTCTGTCGACCACTGTTCGGCACGCTCGTTCGAGCGCGCTGCGGGGGCGGTCACCGAGTGCTCCACGGGGCAGTGTGAGGCGCAGTTGTCAGCGCTCGTGCGAGTGCTCATTCGAGTGCTTCGCCACGCGCCTCTGCGGGCGGGTGCACCCGCTCGACGGAGTGGTGATGTGAGCGCTGCGGAACGCGTAGACACGCGTCGGCGGTGACTGCTCGCCGCGGCACCGGTTCGAGCACTGCGCATAGCGTTCCACATGGGCGTTCCGAATAACGTTGGCGCTGAGCGCAATTCTAGATTACACTCCCCCCCAAGGAACGCCGGGGGGGAGTGGCCCCCGAAGGGGGTGGGCCTGGGAGGCGCTTTTTCGAGCGCTCGAATCCACCGCCGAAATCCATCGCCGAATCCGGCGCCGTTTTCACCGCGCATCTGAGCGCTGTCTCCACGCATCGGCTCACTGGGTGCTTAATCCGCGCGCTGCGGACCTGCCGCGACAGCCCGTCTCGGGCGAGGCCTCCGACGCCGCCTGCACCGCGTACCGCCCGACCTCGCGCTTGTCGAGCCCGTATGCGTACCCATAGCTCGACGCTCCATCGCGCGCCCATACACGAGCCACTACCACTACGCCCCATCGTTCGAATCACCGCGGGGAATCCCCTCACCCGCAGCCTGATTACCGGCTGCCCATCGAGGTCGTGCGCAGCCGCGCCCGTGCCGCCGCTGCGCGCCCGTCGCTGGGACGACATTCCCAGTACCCCACAGGCCCGTCGGCCTCCGCTAATGACCCGATCCCGGCGCGGACACCCCGTTGAGATGAAAAGCGAAATCGACTTACGGTCGTGCGCATCCACATTCAGATGCACCTACCGAATCTCAGCGATGGAGAGTGCTCATGTCCCTCACGTCCGCAGTCGCCGAACTGGCGACCACCCCACCCGGAAGCGTCGACGTACTCGCCCAGAACACCGAAGTCACCACTGGCGGCCTGCGCGCGTGGATCGGCGACAACATCATCTTCACGATCCTCGCCCTGATCGCATGCGTCGTCCTCCTCGGCGGCCTGCGCGGCAACCTGTCGAAGGTCTTCACCGTAGGCGGTCTGTCGCTCGTCGGCATCGCGTTCTTCTCCCTCGCGAGCAGTGAGAGCGCCGCGACCGGCATCGGCAACTGGATTCTCGGCCTGTTCGGCATCCGAGTGGTCTGACCTGCCGTGCCCGATCACCAATCGACGATCGAAGGGAGCCGACTGTGATCGACAACGACGACCTGCTGCACCGGGTGGATCA
>RRBB01000520.1:0-2453 GCA_006543605.1 Rhodococcus sp. WS4
GTCCGGGATCGAGAACACCGGGCTCGACCTGGCCCGGTCCTTCGAACGGCCCCTTCGGCGGGTGCACGGGCTCGACGGGCGGATCGACGACGACGGGCGGATCAGCGACGACGGGCGGGTCAATCACGACGGGCGGGTGGACGACGACGGGCGGCTGGGCAACCGGCGGCTGGGCGATCGGTGCTCGGACGATGGGAGGCGCCACGATGGGCGGGACGACACCCGGTCCCGGCGCCGCGGGTTCGATGTCTGTCGAATAGCCGGGCTCCGCCGAGTACCCGGGATTCACCGAATAGCCGGGGTCTGCGACGACGATCCGACTCGGGGTCGGCGCGATCACCGGAGCCGGCTGCTGTTGTGAGATGGCCCCCTCCGAGCTCGGGGTCGGGGCCCCCTCGGTGTGTCCACCGGCAAGAACGATCACTGCGGCTCCTGCGAGGGAGAACGTGAGGGCGGCGGTTGCGCCGATCGCGATGCGGGTTGCGGTGTGGACGATGGGGTGCCTCCAGTGGATTGGGGTGTCTAGCTGGGCCGATAGACCAAGCTTGCGCCGGACGCGAGGCTTTCGGCAGGCACCCCAGGGTGCGCATCCCCCACCCCGCGGTGGAAAGCAAAGGCGGGCGAACCTGCACAGAATCTTCACAGGCTCTGACCAGGATCCGCACGTGCGCGCAATACAGTCGGGGAATGAGCCATCGAAGAGTGCTCGTCGTCGACGACGAGGCGACGATCTGCGAGGCGGTGGCGGCGCGGTTGCGGGCGGAAGGCTTTGACGTCGTGACGGCGTCGGACGGTCCCTCCGCCGTCGCGGAGTGCGAAGCCTCGTCGCCCGACGTGCTGGTACTGGACGTGATGCTGCCGGGCTTCGACGGTCTCGAGGTCTGCCGACGCGTCCAGGCGTCGCGGCCGGTGCCGGTGCTGATGCTCACCGCGCGTGCCGACGAGACGGACATGCTGATCGGGCTCGGTGTCGGCGCCGACGACTACCTGAGCAAGCCGTTCAGCATGCGCGTGCTCGTGGCTCGGGTGCACGCGTTACTACGACGGGCCGAGCGTGCCCACGACAGTGTGGCGACCGAGCGGGACGGATTGTCGTTCGGCGACATCGAAGTGGATCTGGTGGAGCGTCGTGTCCGACGCGGCGCCGACGAAATTCATTTGACACGAACAGAATTCGACCTCCTCGCCCACTTCGCCTCCCGACCGCGGGCGGCGATCACAAGGGAGTCTCTCCTCGCGGAGGTGTGGGGTTGGGGCGACGGGGCCGGTAGCCGTACCGTCGACAGTCACGTGAAGGCGCTGCGCCGAAAACTCGGCGGCGACCTGATCCGCACCGTCCACGGAGTCGGCTACGCACTGGATGTAGCGCGGTGAGCGCGGGCCGCATCCTGGACAGGATGCCCCGACCTCTCGACCCGCTGCGGTCGTTCAAGGTGAAGACCGGGCTTCTCGTCGTGGCGGCGCTGTTCTTCGCTTCGCTGATGTTCTGGGTGACCGCGCGCTGGCCGTTCCGGTACGCGCTGGTTTTGGCGTTGCTGGTGTCGTTGGCCGTGACCCAGATCCTCGCGCACGGCATGACGTCACCGCTCCGCGCGATGACGACAGCGGCCCGCGCGATGGCGACCGGCGACTATTCACGCCGGGTGCGGTCGACGTCGCGGGACGAGATCGGGGACCTGGCTCGTGCCTTCAACCAGATGGCCGAGGACCTCGAGGCCGCTGACCGGTATCGCCGCGAACTCATCGGCAACGTCTCGCACGAGCTCCGCACACCCATCTCGGCGCTGCAGGCGCTGCTCGAGAACGTCGTCGACGGAGTCGAAGACCCGGACCCTGCCCGGATGCGGGTGGCGCTCGACCAGACCGAGCGTCTCGGCCGACTCGTCGCCGAACTGCTCGACCTGTCGCGGGTGGAGGGCGGTGCGGTACAACTCGACCGGGAGAACTTTGCGGTCCGCCCGTTCCTCCAAGACGTGGTGCGGCAGTCGGAGGACCCGCGGCGGCCACAGGCGGTGACCGTCGACGTGCAGCCTCCGCATCTGCGGGCCGACGCCGACACCGCGCGGCTGCATCAGGTGGTGGCGAACCTCGTGGACAACGCTTTTCGGCACGGTCCCGCACGCACCCGCGTGATCGTCCGTGCCCGGCCGGATGCCGGCGGCGTGATCATCGAGGTGGAGGACGACGGCCCCGGCATCGCGCCCGGCGAGCGGTCACGGGTCTTCGAACGATTCACCCGCGGCGGGTCCACGGACGGTGGGACGGGCCTCGGCCTGGCCATCGCCCGCTGGGCGGTGGATCTCCACGACGGCCGCATCGAGGTCGTCGACACGGCCGACGGCTGCTGCATCCGGGTGCGACTGCCCGCCGCCTGACCACAGTTCAACCGATCGGGACGTGACGTCCCGCGATGACGCCTGCCTTCATCCGGCAGCGACCACCAGGGAGGGAAC
>RRBB01000521.1:0-2436 GCA_006543605.1 Rhodococcus sp. WS4
CAAGGAGACTGGGTCCATCGCGATCAATGGATCGACCGGCAACGCGTCGCGGGGCCTCCCCGATCCCGGGCACCGGCTCGAGACGGTGCGCGATTGCATGCGCGAGAGCAAGGTCGAGATGTCGGACGAATGATCGACGGACCGCCGGGGCGCCCACGCGGAAGGGATGGACAGTGGACAATTGGTGGCTGTATTACAGCCCGTTTCCCCAACCTGTCCGAGAATGGCTGTGGCTGATTGTGCAGCAGATGTGGTAATCCGCTGTACCACGCGGACCGGAGACCGCTACGTCTCAGCTTCGGGGGTTCCTGCGTGGTGGGTTAGCTGTTGGTGACGACGAAGCCCTTACCGACGGGGTTGGGTTGGGCGTTGATCCCGTCGAGGACGGCGGCGAACTTGATGTACTCGAACGCGAACAGCGCTGGGTCGAATCCGCGGACCATGCCGACGATCTCGGTGTTGTTCTGAAGGACGGGACCACCGGAGTCGCCACCGCCTGATTGGGCGTCGCTGTAGAAGCGCGTCGTGTTCTGCGAGGTGATCGCCCCGCAATGGATTCCGGTGCCGGCCCCATCCTTGCAATGGGGACCGACCGGGTTGGAGGCGCCGATTCCGTCGACCCGGGCACTGGGACCATTCGATGTGAGTACCGCGTCAGCGTTGAGGCGAATGACCACCCAGTCGACGCCTGTCCCGCCGCCGAGACTGCGGTACGCGATGTTCCCGATGTGCTCGCGCGGTCCGGTCGGCGTATAGCGGTAGACGGGCGCACCGTCGGGTGCGTCGTCGACGCAGTGGGCGGCGGAGATACCGATCTTGTTGCCGAGCGAGTCGGTACCCACGACGCCCATCGTGCAGAACTCGATGATTCCGGGCGGGTGCGGGACCGGGTTCAGGTCGTCGGTCCATGCGATGCCGTTGGACAGGACACCGGTGGCTGATGCCGCCGGCGCGTTGACGAGGTAGGCGCAGAGGGTGACTGCGAGACACGCAAGAAACCCGTAAAGCGTTCGCAATTTGAGTTCTTTCTTAATCCGGGGCGTCGAGGGCCTATCTGGAGGCCGCTCTTGTTGGTGGCCGAGCTGGGCTCGACTTGATGATTTCTCCACGGCTGACTTCGGGGGTCGGAAGCAGCAGGACCCTGTCTGCCGACCACCGCTGGCTTCCGACACGGCCTTCGGGAAGGTCATCGGGCACGGGCGTCGTTCGGAAGAACGGTGCGATCGGCGGCAGTTCACACGGATCGACGGTGGGGTTGGCGACGACTTGAGCCGCACGAACAGTGGATACGGCGTGTCCGCCACCATCTGGTCATTGCGGACACGGATGCCCCGGGCCCGTGCGAGAGTGGGGGAGTTGTCGCCCAGTGCATATGCCTGACGATCGCGACCGTGACGGGGTGAAGTCGGTGTCCGACCGGGCGACGGCCCGATGACGATCGCGGTGTTCCCGACGAGGGAACTTTATTCGGTTCGGTTCGGTGTTGCGGCACGACGGGCACGTGAACGCGTCGGCGGCGAGCGTGGTCCGATCACAGCGGCGGATGGTGAAGGCATCGTGTGCGAGGAGGGGGGAGTTGAGCGCGGTGGAGCTGATAGTGCATCGGGGCCTCGACTTGCAGGGTTCGGGGGTTGTTCGACTCCCACCCTCCTCGCGTGATGTTCATCCGGCGACGGTAGAACGGCCGGTAGGCATACCCGTCTTCATGCCTGGGGACGTCCACGCGGTCGAGATCCGCAGGACCCGGGTCGTGAATGTGACCGGAGGCTGGGGCGTCCCGGATCAACATCGGCGTCTGATTGTCCCAGTGTGACCCTCCGGCGCACGTTCCTCGATCGTCTCCATTGGACTGCGCACACGCTGCGGCATCCTGCAGAGATGTCCCCCGTGGGGCCCGGTTGTCGGTGTCGGCGCTGCGCCGAAGCGGACAGAATCGGGACTATGACTGGTGCACAATAACGTTCGTGTGCGAGTCGAGAATATCTGTCCAGTTCGGATAGGCGGCGTCGAGGATGGGAATACGCAGAGGTAGATGAACGAAATGGCGCGAGGGGTGACCTGCTCCGACGGTGACACGTCAGCCGAGAGTCGCCGCCTCGAGGGGCAGCGACACGGTTGATGTGTTGTGGCGCAGCCAAGCGCAGCCCCCGCCTACGATGTATATCAGCTGGCAGGGGCGCTACACGGACAACCTGCACGTCGTAACGAGCAGCGCATCGCTGATTTTCATGAGCCGGATCTCCCGGAAGTCCAGGGAGTGTGATCCATGCCACTGCACTATTTTCGCACCACTCAATAACCGACCAGTAAGGGCTTGTGATGAATTAATCTAGCTCGGTTCGGGCGTGTCGTCGGGTGCGGGGTGGAGTGTGTAGTTCCACTCGCCGTGGAACTCGTGGCGCGTCAGGATACCTTGGGTTTCAAGGGCTTTCATCT
>RRBB01000522.1:0-2431 GCA_006543605.1 Rhodococcus sp. WS4
AAACAGAACACCAGGTCACAGCCCCATCACACCCCAGCGGCCCGCACCCCAGGGGATAGGGTGCGGACCGCCAGCAATGGGGCAGACTCAGCTCGCGAGGACCTTCTCAAGGGTGCTCACGACGGAGGCGTCGAGCTTGTCGAAGCGGCCCGAGATCGCGCTTTCCTGGTTCCGCTCGGCGCGCGGGGCGCCCTTGACGGACTGCGTGTGGTGGCCCAGGTGTTCACCGCCTGGGCCACACCGAACGCGGTTCCCTGCCAGGTGCTGACCCGCGCCTGCCCGAGCGCGATCGCCATCGTGTTATCGCACACCGTCGCCGTCACGGTGCGCCCGTACGTCGTCGCCAGACTGCCGTCCAGCGACGTCGCCGCCAACAGACTGGGCCGGTGCCTGCGGGTAACCCAGGCAAGAGGCCATTTTCCCAGCGCCCAGGCCGGCCGCTCGTGAAGTGCCAGCACGCTCGACGGCCGCGGCGGAATCGAGTTCACCGGCGGGGCTTCCACCTCCCCCGACAGCGGTCGCAGAACACGGGATTGCGCACTGCCTGAGTCAGCAGGCTCCGACGACGAGGTTGGCGTTACATCGGAGGACTACCTGGTACTCCTCCGCCTGGGACCGCCATCGAAAGCGCTTTCGGTAATCCCTCGCTCCCGCAGGGCGGTCTTTCGGACCTTCTGAGTGGAGGTCTTCGGCAGTTCGGTCAGGATGTCCACGTAGCGCGGAACCGCGAAGTAAGGCAGTCGCGGTACGGCGAACTGCACCAGATCGTCCATCTCGAAACGATCGGGATCCGAGACCACGATCGCGGCCATGACGCTGTCCTCACCGAGCTCGCTGGGCACGGCGTACACCGCGGCTTCCAGGACGAGTGGGTGCCTGATCAGGACCTGTTCGACCTCGAACGAGGACACGTTCTCCCCCGAAACCCGGAGGGCGTCTTTGGCGCGGTCGACATAGTGGTACCAGCCGTCGTCGTCCTGCCGCAACACGTCACCGGTGTGGAACCAGCAGTTGCGATGGGCCTCCCACGTCTTCCCGGGCATGTTCCAGTAGCCGAGCTGGCCTACGAAGGGCCGCGTCGGCCGAGTCAGCAACTCGCCTGGTTCGCCCGGCGGAACCGGTTCGTCGTCAGCGTTGGCCAGCATCACTTCCCAACCGGGCGTGACGATTCCACACGATCCGGGACGGGATTGCCCGAACGGCACCCCGAGTGGTATTCCGGTGTCGGTGGAGCCATACAGTTCGGTGATCCGGGTTCCGAAGCGTTCCTCGAACGCCTTCTCGTTGCCGACAGGAAACGGAACGACCATCGCCAACCGCAGGTTGTGTTCCTTCTCCTCGGGCACTGGGTCTTGGCGCCAGAGGATGGAGCCGATCGCGCCCAGCATGTTGGTGACGGTGACGCCGTGGTCCCGGATCTGTGCCCAAAACGCGCTGGCGCTGAACCTGTCCGCAACGACGACCGGCGCCCGCTGTTGCAGGGCGGCAATGAACGCGGTGAACAGCGCGTTGATGTGGAACAGCGGTAGACAGGTGTAGATGATGTCATCCTGGGTGTAGCCCATCACCCAAGTCGACACCTCGGCGACCTGAAAGGCGGTCGCGTGACTCCACATGACCCCTTTCGACGGTCCAGTGGTGCCCGAAGTGAACAGGATCGACATCAGCTCCCACGGTTGCGCAGGGTAGGACGCCGCCAACGGCTCGGATTCGAGGAGGGAACCGAACGGCGCTGCCCCGGTGTCCGGTGCCGGTTCCCCGATGCACCACAGGTCGGTCACTGCGCGCGATTGTTCGGCGGCCGGCAGCACCTGCGCCGCGAAAGGCTCCTCGTAAATCAATCGGCAGGGCGCCACCGAGCCGAGCATGTACTCGAGGACGTCGCCTTGCAGTGCGGTGTTCAGTGGCACCGACACAGCACCGAGTGAGCTGATCGCCAGGTAGGTGGGGGGTTCCCCCCGAGATGTGGACACCAATTCCTATGCGGCGGTAGCCAGCGTAGCCGATCGCTGCTCGTACTCGATCGGACAGATCTGACCGAGCGTGGAGTGCCTCCTTCGTGTGTTGTAGCGCGTGATCCAGCGGAAGACTGCGGCACGGGCCTCACCTGCCCCGTTCCAGCGCTTTTTGCCCTGCAGCGTCTCCCGTTTCAACGACGCGTTCAACGATTCGGCGGCGGCGTTGTCCGCCGACGTTCCGACCGCACCCCGAGACCGGGTCACCCCCAGTTCGCGGCACACATCCGCGAAGTCCTGCGAGACGTATTGGGCACCGTTGTCGCTGTGAAAAATTGCCCCATCGAGCCCGGCGGCACCGCGTGCGGCGGCCGCCGCACGCAGCGCGTCGGTGACCAGCTCGGTGCGCATGTGTGGGGCGATCGACCACCCCGCCAAACGTTTCGAGTTCAGGTCCAACACCGTTGCCAGATACA
>RRBB01000523.1:0-2423 GCA_006543605.1 Rhodococcus sp. WS4
TGTGACGGAGCACGTGGGGGGTGAGTCGTTTGGCCATCAGGGAGGGGCAACGCCGGGCGGCGGTGGTCTTGTGGAGGGCGAGACGCGCTTCGACCGCGTCGTCACTGAGCCGGCGACCGGTCCGAGTCGGAAAGGCGGGGTCCGTGCGGGTGCCGCCTCGCTCTCGGAGCCATGCTCGCAGGATCGCCGCCGTGGTAGAGGTCAGGGGGACACATCGTTGTTTACGTCCCTTGCCGGTGCACCGGACGTGCGGGTGACGATCGAGTTCGATGTCGCCGCGGGTCAGTGCGGTCAGCTCGGACAGTCGCAGGCCGGTCTGGACGGCCAGGGTCAGCATGGCACGGTCGCGTCGGCCCTCCCACCGGTGCGGGTCGGGGGCGGTGAGCACGGCCTCGACCTCGTCGGGTTCGAGGAATGATACGTCGGCCTTGTCGTGACGTTTCTGGGGAATCGCCAGGACCTGGGCGATGAGCGCGGCGTGCTCGGGGTGGCGAAGAGCGGCGTAGCGGAACAGCGACCGTAGTGCGGCGAGTCGGGCGTTGCGGCTGCGGGCACTGTTGTGCCGGTCGGTTTCGAGGTGGTCCAAGAACGCGGAGATCACCTCGGTATCGAGATCGGTCCAGTCGAGCGTGGCGGGGGCCTTGCCGGTGCGGTCCTGCACGAAGGTCAGCAGGAGCCGGAAGGTGGTGCGGTAGGAGCGGATGGTGGCGGGGCTGGCCTGACGCTGCTTGATCATCCGTTCGGTGAAGAACCGTTGCATGGTGGGGGCCAACGCGGTCATCTGTTTGTCCCCCTTGCCTTCTCCATGCGGGTGGCCGCGAGGTCCAAGAGTTCGGGTGCCGCGGACAGATACCAGTAGGTGTAGGTCGGGGTGAGATGGCCGAGGTAGGTGGACAGTCTCGGCAGCAGGGCACCGACGTCCTCACCGGCCCGATACCAGCGCACCAGCGTCGCGACGGCGAACGAGTGCCGCAGATCGTGGATCCGCGGAGGCCGGGGTGCGTCGGCGCCGACACCCGAACCGGCGATCAGTGCACGAAACGTGGCCCCGAAGTCCGTGTAGATGATCGGTGTCTTTTTGGCGGAGACGAAGAACGTCGAGCGACCGGGCGTGGGCACGTGCCGGTCGCGAATCTCCCGGTAGGTGGCCAGGGCATCGACGGTGGTGGGGTGCAGGGGCAGCTCCCGGGACTTGCCGAATTTGGTGTTGCGCACGATCAAATCTCCCTCGGCCCAGTCGATGTCGCCGTGTTCGAGGGCGATCACCTCGCCGATCCGCATGCCGGTGGCCGCCAGCAGTCCGATCATGGTGGCGAAGGTGGCGGCCCGCAGCGGTGTCGGGACGAGGCGGGGTACCTGCGCCATCAGCGCCTCGACGTCGTTGGCGGAGTAGATGAACGGGGGCCGCCGGTGCTGCCGGAAGACGATCAAACCCACCGGGGGGATCTCGGTGGCGGGGTCGATGCCGGACATGTGGCGGGCGAAGCCGCGCACCACGGTCATCCGCCGCGCCCACACCGAACTGGTGGGATCGGCATCGGGACGTTGCACCCACTGCAGGGCCACGTCGACGGTGATCGTCGTGACGCCGGCCGCGTCGAGGTAGGCGACGAAGCGGGGAAGCAGTCGGGCGGCCTCATCGAGCCGGTGTCCCAGGGCTCGGCGCAGCCGCAGGTACTGTTCGGCCTGCTCGGCGAGCGCGCTCATCGCCGTGTCCCGGGCCAGGGCTGGGCGACCGTGCGTAACACGGCCCGATCGATCTTGGCGTAGCCGGAGGTGGTCCCCAGATCCGACTGACGCAGCACCTGGGCGATCTCGATCAAATCGGCACCCTGGCGCAGCAGCTCGGTCGCCAGCGCGTGCCGGAGCCGGTGACCACCGACCCGTGCCAGGCCGGCTCGCCGACACGCACGGTAGACGATCCCGGTGATCGTGCTCGGGTGCAGGGGCCGTGGAGGCGCGTAGATGGTGAGCAGCAACTGCGGACACCCGCACACCGGGCGCCCGTCGGTGAGGTAGTCGACGAGGGCCTGACCGACGTCGACGGGGAGCGGGAGACGATCGCGGCGGCGGGCCTTGCCCCGCACCACGATCTCCCCGACCCGCCAGTCGACGTCGCCGAGCCGAAGGGCGGCCACCTCCCCGGAGCGCAGACCCAGCCGCGCCAGCAGCATCAAGATGGCCCGGTCACGCCGTCCACTCGCGATGCTGCGATCGCATCCGGCCAACAGGTTGTCCACGTCGGCGGCGCTCATCGTCGCGGGTAATCGGGCACCGCGCCAGCTCGCCACCGGCGGCATGGCGCCACCCAGGTCCGTCTCGAGGATCCCGTCCAGATACAGAAAGCGCAGCAGCGCCCGCAGATCGGCGGCCTCTCGCTTGGCCGACTCGACCGTCAGCCGCGAACCGGCCTCGAGCATCCA
>RRBB01000524.1:0-2417 GCA_006543605.1 Rhodococcus sp. WS4
ACTCCACCGTGGCCGTGAACAAACCCCTTCGGCTTCCCGGTCGTCCCCGAGGAGAACAGCACCCAGAGGGGGTGGTCGAACCGCACGTGCGCGGGAGTCATGGCCGGCCCACCCCCGGTGACTGCCTCGACCCAGGGCGTGGTGCCTGCGGGAACACTCGCACCAGAGTGGAGTCGATCGACGACGAGCACCTCACGCAGCGTCGGCATCCCGGCCTGCAGGGCTGGCAGGGCCGCGCGCCGGTCGACCTCGCGTCCGCCGAAGCGGTAACCGTCGGCCGTGACGAGGACCACCGGCGCGAGCTGTCCGAGGCGGTCGACAACCGCTTCGGGTTGATAGTCCTGTCCGCAGCACGACCAGGTCGCTCCAACGCTCGCGGTGGCGAGGAAGGCGATGACCGCCTCGGCAACGTTGGGGAGGTATCCGACCACACAGTCGCCCTCGCCGACGCCCCGGGCGCGCAGCCAGTTCGCCAGCGCGGTCACCTGGCGGGCGAGTTCGGTCCAGGAAACCGTCCGCGGCCCGGGCCCGCCAGGTTCGGAATCGTCGATGATCGCCGGGCGGGACGACTGGGCGTGGCTCAGCACCATGTCCACATAATTCAGCCGCCTGCCGGGAAACCATTCGGCGAAGGGCATCTCCCGGGTTGCCAGCACCGGGCCAACGCCGGTCATGGTCACCCCGAAGTAGTCCTTCATCGACGCCCAGAACTCCTCCGGACTGGTCACCGACCAGTCCCACAAGGACTGGTAGGAGGTGGCCTCGAATCGGCCCGTCGCCTGCAGCCAGTCGATGAAGTCACTGATCCGGGCGTCGGCGATCCGTTCTGCCGAGGGCGACCAGGCGACGTCCCCGGGTCCGATCGAACTCACCTCCACGGTCGCGTCCATTCCGAAATCCATATCTGCACCCTTCTTCACGCGTTGCTAGTCAGAACGGGCATCAGCAGCCGTGGCTTTCCCGATACTCGCTCGGCGAGACCCCGAAGCAGCGGTGGAACTCCCGGCGAAGGTGGCTGGGGTCGTAGTAGCACCATCGGTGAGCGATCGTCGCGATGGTCATGTCGGAGTTCACAAGCTCCTCGCGGACCGCGGCCATACGCCGTGCACGCACGAGAGCGGTCATGGTGTCCCCGGTCAGCGAGAAGGCCCGGTGGATGGTTCGTGTCGAGACGTTGTGGGCGGCCGCAAGATCCTCGATACGGATCGGACCGCTACGAAGATTGCGCGTGATCCAGTTGTCAATCTGCGCGCGCAAAGCAGCCAAGGCCGATCGACCTGTGACAGAGCCGGTCTCTGCGCGGATGATGCCGACAGTCAGTGCCACCAGCGCCCGGCGGGCCGCCTCGATCTCCGAGGGATGCATGGCTGGTAGCCGGCTCCAGACCTGGTCAAGGGTCGTAAACAGAACGCCGACCAGCGGCCGGTCCTGCTCGAGCACGAGGCAGCCAGGAATGTTCGCGTCGCAACCAGCTGCCAGCAGCGCGGCCCGCGGCAGGGTCAGCGTGCGTTTCCTGACCCGCTCCGGCACCGAGAAGCCGTCACCGTCGTAACCGCCGGTCGCCACGACCACTGTCCCGTTCACCGGCGCGGCATCCGTGCCCGCAAAGGAAAGTCGCTCGTCGCCCCAGTCACCTGCCACGACCACGACGACATCGCGCTCAGCGGCACGATCGTTACCCAGCGACAGCACGCTGTGCAGGGGCGGGCAGTCCCAGTCCGCGAGCTGGAGGTCGCCGACCTCTCGCGAACGCAAGCGAGTGGCATTGCCCCGCCTGTTGCGGTGTTGCACCGTCATGGGCCCCGAGACATCGCGGACCGCAGTCTCCCAGCGGGCCCCAGGCCCGGCCGCCTCGACGTCAAGGACATCGATCTCGGTGGCTATGGTCGCGGTCATCGGGGCCTCCCAAAGCAGTGGACTAGGTTTGATGTGCCTGTACAGCCTGCCTGTGGACCACCCCGGGGGACATTGTGTGAATGACGTATCCCATTACCTATTCGCGCTCCGGCCCGACCGCTCCCGGTCGGACCGGAGCGTTAGTCTGGTCGGACCATGGCTTCACGGTCGGCGAACCAGCCGGACAACCTGCCCGCGGATCTGACGAGTTTCGTAGGCCGTCGATCCGAGACCCAGACTGTCCGAAAGCTTCTCTCCGCCGACCGGCTCGTCACGTTGACCGGGGTAGGCGGGGTCGGCAAAACCCGCCTCGCACTGCGGGTGGCCCATGATCTCCGGCACGCCTTCCCGGATGGGGTTTGCCTGGTCGAACTGGCTTCCTTGAAGGACCCGGACCTGCTGCCGCACACGCTGATAGATGCACTCGGGATTCGCGAGCAGTCAGCCCCCGCCCCGTTGGTCCTCACCGACTACTTGCGCCCCCGGCACACCTTGATAGTCCTCGACAACTGCGAGCACAT
>RRBB01000525.1:0-2396 GCA_006543605.1 Rhodococcus sp. WS4
GGCAGCTGCTGCACCACAAGGCGGCCCGGCTGACGCGACTGGCCGCCACCGCCCCACCCGAGGCCCGCGCTCAGCTGGAGGCGAAGATCGCCGTCCTGAACGCCCACCGGACCGCAGTGGGTATCAAGAGAGGCAAAATCAACCGGGAACTGGCCTTCCACTTCGCCCGCCAGGCCACTGACTACGCCACCGCCGCGGGCGCGCAGGTGATCGCGGTGGAGGATCTCACCACCCTCGAGACCCGCGGACACGGACGGGTCAACAACAACCGGGCCGCGCAGTCCGCCCGCCGCCAAACGGTCGCCGCGCTCGCGCACATCGCCGCAGGTGTCGGCATCACCGTGGTCTCGGTGCACGCCCGGGGCTCCTCCGCACTGTGTCCGGGCTGCGACGAACCCCTCTCCCGCCCCGGCGGCTACCACACCGCCTGGTGCCCGGCCTGCCGGGTCGGCGGCAACCGCGACCACCTCGCCGGGGTGAACCTGGCCAAACGCGCACTGCTCGGCAGAAACAAAGCCACCCGCCGGCGTGGGCAGATGCCCGCGGTCCGGGCCGCCGAACACGCGCCGGTGCGCAAATGCCGCGACAAGAACGGCCCCACCCCGAGCAGACCACGGCACCGCCGCGTCCGACACAGCCTACCCACCACAACACGGCGGTTGGGGGTGAATCCGAAACAGCAAGTTCCTGCACCACAAGCGTCGGTGTGGGACACGGTCAAACCCACACCACCGCACGGTGATGCGGGTAGCCGTGACACACGTACATCTCCCACGCCCGCCACACCACTGGCAGACAGTATGAGATCTACGTAGACGCTGGTCACGTCAGCCGAAAGGCCTTCCGATGCGCACCTTCCACCGCCTGCCCCGCATTCTGGCGATCACCATCCCGCTCGCCGCGATCGTCGCCACCTCGGCGTGCGGCACATCCGCGACCGACGTGGCGACGACGACGTCCACTCGGTCGCGGCCGCCGCCGCGCCCGCCCCGATCGACGGCGGACGGCGTGGTGAGCCAGAACCGTCTCGGTATCGCCACTGCGTAGGTCGCCGCGCCGGCGGCGCTCGCGAAGTGCCAGGCCGGCGGGCTCGGCTTCGTCACCGTGTCGGTGGTCGATCGCGCCGGCAACGTGCAGGCCATGTGCGCGGGGACAATGCCGCTCAGCACACTTTGGAGGTAGCCCGTAAGAAGGCGTACACCGCTGCCGCGTTCGACGCGAATACCAGCGATCTGAGCGATCGGGCCAAGGGCGACGGCGCGATGGTCGCCGACCTTCCCGGAACATTGTTCCTCGCCGGCGGGGTGAGCGTGAAGTCCGCCGGCGCGTCGATCGCGGGTATCGGCGTCGGCGGCGCTCCCGACGGGATGAAGGATCAGGCCGGCGCGGCCGCCGGTCTCGACGCGATCGCCGGAGCACTGGGTTGAAGAGCCGCCCCCGTGTCGACGCCGGGGATGGAGCGCGCTGTTCGACGCCGTCGCGCGTGACGACACTTCCGCTGTGCGGGCACTGCTCGACGCCGGAGCGAACCTCGAGGCGCGAGGCCCGGAGAACCGGACCCCGTTGATCGCGGCCACCAAGGCCGGCAACGTCGGTGCCGCGCGTGTGCTGATCGAATCCGGGGCGGACGTCGACGCGAAGGATGCACGCGAGGACTCGCCGTTCCTTATGCAGGCGCGGAGGGATTGAACGAGATTATCGCGCTCACCCTCGAAGGTGGCGCCGACGTCACTAGCACCAACCGGTTCGGCGGAACCGCGCTGATCCCGGCGGCCGAGCACGGCCACGTCGAGACGGTGCGGATGCTGATCGAGGCGGTTGTGCCGGTGAACCACGTCAACGAGCCGGCTGGACGGCCCTGCTCGAGGCCGTGGTCTACGGCGACGGCTCCGACCGCTACCAGGACGTCATCCGCCTGCTGCTCGACGCGGGCGCCGATCCGTCCATCGAGGACGCGGACGGCGGGACGGCCCTGCAGAATACGAACGCCGCGGGCAGCACGCCGTCGCCGCGTTGCTGCGCACCAGGTGACGAGGCGGATCAGGTGCGCCCGATCAGGTCGAGGGACTGCTCGCGCATCTCGACCTTGCGCACCTTGCCGGTCACGGTCATCGGGAACTCGTCGACGACGTGCACGTACTTCGGGATCTTGTAGTGGGCGAGTTTCCCGGTGCAGAACTCCTTCACCGCCGCCGCATCGAGAGGAGCCGCGCCGTCCTTCATCCGCACCCACACCATCAGTTCCTCGCCGTACTTCGCGTCGGGCACCCCGATCACCTGGGCGTCGAGGATGTCGGGATGGGTGTAGAGGAACTCCTCGATCTCCCGCGGGTAGACGTTCTCGCCGCCCCGGATCACCATGTCCTTGATCCGCCCGGTGATCGCGACGTACCCGT
>RRBB01000526.1:0-2366 GCA_006543605.1 Rhodococcus sp. WS4
GTGGCGGGTCGTGGGCTCGCCGACCAAACCGTGATCGCCCGGTTCGACGCCAAACGCCATCGCCGCGCCGACGGGGTACCGACAGCTCCTTGCAACCTCGAGCCGAAGACCTCACGTCGAAGACCCCGGTCTCGACACTTGATCCTGCGCCTCAGGTTCCGTCACGCCCGAGCCTGCAATGGGTGTAAACAACGGGTACATGGGTAACCGCATGCAGCGACCAATCCGATGGGAGCAACGGTGTTCGAGAGGTTTACAGACCAAGCACGCCGCACCGTCGTCCTGGCATCCGAAGCGGCCCGGGCCCACAACCACGACTATCTCGGAACCGAGCACATCCTGCTGGGCCTCATCCGCGAACATGACGGCGCAGCGGCGCGATCGCTGGAATCGTTCGGTGTGTCTGCGGCAGTCCTCGACAGCCGACTCACCACCGGTCAAGGCGAGCAGGTCCGATCCGGGCACATCCCGTTCACCCGGCACGCCAAACGGATCCTCGAACAGAGCCTGCGCGAAACTTCGCTGCTCGGCCACGAGCGCATCGGCACCGAACAGATCCTCCTCGCCCTCATCGACGACCGCGAATCCACCGGCGCCCGGTTGCTCGGCGAGGTCCTCCCGGTGGACTTCGACCAACTGCGTCAGCACATCCTCCGACAGGTCACCGAGCACCGGCTCACCGCAGAGCCGGGGTTGGGGCCGACAACCATCACCAACCTCAGGTTGACCGACGCAGAACATGCGTTGTGCGTGGCCGCGGCCGCCAAGGCCGGCCAACGCATCGACGTGTGGATGCGAGACCGGCTCCTTGACGCGGCACGTCCCGGCGGCTCGAGTCTGGAATAGGGCGGCCTCTGCCTCGGGCGACACCGGGCGCCCGGACACCGCCGTGGGTTCTTGTTTCCATTCCCACTGCGGGTGGGGCCGGCGCCGTCGGGACCCGGCCCGGTGACGGTGTCACCACGGCCCGTGCCGGCGTTACGATCGGACCATGGGACTGGGCGCCGCGGCGCGAGCGTTGATGCGGGCCGCCTACCGGCTCATTCGTTTCCCGTTCCACCTGGTCGACGACGTGGTGCTGCCGGTGATCTTCGACGAGGAGGCGCCGGTGCGGCGGGCGTACGGGCAGTTCCTCCTCGGCTGCGACGGTGCCGCGGCGTACCTTTTCGCCGACGACACGGCGACGGTGCAGGCCACCTTCCTCCGTCGACGCAGCGCCGCCTTCCAATACGCGATCGCCCGTCACCCAAGTAGCATCCGCACCGAATCCGAAGTCGTGATGGAGCACCACCGGGCACGTTTTCGAGAACGCCGCCGCGCTACCTACCCACCCGGAAACTCGACGACCCTCCCGCCCCGGTAACAGCCCCCAAGACCGAGGCATGTGAATTGCTCACCTGTCGGCCCTCTCATGTGCTGCCACGCGAAGCGTGGCCTCCCCGTGCGCCCATTCGTTGGACACAAAGCACATGCAGCCTATGACGGGTCCGGCGAAAGTACTTGCAGCGCAAAGTTGTTAAAGTCCACAACTTTGCCGGTGACCTCCTATCAGACAGCACCGGCCGCTGCTGACCGAGGCGTAGCCGGAGCCGTGATCTTTTGGTTGACCAGCATGTTGAGCGAGACACACTGTTCTTCGGCTTCGATCGCCAGGGTCCGGTGCACCTGCGGAGAAGTGCGCACCATGAACTTGCCGCTGTAGGGACGATCAGCGATCGGGACTGGCGGTTGCTCGCCCGGTCAGGGCAATGTCCTCGAGCACGTCACGGACGACACCGAGGACACCGTCGAGTGCTTCGGCCTGCGTTTCCGCCAGCCACGACAACGACGGGAATTCGGCGACGGCCCCGACGAACTCGCCGTCGTCTTCCGACCAGGTCACCCGATAGGTGTAGTGCGATGCGTCAGCCATTGTCAGCCTCCTTCGTGAGCTTGTCGTATGCGATGACGACCTGACCAACCTGATAGGGCTTGGCCTTGCCGCCGCTACCTTTCTTCGATGTTCACTCGCGGGTCGCCCGCCCACGGCATCTTGACACCGCGTGCGAGGTGCCGCGCTGCCGCGGTTCCCCGAACATGTCGCAGCAGAAGTTGAACAGCTCGGTATAGGTCACGCTCTGCGGGCTCGCCCGGCACCGCGCCTGCTCTCGACCCATCAGGTGATGTCGCGGCCCGCATCGTCGGGCGGCATCGGAAGCGATGCGCCGGGGCCGGCCGGCAACCCCGGGCTGCCGGTGTGGGGGGTCACGACAGCTTCGCGACCGTCAACAGACCGCCGAGTCCACCAACGCTTCGAGGCTGTGCCGCGCGTCGGGCACGATCAGAAGATCACCCGCGTGCCCCTCCCAAGACAGATCGCCGGCCGC
>RRBB01000527.1:0-2350 GCA_006543605.1 Rhodococcus sp. WS4
GTACGGGAGATCTGTGCCAACTGAGTGGGGAGCGTGGGGAGCACAAGGAAAAGACCAGGTGAAGAGGGCAAAAGTGCTCCCCACTGGGGTGGGGGCAGGACGAAATGCGGCGTATGGGTTGGCGTGAAAGACACCCGGCTTGCCCGCGTACCGCACTCGGTGAGGCATCGTCGAAGGGTGCGGCGGGGCGTGTCCTCACCGCATAGAAATCCGGTTCGTGTGGTGCTCGACCGCAGAGCCTTATGCCGTCGATGATCCTGCCGCCCCCGACGTGATGGGGCACCCACTAGTGTCGGGCCGGTGCCGGTTCATGACGTCGACGCGTTGCTCACCCATTTGAGGTCACTCGACGAGGAGCGGGTTGCCGCGGTCTTGCGCCGGCGGCCGGGGGCGTTGTCGTTGCCGTGGCCCGCGGACCTCGCCGATTTGGCCGTCCGCCTGGGCGGTCGGGAGTCGATCGTGCTCGCCTACACTCGCCTGCCGCGCCCGCACACCGAGGTGCTCGGCGCCCTCACCCTGATCGAGCAGCTGGGGCTTCCGGTCACGGGGGCCGGGGCGTCGCTGTGGCTGGGCAGCGACCCGCAGGTGGTCCAGCCATTCCTCGACGACCTGCACGAGCGCGCCCTGACACTGGTCACACCCGGCGGCGAGATCACCACACCCGCCCAGTTCCCGCCGGTGGGGGTCGGTCTGGGTCCGCCGGTGCGGGTGCTGCTCGAGGAGACCACCGTTGCGGTGCTGCGCGGGGTGGCCGCGGCACTGCAGCTGCGCGGTGACGGTGCCAAGACGGTGCTGGTCGATCGCCTCGCCACCTTCTTCCGCGACCCTGCTGCGGTGCGCACCCTCGTCGACGGCGCGCCGCCGCGGGAGCGGGAGCTGCTGATCGCCTGCGCCGAGCAGGATGCCGCACTCGAATACTTCCCGACGCACTTCGGGTCGCATCGAGCGGGCGCGCGAGACCAGCCCGGGGACTGGGCGGTTGCGCGTGGGGTGCTGTGGCCGAGCTACGACGGCGCCGCGTATCTGCCGTTGGAGGTGTCGCTGGCGCTGCGCGGGAAGCAGTGGCGGCTGCCGTTCCATCCGGAACCGCCGCGGCTCGCGGATCATCCGGTGCCGGCCGAGCACGTGGACGCCGAGGCCGCCGCGCGTGCGCTGCGGATGATCGAGCGGGTCACCGAGCTGGGGGAGACGGCGGCGACCGACCCGATTCCGTTGATCAAGTCGGGTGCGGTGGGATTGCGGGCGCTGCGCACCGTCGCGAAGACCTGGGACGTCGAGGTCGACGAGGTGCGGCTCGTCGTGGAGCTGGCCCAGTCGACCGGGGTGCTCGCCCCGGCACCACCACCGGCGCCTGCGAAGAGCCGGGGACGTAAGCGGCCGCCGCCGCCGCCCTCGCCCGGCCTGATCCCCGGTCCCGCGGCGCCCGGGTGGCGAGCCGCCGACGCCGCGACCCGGGGACGCGTCCTGATCGACACCTGGTGGCAGTCGGACCGTTCGGTGCTGATGGAGGCGAGTACGGCCGCCGAGCTGGGCGAGAGCGCCGTGTATCGGCACCTGCGTCACGAACTGATCGACGTGTACGCCACCGTGGGGCCCGGCCGGGGCGTGTCGGACATAGAGGAACTGGCCGGTCTGCTGGGCTGGCGGGCACCGCTGATCGGGGAGGACATTATCGGCGACGCGCTGACCGCGGCGGTCCGCGAGGCCGAGCTGCTCGGTCTGCTGGCGCTGGGCGCCGCCACCGCGCTGGGCCGCGCCCTGCCCGCCGGCACCCTCACCTCTGTCATGGCGGAGCTGCTGTCCGGCGCCCACACATCCGCGGTGATCGGCGCCGATCTCACCGCGGTCGTCCTCGGTCCGCCGGCGACCGGCCTGTCGCGCCTGCTGGACAGCGTCGCCGACCGGGAGTCCCGCGGGGCGGCCACGACGTGGCGGTTCACCCCCGGCAGCATCCGGGCCGCGTTCGATCGGGGGAGCACCGCCCAGGATCTGATCGGGGAGCTGGCGTCGATCGCGCCGGCGGGCCTGCCGCAGGCGTTGGAGTACCTGATCGGCGATGTGGCCCGCACCCACGGGCAGCTGGGGGTGATCGAACTCGGGTGCGCGATCGTCGCCGACGACCCGACGCTGCTGCGCGAGCTGGTCGGCAACCGGAAACTCGGCAAGCTGGGACTGGCCACCCTGGCGCCGACGGTGCTGGCCTCCCGCACCGGCGCCGACACGACGCTGTCCGCGCTGCGCGCGGCCGGCTATGCGCCGGTGGTGCGTGAGGTGGACGGCAGCGTGCTGATCTCGGCGCCGCCGCACACCGGCCCCGCCGACGTCGACGGCCCCGACCTCGACCTCGACG
>RRBB01000528.1:0-2332 GCA_006543605.1 Rhodococcus sp. WS4
CCCCCGCCTCGAACAACACCCGCGCCAACCGATTCGACGCCTCATCCAACTCCCGATACGTCAGCGAACGCCCCCCACACACCACCGCAACCGCACCCGGATCCGCAACCACAGCCGCCGCCAACAACCCCGGCAACGTCACCTCCGGACCCGACACCTCACCCACCACCGGCGTCAGAAACTCCAACTCAGCCGCACCGAGGACCTCGATGTCGCCGATCGGGCGGTCGGGCGATGCCGTGACCGCGTCGAGGATCCGGACGAACTGGTCCGCGAAACCGCGCACGGTATCCGCGTCCAGGACGTCGGTGGCAAAACCGAATGCCGCGGACATCCCGGCGGGCGCTCCGGTTCCATCGACGTTCTCACTCAGAGTCAGATACAGGTCGCATTTGGCGACCTCGACACCGGCGTCGACGACCTCGACGGTCAGCCCGGGCAGTTCGAGGCGGCTTTCCTCGGTGTTCTGGAATTCGAGCATCACCTGGAACAGCGGGGCGTGGGCGGTCGACCGCACCGGGTCGACCGCCTGCACCACCCGGTCGAACGGCACCTCCGAGTGTCCGAACGCCCCGAGATCGGTCTCGCGGACGTGCGCCATCAGGTCGGTGAAGGAACGCTCGGGTGCGACGCGGGTCCGCAGCACCACGGTGTTGACGAACATGCCGACCATCTCGTCCAGTGCCGCGTCGCCGCGACCGGCGACGGGCGTGCCCACCGCGAGGTCCGTCGCGTCGCTCAGCCGCCCGAGCAGAACGGCGAGTGCGGCGTGCGCGACCATGAACAGCGTCGAATCATGGTTCCGGGCAAGCTCGGACAGCTTCCTGTGCAGGTCGGCGCCGATCACGAAAGGCACGGTGGCGCCGTGCGAGGACCGCTGCAGCGGTCGCCGGCGGTCGGTCGGAAGATCGAGCAGTTCGGGCATCCCGTCGAGGGTCCGGCGCCAATAGTCCAGCTGCGCTGAGATCGGCGAGTTCGGGTCGGTGTCGCTGCCCAGTGTGCGGCGTTGCCACAGCGCGAAGTCGGCGTACTGCACCGGCATCGGCGCCCACGCGGGCGGACGCCCGTGCGTACGTGCGGTGTACGCGACCATCACATCCCGGGCGAGCGGCGCCATCGACGATCCGTCGGCGGCGATGTGGTGCAGCACCAGGGCTACCACGTGCTCATCCGGACCGATCCGTAGCAGCGCGGCGCGCATCGGGACGTCGCGGCTCACGTTGAATTCGGCCGATGCCAGTGGCACCAACTCGGTGCGCAGCGCCGCCTCGTCGGACACGATGACCGGGGTGAGGTCGAGCGTCACCCGATCCGCGGGCAGCACCACCTGGTGCGGGCCGTTCGCGGATCCGGGGTAGACGGTGCGAAGCGGCTCGTGCCGTTCGACGACGTCACCAAATGCGGCGCGCAGTGCTTCGATATCGAGAGCACCGGACAGGCGCAGCGCGATCGGAACGTTGTAGGCGGGTGAGGTCGTGTCGACCTGGTTGACGATCCACATCCGCTGCTGCGCGAGCGACAGCGGCACCCGATCGGGGCGCGGGCCCGCGGTCAACGCGGGACGCGCCGCGGTGTGGCGATCGGCGGCGGCGCGGGCGGCGAGCGCCGCCACCGTGGGCGCCTCGAACAGTTCCCGGACCCCCAAGCCGACACCGAGCGCTGAGTTGATGCGGGCGACGACGCGGGTCGCGCTGAGCGAATTGCCGCCCAGGTCGAAGAAGTTGTCGTCGAGGCCGACCCGGTCGAGTCCGAGCACCTCGGCGAAGACGCCTGCCACGGTGTGCTCGGTCGCGTTGTTCGACGCCCGGAACAAGGTGCGTACGACCGCGAATTCGGGGGTGGGTAAACGGTCGCGGTCCAGCTTGCCCACCGGGGTGAGCGGCAGCTCGTCGAGGATCACGATCGTCGCGGGCACCATGTGCGCGGGCACGAAGCCGCGCACGTGGTCGGTCAATTCGCCGACGTCGGGTTCGGCGTCACCGGACGGCAGGATGTAGGACACCAGAACGGTGTCCCCGGACGGGGCGGTGCGGCCGAGGGTCACGGCGAACGCGACGCGGGGATGCCGCGTCAGCGCAGCGTCGATTTCGCCGAGTTCGACACGGAACCCCCGGATCTTCACCTGAAGATCCGAACGGCCCACATACTCGAGCACCGGCCCACCACCCGGCCGCTCCCGCCACCGCACCACATCCCCCGTCCGATTGAGGTTCCCCCCAAACGGTGGACAGGGGATTAAGCGGCTCGATCCGGAACGACCGCGGACAGCGATTGTTCGTAGTCGTCCGGGCTGAGCATGCCGATCGACGAGTGCCGACGACGACTATTATAG
>RRBB01000529.1:0-2332 GCA_006543605.1 Rhodococcus sp. WS4
CCAGGACTCCGGACATGGCGTCGGAATACGTGCAGGGTCAGTGGTGGGGTTTGATGCTGTAGCGCAGCGTCAGGTCGGTGCCGGGGTAGACGGTGCCGGTGTCGTTGAGCAGTGCGCAGAGTTCGGCGATGGCGTCGGTCTGCCTCGGGGTTGGGAGGGGGTCGAGCCGGATGTGCAGGGTGCCGGTTGCCGGGTCGGGCACGATGTCGCCGGACCCGGCGAGGGCGGTGCGGATCAGGGTGTGGGCCTCGTCGGCGGCGCGGGCGTAGCCGGTGCCGACGCGGACGGCGCGGGCCAACGATTGTGCGGTGTTGAACGCGGCGATCCGGATGGCGTGGTGGATCAGCTTGGTTTCCGTCTCGAGCACCTGCTGGTCGGGGTTGACCTGCGCGAGCGGGAGCCGGGCCGGGATCGCCTTGTGCGTGGCGAGCGCGGCATCGACGACGGCCTGGGCGGTATCGACTCCGGAGCTGATCTCCGCGAGAGTCTCGTTGGTGAGGAGGATGCTCGAGCCCGGTGCCGGTGAGGACGCCGCCAACAGGGCGGTGTCCCGGTCGATCTCGGCCCGGCGCAGCTCCCGGCGCGCCTTCTCCACCGCCTGGTAGGCGGGTTTCTTCGCCGGATTCGGCACCATCCGGTCGCCGTCGTCGTCGCCGACCCGGTAGCAGTCGTGCGAATCCAGGTCGAAATGCATGCGGGCGTAGCGGAAGTAGTTCTCCTGCCGCCACCGCGAACCCATCCGCCAGCGGATCTGGGCCGCGGACAGGTCGCGGCGGGTGGTCAGGATGTGCAGCTGCCGCGACCGGGCCGGATCGCGCAGGCTGATCTGACGCATCGCGAACACCTGTCCGGCCCGGGGCCCGTCGGCGATCTCGAGTTCGACATCGGTGTCGGCGAGGGTGACGGGGTGGGTTCGGCCCGCCTCGTCGGTGTGGGTGTGCTCGGCGAACAGGTCCTCGGCGACGTCGGCGGTCGGGCCCTTGCGCCAGGTCAGGGTGTCGAACCCGGCCGCATCGAGGTCGGCGAACAGCGCGGGGGACCAGCCGCCCCGGTCGAACCCGACCAGCACCCGCCGGTCGTCGCCGACCATCGCCCGCAGGTCCGGGATCAGCCGACGCAGCTCGGCGGCCAGGGAGGCGGCGGGGTCGGCGAGCACCACCAGCAGCGGATCCCCGGCGGCGTCGGACACCCAGGTCTCCACCGTGGCCGGGGCCGGGAACTTCAGCCGCGGCACGTGGGTCTTCGCGATCTTGCGGGTGCCCTGATAGGCGCGCACGTGCCCGTCGACGTAGAGCACCGCCGACTGCTCGGGCCGGGCCCGGGCATGCCGGTGGGCCATCGCCGCGATCCACTGCCCGGCCCTGCCGGCCTCGGTGAGGTAACCGATCTTCCGGCGGATCGTCTTGACCTCCGGCGCCCGATCCAACCCCAGGATCCGGCCCAACGCGACCGGGTCGATCCGCGCGGCGCCCTCCGCGCGGGCCTCACCGAGCAGCGCGCGGAACACACTCTCGCACAACATGGTGTCCAACGAGTAGAAGCCGTTCGGGAACGTGGCACCGTAGGTGACGTGCGCCGTCTCGAGCAGCCCGGTGGCGGCCAACCCCGGCAGCGCGAGCACCAACCCGGCCAGCGGGGCCCGGGCACACCCGGTGAACACCGGCGGCGCAGAGGAGATCAGCCCGAACGCCGCCGCGACCCGCTCATCGCTCCGGTCGACCGGCTCCGCCAGCACCGGCGCCTGCCGGTCCCCGGTCCCGGACCCCGGTTCGGTCTCGGCCACGGGCTCGGCCACGGGCTCGGGTTCCGGTGACGCAGCGGGAACCGTTGTGATGCCGCCCTCCTCGGTGTCGGTGTCGGTGTCGGCGAGGGCTCGGCGGACGGTGGCCTCGGACACCCCGACCCGGTCGCCGATCGCCCGCAGGGATCCGCCCCGCCCGCGCAGCTCGCCGATCGTGGCGATCATCTCGGGGGTCAGTTTGGAGGCGCGGCGTGGCCCCTTGCGCTGCGGGGCGAGTCCGGTCACGCCGGCCTCGGTCAGGGTCCGCTCCCAGCGCCACACGGTCAACGGGGACGTCCCGAACGCGGCCGCGATCTGCACCTGGGTGCCGGCCTTGATCCGCATCAACGACACCGCGGCGAATCGCCGTGCGGCGGTGTCGCCGGCGTCCCAGGCGAAGGCCAGGGTGCCGTGCAGGAAGATCCGGCCCCCGTCGTCGTCCTCGATCATCGCGGCCGCGGCACCGATCTCGACGGCGCCGGCGGGAATCAGCGGCAGGGGTGGTTGTGCGGTCATCACCATCATCGTCCCACCCCCGAATTCGACCTTAAA
>RRBB01000052.1:0-55333 GCA_006543605.1 Rhodococcus sp. WS4
GCGGGGGGTATCCGCCCTGGTCACCGCCTTCGGGTTTGTCGTTTGGGTCGTGTCCACCAGTCGTCATGTGATCCCCTCAGCAAGAGTTGAGCGCTCGCGCGTGACAGTGCGAATAAACACTACGTGGACAATCCTTTACTCGCCTCCCTTTGGTCTGCTTCTTCTCCTGCGGTTTTGATGCTTTACGCTGGTTATCGTGACTAATTCTGGGGGATCGGACGATTCGAATCCGTACAACGGGCAAACACCACCGACTTACGGTGAGGTGCCCGGTTTACCGCGCGACGGCTACGGGGTCGACGAATCCGGTTATCCCACCTATTCGGCGCCCACCGAGAAGTACCCCGACTACCAGCAGCCGGGTGCGTACGGGACGCCGCCGAATCCGTATGCGGCGCCGAATCAGTACGGCGGCGACCAGTACGGGGCGCAGGGTCAGCAGTACGGGGGACCCAACCCCTACGCCGCCCCGAATCAGTACGGACCGCAAGGCCAGTACGGCGGTCCCGCCCCGCCGTACGGCGCACCGAACCCGTACGGCGCACCGAATCCGTACCGCGCGCCCTACCCGCAGTCGCTCGGGACGAACGGTTTCGCGATCGCGTCCCTGATCACCTCGATTGTCGGCGGCTGCTTCTACGGTCTCGGTTCCATCGTCGGAATCGTCTTGGGCGTCATCGCGCTGGGTCAGATCAAGAAGTCCGGTCAGGAGGGCCGCGGGCTCGCGATCGCCGGAATCGTCATCGGCGGAACCTACATCGTCGCGTGGATCGTGTTCTTCCTGATCATGGTGATTGCTGCGGCGTCGGGGGCCTGACCACCCACGGTTCGCGCGGCAGGCGGGCGGGATCGAAGCGGTCGAGGACGATCCCGAGATCCACGACCTCGCCCGGCGCCGCGAGTCCGAGCGACGTCGCCAGCACACCGAGGACGTCGCTGGGGCTGCGTCCCAACGCTTTCAGGTCGGTTAGGGTGACGGCACCGTCGCGTTTCGCCAGCCGTTTGCCGTCCTCGTTGAGTGCGAGCGCGACGTGCGCGTAGGTGGGGGCGGTCAGTCCGAGCAGTCCCGCGAGGTACGCCTGGCGCGGCGCGGACGAGAGCAGGTCGTCGCCGCGCACCACCTGATCGATTCCCTGGGCGGCGTCGTCGACCACCACGGCCAGGTTGTAGGCGGGCGTGCCGTCGCCGCGACGGAGCACGAGGTCGTCCACCATGCCGGAATAGCTTCCGTGCAGGACGTCGTCGATGGTGTACGAGGTGACGTCGGCGCGCAGTCTCAGGGCGGGTGGGCGTCCGCCGGCGAGCCGGTCCGCGTGTTCGTCCGGGGTCAGGTTGCGGCAGGTCCCCGGGTAGGCGCCCTGGGGGGAGTGGGGTGCCGATGCCGCCTTCTGGATTTCTCTTCTCGTGCAGAAGCACTCGTATGTCAGGCCGGCGGCGTGGAGCTTCGCGATGGCGTCCTCGTAGCGCTGCAGCCGGTGCGACTGCGACACGACGGCGCCGTCCCAGTCGAGCCCGAGTTTCGTGAGGTCGGTCAACTGCCGTTCCCGGGCACCCTCGCGGACGCGGTCGAGGTCTTCGACGCGCAGCAGGAACCGCCGGCCGGTCGAGCGGGCGAACAGCCACGCCAGGACGGCCGTCCGCAGGTTGCCGAGGTGCAGGTCGCCGGACGGGCTGGGCGCGAACCGACCCGCACCCGCCGGATGTGACAGCGGTTCGTTCAGGTGAGACGGATGTGACATCGGCCGAGGGGTCAGCTGGCCAGTTCGATCGACGACGACGGCGCGGCGTCGGCGCCCTGCAGAATCATGCCGATCTGGATGTCGAGCGCGTGCTCGAGGTACTCCGGCGGATACAGCGCCGGACTGCCGATCGCGTCGAGGGCGAGGCCGTCGACGGTGGCGAGCAGAAGCGCCGCACGGGTTTCCGCTTCCGGTGTGCCGATCCTGATCAGCACGGCGGACAGCCCGGTGCGGATGGTGAACAGGGTTTTGCGCCGGATCTCGGCGAGCGACGGGGAGGTCGCGGCCCGGACGGCGAAGGCCGCCAGGACGTGCGCCTCCCGCGACCTCGCCTCGTCGAGCGGCAGGAGCTGGGACATCGCGGAGAACAGGGCCCGGGCGGGGTCGCCGCCGCGGTCGATCTCCGACAGTCGGGTGAGCAGTGTGTCGACGAGGGTTCGCAGCGCGAACGCGAACATCTCGTCCTTCGTGGAGAAGTGGTGCTGGACGGCACCGATGGACACACCCGCCCTCTTGGCGACCTCGCGCACGCTGGCACCCTCGAGACCCGACTCGGCCGCGACGTCGAACAAGGCTGCAGCCAGGTGTTCGGGGCTGGTGGACGAGTATCGGCGTTCGCGCATGCCCCGAACATTACTGACGTATTGAATCAATACATGCGTCAGGTGCCCGTGTCGCCTCGAGTGGCGGGTGGGATTTCGATTATCGGCGGATGTACGTCAGGAAGATCATCCCGCTCTCGAACGCCCGGCTATCGGCCAGCCGGAACCGCTGTGGACCGAATTCGCCGTCGAACAGGGGAATGCCGGTGCCGATCGCCACGGGATTGACCTTGATCCGAAGCTCGTCGATCTCGGGCTGCACCGCGGCGGCGAGCTTTCCGCCGCCGCACAACCAGATGTCCTTGCCGTCCTCCTTCTTGAGTTCGCGCACCTTCTCGATCGCATCGCCCGACACGATCTCGACGTCCGGGTCGGGTGACTCGGTGATCGTCGTCGAGAACACGTACTGCCGCAGGTGCGCGTAGGGGCTGGTCACGCCGAGGTCCAGGCCGGGCTGGTAGCTGCTGCGGCCCATGATCAGGGTGTCGAAATGCCGGTTGGGGGCGTCGATTCCCAGCGGTGCCCGCATGTGGGTGGGGACCGTCTCGGGATATTCGGCGATCATCACGGGCATGTGATCGCCCTCGATCTCGAAGATCGTGCCGGTGGGGTCTGCGCCGTCGGCGCCGGCGATGAATCCGTCGAGGGTGCTGGCGACGTAGTAGACGAGCTTTCGCATGTGGGTCCTCCCGCAGTCGGTAACTACTCCAGTTGTAGTACTATGTGCGCAGTGGTTGCAAGTCTTTTTGTGAAGGAGGGTCGATGGCGCAGAACCCGGAACGACGCGCGGCACTCGTGAACGCGGCGATCGAAGTGCTTGCGCGCGAGGGAGCCCGCGGACTCACCTTTCGCGCAGTCGACGCCGAGGCCGAGGTGCCGAAGGGAACGGCATCCAACTACTTCGCGAACCGCGACGACCTGTTCGACCAGGTCGGCAAGCGGATTCACGAACGCATGGGACCCGACCCCTCGGTGATCGAGGAAAGCGGTCGCAGGCCGCAGAACCTCGCGCTCGCGATCGAGTACATGCAGGGGCTGTTCGACAGGATCACCCGCGACCGGACGGGATACCTCGCACTGCACGAGTTGCGACTCGAGGCTGTCCGGCGCCCCGAGTTGCGGACCACGTTGACCCGCACGATCTCCGAGAATCTGGCGCGCGACATCGGGTTCCATCTCGACTCGGGGCTACCCGGTGACCGCAGCACCGTCGTCATGCTCTACCTCGCGATGAGTGGGCTCATCGTCGAACACCTGACCCTGCCCGGCGTGCTCGAGACGGTCGACACCGAACGGCTCATCGCCGATCTCGTGACGCGCGCCGTCGCTACGCCGGACGCCTGAGCGCGTAGTCGTCCACGTACTCCTGGCCCGACAGCGCTATCAGGGCCTGCATCAGCTCGTCCGTCGCGGCCCGCACGACGTGCCGGTTGTCGCGCAGTGCCGCGTACCGGGAGAAGTCGAGCGGCTCGCCGACGGTCACCGTCACCTTGCCGAACCGCCACATCGCCGACCCGACGGGGTTGACCTGCCGTGTTCCGTGCATGGCGACGGGCACGACCGGGGCGCCCGTTGCGAGGGCGACGCGGGCGATTCCGGTCTTGCCCTTGTGGAGCCGGCCGTCGGGTGACCGCGTTCCCTCGGGATAGATTCCCCAGACCTTGCCGTCGCCCAGGATTTTCCGTGCGGTGTTCAGGGCAGATTCCGCCGCAGAGGCCCCGGATCGGTCGATCGGCACCTGACCGGCCGCGGTGAAGAACCACCGTTTCGCCCGCCCCTTCGCGCCGCTCCCGGTGAAGTACTCGCTCTTGGCGACGAACGTGATGCGCCGGCGCACCATCAGGACAAGGAAGAACGAGTCGACGACGGTGAGGTGATTGCTCGCCACGATCACCGGCCCCGACTTCGGGATGTGCTGTGCGCCGTCGATCGTGGGCCGCCCGAAGATCCGCAGAACCGGTCCGATCAGCGCGTATATCAACTACTCGTCCCTGAAGGGGTCGGGTTTGCTGCTCACGTTCCCGCTGGCTGCGGGAGGGGTGGCTGCTATGGGCACGGTTGATTGGGCGGCCCTGTACGTGCGATGCCCGAGTGCGGCAATATTGCAGGCCGCGTTGTGGTCGGCGTGACCGGTCCACTGGCAGTGTCGGCATCGGAACGTTGCTTGCGAGACCCGGTTCGCTTTGTCGCAATACCCGCACTGCGAGCAGGTCCGCGAGGTGTTCCGGGGGTCGACGACAGCGACGGGCACCCCAGCCCTCTCGGCTTTGTAGGTGATCTGTGCTCGCAGCTGGGCGTATCCCCAGGAGTGGAGTTGGGTCCGTTGCCCTCGGGCTAGCCGTACCCGGTCGCGGATACCTGACAGGTCTTCCATTGCGATTCCACGACCGGTGCGTTGTGCCTTGGCAACAATAGTTTTCGACAGTTGATGGTTGATGTCGGTGGCGAACCGCTGTTCCTTTCGTCGCCGTGCCTTCAACTTGCGTTTCGCTGATTTCGTGCCGACCCGTTGCAGCGTCGCGCGCAGGGCGGCGTTCTTCTTCCGGCGCGCCGTCACTGCCCCGGCGGACCACCGCACGTCCAGGGTGGCCGGATCGTCGTCGGTGGTGACGGCGAGGTTCACGATCCCCAGATCCACACCCAACCAGCCCGCGGCGCTGTCCGGCGGCGGGGCCGGTTCCGGTGAGGCTTCGTCGACGGTGGCGTACAAGTAGAAGTACCCGTCGCGGTAGACGAGGTCGGTTTCACCTCTGCGGTCGGCGAGAAGCTTGTGTTGCCACGGTGCGCATACGAACCGCACACCCCGCATCCGGCCTGCGGTGGTCCAGATCGACACGGTCGAGGAATCCATTTGCCACGACAGGCACCTGTCGTCGAACGGTTGGGCGGCATGTGGCCGGAATGCGACTGCGGTACCGGCGACTGTCGTATACCGTGTCGACCCTGGCCGACCGTAGTTTCCGTTGGTCAGGTTCGCTTGTCTGGTGGTGTACGCGTCGGCAACTTTCCGCAGAACATGCAACGTCGGCTGCGCGGAAAGCCCCCGCGCCTTCACCATCGGATACAGCGCGACCTGCAACGCCCGTCGCGACCGCAGTCCCATCGACTGAGCCAACCCGGAAACCTCGTTGGCAACGTCATTACACAACACCAATGTCGATTCCAGCGCCGCGAACTGATCAGGACTGGGTTCGAGTTTGACCACGACAATCCGTTTCACCTCGTACCCACCGCCTCCCCCTAGCCAACGAGCGTTTCACCGATCCGATGTCGACGCGGTGTGAACAGATGATGGCAGCGGGGTCCGACACGTCCGGCAAGCACTCACAAAATGCGACGGCGACACCGCTCACGTGCACGCAATTGATCCGTTACCCACCCACAGGGCAACTCTCACCCTGGGGCAACAGGATCACAGGTGTATCCGCCCGCCGCCCGCCGCAGGAGTTCCCTGAGCGGACAGCTACGTCGCGCAACTGATCGAGTTACATCTCAGGGCACGGGGATGACGGCGCGCGGCAGATCGGCCCGCAGTTCCACATCGGTGACGAAGTCCCCGTCGCCGGGCTCGTAGCGACGCTGCGGATCGAAGTCCTCCACCCGGAAACTGTTCAGCGTGGGGGAGTGCGTGGTGACGGCGAGCGCCCCGCCGTCGAGGTCGAATTGCAGGAGCCGCTGAAAACCGGTCTCGCGGAGCCCTTCCACGGTGAAGTATTGGTAGTCGGCCAGCAACTCCACGACCTTCCGGTCCGTGTCGCCCACCTTCCGGTCGGTGACCGTGGTCTGCCCGTCGACGTGTCCTGCGAGCACCAGGAACACCGTCTCGAACGGAACGACGAGCCGGTTCCAGATCTGCTGTCCCGCACTGGTCCCGATGTCGCCGAACCCGCTCATTCGCAGCGAGCCGTCCTCGTCCAGATAGTAGTGGCTGCCGATCACCACGTTGCGATCCGGGTGGTCGGAGAGCACGCCCTCGGCCCACTTCAGGGCGTGCTCGGGCGGGTTGTAGCCGATGTAGAGCATCAGGAATTTCGCGCCGGCGATGTCGAGCAGATCGTAATGCGCCGAATTGTCGGTGTCCGTGACGGATTCGCCCCAGTACGGCTGGTCGCGGAACCGCCACGGCCCGAAGAACTCGTTGTAGAGCGCGTGGTTCTTCTCGTGCTCACCCGGGATGAGCCGTCCGCCGACGTTCCACAGATTGTCGTGGTTGCCGGGCAGGACACCGTAGGGAATGCCGGCGTCCTCGAGCGTCGCCATCGCCTTGTCCGCGACCTCGAACTCGGGCCGGGCACGGGACTCGGGGGCTCCCGGGCGGATCCAGCTCTGCACGAGGTCGCCGGTGTGCATGGAATAGGCGATCTTGCGTTCGGCGGCGTTGTCGGCGGTCCAGCGGGTCATGTCGAAGTACACCTCGGGCCGGTCCCGCGACACGTACTGGGTGTCGGTGATGTGCTGCAGCGCGAAGTCGTACGTGTCCGGGTCGGCGAACTGCTGATCGGCCGTCGCATTGGCGTCGCGGAAACTCCGGTCCCGCCGGGGACCGTCGATGACGAGGATCTGGGCGGAGTCCGCATCCTCGATCCGGGCGGTCAGGGTGACCGGGCTGCCCGGGGCGGACGGTTGCGCCGTCGCGACCGGCTCACCCCAGCTGTCCGCCTCCTCGTCCCACACGTGCATCGCGAGGTCGTCGAGATTCACCGAATGTCCCTGCCAGGTCACGTCGGTGCCGTCGGTGTCCGGGGGAAACCGGACCTCGTACCGCATGTACGGATACTCGTCGAAGCCGTGGCTGGTGGCCGACATGCCGTCCGACTCCTCGCCCGGAACCCGCTGCGACGGGGTGGCCTCGCCGGTGGTCCCGGCGAACATCACCGCCGACGCGAGCGGCGCCGACGTGGTGAGGCCGCGGGCCGGCAGTCCCGACGTGCCCCGGGGCTCGGGATCGGCCAGCGCCACCATGTCGCCGCCGAGCAGCGCCGCGGCGAGTGACACCGCAGTCAGCGCGGCAAACCTTCCCGGCACGCTCATGACCTGAGGTTACAAGTGCTGCCGGGAAGGTGCCGACCGTCAGGCCTTGCGACCGAGGAAGGCCAGGACCCGGGTCTGCTCGTCGGCGTCCGCGGGCACGTCCACGGCGGGACCGCACACGCCGGCCGTGCGGATGTTGTCGCCCAGCCCCTCGGCGACGCCGCCGACCCACGTCAGGTCGTCGGCGGGAATGGTCTCGTCGAGACCGGTGGCCCGGGCCAGGTCCCAGCCGTGGATCACCAGGTCGAAGCAGTAGAAGCTGTCGACCGTCTTTCCGAGGTCGGTGCGGCCGAAGTGCCCGTCGTACTCGCGGCCCGCGAGGGCGGGGTCGTCCAGGATCTTCTGCATCGAATCGCGGGTGGACGCCCACGCGGCAGCCGGATCGTCGTCCACGGACGGACCCTCCGGCAGTTCGAGATCCACGACGGTGACGATGTAGCGCTGGGTGTCGATCACATGCCGCACGACGTCGCGGGCCGTCCAGCCGTCGCACGGGGACGCGTCGTCCCAGCGATCGGCGGGCACGGATCCGACGCGGTTCGTGAACTTGGCGGCGAGGTCGCGGTAATGGGCGGCGGGGGTTTCGGTTGTCGAGGTCATGCTGCCGATTCTTCTCCCGTCCAACGCCCGGGCGCTTGAACATTTCCGACATCGACGACGGAATCCGCCCCGTGCCAGTCGGGTGCCTCGCTGGCGAGGAGTGCGGACGGGGTCAGCGAGGAGATCCGGCGGCACTCCCGCGACAGGTGCGCCTGGTCGCTGTAGCCGGCGGTGGCGGCGAGTTCGGCGAGTCCGGTTCGCGCCCCGAACTGCGCCAGCGCCATGAACCGTTGCAGTCGCAGGATGCCGCGCAGTGTCGCCGGCCCATATCCGAACGCGTCGTTGCACCGACGCTGCAGTTGCCGCTCGGTGACCGAGGCGGCGTCGGCGAGCGCGCCCACGTTCCAGGACTGCCGGGCCAGGGCCTGCCGCACGTTGCCGATCAACGGGTCGGCGTCGGGCCCGCAGTCCCGCCATGCGCGCACGGCGTTCTCGAACAGGGCGATGCGTTCCGCGCAGTCGAAGGCATTGTCGAGGCGATCGGTCAGCTTCCGTTCCCACGTGGACCCGAGCACGTCCCCCAGCCCGACCCGGATATCGCGGACCTCGGCGGCCGAAGTCCGCAGCAGATGCGCGCCGGCGCCGGGACGGAAACGGACGCCGACGGATTCGGTGCCCGGAGGCAGCGTGAACGACCACGCCGCAGTTTCGGGACCGCACACCCGGATCCCGACTCCCCGGATCCACAGGATGTCCATGCACGCGTCCGGGACCAGCAGATGTTTGCCCTCCGTGCGCGCCGACCACCCGCACACCAGGGTGTCGGCGAGGTCGGACGACGGCGAGGTCGGTGTGTACCAGCCCATGTCATGGAGCGTAATCACGAAGACCGACACGTGCGGGCCGGTCACATCGCCCGAAGTGCCCGCACCAGCGCGCAACTCGAGGTGAACTGTATGCACGGGTCCGCAGAGGTTCCCCGGAGGCCCGCCACTTCGCCGTCACAGAGAACGAGGACTCCATGAGACGAACATGGGTGCTGGCAGCGATCGCCGCCGTCAGCCTGACCTTCTCGAGTTGCGCCTACGACAGCACCGACTCCGGCGACACGGGCGGAAACGCACCGGTGTCGCCGAGACCGACGTCCCCGCCCGTGGCGCCCGGCACCCCGGTACTGAAGATGGGACCGACGACACTCGGCGAGGTGATGGTCGACGACGGCGGTATGACCGTCTATGTGTACGACAACGACGAGGTCGGCTCCGGTGCCAGTTCGTGCCGCGACACGTGCCTGCAGTCGTGGCCGCCGGTCACCTCGGTCACCGAGAACCCGACGGTTCAGGGACTGCACGAAGTCGTCATCGACACCATCCCGGCGGCCGACGGCACCCATCAGCTCACCGTGAACGGCCGTCCCGTGTACCGCTACAAGGACGACACCGAACCCGGCGACGCGTACGGGCAGGCCGTCGGCAGCGTGTGGTGGACCCTCGACTCCGCAGGCAACCCGGTCACGACAACTGCGGGCGGCGAGTAGGCCGCTCGATCCTCAGTGGACGGTGGCGGTCAGCGCCGCCGACAGCGCGGCACCGAACCAGAGGGCGTCCAGCCCGATCCAGCGGTGCGCCAGTGCGCCCGTCACCGCCCCCACCACGAGGCCCACCCACAGCGCGAAGTGTCGTAACCACGCCCACCGTGGCCCGCCGAACAATGCCCCCGCGAGCCGATGCCCCATCTTCACGAGGGCGCCCGTCATGTAGGTGAGACCGATGGTGACCTCGCCGTCGCGCTGGAAGAAGGAGTTCTCGGCGCCCATCGCGAGCAGCATGGCGCCGACGGCCACGGTGCTCGCACCGAACGTCGCCGCGACCGATCCGATGACCAGCAGTCCCGTCACCACCGCGAGCACCGTCGTCCGGACGGCCAGGTTCCGTCGTTCCGACAGGTGCACGACCACGGCGCCGAGGGCGCAACCGAGGACGAACGTGCCGATCACCGCCGCCGCGGTCAAGGCGGGCGCCCACGCGGCGTCCGCGAAATTGACGCTGAATCGGGTGAGGTTGCCGCTCATGAACGCGACGAAGAACCCGCCGAGCGTGATGAACCCCAGCGCGTCGACGTACCCGGCCAGCGTGGACAGCACCACCGCCAGCACGAGCATCTGCCTGCTGTCGTCGATCGGCACACCCCACATCAAACACCGCGATTAACGACAGTGGCCCCCGATCCGGAGATCGGGGGCCACCGTCGTGCAGGTCAGGCGATTCGAACGCCTGGCTAGGAGGTGCCGAGGGCAGGCGCGAGGGTGCTGGCCCAGGACTCGTGCAGCCGGTCCTGCCAGTAGTTCCACGTGTGGAGGCCGTCATCGGTGATGTGCGTCTGCACGCTCGCGCCGGCGGCCTTCGCTGCGGGGACGAAGGAGCTGCTGCTCAGGCCCGACGCGGTTTCGAGTGGGACCGTCTGCGAGAACTTGACCGGGTCGAACGAGTCGCTGTCCGGGTCGACGGTGGGATCGCTCGCCGTCGAGCCCGCACCGGAAGAGATGTAGACGGACTTGCCGCGCAGCGCGCCGACGTTGAGCAGCGGGTCGTTGCGAAGCCACGCAGCCGAAGGCCAGAAGCCCCACATGTTCAACGAGTTGCCGCCCATCTGGGCGACGGAGACCTGAATGCCCTGCGCGAAGCCGGGCGAACTGGCCGTCGGGTACCCGCTGTAGGAGGCGACCGCCTTGTAGAAATCGGGGCGGTGAGTGGCGAGGTTCAGCGCGGAGGTGCCGCTCATCGACAGACCTGCAACCGCGTTGTTCACCCCGTCGCTGCCGAACTGCGAAGCCATCACGGGGGGCAGCTCCTTGGTCAGGAACGTCTCCCACTTGACCCGGCCGAGCTTCGGGTCGTCGCGGAGCCAATCCGAGTAGAACGTGCCGCCGCCGCCGAACGGGATGGCGACGTTGACGTGCTTGCCGGCGAAGAAGCTCTCCACGTCGGTCTCGATCAGCCAGCCGTTGTTGTCGTCCGGTGCGCGCAGGCCGTCGAGCAGGTACAGCGTCGGCGCCGGACCACCGCCCGCGGCCTTGAGCACCTTGACGGGAATGTCCTTGTCCATCGACGGTGAGTACACCGAGATCACGGCCGAGTCGGCATGCGCGATGCCGGTTCCGGCCAAGACGGACACGAGGCCCGATGCCAATACTGCGACGAGGCCCACGATCAGTGCGCGGGTGCGACGAATCGCCATACCAATGTCCTTTTATCTCGAATCGACACACAGCACAGCGAACGCTGCACCGCAGACGATAACAGGGAGATAACGGATTGCGCGTGCTGTGGCCAGGACTTTCGGGTCCAGAGGGGCTGCACCGGCGACGAAAGAAGCCCCTGCGAACTGCTTGTCGGCAGTTCACAGGGGCTTCCTGTGGCGGAGGATAGGGGATTTGAACCCCTGAGGGCGTTAACCCAACCCGCGTTCCAGGCGAGCGCCATAGGCCACTAGGCGAATCCTCCGTGGAGGAGCATACCCAACGACGGCGGCTCACCGTTAAACGACCAGGTAGTCGTCCGTTCTATCCCCACTTCAGCTGCCCGACGGCGTGCTCGGCGAGGGGGACGGAGCGGTCGCAGGACGTGTCCGGGTTCGCGGTGGCGTCGAGGCCGAATTTCGTCTCGATCGACAGGGTGCCGGAGTCGGTGGTGATCTCGAGGATGCACTGGTACTTGCTCTCGGCGAGGGCTCGGCCCTCGAGTCCGCCGACGTCGATCGTGCGCAACGGGTCCACCGGTTCCGGCGCGCTCGTGGTCGTGACGGTCACCGTGTTCAGCGCCTCGGGCTTGCCCCATGTGCAGGCGCGACGTTCGGGACTGTCGGTGGCGGTGCCCTCGCCGGCGCCTGTCGTGAGAAGCGGTGCGAGCGTCGCTTCGTCCGCGAGCGTGCACGGCTCGGCCGCGTCCCAGCTCACCGCGTCCGACGTGGCTGCGTCGTCGCTGCCTCCGCCGCACGCCGACAGTGCTGCCACGGCGGCGGCGAGTGTCACCGCGTGTGCTGTCCTTCTGAATTTCATCCCGATCCTTTGCCGAAGGTGGCCGAATGCGGGGGCGACGGTAGCACTGGCCGTGGTCAGACGCGCGGTGTCGGCACGGACCGGGGTGGGTCCCGACCGCGGCTCCGGGCCGTCTACACTCTGTGGTGGATCCCGCGCGGCGCGCATCCTGTGAACTCCCCCAGGGCCGGAAGGCAGCAAGGGTCAACGGGCTCTGCCGGGTGCGCGGGGTCCCCTATCTTTCGCATACCCGACCCACGATGTCGGTGAGAGGCCGCTCCTGATGACCAACCAGACCCAGATCGGGTTGATGAGCCATGAGGAACTACTTTCGGAGCACGAGCGCCAGACTGCGAGTTACGCGCAGCTGAAGACCGAGAAGCTCACGCTCGACCTCACTCGCGGCAAGCCCTCGCCCGAGCAGCTGGACCTGTCGGCGGCGCTGCTGACCCTGCCCGGTGACGGCGACTTCCGCGACGGCAACGGCACCGACACCCGCAACTACGGCGGGCTCACCGGTCTGCCCGAACTGCGCGCCATCTTCGGTGAACTGCTCGGCATTCCCGTCGAGAACCTGCTCGCCGGCAACAACGCCAGCCTCGAGATCATGCACGACAACGTCGTGTTCGCCCTGCTGCACGGCACCCCCGACTCCCCGCGACCGTGGTCGCAGGAGGAGAAGGTCAAGTTCCTGTGCCCGGCACCCGGTTACGACCGGCACTTCGGGATCACCGAGACCTACGGCATCGAGATGATCCCGGTGCCGATGCGCCCGGACGGCCCCGACGTCGGCGTCATCTCCGAGCTGGTGGCGAACGATCCGCAGATCAAGGGTCTGTGGGCCGTTCCCAACTACTCCAACCCCACGGGCGCGGTGTACTCGGAAGAGGTCACGCGGACGCTGGCGTCGATGCCGACCGCCGCCCCCGACTTCCGGCTGTTCTGGGACAACGCCTACGCCGTGCACCCGCTGGTCGGCGAGACGGCGCCGTCGCTGGACATCCTCGGGATGGCCGCGGAGGCGGGCAACCCGAACCGGCCGCTCGTGTTCGCGTCCACGTCGAAGATCACGTTCGCCGGTGCGGGCGTCAGCTTCTTCGGCTCCTCGACCGCGAACCTGGCCTGGTACCAGAAGTACCTCGGTAAGAAGAGCATCGGGCCCGACAAGCTGAACCAATTGCGACATCTGCGGTTCTTCGGTGACGCCGACGGCGTGCGTGCCCACATGGAGAAGCACCGCGAGATCCTGGCGCCGAAGTTCGCGCTCGTCCTGAAGATCCTCGAGGATCGTCTCGGGGCATCGAAGGTGGCGTCGTGGACGGAGCCGAAGGGCGGGTACTTCATCAGCCTGGACGTCGTCGAGGGCACCGCGAAGCGCGTCATCGCTCTGGCGAAGGACGCGGGGATCGCGCTCACCGCAGCTGGATCGGCGTTCCCGTGTGGCGTCGACCCCGACGACAAGAACATCCGGCTCGCGCCGAGCTTCCCCTCGATGGAGGATCTGGACAAGTCGATGAACGGTGTCGCGACGTGCGTGCTGCTCGCGGCCACCGAATCCCGCCTGGACCTGCAGAAGTCCTAGACGCTGCCGTCCGGCCGCTCACCTCGTCGGGTGAGCGGCCGGACGTGTCTCTACATCCTGGCGTACCGGGCCATCACGAAGCTGTACAGGCCGTACGCGGCGATGCCCAGTCCGGCGAGGACCAGGAGGAACTGCCCGAACGGCGCCGAGCCCAGGGTCTTCACCGCCCCGTCGATGCCGGTGGCCTTGGACGGGTCGGAGTTCAGGACCGCCACGATCACCAGCACCCCGGCACCCGCGATGACGAGGCCCTTGGCCACGTACCCGACCACTCCGAGCGGTTCGACGAACTTCGACGGGGTGCCTTTCAGATCGTCCAGGAAGTTCTTCGCCGCCCCCTTGTAGATGTGGTAGATGCCGACGCCGATGGCGACCAGGCCGACGACGATCAGGACGAACTTTCCGCCGCCGGACTGCATCAGCCGGGCACTGAGTCCGGCATTCTGCTCGCCGCTGGACTTGCCGCCGCCGCGCGCGAACTGGACCGCCGAGAACGCGAACGCGAAGTATACGACGGCCAGGCTGAACGCCTTGACGCGGTCCAACAGGGACGTCTTGTCGTCGTCGCCTTGGGAATTCTCGGTGGCGTGCGGGCCGAGAACCGTTTCGGCGAGCCGCCACAGCGCCATCGCGATAAATACGATCGCCGCCACCCACAGCGCGAACCGGCCACCGGGTTCGGACGCCAGCGTGCCCAGCGCCCCGGACTGATCGGCGTTGCCGCCGCTGCCGAAGGCGAGCTGGATGACGATGTACGCGATCAGCAGGTGGACGAACCCGCTCATCACGTGGCCTGCGCGCGCCACCCGCTCGAAGGTGGTGCTGTCTGTTGCACGATCCACTGCTCCACTGAAGCCGCTGGCTCGGTTGGCTTCGTTCTGGGCCATCAGGTGTCCTTCGGGTCGTGCGATGGACCGGAGTCCCTTGACCGTAGGCGTACCCGGTATCGGCCGCGCCGACACCGGGTGAGCGCTATCGCACTGCGTTCGAGACGCGGTCGATCAGGTTGGAAGCGCTGTAGTAGTCGAGGCGGAAGCTGTCCTTCCCGAGCGCGATCACCTGCTTCTTCTCCACGGACGGGGTCTGCTGCAACGTCGGATCCGCGAGGAACCGGTCGGCGTCTTCTGCTTCACCGATGACGATGAAGGTGGTGTTGCCGGGCAGTGCGCGCGGCAGGTTCTCCTGTCCGACGGGCACGACGTCCTTGCGGCCGGCCATGATGCCCTTGTCGGCGGAGTTGATGTCGGCGGGCAGCTCGGCGAGCGAGAAGCCGAGGCGCTCCAGCAGGATGCCCTGGGCGGATTCGGCGGTGAAGATCCGCGGCTCCTCCGGGGAGTTGTACGCGAGCACATTCACGGGGTTCGCCGCGGCGATCCTGTCGGTGCCCATCGCCGACTTGGCGTCGTCGAGTTGCTGGTCGAACTTCGCGACGAGGGCTTCCGCCCGGTCCTCGGCTCCGATGGCTGCGGCGATCTGCCCGCTGAGGTCCTGCCACGACTTGTCGTCGTACCGGAGCACCACGACGGGCGCGATCTGCTTCAGCGTGTCCACCTGATCGAGGGCCGAGTCGCCGCCCGTGGCGGACACGAAGATGAGGTCCGGATCGGCGGCGGTGAGCTTCTCGACGTTGGGCTCCCCCTGATAGAGCGTCTCGACGTCGCGCTCGGCGGCGATGTCGGCCCACTGTGTGAACAGGCCCTTCTCGTCGGTCACGTCGCTCGGTCTCTGCGCGCCGGTGCCGATCAAGGGGGCGTCGAGGGCGAGCAGCGAGCCGGTGAGGGTGACGCTGGTCGACACGATCCGCTCGGGCTTCTGCTCGATCGTCACGCTGCCGGTCTCGTCGGCGACGGTGCGCGGCCAGCTCTGGTCGGACGCGGCGGTCGTGCCGGCGGTCGCGGCCTCGGGTTCGGGATCGGACGAGCACGCGGCAGCGCCGATCCCGACGGCGAGGACAGCGACGGCTGCCAGTGAGCGACGAAGTTTCACGGTGGATCTCTCTTTCGCACGGGTAACAAAACTCATTTAGGCTAGCTTTACCTACATTGAAACGGGGAAGTGGATGCTGCAGCGAGTGCCGGGGCCCGAGCGTCGCATCGTGCGCACCCGGTCGGTCGACGACCTCACGCGCGAAGACGTCCCCGCCTTCTGGGAGCGGCTCGCCGCCGTCGGCAGCCCCCTGATCGAACCGGACGGTGCAGGCCCCGGTTGTGTCGTCGCGACGTTCTGCTGGCGAGACCCGGAAGGCGGCGAGCGCACGTCGCGCACACGGCACGTCTACCTCGACGCCAACGGAATCACCGACCGCTCCCGGCCGGAACGGGCGGCACTGTCGCGGCTAGCCGGCACCGACCTGTGGTCGCTGTCGATCGAGGTCCCCGAGAACTGGCGTGGCGCTTACCGTTTCATTCCCCGCGCGGAACCGCTGTCGGGTCCGGGCGACACCCCGGGCTGGCAGTGGTGGCGGAGCGTGCTCGCCGGCGCACACCCCGACCCGTTCAACCCGCTGCCCACACGGGTGGTGCAGGCCGGCGACTGCTCCGAAGCAGTGATGCCCGGGGCGCCGGCGCAGCGCTGGTGGACGGACCAGCCGGGCGGCGGCAGACTCCACGACACCACCTTCACCCTGTCGGGAACGCGACGGTCGGTGTGGGTCTACGAACCGCCCGGCCTCGCGTCGGAGAATCGTCCGGTCGTGGTGATGCTGGACGGCCGGACGTGGGCGGTCGACCTGCCGATCGCGGGCGCCGTCGACGCGCTCGGACGTGCGGGGCACCGAGTTCCGCTGGTCGTGATGGTCGACAGCGTCGGACCGGAACTGCGCACCGAGGAGCTGGGGTGCAGCGCCGAGTTCGCTGCCGGTCTCGCCGACGAACTACTGCCGTGGCTGCGACGGGAGTGGGCTGCCACCGAAAACCCGGCGTCTACGATCGCCGCCGGCTGCAGCCTGGGCGGACTGACGGCCTGCTTTCTCGCACTCACCGCGCCGCACGTGTTCGGGTGCGCCGTCAGCCTGTCCGGATCCTTCTGGTGGCCCGGGTCGGGGACGGGAACCACGTTCCAGGACCGCGTCCGCACCACGGCACCGTCGGGCAGCCGGTTCGGCGTCGAGGTCGGAACACTCGAATGGATGCTCGTCGAACCCCACCGCGAAGTGCGCGACCTGCTGCTGGAAACCAGCCACGACGTGCGGTACCGGGAGTTCTGCGGAGGCCACGACGTCCTCCACTGGCGCGACGGACTGATCGGCGGAATCGCGGCGATGCTCGGACCTACCCAGCAGTAATGCAGTGATGTGGATAACTCTGTGGATATACCGTTCGTCGAGGAGAAGACGCACCCGCCAGATCGTGGGATGGCAGGATCAGAGCATGGCACGCACGTTGAATCTGGTAGGGGATCCGGACGCCGACGCACTCCTCTCGAGTGATCCGCTGGCGTTGCTCATCGGGATGTTGCTCGATCAGCAGGTTCCGATGGAGACGGCGTTCGCGGGTCCGAAGAAGCTGGACGACCGGCTCGGCGGCCTCGAGGTGCACCGGATCGCGGAGATGGATCCGGAGGAGTTCGCGGCGGTCTGCTCGCAGACCCCGGCGGTTCACCGGTTTCCCGGATCGATGGCCACCCGCATCCAGTCGCTGTGCGCGTTCCTCGTCGAGAACTATGACGGCAGCGTCGAGGCGTTGTGGACGAGCGGCGACCCGGACGGCAAAGAGGTGTTGAAACGTCTGAAGGCGCTGCCGGGTTACGGCGATCAGAAGGCTCGCATCTTCCTGGCGTTGCTCGGCAAGCAGATCGGTGTGGAACCGAAGGGCTGGCGGGAGGCCGCCGGCGACTACGGCACCGAGGGATCCCGGCGTTCGATCGCGGACGTCGTGGACGACACGAGCCTCCACGAGGTCCGCGAGTTCAAGAAGGCCGCGAAGGCCGAGGCGAAGAAGGCGGCGGCAGCGAAGAAGAAGTAGCCGCGGCTACGACTGCGACGAACGAGCTGCGCGGTTACTCGGACTCGGTCGGCTTCTGCTTCCGTTCGGCGTCGAGTTGCCGTCGGCGTTCGGCCTCGTGCATCCACGGGAAGACGCTGTTGCCCTGGCCGCCGCCGTGGGGTCCGTGCCCGAGCACGCCGTGCTCGTAGGCCGATTCCGCGTGCAGCGCGAGGTCGATGCCGGAGGACTCGTCCTCCGCGCTCACCCGGAAACCGAAGATCCGGTCGATCAGTTTGCCGAGCGCGTACGTCACACCGAACGCGTACAGGGCGACGACCACCACGGCGAGCACCTGCTTGCCGAGCTGGGCGAACCCGCCGCCGTACAGCAGTCCTTCCGGCCCGCCGGTCATGACCTCGGTGGCCAGCAGGCCGATCAGGATCGTGCCGACGATGCCGCCCATGAGGTGCACGCCGACGACGTCGAGTGAGTCGTCATACCCGAGGCGGAACTTCCAGCCGACGGCGAACGAGCAGACCACACCGGCCACGGCGCCGACGACCACCGCACCGACCATGCTCACGGTGCCGCAGGACGGGGTGATCGCGACCAGGCCCGCGACGACGCCGGACGCCGCACCGAACGTGGTGGGGTGACCGTCGCGCTTCTGTTCGACGAGCAGCCAGCCGAGCAGCCCGGTGCACCCGGCGACGAGGGTGTTCAGGAAGATCGCGGCAGCGGTGCCGTCGGCGGCGAGCGCCGAGCCCGCGTTGAAACCGAACCAGCCGAACCAGAGCAGGCCGACACCCAGCAGCACCAGCGGCAGGTTGTGGGGGCGCATCGACTCGGACTTGAATCCGAGCCGCGGGCCCAGGACCAGTGCCAATGCCAGGCCGGACGCGCCGGACACGATCTCGACGACCAGCCCGCCCGCGTAGTCGAGGGCGCCGAACTGCGCGATCCAGCCCTGCGGGTTCCACACCCAGTGCGCGACGGGTGCGTAGACGACGAGAGCCCAGACGGGCACGAAGATCATCCAGGCCGAGAACTTCGCCCGGTCGGCGATCGCGCCGCTGATCAGCGCGGCGGTGATGATCGCGAACGTCAGCTGGAACGTGGCGAACAGGATCTCGGGGACCTGCCCGTGGACGGTGGTCGGGTCGATGCCCACCATCCCCAGGTGCTCGAGCCCGCCGATCAGTCCGCCGCCGATGTCGTCGCCGAAGATGAGGGAGTACCCGGCGACGAGCCAGGCGACCGTGACGAGCGCGATCGACACGAAGCTCATCATGATCATGTTCAGTACGCCGGTGGAACGGACCATCCCGCCGTAGAACAGGGCGAGCCCCGGGGTCATCAGCAGGACCAGCGCGGTACTGATCAGAAGCCAGGCGGTAGCTCCGGCGTCGATTGCAGGCACAGCATTCTCCTCACACCCCCGGACGAAACCGGGCGCGGAAAATCACGATGACCGCGAGGGGTTTCGACTGTGATGCCGATGCGTTGCGAACGTGTTACGCAATGCGGTCACGTCCGGACTGTTGCGCGTGAGTACCGCCCCGAGCGGGTGCTTCGACCACCCGGGCCGAACTGTCGGGGCCCGCCGGTAGTCTTTCCGCGTGGCCCTGTACCGGAAGTACCGACCCGCATCCTTCGCCGAGGTGGTGGGGCAGGAGCACGTCACCGAACCACTGAGCACCGCTCTCGATGCCGGACGGATCAACCACGCGTATCTGTTCTCCGGTCCTCGCGGCTGTGGCAAGACGTCGTCTGCCCGCATCCTGGCCCGGTCGCTGAACTGTGTGGAGGGCCCGACCTCGACGCCGTGCGGCCAGTGCCCGTCGTGTGTGGCGCTGGGCCCCGGCGGGTCGGGCAACCTCGACGTCACCGAACTCGACGCAGCCAGCCACGGTGGCGTCGACGACACCCGTGAGCTGCGTGATCGCGCGTTCTACGCGCCCGCCGAGTCGCGGTACCGGGTGTTCATCGTCGACGAGGCACACATGGTCACCACGGCCGGTTTCAACGCCCTCCTCAAGATCGTGGAGGAGCCGCCGGAACACCTCATCTTCATCTTCGCCACCACCGAACCCGAGAAGGTGCTGCCGACCATCCGTTCGCGCACCCACCACTACCCGTTCCGGTTGCTCGCCCCGGCGACCATGCGGGGACTGCTGGAGAAGATCTGCCAGCAGGAGAGCGTGCCCGTCGCGGACCCGGTGTATCCGCTGGTCATCCGCGCGGGTGGCGGTTCGCCGCGTGACTCGCTGAGCATCCTCGACCAGCTTCTCGCGGGCGCCGGCGACGAGGGTGTCACCTATCCCCGGGCGCTCGCGTTGCTCGGCGTCACCGACGTCGCGCTGATCGACGACGCCGTGGACGCGTTGGCCGCCGGCGACGGCGCAGCTCTGTTCGGGACGGTCGACCGGGTGATGGACGCCGGGCACGATCCGCGCCGCTTCGCCGTCGACCTGCTCGAGCGTGTGCGCGACCTCATCCTGATGCAGGCCGTGCCCGACGCCGCCGAACGTGGCCTGGTCGACGCCCCCGGTGACGTGCTCGAGCACATGCGGGCCCAGGTCCAGCGGATCGGTCCCGCCACGCTCACCCGCTACGCCGAGGTGCTCCAGGCCGGTCTGGGTGAGATGCGCGGCGCGACCGCCCCCCGGCTGCTGCTCGAGGTGATGTGCGCCCGGATGCTGCTGCCCTCGGCGTCCGACGCGGAGTCCGCCGTGCTGCAGCGACTCGAACGCGTCGAACGCGGACTTCCGCCCGCCGGGGCCGCGCCGTCCGCGGACGGGGAACGCCCCGCGGCGGCGCCGACGCGTGCGCCCGAACGGCCCGCGGAGCCGGAACCGGAGCCGAAGTTCCAGCGACCGTCGATGCGCCAGGCCGCGGCTGCCACCGTGCCCCCGCCGCCCGAGCCGGAACCCGAACCGATGCCGCGGCCGGTACCGGAACCCGCGCCGACGCCTGTTCCGGAGCCGACGCCCGTTCCGGAACCCGAGCCGACCCCCGTTCCCGAGCCGGAACCGACGCCCGTTCCGGAACCCGAGCCGACGCCTGTTCCCGAGCCGGAACCGACGCCTGTTCCCGAGCCCGAGCCTGTCCCGGCCCCCGAACCGGAACCGACTCCCGCGCCGGTCCCGTCTCCCGAACCAGAGCCGGAGCAGCCGCTCGCCCCCGAGGTGGAGGCGGAACCCGCAGCACCTGCCGCATCTGCAGGTCCGGATGCTGCCGCACTGCGCGAGGCCTGGAATTCGCTGCGCGAGAAGGTGAGCCAGCGCAACAAGATCCTGCCCGCGATGTTGTCGGCCGCGACGGTGCACGATGTTCAAGGCAACCGCCTGATCCTGGCGCACCCCGTGCCGAACCTGGGTGCGCGCATCGCGTCGCCGCACAACGCTCAGGTGATCGCCGAGGTCCTGTCCGAGATGTTCGGCGGCACCTGGGAAGTGGAGTATCAGGCCGGGGCTCCCTCGGCGCCGCCCCCGCCGGTCGCGAAGGCCGCTGCTGCGCCGACGAAACCGGCCGGTGCCCCCCGATTCTCCCGGCCCAGCCAGGAGAGGGCGGCGCAGCGCCCGCCGCAGCAGCAGTCCGACACGCGGCGCTCCGATTCGGGTTCGGGTGCGGCCCAGGCTCGTCCGTCGTCCGAACCGGACGACGACATCCCGCCGCCGGAAGCACCCGACTACCCGGACGATCCCGGGCCGGTCGACTACGAGGCCGTGTCGGCGACGCCGCCCGTCTCCACCCCGGAAGATGAGGAAGAGATGTTCGCGGAGGCCGCGGAGCCCGCCGACCCGTCGACGCGCCGCGACCCCGAAGACGTGGCGTTCGAACTGCTCAAGGACATGCTGGGCGCCAAGAAGCTCGAGGGCTGAGCGCCCGACAGCTCGCCTGGCTCCTCGTCGCCCGGTCCCGCCACATCGGGACCTCTGCCCCTGGTGCCCGGGTCACACGGTGTTCCTCCGCTCGGGTCGGGGGCGAGCGACGCGTCGTAACAGCACGAAAGGCCCGGCCCGGCAGTGCGGAGATCGGCCGGTGGTGATCGCCTGGGTCACGATCCAGGATCGCTTCGGTCCTTCCTCTCGTTTTGCAACACGTTCTAAGGTGGACGTGCCGGGGTATGCCCCGTGCAGAGCGCCGTGTGCACGGTCGGCGTCGACGCAGATAAGGAAGGAACACTCCACAGTGACCACAGAGGCATTCATTTATGAAGCCATCCGCACCCCGCGTGGCCGCGGTAAGAAGACCGGTTCGCTGCACTCGGTCAAGCCGATCTCGCTGGTCACCGGCCTGATCGACGAGCTCCGCGCCCGCTTCCCCGACCTTGACGAAGACCGCATCTCGGATCTGATCCTCGGCGTCGTCACCCCCGTCGGCGACCAGGGCATGGACATCGCCCGCGTCGCGGTCAACGACGCCGGACTGCCCGACACCGTCGGTGGCGTCCAGCTCAACCGTTTCTGCGCGTCCGGCCTCGAGGCCGTCAACACCGCAGCGCAGAAGGTGCGCTCCGGCTGGGACGAACTCGTCATCGCCGGTGGCGTCGAGTCGATGTCCCGTGTGCCGATGGGCTCCGACGGCGGACCCTGGGCGCTCGACCCGGCCACCAACTACGACAACTACTTCGTTCCCCAGGGTGTCGGCGCCGACCTGATCGCCACCATCGAAGGCTTCTCCCGCGAGGACGTCGACGCGTACGCCGTCCGCTCGCAGGACCTCGCCGCGAAGGCGTGGACCGGCGGCTACTTCGCCAAGTCCGTCGTCCCGGTCAAGGACATCAACGGCCTCACCGTGCTGGACCAGGACGAGCACATGCGTCCCGGCACCACCCTCGAGAACCTCGCCGGCCTCAACCCGTCCTTCGCCGGCGTCGGCGAGATGGGCGGCTTCGACGCCGTGTCGCTGCAGAAGTACCACTGGGTCGAGAAGATCAACCACGTCCACCACGGCGGCAACAGCTCCGGCATCGTCGACGGCGCCGCACTGGTGCTCGTCGGATCGGAGCAGGCGGGCAAGGACATGAGCCTGACCCCCCGCGCCCGCGTCGTCGCGACGGCCACCAGCGGTGCCGACTCCACGATCATGCTCACCGGCCCGACGCCGGCGTCGAAGAAGGTGCTCGCCGCCGCCGGTCTGACCGTCGACGACATCGACCTGTTCGAGATCAACGAGGCGTTCGCGTCCGTGGTGCTCAAGTTCCAGAAGGACCTGAACATCCCCGACGAGAAGCTCAACGTCAACGGCGGTGCCATCGCGATGGGTCACCCGCTCGGAGCCACCGGCGCCATGATCACCGGCACCATGATCGACGAGCTCGAGCGTCGTAACGCCCGGTACGCCCTCATCACCCTGTGCATCGGCGGCGGTATGGGCGTCGCCACCATCATCGAGCGCGTCTGACCGCCCGGACCATCAGGAGACTTGAAGCAGTGAGCGAGCAGAACATCATCAACTGGGAGCAGGACGCCGACGGCATCGTCGTGCTCACCATCGACGATCCCAACCAGGGCGCGAACACCATGAACGACGCCTACATCTCTTCGATGAAGGCGACCGTCGACCGCCTCGTCGACGAGAAGGACTCCATCACCGGCGTCGTCATCACGTCCGGCAAGAAGACGTTCTTCGCCGGCGGCGACCTGAAGAACATGATCAAGGTCGGCCCGGAGAACGCCGACGAGATCTACAGCCACAGCGTCGCGATCAAGTCGGACCTGCGCCGCCTCGAGACGCTCGGCAAGCCCGTCGTGGCCGCCATCAACGGTGCCGCCCTCGGTGGCGGACTCGAGATCGCCCTGGCCACGCATCACCGCGTCGCCGCGGACGTGAAGGGCGTCAAGATCGGCCTGCCCGAGGTCACCCTCGGTCTGCTGCCCGGCGGCGGTGGCGTCGTCCGCACCGTGCGCATGCTCGGACTGCAGAACGCACTCATGCAGGTGCTGCTCCAGGGTCAGCAGCGGGGACCGGTGCAGGCCAAGGAGGTCGGGCTCGTCGACGAGGTCGTGTCCTCGGTCGAGGAACTGGTGCCCGCCGCGAAGGCGTGGATCAAGGCCAACCCCGAGGGCGGCGTCCAGCCGTGGGACAAGAAGGGCTACCGGATCCCCGGCGGCACCCCGTCCACCCCGGCGTTCGCAGCCAACCTGCCCGCGTTCCCCGCGAACCTGCGCAAGCAGCTCAAGGGCGCTCCCATGCCGGCACCGCGCGCCATCATGGCCGCCGCCGTCGAGGGCTCGCAGGTCGACATCGACAACGCGCTCATCATCGAGGCCAGGTACTTCACGTCGCTGGTCACCGGCCAGGTCGCGAAGAACATGATCCAGGCGTTCTTCTTCGACCTGCAGGCCATCAACTCCGGCGCCTCCCGCCCCGAGGGCATCGAGAAGACCCCGATCACCAAGATCGGCGTGCTCGGTGCCGGAATGATGGGCGCCGGTATCGCCTACGTGTCCGCGAAGGCCGGCTTCGACGTCGTCCTCAAGGACGTCACCATCGAGGCCGCGAACAAGGGCAAGGCGTACTCCGAGGGCATCGAGGCCAAGGCGCTGTCGCGTGGCAAGACCACCGAGGAGAAGTCGAAGACGCTGCTCGACCGCATCACGCCGACCGCCGACCCCGCCGACTTCGCCGGTGTCGACTTCGTCATCGAGGCCGTGTTCGAGTCGCAGGACCTGAAGCACAAGGTGTTCCAGGAGATCGAAGACATCGTCGACCCGAAGGCCTTGCTCGGGTCGAACACGTCGACCCTGCCGATCACCGGCCTCGCGACCGGGGTGAAGCGTCAAGAGGACTTCATCGGAATCCACTTCTTCTCACCCGTCGACAAGATGCCGCTCGTCGAGATCATCCGCGGCGAGAAGACGTCGGACGAGGCCCTCGCACGCGTCTTCGACTACGTGCAGGCCATCCGTAAGACGCCGATCGTCGTCAACGACTCGCGCGGCTTCTTCACCTCCCGCGTCATCGGCACGTTCATCAACGAGGCCATCGCCATGCTGGCGGAGGGCATCGAGCCCGCCACCATCGAGCAGGCAGGCATGCAGGCCGGCTACCCGGCGGCACCGCTGCAGCTGTCCGACGAGCTGAACCTCACGCTGATGCAGAAGATCCGCAAGGAAACCGCGGAAGCGGCGAAGGCCGAAGGCAAGGAACTGCCCGCCGATCCGGCAGGCGACGTCATCAACACGATGGTCGACAAGTTCGACCGCAAGGGCAAGCTCGGCGGCGCCGGTTTCTACGACTACGCCGACGGCAAGCGCACCGGCCTCTGGTCCGGGCTGCGGGAGAACTTCGGTTCCAAGGAACTCGACGTCCCGTTCCAGGACCTCGTCGAGCGCATGCTGTTCATCGAGGCCATCGAGACGCAGAAGTGCTTCGACGAGGGCGTGCTCCTCACCACCGCCGACGCCAACATCGGCTCCATCATGGGTATCGGCTTCCCCGCCTGGACCGGCGGTGTGTCGCAGTACATCCAGGGCTACGAAGGCGGCCAGGCCGGCTTCGTCGCGCGCGCTGAAGAACTCGCCGCCAAGTACGGCGAGCGTTTCACCCCGCCGGCGTCGCTGAGGTAGTAGGCGGCTCCGCCGCCCGTGCGTGGTTAAGGAGTCTCTGGACTCGTTAACCACGCACGGGCTGAGTTATCCCCAACCTGTGGGTTATCCACAGGGCAATGTGTTTTCCCAGGTGCGACACCGAGGCAAGTCGGGGGTCTCGGTGACCGTAACTGCATGACTTCTCCGCAAATCGCCGCCCTGAAAGACGTTGTCGACGTTCAGTCCGGTCTGATCACCCATACGCAACTCCACGCCCTCGGGTTTCCCCGCAACAGGGTCCGGCATCGCGTCGAATCCGGTCGATGGCAAGCAGTGCTCCATGGTGTCTATTCGGTGAGCAACGGTCCGATCAGTCGTGAGATGGTGCTCGAAGCCGCGCTGCTCTTCGGGGGCAAGGCGGCGGTCCTCAGCCACGACACCGCTGCCGAGGAGTGGGGCATGACTCGCGTCGATCCCGCACGCCGGTGCACATCACCGTCCCGTACGGAAGGTCGGCTGTCAGCCAGCCTCCGACCGTCGGCGGTGCGGGCCTCGCGTCGACGAGTCTGTGCCACCGGGAAGGTACGGTGGTGCATCCGGGTGTCGTCGTGCACCGGTCGAGGGCGCACGATTACATCGCCGTCGACACGGACCAACCGCGGACGGCGAGGGCGGACACGGCCTTGGACGTCGCGATCGCCGAGCCGACAGCCCGGGATGCCTACACCCGTCTCATCGCTCTCGTGACCAATGCCCGGATCCCGCTGCGCGACATTCGACGACGCATGGAGGAGCGACGGCCGCGTCGATACCGCAAGGCGCTCGCCGACGCCGTGCGACTGCTGACCGACGGAGTGCAGTCGGTGCTCGAATATCGCTACGCCACCGACGTCGAGGACGCGCACGGGTTACCCCGAGCGCGGCGGCAATCGCCCGTGGTCGTGGACGGGCGCACCCTCTTCGAGGACTGCGATTACTCCGACCACGGTGTGCCGCTCATCGTGCGACTGGACGGCCGCCGCGCGCACGCCATGGCGGAGGTCGCATTCCGGGACCGTCGACGCGACAACGCGGCCGAACTGCAGGGCCGACCGCGACTCGTCTACGGATTCGACGAGGTGACGAAGAATCCCTGCGTGGTGGCCCGCGAAGTGGAGACCGTGCTGGTGCGGGAGGGGTGGATCCGGCCCGGCGAAAACACCTGCCGGGCGTGTGAGTGGTCAAGGAGTGCAGAGACTCCTTAACTCTTAACCACTCACGGGCGGCGGAGCCGCCTACTTCCACCACGGCCGGAGCGGGACATGCGCCTCGCCCTTGGGCCCGAGCTTGACGGCGAGAACCTGGTGCAGCTGAACGACGTTGCGTTCGAAGCCGAGTCGCGACCCGGCCATGTAGAGGCCCCACACGCGGGCGGTTCCCTCTCCGACTTCTTCGACGCAGGCGTCCCAGTTGTCGACGAGGTTCTGGCACCACCCGGCGAGGGTGAGTGCGTAGTGCTCGCGCAGGTTCTCCTCGTGCCGGACCTCGAGGCCCACGTTCTGGATCTCGGTGATGATGCGTCCGGAGCCGGTGAGCTCGCCGTCGGGGAAGACGTACCGGTCGATGAAGCCGCCGGCGCGTGCCTGACTCTGGTTGTCGGGCCGGGTGATGCAGTGGTTGAGCAGTCGGCCGCCTTCGCGGAGCTTGCTCTGCAGCAGGCCGAAGTAGGCGGGGTAGTTGCCGACGCCGATGTGCTCGGTGAGGCCGATCGAGGAGATGGCGTCGAATCCGGTCTCGGGGACGTCACGGTAGTCGGAGAACCGGACCTCGGCGAGGTCGGACAGTCCCTCTTCGGCGATGGCCTTCTGCGCCCATTCGGCCTGTTCGCGTGACAGGGTGGCGCCGATCACCTTGACGCCGCGGCGGGCGGCGTACCGGACCATCGAGCCCCAGCCGCAGCCGATGTCGAGCAGTCGGTCGCCGGGTTGGAGGCCGAGCTTCTCGAAGACGAGGCGGTACTTGTTGTCCTGCGCCTCCTCGAGGGTTTGTTCGGCGTTCTCGTAGCAAGCGCAGGTGTACGTCATGGAGGGGCCGAGGACGTACTCGTAGAAGGTGTTCGAGACGTCGTAGTGGTGGTGGATCACCTCGGCGTCGCGGGACTTGGAGTGCCGCAACCCTTCCGCGACTCGCCGCCACCGCGGGAGGTGCTCCTGCGGGGGAGGGGCGATGGGGCGCAGCAGATCCCAGCCGAGCGAGCGCGTGATGGCGGCGAGCGTGAGCGCGGACGGACGGCGGAAGTGCAGTTCGTCCCCCATGACGCGGAGGATCTCGTACGGGTCGCCGGGGTGGGTGCCGCGGGCCTCGAGGTCGCCGGACACGTAGGCGCGTGCCATGCCGAGGTCGCCGGGTGCCGTCGCCAGGTAGGTGGTGCCGCGGGTCGTCTTGAGGTGGAGTCCGTAGGGCGCGTCCTCGGGGCCGGCGGCGCTGCCGTCGTACGCGGAGAACCGCAGGGGGAGCATGCCGTCGGACAGAGTTTCGAGAATCTCTGCGATGGTCAGCTTGTGGTCTTGGGAGCGTGAAGCTTTCAGAGTTGTCATCGACGTTGCACCGCCTTGGAGAAAAGGTCCAGTAATCGTGATTTCGGGTCGTAGCGTTTTTTCAGTTCCGTATATCGATCGCCGCCGTAGTAGAGGCGTTCGAAGTCTTCGCGGGAGTAGTACGAATCGGAGTAGAGGGATTTGTGTCCGTCGAAGTCGCTGACCTTGTCCTCGATCAGTCGATTCGCCGCCCCCTCGGGTCGGCCCGGAACGATGGGCACCGATGACCAGAATCCGATATTCACGTACGTGCGTTTCGGTTCGAGGGGGTACAGGGGCCACGGGCGTTGCGACGACGCCCCGGCGGGGGCGGGTTCACGCAACCGCAACGGGCACAGCCACAGCGGCTCGATGGGGATCTCGTCGAGGAACCAGCGGACGAAGTCGGCGGTGCGCTCGATGGGAACTTCGACGTCCTGCACGACGCGTTCCCGCGGCGGGTTGCCCCTGCGCTTCTCGAGCCGGTCGCCGATGTCGTACTTGTGGTCGAGGGCGATGAGCTTCCAGTAGAAGCTGCTGCGGAGGAGCCGCTTCGGCCACAGTCGGCGGATGGTGGGGTTCTGGGCGCCGAACGCGCGCGAGCACCAGAACCAGTCGGTGTCCCAGCGCCACAAGTAGTCTCGTATGGTGAGTTTGTCCGTTTTGGGATGGTTCACCGACGCGTGCTGGATGGACCGGTAGAAGATGTCCGGTCCGGTGTAGTCGCTGACGGGGCCGCCCTCGTCGGTCTGGTGTCCCAACGTGAGGTAGCTCTCGGAGTCGGTGAAGACGACGCCGTCCAGGTAGTCGACGGGGACGCCGTCGTGGGCGCGGTCGGTGACGATGCGATCCATCGCCGACTGCAGGTCGTCGAGGGAGTCGAACCGCAGGTGGCGCAGTGCCACATACCGTTTGACGGGTTCGAGCTGGATGCGCAGACGCGTCGAGTAGCCGAGGGTTCCGTAGGAGTTGGGGAATCCCCAGAACAGGTCGGAGTTCTCGCCTTCCGGTGTCGCGGTGACGATGTCGCCACTGCCTGTGAGGACGTCGATCTCGAGCACCGATTCGTGGGGGAGACCGTTGCGGAACGAGGTCGACTCGATGCCGAGGCCGGTGACAGCGCCGCCGAGGGTGATCGTCTTGAGCTGCGGAACCACCAGCGGCGCCAGCCCGTACGGCAGGACGGCGTCCACCAGATCCTCGAACGTGCACATGCCGGCGACATCCGCGGTCCGCGCCTGCGGGTCGACGGAGATGACGCCGCCGAGTCCGGAAACGTCGAGGCCGGGTGCGGTGGTCTGGGCCCGCGCCCGGAACAGGTTGGACGTCTTCTTCGCGAGCCGCACGGTGGCGTCCGCGGGAATTGCCCGGTAGGACGCGAGGAGCCGTTCGACGCCGGCGCGGTGAGCGTCGATCCCCGTGACGGGCAGAGTGCGATGCGCACGGAAGGGGCGTCCACCCTCCCGCATGCTTTTCAGTAGTTCAACCGAAGAGGCAGCCACACCCTGACGCTATCCCTCTCCAGGGGTTGAAGCCACGCATATCGGCGCGCTCGACCGAAGATTCACACAAATGTCTCATCAATCCGCGGGTCGCGACCACGACGAGGTGACCTACCTCACAATAGATTGCCACGTCATCGCCGGGACTCGCGCACGGCAGGCAGGATGGGAGGTGGAAGCAGTTTCGTACAAATCGTACAAGAGGAGTCAGCACAGTGGGCCAGGTCAGCGCGAGCAGTTCGATCACCGTCGCAGCCACACCGGAGAAGACACTCGCGGCGTTGGCGGACTACGAGACGGTGCGCCCGCGCATCCTCTCGGAACAGTACCTGGACTACCGCGTCCTCGAGGGCGGGCAGGGCGGCGGCACCGTCGCTCAGTGGACTCTGAAGGCCACCGAGAAGCGGTCCCGCGACATCAAGGCGACGGTCACCGTGGCGGGCAACACCATCACGGAGACGGACGCGAACTCGTCCCTCGTCACCACCTGGGTCGTCGCCCCGAGCGGCAGCGGCTCGACGGTCACCACGACTACCGAGTGGAAGGGCGCCGGCGGCATCGGCGGCTTCTTCGAGAAGACGTTCGCCCCGCTGGGTCTCAAGAAGATTCAGGGGCAGGTACTGGCGAACCTCGAGCGCGAACTCGCCTGACACGACCACGGTCCGCTCCGGCGCCGTCGGCGTGACTTCTCGCGACGGCGTCGGCGCCGGACCGCACCGACGGTCACGGTCTACGCTGGCAGGGAAACAGCAGAAAGGACCACGTCAGTGCAACCAGGTGGACAACCCGACATGTCGCAGCTCCTCGCGCAGGCACAGCAGATGCAGCAGCAGCTGATGGCCGCCCAGGAGGAGATGGCCGAGGCCGAGGTCACCGGGCAGGCCGGTGGCGGACTCGTGACCGCGACGGTCAAGGGGACAGGTGAAGTCGTCGGTCTGAAGATCGATCCCAAGGTCGTCGATCCGGACGACGTCGAAACTCTGCAGGACCTCGTGATCGGTGCGATCGAGGACGCGTCGGCGAAGGCGCAGGAAATCGCGGCGCAGAAGCTGGGTCCGCTCGCGGGTGGATTCGGTGGGGGAGGCCTGCCCGGTCTCCCCGGTTTCTAGAGGCGCGGCGTGTACGAAGGTCCGGTTCAGGATCTGATCGACGAACTCGGCAAGCTGCCCGGCGTCGGGCCGAAGAGCGCTCAGCGCATCGCGTTCCACCTGCTCAGCGTCGAGCCGCCCGAGATCGACCGGCTCAAGAATGCGTTGCAGCGGGTGCGTGACGGCGTCCAGTTCTGCGTGGTCTGCGGCACGGTGTCCGACAAGGAGCACTGTCGTATCTGCGCCGATCCGCGCCGCGACCGCACGGTGATCTGTGTGGTCGAGGAGCCGAAGGACGTCCAGGCCGTGGAACGCACACGCGAGTTCAAGGGCCGCTATCACGTCCTCGGCGGCGCGCTGGATCCGCTGTCCGGGGTGGGGCCCGATCAGCTCCGCATCCGGGAGTTGCTCGCGCGCATCGGCAATCAGGAGGACGGCGTCGACGTCTCCGAGGTGATCATCGCGACCGACCCCAACACCGAGGGTGAGGCCACCGCGACGTACCTGGTGCGGATGCTCCGGGGCTTTCCCGGTCTCACGGTCAGCCGGCTCGCGTCGGGTCTGCCGATGGGCGGCGACCTCGAGTTCGCCGACGAACTCACCTTGGGCCGGGCGTTGTCGGGGAGACGCACGCTGTGACGTCCGATCCGGGGGTCGCCGCGCCCGTCAAACGCACGGCCGAGCAGTCGCGGTCGCTGATCGTCGACGCGGCGGGCCGGGCGTTCGCGACGCGCCCGTACCGGGAGATCACGCTCAAGGACATCGCCGAGGACGCCGGGGTCAGCGCCCCGCTGATCATCAAGTACTTCGGGTCCAAGGAGCAGCTGTTCGACGCCCTCGTCGACTTCCGTGCCGCCGCGGAGATGCTGTTCAGTGGCCCGCTGGACGGTCTCGGTGAACGGATGGTGTCGATGTTCGCGCGGCCGCTCGAACCGTACAAGCCGCTGTCGCTGAACATCCTGTTCATGAGCGGGCCGAGCGCGGAGAGCAGCCGCAAGCTGCGGGCCAACTATTCGGCGCAGATGATCGACGCGCTGGCCGAACGGCTGTCCGGGCCGGATGCCCGGCTGCGCGCGGAACTGGTGATGTCGATGCTGACGGGCCTCGCCGTGATGCGTCGCAGGATGATGCAGGAGCATGCGACGGGCACCCCGGACGAGGTGGTGGCGCACTACGCCCCGCTGGTGCAGGAGTTGCTCGACAGCTGAGCGGAATGTCCGGCTTGCGGGGTAAATGGTTGTTCACCTAATGTGGTGAACAACCATTTACCAGCTGCGCGAGGGGTGACGCTTGACGATCTCGTTGCCGCGCCCGCTCTCGGCGCTCGCGGATCAGCCGGTCGCGGCACCCGGATCGGCCAACGGATCGCGTTACCTCTTCCCGATTCTCGCGTTCGCGGGTGTCTTCCAGGCGGTCCTGCAGACCGTCATGGTCCCCCTGCTGCCCAGCATGCCGACGTTCACCGGCGCGAGTCAGACCGCGGTGTCCTGGCTCATCACCGCGACCCTCCTGGTCGGCGCGGTCGTCACCCCGATTTTCGGCAGGCTCGCCGACATGTTCGGCAAGAAGCGGATGCTTCTCGTCGCGTTCGTGTTCATGACGGTCGGCGCGCTGATCTGCGCGGTGACGTCCGACATCGCATTCCTGATCTTCGCGCGCGGACTGCAGGGCGCCGGCGCCGCCGTCATCCCGGTCGGAATCTCGATTCTCCGTGACGAATTGCCGCGCGAGAAGGTCAACGGCGCCATCGCCATGATGAGCTCGACGCTCGGTATCGGCACCGCGCTCGGACTTCCGTTCGCGGCGTCCGTCGCCGAGTACTCCAACTGGCACGTCCTGTTCTGGGTCATCGCGGGAATCGGGCTCGCCGTCACCACGGCCGCGGTGCTGTTCATCCGCGAGTCCAAGGTGCGGTCCGGCGGACGGTTCGACGGCGTCGGCGCCGTCGGTCTCACCGCGGCCCTCGTCTGCCTGCTCGTCCCGATCACCCAGGGCAGTTCGTGGGGCTGGGGAAGTCCCGCCGTGCTGGGCATGTTCGCGTCGTCGGTGTTCCTGTTCGCGCTGTGGGGGTATCAGCAACTGCGCAACCGGAACCCGCTCGTGGACCTGCGGGTGTCGGCGCGCCGGTCGGTACTGCTGCCGCACGTGACGGCGCTGCTTGTGGGGTTCGCGTTCTACGGAAACGCCCTCATCACCACGCAGCTTCTCCAGGCGCCCCGCGGCGACGCCGGCTACGGCCTCACGATCCTGCAGGCCGCGGTGTGCCAGCTGCCGACGAGTCTGTCGATGATCGTCTTCGCGCAGGTCGGCGCCCGGGTGTCCGAACGCTTCGGGTCCAAGGTGACGATCCTCTCGGGCGCGATCTGTCTCGTCCTCGGCTACGCGCTGCACACCGTTCCGCACAAGGAATTGTGGATGGTGATCGCGGCCCTCGGCGTCGCGGCGATCGGTACCGCGCTGGTGTACAGCACCCTGCCGATGCTGATCGTCCGGGCCGTGCCGTCGACGCAGATGGCTGCCGCCAACGGCGTCAACGTGCTGCTGCGGACGATGGGCACCACGATGTGCAGCGCAGTGGTCGCGACCGTCCTCGCGGCGAGCATGGTCGGTGGCGTCGCCTCGGCTGCCGGGTTCTCGCTGGCCTACGGGGTGTGCGCGGTGCTGGCGGTCCTGGTGTTCGCGGTCTCCCTCGCGCTGCCGGGACATGATCGGGCGGAGGAAACTCCGATGGAACCTCTTGTGACGTAGATCACTCACGTGTATCGTCAGTAATGCGGATCGAGGAAATGTACCTGTGAGCAGAGAAAACTCGAGAAGCAGAGATCCGGCCGAGAATGCAGAAGCATTCCCGGCCGAACCCCTGTCTGGGGTGTCTACTCCTCCATCGATTCCGCGATCTCCTTGATGGCGGACAGTCGCCGATCCCACTCGGCACCTATCCGCTCCAGCGTCCGCGCCGTCTTGTTGAGTTCGGCGCCCAGCGCGCGATAGCGAACCTCGCGGCCCACCTTCACCGACTCCACCAGACCGCAGGCCTGCAGCGCGCTCAAATGCTTGGCGATGGCCTGCCGCGACACCGGAAGCCGGGTGGCCAGCGACGACGCCGACTGGTCGGCCCGACCGAGTTCGGTCAGGATCTCCCAGCGGGTCTCGTCGGACAGGGCGGCGAACACCGACGCCAGTTCGGAGTGGGTGCTCATGCCTTCACGCCGTGCAGGTACGCGACCAGCTCGTCGAGTTCGGCGTGCCAGCCCTGGACGTTGCCCTCGCGGGCCCGCTTCTGGTCGGCTACGTCGCGGTCGAGGGTGTCGAACCCGGTTTCGACGACGGTCAGTTCGGTGCCGGCCGCGTGCTCGGACAGCGTGAACCGCACCAGGGTGGAGTTGCCGACCACCGGGTCGGCGTCCATGTCGGCGGCCCAGCGGAAACCGAACGCGTTCGGTTCGTCGACCTCCGTGACGACGGCCCGGGCGGTGCCGTGCTCGTCCCAGGTGAAAGCGGCCTTGCCGCCGACGCTCAGGTCGAGCGACGTGCGCTGCCCGAACCACTGGCTGATCTTGTCGGGATCCGTGATTGCCGCCCACACCGCCGACCTCGGGGCATTGACGACAACGGTCCGGGTGATGCTGCTCGACGCGTCCATGGGGGTCACCTTTTTCGACGACGGTTGATGTGCAACTCCATGGTTGCACTATTTCCGGCGTTCTGCAATTGCCCGGTTGCATCACCACGTGAGTGCCAATGTGTGCCAGGGGGCGCATTCCCACTCACATGGGTTATCCACAGGCTGTGGAATGCGCGGGCCGTGGGGGCGATTCCTGTCGGGGCGGGCCGACACCGTTCCCGACATGGAACACGACTCATGGAAGGCCCTTCTCGACGCCCAGGACGGCGTCGTCACCTCCGCGCAACTCCGGGCGCACGGCGTCAGTGCCACCGCGCTCCGGCACCGTGTGGTCACCGGCCAATGGTTGCGGGTGCTGCCCCGCGTCATCGCCGTCACCAACGGCCCGCTCACCCGTCCGATGGCCCTCTCCGCGGCACTCCTGTACGGCGGTGGCCGGGCGATCCTGAGCCACCGGACCGCGGCAGAGGAGTGGGGAATGCTTCGCGTCGACGACCCGTCGGCGCCGGTCCACATCACCGTGCCCTACAAGTGCTCGGCGGTGAATCAGGGTCCGACGGTGCGGACGCCGGGAGGCCCGCGCCCGACCTCGGTGGGCAACGCTCTCGTTCACGGCGGCGTCGTGGTCCATCGGTCCCGCGCGTTCGAGCACATCTCGGTCTCGTTTCGACGGCCGCGGACATCGTTGGCGACACCGTGATCGACCTCGCGGTGTCCGAGGACTCCCCACGGGATGCGGCCCTGCGATTCATCGAGGCAGCCACCAGCGGCAAGGTCCACGTCGAGGTGCTCCGCCGGAAACTCGAGGTCCGGCGTCCGCGCCGCTATGCGACCGACATCGCCGACGCCGTGACGATGCTCGGGGACGGCGTCCAATCGGCTCTCGAACATCGGTATGCACTCGACGTCGAACGGTCGCACGGGCTGCCAGGCGGGAAACGTCAGATGCCGCACGTCGTGGACGGCCGGATTCTGTACGAGGACGTCGACTACAGCCCGTCGGGTGTGCCACTGATCGTCCGGCTCGACGGGCAGCAGTATCACAACGCGCAACAGTCCCGCTTCCGCGACCGTCGTCGCGACAACGCGGCGGAACTCGCCGATCGTCCACGGCTGGTTTACGGGTGGGACGAGACGACTCGCGATCCCTGCGGGGTGTTCGAGGAGGTGCGCCGGGTGTTGGTCCGCGAAGGCTGGACCGATACGTCGCGCCGCTGTCCCGCCTGCCCACGTGAGTGAAAAGGTGTGCCCGGACACTCTTTCTCACTCACCTACGCAGGTGAGTGAGAAAGCGTGCGGGAAGACCCATTGCCACTCACGTGCCTAGACGCGCAGGCGCTCCCGGCGCAGCTGCTCGACCTCCGGAAGGTCGAGGGACGCGAGTTCGTCGACGCCCAGTGCCCGCTTCAGCAGCAGGTCGGCGAGTTCGGGGTTGCGGGCGAGGACGGGTCCGTGCATGTAGGTGCCGATCACAGAACCCTGGACGACGCCTTCGAGGCCGTCCCCGACGCCGTTGCCGACACCGTGCGTGACCCGGGCGAGACCCCGGGCGTCGGGGCCGAGTGTGGTGCCGCCGCGGTGGTTTTCGAACCCCGACAGCGGTTGCGTCAACCCGTCCATCTGTGGTGTCGTGATCACCTCGCCGATCGACCTCGTCGCCTGTGGGGACGTGGTGACGTCGAGCATGGACACGCCGTCGACGCGTTCGCCGCTCGACGTCTCGTACCAGTTGCCGAGCACCTGGATGGCGGCGCAGATCGCGAGGACGGGGGCGCCGCGTTCGGCGGCCTTCTGCAATCCGGGGTACTGGGTGAGGTGGCGGGTGGCGAGTCGCTGCGCCGAGTCCTCCGCGCCGCCGAGCGTGTACACGTCGAGGGAGTCGGGAACCGGGTCGTTCAGAGTGATCTCGACGATCTCCGCGTCGTAGCCGCGCATGCGCAGCCGTTGCCGGAGGATCAGGGCGTTGCCGCCGTCGCCGTAGGTGCCCATCACATCGGGCAGGACCAGGCCGATGCGGACGGTCGAGTCAGGCATTGCGTGCCTCCTTCGCGATGGCGGTGTTCAGGTCGCGGAAGGCGGTGTAGTTGGCGAGCACCTCGACGCGTCCGGGTGGGCAGGACGCGATGGCCCGCAACGGGTTCGGGTCGAGTGTGTGCTCGACGCCGGCGTAGGTGAGGCGGACGGCCAGGTCGGTGCCGCGTTCACCGGCGGCCACCACCTTGACGCCCTCGAAGTGCTCGAACCGGACGTCCCACAGCCACGACAGGTCCTCGCCGTCGGGGACCTGTCCGTTGACGGCGATGACGAGGCCGTCGACGGTGGGGTCGATCATCGACAACGCTTCCTGCCAGCCGGCGGGGTTCTTGGCGAGCAGCATGTGCACGGAGTGCGACCCGACCTCGACGGTGCTGTAGCGGCCCGCGACCTCCTGCACGGTGGCCGCGGCGGCAACCGCGTCCTCCGCCTTCGCGCCCATCGCGACCGCCGCGGCGACGGCCTGCGCGGCGTTGCCGCGGTTCGCGCGTCCGGGCAGGGCGAGGGTCATCGGGATCTTCAGGCCGTCGGGCCCGTACAGGTTTTCGTCGTCGAGCCACCAGTCGGGGGTGGGGCGCGCGAAGTCGGAACCCGTGCTGCGCCAGTGCGAGCCCTCCCAGACGATGGGTTCGCCGGTGCGCGGACAGCTCGCGGCGTCGCTGGCCCACCCGCCGCCGGCGGCCACCCAGACGACGTTCCTCGCGTCGTAGGCCACCGAGGTGACGAGGACGTCGTCGCAGTTGGCGATCACGACGGCCTCGGGGTGCGCGGCGACGCAGGCGCGGAGTTTGCGTTCGATCATGTTGATCTCGCCGACGCGGTCGAGTTGGTCGCGGCTGAGGTTGAGCAGAACCAGGGCCTCGGGGTTGACCGCGTCGCTGACGTGCGGGACGTGGAGTTCGTCGACCTCGAGGGCGGCGAGGGGCGCGTGGACGCGGTTGCTCAGTGCCGCGACGATGCCGGCGTCCATGTTGGCGCCGTCGGCCTGGGTTGCGACCTCACCGAGCGTGGACAGCGCCGCCGCGGTCATCCGGGTGGTGGTGGACTTGCCGTTGGTGCCGGTGATCACCGCGGTGCGCCGGCGGGCGCCGAGCTGTTCCATCAGCGTCGGGTCGATCTTCAGGGCGATCAGGCCGCCGATCATCGAGCCCTTGCCGCGTCCGGCCTTCTGCGACGCCCAGGAGGCGGCCGCCGCTGCGCGCAGGGCGAGCTTGCCGCGCGTGGTGATCCCAGTTCCAGTACTCACTCCGCGAGTTTTGCACAGGGTCCGGTCAGACGCCGACTCGCGCAGGGGCAGGTGAGTGCGGATATGTGCTCGGGCGCACTCTGCCACTCACCTGGGTGGCGGCGGCACCGGCGATGACGACGGCCCCGCCGATCAGCGACAGGACGCTCGGTTCCTCGTGCAGCACCAGCCACGACGCCCCGATTCCGACGATGGGAACCAGCAGGGAGAACGGCGCGACCATGCCGGCGGGGTAGCGGCTGAGCAGCGCCGTCCACAGGCCGGAGCCGGCGATCGTGCCGAGGATCACGATGTAGGCGAGTCCCCCGAGGGCGAGCGGGCCGTTGCCGTCCGGTGACGAAGTCAGGGAGTCCCAGCCCGCCGACGGACCTTCCACGACGAACGACAGCGCCAGCATCGGCAGCGGCGGGATGGCGCACATCCACAGCATCAGGCGCATCGGCTGACCCGACGCCGCCTTGCGGTTGCCGATGTTGCCCACCGCCCACGACAGTCCCGCGAGCAACGTCAGGGCCACCGGCAGCAGTGCGGCGTGCTGGGCGCGGTCCCAGCCGATGAGCGCCATCCCGGCCATCGCCACGAGGAGTCCGAATACCTGCGTCGGCCGCAGCCGCTCCCGCAGCAGGACCGCGCCGAGGACGACGGTGAACGGCGCCGAGGACTGCAGCACCAGCGACGCCAGCCCGGTCGGCATCCCCACGTGCATGCCCCAGAACAGGAACGCGAACTGGCCGACGCCGAACCCGAGGCCGTACACCAGCAGCCACTTCAGCGGGACCTGTGGCCGGGGAACGAACAGGATCACGGGGATCGCGATGACGAAGAACCGCAGCGCCGCGAAGAAGAACGGTGGGAAGTGGTCGAGGCCCGCGCGAATCGCGAGGAAGTTGAGCCCCCACAGGACGACGACGGTGAGTCCGAGCAGCCGGTCGCGGGAGGTCATGCATTCCATCGTGAGGGCCGGAAACAATCAGGACAAGCGCATTAAAGTGCATCATCGATGTAGTTTTGCTACATGGATGCGACCCGGTTGCGCGTGCTGCGTGAGCTGGCGGACCGCGGGACGGTGGCCGCGACCGCGCGGGCGTTGTCGATGACGCCGTCGGCGGTGTCGCAGCAACTCAAGATCCTCGCGAAGGAAGCCGGGGTCACCCTGCTCGAACCGGCCGGCAGGCGGTTGCGCCTCACCGATGCCGGGCAGGCCCTCGTGGTCCGCGCCGACGACGTCGTGGCCGCCCTGGACCGCGCGGCCGCGGAGATGACGGCCTACCGGGGTTCGCCGCGCGGCCGGGTGCGGGTGGCGTTGTTCCCGTCCGGCGCCGCCCTGCTGCTGCCGGGACTGCTGGACGCGCTCGCGGGCAGTGGGGTGGACGTGCAGGCCCGCGACGAGGACCTCCCGGCCGCCGCGGTGCCCTCGCTCCTGGCCGATTACGACGTGGTCCTGACACATCGCGACGAGCGGGCAACCGACACGTCGTCGCCGCGGGTGACGGCGGAACCGCTGATGCGGGAACCCATCGACCTGATCCTGCCGCCGGGCCACCCGCTCGCCGGGCAGGACTCGGTGCGCCCCGACCAGTTGGCGGACGAGCGGTGGATCAGCGTGCGGGGCGGGTTCCCCGTCGACGACGTGCTGCTGTCGGTGGCCGCGGCGACCGGTGTGCAGCCGCGGGTGGCGATGCGTATCAACGACTTCCGCGTCATCGAGGAACTGGTCGCCGGTGGTCACGGCGTCGCGTTACTGGCCCGGCACGCGGTGACCAACCGCGCGGTGGTGCAGTTGCCGCTCGCCGGGGTCCGCGCGGCCCGCATCTACGAACTGGCTCGGCGACCCGCCGCCGACGACGTTCCCGCCGTGGCGACCGTGCTGCAGGCGTTCCGGGACGTCGCGGCCCGCATCGCGGACTGAACGGACCGGAAACGGAAGAAGGCCCGCCGGGCAGGCGGGCCTTCGTCGGGACGGGTGCTCAGCTGCTCAGCGCCTTCGCCTTCAACGTCTCGTACTCCTCCTGGGTGATCGTGCCGGCGTCGAGCAGTCCCTTCGCGTCGGCGATCTGCTCGGCCGAGGACTTGCCCGCGACGGACCGGATGTAGCTGTCCTGCGCCTGCTTGACCTCCTGGGCGGCCGCCATCGACCGCTGGGCCATCCCGTCGCTCCTGACGATGAGGTACACGAGCGCGGTCAGCAGCGGGATGAAGAACAGGAAGACGATCCAGATGGCCTTCACCCAGCCCGACGTCTTATGGTCGCGGAACAGGTCGGTGATGATGGAGAACAACAGGATCAGGTAGGCCACGAAGCCGAAGGTGACGATGATCACCCAGAGAAAGTCCCAGAAAGAGTCCATTGCAGCGCTCCATTCACAGTCGAATTCACTCTGCGCTGACTATCGCACCGAACCGGCGCGGCCCGCGTCATCCGAAACAGGTGAAATGCGCTCCCCGGGGACCCACCCGATGTGACATCGGTGCAGTGTGAGCAGCCCGCGGTGACATCGGGCCGACACCCACTGCGACGCGACACCCCCGTGAAACGCCGAACGGCCGCGGCACCGGTGGGTGCCGCGGCCGTTCGGGTGGGGACTACTTGCCGGCTTCGACCGCCCGGCGCATGCCGCGCTCGACCGCACCGATGATGTACGGACGCAGCTCGACGGCCGGGATGACGGCGTCGACGGAGCCGACCCGCTGTGCCCGCTGGATGTTGTGCACGGCCTCGAACTCGGCCGCGACCTCACCGAGCTTCTCGTTGCGCACCGCAGCCTGCTGGGCCGCCAGCTCCACCCGCAGGTGAGCCTGCTGGGCGTCATTCTGAGCGCCCGCCAGGTTTGCCTCGAGCTCCCGGATCGACGGGTCGGCTGCCACTCGCGAGTTGACCTCACGGGTGAACACGACGGCCGCGGCGGGGGCACCACCGAGGACGGACGCGAACGAACCCTCGACCGCGAGGACCTCCATGTTGTCGTTCAGTGCTCCGGAGAACACCACGAACGCGCCACCGTGGTAGCGGGAGACGACGCAGAACACGATCGGGCCGTCGAAATTGACGATGGCGCGGCCGATTTCGGCGCCGTACTCGAGCTGGATGTGCCGCAGCGAGTCGGGGGAACCGTCGAAGCCGGACAGGTTGGCCAGCACCACGAGCGGACGACTTCCGCTGGCGGCGTTGATCGCCCGGGCCGTCTTCTTCGACGACTGCGGGAACAGCGTGCCGGCGGTCCACTGGTCGGGACCGTTGGCCGGCGACCATCCCTTACGGGCGATGGCCCGCGACTCGATGCCGATGACGCTCACCGGGTAGCCGCCGAGGTGCGCGTCGAACACGACGGACGTGTCGGCGTCCGCCATGTCGGCCCACCGCTCCAGCACCGTGTGGTCCTGGTCGACGAGCGAACGCATCACCGTGCGAATGTCGAACGGCTTCTTGCGTTCCGGGTTCGTCTCCGAGGAGAAGATGTCGCCGACCGTGGTGAAGTCGCTGGACGGGTGGACGTGCGGGAAGGTCCGCACGTCGCGCCCGATCGGGTCGCTGGTCTGCGCCCGGCGCGGGAAGCGTTCCCCGCCAACGACGTACGCGTGGTCGTAGTGCGCGAACAGGATCTCGCACGCCGCGGGCAGGTTCGGCGCCCAGTACTGCGCCTCGCCGTTCGGGCCCATCACGCGGTCGTAACCGCCGATGCCGAAGTTGTCCTCCGCCGAGACGCCACCCGAGTAGTCGAGCGAGTTCTTACCGGTCAGCACCATGGCGCTGTCCGGCGTCATGACGAGAATGCCCTTGGTGTGCATCAGCATCGTGGCTTCGGCGTTCCAGTAGGGCTGCGCACCGACGTTGATGCCGGCCACGATCACGTTGACCTCGCCACCGTTCTGCGTGAACGTGATGAGGCGACGCAAACCGCGGGACACCCAGTCCATGTTCTCGGTGCCGCTGTCCATGGAGATCGTCGCGCCGGACGACAACGCGAACCACTCGACCGGGACACCCAGCTTCTCGGCAAGGTTCACACCGGCGACGAGGCGGGCGCACTCGGCCTCCGCGACGGTGCCCAGTGCCTTCGTCGGGTCACCGAAGAGCGCGACACGGGTCATGCCCTCGGGGTGCCGGTCGGTGCGGGCGGTGACCAGGCCGACGACGAGGCCGGCCTTGTTCTGGCCGTACGGACGCTCGACGGGAACCAACTCGCCCGACTCGTCCAGGTCGTGCTCGACGAAACTGCCGTCGCGGCCGGTGAGCAGCGGGATCAGCTCGTACGGGTAGACGGTGCCGCGAGCACGGGAGCTGCGGACCTTCTGGGTGTACGCGTCGAGCGGCTGCAGCGGCTCGGTCGGCGGTTCGGTGACCTTGACGACCACGCCGGCGCCGGTGCGGTAGGAGAAGCGCAGAGCCTTCTCCCGCGACTCCGTGCCGGGCTCGCCCTGGAGCCGGGCGATCACGGTGATCTCCTCGAGGCCGGCGCCCGCGGTGAGCGGTGCCGCGACCCGGGCGAACGCCTCGAGGTCCTCGACCGGGACGTCGATCTTCGGCCACACGTACAGCACGACGCGGTTGGCGTCGAGCTTGCGCTTGCTGCCGCGCGTGGCCTGCGCCCGGCGGATGCCGTCGAGGCACGACTGCAGAACGCGTTCCGCGGCGGGAACACCGATGACCTGGCCGTCCTCGTTGCGGACCGGCGTGATGTCGCGGACCTCGGCGAGCGCGATGAGGCGTTCGTCGGTGGGGTTGTCCCGCGAGACCAGGTTGAACAGGAACGTGTCGGCGACCGCGGGGAGGCGGGTGCCGTCGAAGTTCTTCAGGCGCCACAGGTCGAGTCGCTGGCCGGTGAGCGGGTGCATGTCCCGGATCAGCGTCTCTTCCGCCAGGACACCCGCGTCCGGGCGGAACGTGAACTTGCGGACGTCGACGTCGGTTCCGCCGAAGACGGACACCGTGACGCGGCGGCAGGTGGCGGCCAGCGGCAGCGCCGCCAGTGCCTTCCGCAGGTCGTCGGACATGGTGTCCGGGTCGGCGGGCGGAGCCGTCCACGACAGGTACAGGTCGAGGACGAGGTTCTCCGGGTTCACCGCGGCGACAGCGCTGATCTCGTCGAGTGCACCGGGCAGCTCGGCGTGGTCGGCGACGGCCGAGACGAGGTTCAGGCGCTCCCCGAGGAGGTCGAAGTTGCCGGTGACGAACCGTCGTCCGTCGCGGTCGAAGGACGTGACGTCCTCGAGCGTGCGGATGTCGTAGTAGCGGCGGGTGACGACCTCGAGCAGGGGCCCGACGGTGTTGCTCTTGCGGGCGATCCGCTGTCCGAGGAGTTCGGTCAGCGACTGCGGGGTGGCGACCAGGGCCTCGAGACGTTCCTGGTAGTCGGCGGCGTCGGGACGCTCGGCGAGGTATTCGAGGCTGCCGCGCACTCCGTCGTAGACCTGCTCGCGGGCCTTGCGGATCTGCGGCTCGTCGAAGAACCGGAACCGCACGTTGCGGGCGACGTTGCCGATCACCGGGTAGCGAACCTGGGTGGCGATGATCAGCCGGTCCAGGACCTCGCCGAGTCCGCTGGGTGCGCGGCCGGGAGCGTTGCCGTCGTTCAGCCACCGATCGAGCAGGGCGGCGATGACGGGAACCTGGTTGTCCATGCGCTGCTGCGCGAGGAACAGGCGGTAGACTGCTTCCTCCAGTTCGGCGGTGCGCTCGAGGTCGGTGACGTCGTAGTGACGCAGCGCCCGCGACAGCCGGGTCGTGAACGACTCGGGCAGGCCTTCGAGTTCGACGTCGAGGGTGTGGAGGTAGGTGTGGAAGTGTTCGCGCGGGCTGTGGACGCGCTCGTCACCGTCCTCCTCGGCCGCGGTGGGACGGTTACGTCCGATCTCGCAGATGTCTGCGAACGTGTTCAGCAGGGCGAGTTCCGCCTGCACGAGGTCGGGGTCGCCCGCGATCTCGGCGCGCAGTTTCTCGTACCCGGCGAGGAGCACTCCGGCCCGCTTCGCGCTGACGTCGTAACCAGTGAGGAGCGCGCCGAGCGAGTCGATCTGCTCGAGGGCGTCGGCCCGGGTGTTCCCGTGCGAAGCGGGGGCACCGAGATCGAACTGGACGCGAGGCGCCTTCGGAGCGGTGGACTCCTCGGAGCTCTCCTCGACGCGCAGCAGCGCCGTTCCGGCATCGACCTGGGAGTTGACCATGGCGAGAACTTCCCGCACCCGGCCTGCGACGGGGGCGCGGACCGCGGTCTCCATCTTCATGCTCTCGAGGACGACCAGCGTGGCGCCGACCTCGACCTCGTCGCCGACCGACACGGGCACCGCGACCACGACCGCGGGAGCGGGTGCGCGGACGACGCCGGCCTCGTCCTGGCTGATCTGGTGGCTGATGCCGTCGACCTCGACGAGGTACTGGGCGCGGCCTGCGACGGAGACGACGTGGTGGCGGCGATCGCCGATCACCAGGCGGCTCTCGAACTCGCTGAGCCGGTCGACCTCGACCTCGGTCTCGGGGGCATCGCCGTCGACGCGGTACGTGTGGGCGCCGACCTGCGTGACGGTCAGTCCGTAGGCCTGGCCCTGGTAGCTGAGCTCCACCTTGCGGCCGATGGCGTGGCCGGCGCGGGGGCGTCCACCGCGAGCGGACGACAGGAACGCCTCACGCTCGAGCTTCTCCTCGGCGTCGTAGACGTCGATGGCGGCGGCGATCAGCGCGACGTCCGCGGTCCGGGACGGGACGTTGGAGGTGCCGGCGTCGGTGCGGTCCAGCCAGCCGGTGTCCGCGGACGCCGTGATGACCTCTTCGCGGTCGAGCAGGTCCAGCAGGAACGACTTGGTGGTGGTGCCGCCCTGCAGCACGACCGTGGTCTCGCGGAGCGCGGTGCGCAGCCGGGCGAGCGCCTCGGAACGGTCGCGACCCCAGGCGATGACCTTGGCGACCATCGAGTCGTAGTCGGGCGGGATGACGTCGCCCTGGGCGATGCCGGTGTCGACGCGGAGACCGCTGCCGAGGGGGAACTTGAGCAACTGGACGGCGCCGGGTGCGGGAGCGAAGCCGTTGGCGGCGTCCTCCGCGTTGAGGCGGGCCTCGACGGCGTGACCGAACTCGGGCGGGCAGTCGCCGACGAGCGGCTCACCGCTGGCGACGAGGATCTGCAGCTTCACCAGGTCGATGCCCGTGGTGGCTTCGGTGATGGGGTGCTCCACCTGGAGGCGGGTGTTGACCTCGAGGAACGTGAACGTCTTCTGCTCGGGCTGGTACAGGTATTCGACCGTGCCGGCGCCGCGGTAGCCGGCGGCGCGCACGAGCTCGGCGGAGACGGTGCGCAGGTGGTTCGACTGTTCGGTGGTGAGGAGCGGCGAGCTGGACTCCTCGATGACCTTCTGGTTCTTGCGCTGGATGGAGCAGTCGCGCACACCGGGAGCCCAGACGTTGCCGAAGTTGTCGGCGATCACCTGTACCTCGACGTGGCGTGCGTCGGTGACCAGTCGTTCGATGAACACGACCGGGTCGCCGAAGGACCGCTGGGCCTCACCCTGGGTGCGCTCGAGCGCGAGTTCGAGTTCGTCCTCAGACCACACCTTGCGGATACCGCGGCCACCACCACCGGAGCGGGCCTTGATGATGAGCGGGTAGCCGATGGCCTGGGCGTGACGGCGGGCGTCGGCGCGGGTGGCGACGGGGCCGCCGCTCCACGGCGCGACCGGGACCTCTACCTTCTCGGCGAGGAGCTTGGCCTCCACCTTGTCGCCCAGCAGGCGCATGGCCTCGGCGGGCGGGCCGATGAACGTGATGCCCAGCTGCTCGCACACCTCGACGAACGCGGGGTCCTCGGCGACGAAGCCCCAGCCCACCCACACGGCGTCGGCCTTGCTCTCGCGCAGCGCGCGGGCCAGCTCGGCGTGATCGAGGTAGGCGGTGCCGGTCTTGACTGTGCGCAAGCACACACCTTCGTCGGCCTGCCGGACGAACATGGCGCGGCGTTCCGCCTCGGTGTGGAGTGCGATCGTGCGGATGCCGTAGTTGTGCTCGGCGTTCAGTTCGCGTACTGCCCGAATCAGGCGGACCGCCGCCTCGCCGCGGTTCACTATCGCTATTCGCTTGAACATCTGTTATCGCTCCGTTTCCGTAAAACTCATTGATCCGCAGAGTGTTTCGATGGCCAAGGCCATGTCCGCCGAGGACTGGGTGCCGCCTTCGCGGACACGTGCACCCCTGCACAACCCACTTGACTACCTCCAGGGGCGCCCCGAACGCGATCGTCGGACCTGCGCCATTGCGGGTCCGCTGCTCGGGGAATGCGAGCATAACGTCGAAAATATGTACCCGCGCGTAACTTCTGCGAGGCCCCGATCGGCTTGTCAAGCGTTCAAGGACTTGCGTGTCGACCCTACGAGAGAGTAATAACGCCGGAATTCCGTCGAACTGGGCGTCCTCCGTCGAGGTATCTGCAACGCTTTGTCACAGAGTCGGTTTCGTCCGGTTCGTCGAGAAGTTCTCGGGGAAGGGAACTTTCACGCGGAGGTTACTGACGGTTCACCTTCGGGTCGGCGGACGCCGGTTCGGTCGCGTGCGCCACTGCGCCCCGCACACCCACGTGTGCCTCGCGGTGCATTCGGTCGACCATGTGCGGATAGTGCAGTTCGAACGCCGGCCGCTCGGAGCGGATGCGCGGCAGCTCGGTGAAGTTGTGCCGCGGCGGCGGGCAGGTCGTCGCCCATTCGAGCGAGTTGCCGAAACCCCACGGGTCGTCCACCGTGACCACCTCGCCGTAGCGGTAGCTCTTGAAGACGTTCCAGACGAACGGCACGGTCGACGCGCCCAGGACGAACGCGAACACCGTGGAGACCGAGTTGAGGACCGTGAACCCGTCCGAGGGCAGGTAGTCGGCGTAGCGGCGCGGCATCCCCTCGGCGCCGAGCCAGTGCTGGACGAGGAACGTGCCGTGGAAACCGGTGAACGTGGTCCAGAAATGCCACTTGCCGAGGCGTTCGTCCAGCATGCGCCCGGTCATCTTCGGGAACCAGAAGTAGATGCCGGCGTAGGTGGCGAAGACGATCGTCCCGAACAGGACGTAGTGGAAGTGGGCGATCACGAAGTAGCTGTCCGTGACGTGGAAGTCCAGTGGCGGGCTCGCGAGGATGACGCCGGTGAGGCCGCCGAAGATGAACGTGATCAGGAAGCCGAGCGAGAACAGCATGGGGGTCTCGAACGTCAGTTGCCCCTTCCACGTGGTGCCGATCCAGTTGAAGATCTTCACCCCCGTCGGCACGGCGATCAGGAACGTCATGAACGAGAAGAACGGCAACAGGACCGCCCCGGTGGCGTACATGTGATGCGCCCACACCGCGATGGAGAGGGCCGCGATCGCGATCGTCGCGTAGACGAGACCGCTGTAGCCGAAGAGCGGCTTGCGGCTGAACACCGGGAAGATCTCCGACACGATGCCGAAGAACGGCAGCGCGACGATGTACACCTCGGGGTGGCCGAAGAACCAGAACAGATGCTGCCAGAGCAGCACACCACCCGTCGCCGGGTCGTACAGGTTGCCGCCGAGGTGGCGGTCGACGAACAGACCCATCAGCGCGGCGGTGAGGATCGGGAACGCCACCAGGATCAGGATGCTGGTGATGAAGATGTTCCACGTGAAGATCGGCATCCGGAACATGATCATGCCCGGCGCGCGCAGGCAGATCACGGTGGTGATCATGTTGACGCCGCCCAGGATGGTGCCGAGACCGGACAGCGCCAGCCCCATGATCCACAGGTCGGCGCCGACACCGGGCGAATGCAGCATGCTCGTCAGCGGTGAGTACGCCGTCCAGCCGAAGTCCGCGGCGCCACCGGGGGTGATGAACCCGGCGATCGCTATGGTGCCGCCGAACAGGAACGCCCAGTAGCTGAACGCGTTGAGGCGCGGAAACGCCACGTCGGGGGCACCGATCTGCAGCGGCAGGATGTAGTTGGCGAACCCGAACACGATCGGCGTCGCGTACAGCAGCAGCATGATCGTGCCGTGCATCGTGAACAGCTGGTTGTACTGCTCGTTCGACAGGAACTGCAGACCCGGGACCGCGAGTTCGCCGCGGATCAGCAGGGCCATCAGGCCACCGGCCATGAAGAACGCGAACGACGTGATCAGGTACAGAATGCCCAGGTCCTTGGGATCCGTCGTCGTGATCATCTTGTAGAAGAAGCTGCCCTTGGGGCGGCGCCGGGCCGGATACGGACGGACCGGAAGATGCTGTGGAATTGCCAGATTCACGACGCCCCCCGAAGGGTCCGAGGCGGTTCGGGTCCGGTGTGGACTCCGTTACCAGGGTAGTCACCCGGCGCCTCGGAGGTGGGCTTTTATTGCGGCCGGAAACGACGCTGCCGCAGGTGCGCGTGGTGCGCGCCTGCGGCAGCGAGGGGGAGTGAGCGGTCAGTGCGCCCGGTTGACCGCCGAGACGACGGCGCGCAGCGACGCGGTGGTGATCGACGTCGCGATGCCGACACCCCAGACCACGGTGTTCCGTCCGTCGGGAGCGGTGACGGCGCACTCGACGTAGGCAGCCGCCTGGGCGTCGTCACCGGCCGACATGGCGTGCTCGGAGTAGTCGAGCACCCGCACGTCGAAGTCGATGGTGGCGAGCGCGTCGACGAACGCGGCGAGCGGGCCGTTGCCCGAACCCGAGATCTCGTGCTCCTTGCCGTTCACCTTCACGGTCGCGGTGATGGAGTCGGTTCCGCCGTCCTCCTCGGACGCCGTGACCTTCTGCTTCATCCGCTCGAGCGGCGTGATCGGAGCCAAGTACTCCTCGTGGAAGACGTCCCACATCTCCTTGGGCGACACCTCGCCGCCCTCGCCGTCGGTGATCCGCTGGACGGCCTGCGAGAACTCGATCTGCAGGCGGCGCGGCAGCACCAGCCCGTGATCGGCCTTCATGATGTACGCGACGCCGCCCTTGCCGGACTGCGAGTTGACGCGGATGACCGCCTCGTATGTGCGGCCCACGTCCTTCGGGTCGATCGGCAGGTACGGAACCGCCCACAGGATGTCGTCGACGTCGGCGTCCTGCGAGTCGGCGTCGAACTTCATCGCGTCGAGGCCCTTGTTGATCGCGTCCTGGTGGCTGCCGGAGAACGCGGTGTACACGAGGTCGCCGCCGTACGGGTGACGCTCGTGGACGGGCAGCTGGTTGCAGTACTCGACGGTGCGGCGGATCTCGTCGATGTTGGAGAAGTCGATCTGCGGGTCGACGCCTCGGGTGAACATGTTGAGACCGAGCGTGACCAGGCAGACGTTGCCGGTGCGCTCACCGTTGCCGAACAGGCAGCCCTCGATGCGGTCGGCGCCGGCCTGGTAGCCCAGCTCGGCGGCGGCCACGCCCGTGCCGCGGTCGTTGTGGGGGTGCAGCGACAGGATGACCGAGTCGCGGCGGGCCAGGTTGCGGTGCATCCACTCGATGGAGTCGGCGTACACGTTCGGCGTCGCCATCTCGACGGTGGCCGGCAGGTTCAGGATCACCGGGTTCTGCGGCGTCGGCTGCAGCACCTCCGTGACGGCGTCGCACACCTCCTTGGCGTACTGCAGTTCGGTGCCGGTGTACGACTCGGGGGAGTACTCCCAGCGCCACTGCGTGTCCGGGTACTTCTTCGCCTCTTCGAGGGCCAGGGTCGCCGCGTCCGTCGCGATCTTCTTGATCACGTCGCGCTCGGCCTTGAACACCACCCGGCGCTGCAGGATGGACGTCGAGTTGTAGAAGTGGACGATCACCTTGTTCGCGCCCTCACAGGCCTCGAACGTGCGCTTGATCAGTTCCGGCCGGGACTGCGTGAGCACCTGGATGGTGACGTCGTCCGGAATCGCTCCGTCTTCGATGATCTCGCGGACGAAGTCGAAGTCCGTCTGGCTCGCCGACGGGAAGCCGACCTCGATCTCCTTGTAGCCCATCCGCACCAGCAGTTCGAACATGCGGCGCTTGCGGGCGGGGCTCATCGGGTCGATCAGCGCCTGGTTGCCGTCACGGAGATCGACGGCGCACCACTGCGGGGCGCGGTCGATGACCTTGTCGGGCCACGAGCGATCCGGCAGCGACACCGGCTCCACTTCCTCGGAGAAGGAGCGGTAGCGGAACGTCGGCATCGACGAATTCTTCTGCGTGTTCCATTCCGGCTGATCGGAGGGAGCAGGCTTGGAAGGCGGCGTGATGGTGCGCGTTCCGGAGGTAAAGGCGTCAGCGGGGGACATGGGATTGATCTCCAGGTTCGATGTGGACTTTGTGAGTCCAACGGCTGTGTCGACCGGCGCACGAGAAACCCCGCGACGGGAAGCCAGTCTGGATCAGACCCCGTCGCGGCAACCAAGGAGGAGTGCGCGCTGCATACTCAGCACTGTACTCCGGGCATCGTCGTTCGCGTGCCGGGGTTCGAAGTCCGAGTGAGGAGAGACCGGTGAGTCGCAGCGCGACGGTGGTATCACCGCTGGTGGCCGCCCTTTTTACGGTACTCCTGGTGTCGTGTTCCGGCACGGTCGTGGGGGCGCCGAGCGTCGCCGGGGCCGGCGAGCCCGTCTACGGTCAGCCGGTCAGCGAACACACCCGGGCGGAACTGGCCGTCGCCGCCGCGGCCCGCGACCTCGCGCCGTGCGGGCTGCTCGACGAGGATCTGGTGGCGTCGCTCGGGCAGGTCACCGCCTTCGGGCTCGTCGGCGACCTGTCGACCTGCCACGCCGAGCTGGTGCCTCCCCGCGGCACGCCCGCCAACCCCGTCTGGGTCGAGGTGGCGGTGGGTGAACGCGAACCCACGGAGCGCACCGGTGCCGGCGAGGCGACGGCCGGACTCGAGGTGCGGCCCGCGGCCGGCGCGCTCCCGGGTACGTGCACTCTCTACTTCTCGCTGCCCCCGGTCCCGGGGGTGCAGGTCGGCGTGGCGGCGGGCGGCTGGGGGCACGTGTCGTATCTCGACGGCGCGGGCGGAACAGGTGACTCCGCCGCCGGCGACGACTGCGCCGAGGCGCGCGCGGTGCTCGGATCGGTGACGGACAGGCTGCGCTCGCCGGCTCGGATCGGTTCGGATATCCCTCTCGCGCAACAGGATCCGTGCCGGGTGGTCGAGAAGATGTCCGGACGGGGCATCGAGACGTTCGCTCCGGGCAGCCGTCCCTACGAATGCCTCCTGACACTCCGTGGCGGCGCCGAGGCGTCCGTGCAACTGGCGCTGTCGCCGGAACCGCCACGGACCGGCGGCCCCGACGCCGTCGAACTCGACGGCAAACCGTTCACGTACTTCCGGGACGCGCTCTCGTGCCACTACTACTTCTATCCGGGTGCCGTGTTCGACACCAACCTGCCGTCGAGTCCGGTGAGTGAACGGGACAAACGGAGCAATCGGCTCACGGCGTCCGTCGCGGCGTCGGCGCCGAACTGCGACGACGCGGAAACGCTGGTGCTCGCGTCGGCCGAGATGTTCGACTACTGAGATGAACACACAGGTCGATGTCGCCCGGGCCTACCTGGACGCGTTGCTCAGCCACGACGGCAACTCGGTGCCCATCGAACCCCGGGCGGTCCGGTACGAGGTGGGCCTGAAGACGGCATTCTCCGGAAATCACCTGCGTCGAAGCCTGTCCGGCGGCCCCCAGTACCGGGTGATCCGGGCGATCCGCGACTGCGTGTGGTCGGTCGACGGCGACGACGTCACCGTCGACTACCTGCTGGACGCCGGACTGTTCGGCCGCACCCTCGTCACGGTCCGGGTGGTCGAGACGTTCCGGATCCCGCCGGACGACCTGCGAATCCACCGCATCGACGCGAAGATCAAGCGCCCCTGACCCTGTGCCTCCTGACCCTGCGCCGAACCGTCTGTCGGGCAGGGGCTTCCGCACGTGAGTGGCGATGTGTGCTCCGGCACACATTGCCACTCACCTGGGGTCAGCTCAGCGTTTCGTGCGCTGCGGGAATCGAACCCAGGCGGCCGGCCTGGAAGTCCTCGAACGCCTGCATCACCTCGGCCCGGGTGTTCATGACGAACGGTCCGGCCATCGCGACGGGCTCCCGGATCGGCTTGCCGCCGAGAACGAACACCTCGAAGGAATTGGTCCGCGAATCCTGGGTGTCGGCCGCGGCGATCGTCAGGGTGTCACCGTGTCCGTAGACGGCGGTCTGGCCCATGCGGATCGGACGCCGTTCCGAACCGACGAGCCCCTCGCCCGCGAGGACGTAGGCGACCGCGTTGAATTCGGGGTTCCACGGCAGCGTCAGGCTCGCACCCGGCGCGACCGTCGCGTGGACGAGGCTGATCGGCGTGTACGTGGACCCGGGGCCGTGGTGGCCGTCGACGTCGCCGGCGATCACGCGGACGAGAGCGCCGCCGTCGGGCGAGGACAGCAGGGCCACCTTCTGTCCGGTGATGTCCTGGTAGCGCGGTGCGGCCATCTTGTTTTCGCGGGGCAGGTTGACCCACAACTGGACGCCGTGGAACAAGCCACCGCTCATCACCAGGTGCTCGGGCGGGGTCTCGATGTGGAGTATGCCGCCACCCGCGGTCATCCACTGCGTGTCGCCACCACCGATGGTCCCGCCGCCGCCGTTGGAATCCTGGTGCTCCATGATGCCGTCGATCATGTAGGTGACGGTCTCGAAGCCGCGGTGGGGATGCCACGGTGTGCCCTTGGGTTCACCGGGTGCGTAGTCGACCTCACCCATCTGGTCCATGTGAATGAACGGGTCGAGCGCGGACAGGTCGATGCCGGCGAACGCGCGGCGAACCGGGAAGCCTTCGCCCTCGTACCCGACGGGTGCGGTGGTGAGGGAGCGGACGGGGCGGTCGACGGCGCCGGGAGTGGGTGCGTCGATACGCGGCAGGGCAAGGATGTTGTCGACCGTCACGGCAGGCATGGGGTGTCTCCTCGTACTCAGGTAATTGATAGTTCAACTACGTCATGGTGTGTAACACCCGCTGCGTCCAGGTATTCCCACGGGCGGCCGCCCGTGCGCGCTTGACGAGTGCAGAGACTCGTTAACCACGCACGGGCGCGAAGCGCCTATTAGTTGAGGACGTTCTCGTGATCGGGGCAGTACCGGGTGATCGCGCCGATGATGTACGGGTAGACGCCGTCGTTGGTGAGCATCGGCGTCCACTCCTCCCGCACCTGGTCGAGGGGCTTACCCGCGTCGAGTGCCGTGCAGATCTCGCCGGCCTGATGCACCGCGAGGTCGTCGTCGGTGACGGTCTGGTTGTTCGCGCGCAGGTAGGCCAGGTAGTCGGCGGCCGTTTCCGGGTTGTCGGCGACGGAGAAGACGCGGCTTCCGGGGGCCGTCGCAGCGGTGGTCCGCGCCGCCACGGAGGCGGAAGCGGACGTCGTCTCGGATGCTGCGGTGTCGGTGTCGCCACCGCACGCGGTGAGGAATGCCGCGGAGCAGACGGTGAGGGCGGTCAGAGCAAGGGTGCGGCGCATGGGGCGTGGGATTCCTTTCGAGGCCTGTGACGGCGACGATCGTATCGTCCGCGCGACCGTTGGTCCCGATGGCGAGTGGCCGGCCGGAAACCGGCGGCGGCCGGTAAATCCGCTGCCCGGCGGCGGTGGGTGGAGGTAGTGTTGCCAGTCCGAGCAGGATCCGAATCGAGGAGGTGAGACCCGTGTCCGTTCGAACAGGTCGGGTGCTCTCACTCCGCGACCGCGCGGTCTTACCGACATAAGGTGACCGGGAGAGCGCCCATCGGCATTCCGAAAGGCTCTCCCATGTCAGTGTCTCTGTCACCGTCCCTCGAATTCGTCCTCGTCACGAGGCTGCGCGCCGCCGGCTGTGTGTTCGCCGAGGACGAAGCGCAGTTGATCGTCTCCGCGGCCCGGACGTCGGACGAACTCGCGTCGATGCTGGACCGCCGCGTTGCAGGCGTGCCCCTCGAGCACGTTCTCGGCTGGGCCGAGTTCTGCGGGCTGCGGATCGAAGTGGATCCACAGGTGTTCGTGCCCCGGCGCCGCACCGCGTTCCTCGTCGAGCAGGCGGCTGCCGTCGCGCCGACGACCGCCGTCGTGGTCGACCTGTGCTGCGGTTCGGGGGCGGTGGGGGCCGCGCTGGCCGACACACTCGATCGGATCGAGTTGTATGCGGTGGACATCGACCCCGCCGCCGTCCGGTGCGCACGCCGCAACGTTCCGGAACCCGGCCGGGTATTCGAGGGCGACCTGTACGCACCGCTGCCCACGTCGTTGAAGGGGCGCGTCGACATCCTGGTGGCCAACGCCCCGTATGTCCCCACCGAGGCGATCAGGTTGATGCCGCCGGAGGCCCGGCTCCACGAAACGCGGGTGTCGCTCGACGGCGGCACCGACGGCCTCGACATCCAGCGTCGCGTGACCACGGCGGCGCGGAGTTGGCTCGCGCCCGGCGGGCACCTCCTGATCGAGACCAGCGAGAGGCAGGCGCCGCGCACCGCCGAGGCATTCGCGGACGCCGGGTTGACGACGCGGGTCGAGAGTTCGGACGAGGTGGGTGCCACCGTCGTCGTCGGCACCGCCCCCAGGTGAGTGGCAATGCGTCCCGGAGCACTCTTTGCCACTCACGTGTGGACATCCACGAGGCTCTCGGCGCCGACGAGCGCGCGATCGTCATCGGGCACGACTGGGGAGCGGTCGCCGCCAGTGGTGTGTCGAGCTATGCGCCGCAACTCTTCTCGGCGGTGGTATTGCTCGCGGTGACTCCGCTGCGCGCGGTCGCCGCGGTGTTCTGGCCACCGCGGCCGAGAAACCTGCCGCTGATCCACCGGCAGTTGCCGCACAGCTGGTACATGGGCGTCGCGCAGATACCGGTGCTGTCCGAGCTCTTCGGCGACCCGCTCATCCGCCTCCTCTGGGCGTTGTGGGCGCCCGGGTACGACTACCGTGACGACCTCGAGTCCGTTCGGAAAGCATTGCCGGACAAAGATCGTCGTCGGGCAGCGCTCGCCTGGTACAGGGCCGTGTGGAACCCGCTCTACCGCAGCCGCAAGTACGCGGAGGAGCAGCGTCACGCGTACGACCGGGCCCGGGTGCGGACGCTCTACCTGCGCGGCATTCCCCGCACCGGACATTTCCTCCACCTGGAGGATCCGCACACCGTCAACCGGGCGATCGCCGAATTCGTCGGCCGCGCCGCGACTGTCGGGTCGTCAGGACGCTGACCCGCCGAGGTCGAGCAGTTCCTCGTGGAACCCTCCGATTCCGCGTTCGCGGTCGACGAGATGGATCTCGAGGATCCAGTGGCACTGCAGGCCGGAGGAGTCGAGTCGGCGCATCGGCTGGTCGCTGCCCGGCGCGATGTACGACCGGACCTCGTCGCCGCGGATCTTCTCGTGCGGGAACTGTCCCACGAGGTGGCCGGCGATCGCGCCGCCGAATTCCCAGCGGGTCCGTTCGACGACCTCGGTGACGTGCGCGAACAGTTGCTCGCCGGTGATGTCGGGTTCGGCGTCGAAGAAGGCGCGACCGGCGTCGAAGACCGCGGGCAGGGCGTTCGCCAGTTCGTGCTTGACAGGGTCGTCACCGAGTACGAAGGTCCGTCCGAAGTCGGCTTCCCACTCTTCGAAGATGGGGCCGAAATCGCAGAACACGATGTCGTCGTCGCCGATGAGACGGTCCGGCGGATTCTCTCGGTACGGCTCGAGCGTGTTGACACCCGCTCGCACGATCCGCTTGTGCCAGTACCGGCTGATGCCGAACAGGTCTGCGGCGAGGTCGCGGATGGTGTTGCTCGCCTCCGACTCCAGAAGTCCCGGTCGGATCACCCCTTCGGAGGTGACGGCGTCGAACAACTCGGCGGCTTTCGCCTGCGCGTCGAGCAGTTTCGCTGCCCGCACGCCCTCGTCCTGGATCGTCTCGCTCATCCGTCGACGGTAACAGCGGGGTCCGGTTCGGCCGTGTCGCCCTCGATCCGCACGCAGCAGAACCCTTCTCTGGGTGCCAGTGTGGCGCGGCGATTTTCGCGCCCGGCACCGTCGAGAAGTCCGGCGAGGAGCGCGAGGTTCATGCTGCACACCATGTCGGTGTGCCTGCGCGCGAGGGTATGGAACGGGCAGTTGACCAGGTCGATGGTGCCGTCGCTGCTGCGCGGTTCGTAACCACAGTTCTCGAGCGCGGCGATCAGGTCGTCCTCCGTGCTGCCCGTGTCGGCGCCGAGGCCGCGCCCGAAGTCGTGTGCCCGTGCACCGAGGGCCGCGCGCGGCGATGTTCCGGTGGTCTCGGCGTCTTCGATCGCCCGGGCGAACAACTCTCCCGCCAGCACGTACGCACGCTCGGGGAGATGCACCGAGAATTCGCGGTCGGAACGACGGTAGAGCTTGGCAGGACGTCCCGCCCCGGGCCCCGAT
>RRBB01000530.1:0-2322 GCA_006543605.1 Rhodococcus sp. WS4
GGGGTCGGGTGCGGGTCGCGCCGAACGCTGTCCACGGACACGTCAGATTTCCTTCGCGCTTCGGTCGATACGGTGCCGGCCTACTCGGCGTGTGTCGATTGCTGTGGGGGACTTGGCGAGCGGTGATGGTGAATCCACCGGAGATGTCGCCACCAGCACGTTTCTCCTTCCCCGCCGAAAATCGGGCGGTGTGTCTGTGCCCCGATGTCACAATCAGATGTGCGGTAGGTAACAAAATTGCGTCGCTTGCAAGTTGTACTCCCCACCCGGGGCCGACACCAGTGCCGCGGCATCCCGATTTCCTGGTGTGAACCGTGACCGCGATGCCCTGGGTGTCGGTGCACGATCGTCCGGGTATGACCTCCGACATCGTGCGGTTGAAGCCGAAAGTCATGCGACTGAGGTGTTCCTGGGCATGTGATCGGTGGCGCGCGGATTACAGCTGTGCCGCACATAGGAAAACAGCGAGACAGGTTTGTGATCCGAACCACATCTCGCTGTTACCTCCTCGAACTGCGCCCGCACCTGCGCCGCACCCCCTCGGGCGCGGTTAACAGCGCCAGGCCACCGACGTTGGATCGGATGCTCGGAGACACGCCGAGCAGTCACGTGTCCTCGCAGGCGGCTGCGTCTCGGGTTCCCATTCTGGAGATCTCGATGCCTCGGATGCACGGCATCGGCGCTGGCCCACCGTCCAATTTGCGGTTCGTGACTCGCAGGAGACAGGTATGTCTATAGGTATTTCGGCGGTGGCGGCGCGTACTACCGGGGAGGCACCCTTGCGGTGCCGCATTCACTGCCCGAAGGACCGCGATGCACGACCATCAGCATCTCCCGGCGACGTCCACACCACCGGAGATGTCATTCTCAGTGTGGCGCTGCTACGAATGTATGACGCTGTTCTCGCCCTTGCCGCTGACCTGCCGGACGTGTGGTTGTACCGAGTTGTCGCCGGTTGCCGCGAGTGGATTCGGAACCGTCGTCTCGTGGAGAGCAGTGGAGGGCGAACATCGTCGGTCGGGTGGCGAGGATGTGCCTGCGATCGTCGCGACAGTCGAACTCGACGCGGGACCGTGGGTGTACGCGTGGATTGCGGGCGAAGCGCCGATGCGTCACGGTCGGGTGGTTGCCCAACGGAACGAACGCACGCAGAGGTTTCCGGTGTCGCCCTCGAGGTCAGCGAAGGCGTGGACCGGGCGGGTGGCTATCGCAATGCGGCTCTGGCCGTGCGGTTGGCCCACGCCGCCTGATCGCACAACGGCATGTACCTCAATCGATCCGATGCCCGGAGTGGAGACGGTCAGCGTGAGCACGTCCTTGATCGTGAACAGTCATGCAGATTCCAACCAGCGCGGGACAACCCGAGACAGACAGTGTGCAAGCTGAGTATGTGATCCCGCAGACACAGCAGATTTCGTCAACGGCGCGTCGGATCCCGCGAGCCTAGGAGACGACGCGAGTAACGGAGGCGCCGCTGAACCCCCTTTTCGTCTGATTCGAATCCGGATCTCGAACGGGACCAGTTCATAACGTGTTTCCGACTCGACACGCAAACAGTCCACTGCCTCAAAGGAGCCGCCTCCAAAAGCGAATCACACCCAACACCGCTTCTGTCTACAGCCTAAGCGATTTCGGATACTTGCTCGCGCAACAGTGCTAGTCGTCTGTGTCCGTATGCATCTCATCGGTCGGTGACCCGGCCCCGCGCCGCTCTCGAACGCAGGAAGCTGATCCGTGACGCGGTGCCCTGTCGTCGCACCATGTCCGGTGCAGTCCCATCCGATTCCTCGATCCAGCCCGGCCCCTAACAAGAAGGACCACCTCCACCATGAAGATCCGTACACTTACCGCAATCGCCGCCCTCACCATCGGCGCCGTCGGGGTTGCCGCCGGTACTGCTCAGGCCGCTCCCCTCGGGACTGACGTCCCAGCGAATGTCCAGTCCACCGGGCAGGGTGTCGACTGGACCGTCACTCGGGACGGGAATCGTGTAATCGTCCGTATCGCGTCGGGATCACTTGCCCTGGAAAACAACCGCCTCTTGGTTCGCAACGACCAAGGCGTGGTGGTCGAGTCGATACCGCTGTCCCTCGCGGTAGACGGCCTCGCCCACCCGGTCGACGCACACCTCGAAGGCAATGCCGCCACCCTGGCAACGAACACCGCCCCGGCGGCCGCGACGGCCGTCGATCACGCCCTTCCCGTCCACGATGTCGACCTGCCGGCGGCGGTCGGTGCCGTCCAACCTCCCATCTCGCTGACCTCCGCGATCGGAGGCTTCCTGGGTGCCGCTACCGGATTGGTCGGAGGTTGTGTGCTCGG
>RRBB01000531.1:0-2314 GCA_006543605.1 Rhodococcus sp. WS4
GATCGGTGAGCGCTCGATGATCTCATCGATGGAGAGAGCGGCTATGGCCATGCTGAGTTTCCTTCGGATCGGCTGGAGAGTCGGGGACTCACCGCGAGTAAGGGGAGAGAGGCGACTTCCGCGCCGCCTATTGGTGACACCTGGGCTATGGATTGTCGTAGGGAAGAATGTCCGCGGGTGCGATTTGGGTGCCGCTGAGTCCCAGCCCTGGTAGTGGCAATCCTTTGCAGGACATTGCAAAGCCGTTTACACGGGTTCGAATCCCGCCACTCGCTTGATGGCGAACCGGCAGGTGAGGACCACATGCCGGTGCGCTCCGATCACACGTCCTGGAGCCGAATGCCCTTCGTCTCCTTCATGAACAGACATGCGACGCCGGTCAGGGCGGCCAGCGCGATGATATAGACGCCGAACACCCAGCCGAGGTCGCGTCCGAGGAGAAGCTGGTTCAGGTACGGGGCGGTGCCGCCGAACACCGCGACGGAGAACGAGTACGCGAATCCGATCGCCTGGGTGCGCAGCCGCGTCGGGAAGCTCTCGGACAGTGTGGACGACAGGATCGACGCCGGGATCGAGACGATCAGCAGGGCCACGGTCGTGGCGACGAGAAGGGTCCAGCCCGCGGAGGTGATCATCCTCGTCAGCGGCAACTGCAGGAGGAACATCAGTACCGCGAAGGCGCCCAGCATGGGCCGCCGGCCGATCTTGTCGGAGAGCAACCCGAGGAATGGCAACGAGACGAGAGCGATCAACTGCGCGATCACCAGCATCCAGTACGCGGTGTCGGGGTTCATGCCCTGCTGGGTGATCGCATAGGTGGAGATGTACGACGTCCAGGTGTAGTGCGCGGCCGTGATGCCCGAGGTCATGGCGATCATCAGGAGGATCGCCCGGACGACGGTCCGGCGGTGGATCGCCGGCCGGTCGCCGGTCTGCTGCCCGGCGTCGACACCGTCGCTCTTCTGCGCAGCGTCGAACACGTCGCTCTCTTCCATGCTGCGGCGCAGGTACAGGGCGACGAGTGCCAGCAGCGCGCCGATGAGGAACGGGATGCGCCAGCCCCACTGGCCGACTGCGCTGTCGGACAGGGCGGAGGTGACGGCGCCGCCGACGGTGTAGGCCAGCACCGAACCGCCGTAGATCGCAATGAATGCGACACCGCTCCACATGCCGCGGCGGTGCGGCGGTGCGATCTCGCCGACGTACGAGTAGGCCGTGGCGGACTCGCCGCCGTGTGCGAAGCCCTGCATCACCCGGGCGGCGAGCAGGATCAGCGATGCCCACGCCCCGATGGCGGAGTAGGTTGGCACGATCCCGATGATCAGGCTGCCCGTCGCCATCATCAGCATCGTCGTGACGAGCACGAACTTACGTCCGCGCTTGTCCGCGATGCGTCCGAACACGATTCCGCCGAGGGGACGCATCAGGAACCCGACGGCGAACACGGCGAGCGTGGACAGCAGCGCCGAGACGGGATCGGACTTGCTGAACATCGCGGCGGCGATGAACGGGGCGAACACCGCGTAGGCACTCCACTCGTACCACTCGAGCACGTTCCCGACGGAGCTGGCGAGGAGCGATTTCTTGCGGGACGCGAGGGTGGGGCCGGAATGGGTGTCAGGCTGCACCTGGCGTGTGGTGTCGACGTTCACGTGTGGTCACTTTCGTCGGGGTCGTGGAGCCGATGGGAGGCGAGGGGGAGTCAGAGCGGGTCGGCGCGACGGATCTTGCCCGTCCGGCTCTTGGGGAGCTGGGCGACGATGTGGACCAGCCGCGGCCGCTTGTACGCGGCGAGCCCGCCGCGGGCGAAGTTGACGAGTTTGGCCTCGCCGGCGGACGTGCCCTTCCGCAGCGACACGTAGGCCACGACCGATTCGCCCTGGTAGTCGTCGGGCTGACCGACGACGGCAGCGTCGTGCACGGCACGGATGCTCGTAGAGGACGTCCTCCATGGCCACACCTTGTGGCCGGAGACGTTGATCTGATCCTTGTGCCGGTCGTCGAGACACGAGCACCGTCCTCGTCGATGATCGCGATCAAGGGCATCGTCCCCTCGCGTCGTGCCAACGCCGCGATGGCACTCGGATCCTTCGCACGGATACCGGTCAGGGCAGACGATGAATGGAGCTCGCCCTCAACTACCTGATCTGCTGGATGAACGCGGACGAGCTAGAACACCGCAAGGTGTGCCGACTTGTCGGCGCGTTGCTCGAGCTGGCACATGATTGTGGACTTCACTGGTGCCTCCAGGGGTCGTTTCCGCTGGTCTTTCGTTGACTGACTGTTTAGTGTATAAATCGATTCGACGCAAGTG
>RRBB01000532.1:0-2291 GCA_006543605.1 Rhodococcus sp. WS4
GGGCGAATCCGGGCGGGACGTACTCCGCCGCAGTGGTGGGTGCGGCGATGCGGCCGGTGGCCGGGTCGAACCGGGCCGACAGTGCGGTGATCGCGGTGTCTCGGTGTGCCAGCGCCCGCAAAGTGCCGACTGCCTGCGCGGTCACCACCCGCGTGACCCGCGAGGGGACGTAGACACCGTCCGGGTAATGCGGGGTCCAGCCCAGACGCGCAGCAGCGACATGACCGTGCATCGGGAGTTTCCGGCCGTGGCTGTCACATCCGGCGGCCAGGACATCGAAGGCGGCCGGTTGCCACAGCCGCGACAACATTCCAGCTTCGGCGCCCGAGATCAGGTCGAGCAGCCATCCGACACGAACGTCGAGGTCGTCGAGCCCGATCCGCGCACCGGTCTCATCATCGACAGCCAGGTAGGGGCGGGTGGTGAACGAGAACTGCCGCAGCGCGGTGAACCCGGCATCGGCCATCAGCTAGCCCACCCCCAACCGTGCCACCGCATCACCGCATCACCGCATCATCGCATCGCCGCATCGCGCGCAAGTCGACGTGGATTCCGCTTCGACCGCAATGGGTAGAAGCGGCCGGAAAATGAAGCGAGCACTGCCATGACGTCATCCATCAGCTCCCCCACCAGCGACTTGTCCCCATGTTCACGCAGGACCTCGACCTTAACGCCGACCACCGACAGGTAACGTTCGATCCACGCCACCGGAAACCCGCGCCAACCGATCCCGCCACACCACCCGCACCACCAGGAAGCGAACCCCTTGGCTGCGTCGTCGAGCATCCGATTCGGTCCCGCTCGAGTCTCTCCCGCAGACCTGAACCACGATCGGTGTAGACCCGGTACACGGTGCCGGTGGCACCCTCACACAGCATCTTCTCCTGATCGGCGAGCGAGGATTCCCGGCCGGTCGAGCCGGACACCCGGCAGTACAACGCTTCCACCCTGCCGGCCCGAACACTCTCCGGTGTAGCTCGACCCAGGTAGACGTCGAGATCCTCCCGATCGAAGACTCGCTGACCGGAACCTGTACGCCGAGAAGGTAACCGGCCCTCCGACGCGTCCTTCCGGACCCCCACCACCGACATGCTCAGGCATGCCGCCGCCTCACCGATGCACATGATCCGACAGCAACAGGAAGGACTAGGAAGTATTAGAGAGCATCTGAAAACTCGGTGATTGTCGGCGTGTGACGGATGGGAAACAAGTGAACTCCTGGTAGGTCAGTGAGTGTCTACGTCCCAGCCCTACCAGGAGTTCACTTGCCATCATCGCTCATCGAACTGTGCCCGTCATGCCCGACCCCGGACCAGTCGAGCGGGCACCGCTGCGCGGTGTATCCCTCGTCGTCGGTGAACGACGCACAGTGGGCGCTCCTCGAACCCCTGCTCCCACCCGCCGGCAACACCGGAGGCCGCGGTGGTCGACCCGAAAAACATTGTCGCCGTCTGGTGCTCGACGCCATCTTCTACGTCGTACGGGGCGGCATCGCGTGGCGGCAGTTGCCGGCGGAGTTCCCGCCCGCCACCACGGTGTACGCGATCTTCGTCCGCTGGGTCCGCGCGGGAGTATGGCGGCGGATCCACGACGCACTGCGTGATCGCGCCCGTGTGCGAGGCGGCCGCGATCCGCAGCCGTCGGCGGCGATCATCGACTCCCAATCGGTGCAGGGTTCCGACACCGTGCCCCGGTCGAGTCGTGGATACGATGCGGGCAAGAAAACGAATGGGCGCAAACGGCACATCGCTGTGGACTCGACCGGGCTGTTGCTGGCGGTCGTGGTGACGATGGCGGGGATTCAGGACCGTGACGGCGCGTTCCGGCTGCTGGCTGCGCTGCGCGCCCACTTCTCAACGATCAGTTTGGTGTGGGCCGACGGCGGCTACGCCGGCAGGCTGATCGAGTGGTCGAAAAATGTTCTGTCGCTGACTGTTCAGGTCGTCAAACGCACCGACGATGCCAAGGGATTCAAGGTTCTTCCCCGACGGTGGGTGGTCGAGAGAACGTTCGCGTGGATCTGCAAACACCGGCGTTGCGTCCGTGACTACGAGACGCGGCCCGATCATCATGAAGCGATGGTCTACATCGCCATGATCGCGACCATGTCACGCCGACTCGCTCGGACGGCCTGACCCGAACCGGAGTTTTCAGATGCACTCTTAGCTTGAGATTTATCCTGTGCGCCTTCTTCTTTTCGACCCGTCGTTGTCGGTGGTGCGTCGTTTCCCCACGTCATAGCGTGGGGCGAGGTGACTGTTCTTCGACCCCGTCGGGCGTCCAGGACCAGG
>RRBB01000533.1:0-2286 GCA_006543605.1 Rhodococcus sp. WS4
ACTCGATCCTGCCCAGCGGCGACTTCGCAGGCACCCCCGAGGACGCCCTCGACTGCGCCTGCGGGCTCTACCTCGCCGACCCGACCGCCTGGCAACAACCCCCGACGAATTAACGAATCAGACCACTTAGTTCCCGTGTTGCATTAGACACGAAGGTGAGGGCGAGCTGGGGGTTTGGTTGTTGCGCTGAGCCGTGTGGTGTTTCTACTGTCAGCGCCCATGATCTTGAGCTACTTCTCGTCGCTGGACTGGCAGTCCTGGGACCTTGAGCATCGTCCCGTGATCCCGGAGGGGATGGCGTTCCTCATCGATGACGATCTGTTGTTCGAGGACGGCCCGGCCGCGCCGCGGCCGGCGTCGGTGGTGAACCGGTGGCTACGGGAGCTTCCGGCCAGTGGGGCACCGGCGCCGAGTTCGTGGGAGAACTATGCGCGGGCGGTCAAGGAATGGGCGGAGTTCCTCGCCGAGCACGGTTTGGGGTTGTTCGATTCCCGGGAACGGTTGAAAGCTGGGCTGAGTCGCTATGCGGAGCACCGCGCGGCGGGACCGGTGGGGGCGCGGTTCGCGGCGACCACGTGGGGCCAGCACATGAGCATCCTGTCGCTGTTCTACCGGTGGGCGATCGAGGGAGGGGTTCGCGTCTGCCGAACCGTTCACCTACCGGTCGGCGCGGGCGGTCTTCGCTGGAACCGGCAGGGAGGTGCGGGTGAATCTGGCGGTGCGCCGCACCCCGAAACCGCATGTGACCATCAAATATCTGGAGCCGGATTTCACCGACTTGTTCCGGAAGGGGTTGCGGGGGTTTGGCGCCGGACGGCAACCGCGACACCGGGTTCGCGGGCCGGGAGATGACCCGCAACGCCGCGATCGGTGATCTCGCGCTGGCGACCGGGTTGCGGTTGGGCGAGTTCACGCATTTGCTGCCGTGGGAGATCCCGGCGCTGCCACCAGCGCGGACGGCGATCCCGATCCCGTTTCCGGTGCCGGCGGGAATCACCAAGGGCCGTAAGTTCCGCACCACCTGGATCTCCTACGACGCCCTGGCCGGGCTGCACGACTACCTGCAGCTCGATCGCGCAGCCGTCACCGACGAATCGAGCTGGCGGCCACTACGACGGTGGGGCGAGCCAATGCAGGTGAGCGAACCGGACGCCCGCGGCGGCCGGATCAACGGCATCCGCCGGCCGTGGGAGTCACTGACCCCGCCGGAGCGGCGGCGGCTGGTGGCACCGGAGGGCGGGTCGTGTCTGCTGGCGGTCAAGGCCGATGGTGGTCCGTTCACGGCGTGGGCGACGGTGTTCGAGCGCACCGCCGACCGGATCCGGGCCCGGTTCGAACCGCGGTTCCCGCACGTTCACCCGCACCGGCTTCGTCACTGCTTCTCGATGCAGACTTTGGAGTTTCTGGTGACCGGCTACTACCGGCAGGCGGCGAAGCTGGTGCGCGACACCGATGCCGACGCGGCGCTGATCTTCTACCTGACCAAGGCCGATTCGCTGCTGGTGCTGCGGGATTTGCTCGGGCATTCGACCGTGTTGACCACCGAGAAATATTTGAAGCGTCTTGATACAACCCGGATTTACCGGCAGGCCTACGAAACCGAGGGCGCGGCAGCCGGACTCGTCGACGATACCGCAACACAGTGGGAAGCCGACGCCGAATTCGACGATGACAGCGACGAGGATCTGTGATGCCGACGAGGGTGACCAACGATCCGCTTGCCCTGAGCTGTGTGTTCAGCGACGGCAGTCGGGCGGAGTTCGACCTGGCGGGGTTGCCGAACCCTCGGTTGGCGCGTGATCTGGCCGTCGGGCTCCTGGAGCTGATTCATCCGCACGGCAGCGCGGACTCGGCCGGAACGGTCGATGCCTACGCGGGTGCACTCCGAGCTATGGTTCGCGTGCTCGCTGAGCAGGGGTTCAGCGGCGGCGCGAGTGGATTGCGCCGCGGACAGCTTGCGCAGTTCTGGATGGCGGGACCCAGACGGTTGGAGGCATATACCCGCGCCATGGTGGAGGGATATGCCCGATCCGGCGGCGGCCTCGACGACGGGGTGCTGGAGCTGGCGGCGGGCCGACACTTCAATATCCAGCCCAACCGTCGACCCCTGGCGCCCTATCCCGAGGTCGAATGGCAGGGTCTCATCACCGCATGCCGCAAAGGCCCAGATCCGCAAGCTCGAAACCGAACGGGAGATCCTGCGGAGGGCCGCGAAATATTTCGCCGGGGAGACGAATTGGTGAGCAGCCACTTCCAATTCGTTGACGACCACTGCGACACCTTTCC
>RRBB01000534.1:0-2245 GCA_006543605.1 Rhodococcus sp. WS4
CCCCTCGAACCTGCCCCTCACCCCTTCCTACGTGGGCAACCGACTGCCGGCTCCGGCGTCGACTACTTCACGCGCGGAAGACGGTGTTTCCAGGATGAGCTCGACAATCCGGCAGGGACGTCCGTCGAATCGTCCACCGCGCATGTCACCGATGAGCAGGCGTTCCGAGCGTGTAGTGCCTCGCCGGGATCCGGGTAGGCCGTCACCCACGTCGTCCCGACCCGGATTCGGCCGACGAGGCTTCAACAGGTAACGATCGCCCCGCCCTGCGACTGACGAGCCCAACAGACCGCCCAAATTGAATTCAGGAAGCGAGATCTTCAGTATTGCGGGGCTGTTCACGAACTCCTGGTCGGCTACTCTCGCGGCCGCGACCGAAAATGCCGCGTCGGTACCCGACGGCGTCTCCGACATCGTGCCGGAGACTCGGTAGGGTCGCCAGTTCTGTTCCCTCCCAGTATGCTCGCATTCCTCTGCCGCATCCGAGTGAGTGCCTGCCTGGAGTGCGCCCAGCCCTGAAGTCAGGCCCGCCCTCGGCAATACAGACATCCACCGATCTCGAGGTGTTCTGCGTTACCCGGATCGATGTCAGCCCTCTCGCGTCCGCAAGGACCCCACGATCGACAGCCGCATCTCGTTGTGCTGCGCGTGACCTCGCGCGGCGCACGTCGACAAGCCCCCTCAGCTGCCGTGTATCCCACAGCCACTCACTATCCGATTTGCCGACCGTGGCCGGACCCCTGCCGCGCGGTGCGATTGCAGTTTCCCTTTCCCCCAAGGGGTTCGAAGCCCATCTGCCCGAGACACGAAGGAAACAAATGACGAAAATCCGAACGTCGTCGATCGTATGGCTCGCGATCGGCGTACTGATGATCGGCTCCGCCATGCTCGTCAGATGGGTGGTAGTTCCCTCGCTGAGCAAGTTGCCGGCCGACTTGGCTCAAAGCCAGAAGTACGAGGGCACGATGAGCGCGTTGAATCCTCAGGCATTCGCTGCCAACGATCTCACGAATCTCATCACACCTGATCTGCCGATCACCGCGAACCGGTCACTGACTGTCGAAGCCACGGACGGCGACACTGCGATCGTCACCAGCAACTCCACGCTCACGCTGCCCGACGGGTCGACGCAGAAGGACGTCCACAGCTATGCCGTCAGTCGTGTGGACTATCGCCCCATCCAGTTGTCTGCTGAGCAACAGCAAACTCTGGTTCCCCCGAACGCGCAGAACACCTTCGAGGACCACGAGGGCATTGCCTTCAGTTTCCCGATGAATCCTCAAACAGACGGTTACTTACTGTACGACTCCGTTACACGCAGCGGGCAGCAGGCAAAGTTCATCAGTGAGGGCACCCGCGAAGGTCGCTCGGTGTACAACTACGAGGTCAATGCTTCCGGGCCGATCACAAGTCCCAGCGTGATGGCGCAGTTCAAGGACTTCCCGCCGCAGCTTCCGAAAGCGGTGATCGCGGGACTGCTTGGAGCCAACATCGTCCCTTTGGATGCACGAGCAATCTTGCACGACAATCTGGCAGGCCTGCCCGACACTGTCGACATCGGCTTCGGCAGTTCCAACGCAGTAAAGCTGGCAGTTGACACACAGTTCGGTGCGCCGCTGGACGTGGATCAAGTTCAGAGCATGTACGTAACGGTTCCGGTCAACGGCGTGAACGTTCCTGTGCTGCCGTTGTCGACGGTGCGGCTGCAGACCGCCGACAGTGAAGTCACCAAACTTGCCGACAACCTTTCGGAGAACGCCACGCTGCTGACAATCCTCGGAGTATGGCTGCCTGCCGTCATGGCGGTCGTCGGCCTCCTTCTGGTCGTACTCGGATGCAAACGATGGCGTCGCCCATTGGGCAAGGACACCGAACGACGCCTCGCGCACGTCTGAGGAGCGCGAAGGCTGACGCTGCCGCCGTATCGGACAACGCCAATGAGTCCGGGAAGCTTCGTAAAGACCTAAACCAAGTTGATCCGTAAGGCTCAATAGTCAGCGCTCGACCCTTCGATGCGCCGAACACATCAACCGGCCGGCCACCGAGTCGGAGCACCGGGTCGTCGACCCCGACATCCCATCCAGACGCGTGAATCGACGGTACCGAGGGAAATTACTTAGTGGTCTGATTCGTTAATTCGTCGGGGGTCATGCCGCTTGCAGGGTTCGATCGTGATGGTCGAGTCGTTCGAGGTGCCGGTGCAGGTCGGTGATCGTGTAGCGCCACTTGAACGGCACGGCGGTGG
>RRBB01000535.1:0-2210 GCA_006543605.1 Rhodococcus sp. WS4
CTCGAGGAGCTGTCGCGGAAATGACGACCACACGACACGGTGTGCCTCGGGTGGAGGCCGACGCGGTGAGCTACCGGTATCCGGACGGCACCACGGCCCTGCAGGAGGTGTCGGTGCGGGTGGCGCCCGGCGAGATCGTCGCGGTGCTCGGTCGCAGCGGCGCCGGGAAGTCGACGCTCATGCGCTGCCTCGCCGGTCTCGCGGCACCGACATCGGGACGGGTGCTGCACGACGGAATCGATCGCGGCGGGCTGCGTGGCCGCGCCAAGCGTCGCGCCCACGCGCGAGTCGGGTTGGTGTTCCAGGAGTTTCAGCTCGTAGAACGTGCGACGGTGCTGTCCAACACGCTCATCGGGCGTCTCGCCTGTCAGCCGCTGCTGCCGAGCCTCGTGCACTTCGTGCGGCGCGCCGACAGGGAGATCGCCGTCGAGGCCGTCCGCCGGCTCGGACTCGAGGACCAGTTGCGCAAGCGGGCCGACGCACTGTCGGGTGGGCAGCGTCAGCGCGTGGCCATCGCCCGTGCGCTCGCGCAGCAGCCCGACATGCTGCTCGCCGACGAACCGGTCGCGAACCTCGATCCGGTTCTCGCCCGCGGCGTCGTCGACGACATCGTGCGACTCGCGCGCGTCGAGGGACTCACCGCGGTACTGAATCTGCACGACGTCGATCTGGCGCGAGATGTCGCAGACCGGCTGGTGGGTTTGCGTGCCGGCGGCCTCGTCTTCGACTGCCCCACCGCATCCGTCACGACCGCCGATCTCGATCTGCTCTACGCCGAACCCGACCGTGCGCTCATGGGGGTGCGGTGATGTCCCTCGATACCGAACGCGTTCCGTCGACGCCGATGTCGACGTCTGACCTCGCCGCGCTCCGTCGGCCGTCCTGGCAGACCGGTGCCGGCGTCCTCCTCGCCGCCGTGGTGATCCTCTGGTCGGCGCAGGCCACCGAGTTCTCCGCCGCTGCCCTGCTCGACGGGATCCCGCACATCACCGATTTCGTCGGCCGCATGTTCCCGCCCGACCTGTCCATCCTCCCGACGGCGGTCACCCTGATGGGCGAGACCCTCGCCATCGCGGTCATCGGCACCACCATCGGTGTCGCCCTCGCGCTGCCGTGGGCGCTGCTCGGCGCGCGTTCGGTCTTCGGTCAGGCCTGGCTCCACCACCCCGCGCGAACGTCGATCAATGTCACCCGGGCCGTCCCCGAACTGATGTGGGCGCTACTGTTCGTCTCCGCTGTGGGCCTCGGTCCGCTCGCGGGCACCCTCGCCATCGTCATCGGGTCGGCGGCGGGGATGGCCCGGCTGTTCGCCGACATCTTCGAGACCATGGACATGCGGGCCTGGGAGGCGGCCGCCGCGGCCGGTGCGACCCGCTCCCAGCGCATCAGCTGGGTGCTGCTGCCGCAGAGCGTGCCGACCATCGCCAGCTACACCCTCCTCGTGCTCGACGGGAACGTGCGCGCCGCGTCGCTTCTCGGCATCGTCGGCGCCGGTGGCATCGGCATGGAACTCACCCAGCAACTCCGGCTCTTCGAGTACGGAAATGTCCTCACGATCGTCCTGGTCGTGCTCGTGGTCGTGGTGACCCTCGACCGCGCCGCCTCCTATCTCAGGAAGAAGCTCATATGACGGTGACCGACATCGATGTTCTCCCCAATCTCCGCGATCTGGGTGGCCTGTCCGCCTCCGACGGGCGCCGGACACGTCCCGGAGTGCTCTACCGCAGCGCGCTGCCCGCGCCCGGTGACACACGCCCCACCGTCGTCGCCGAATGGCCGGTCCGGACCGTCGTCGATCTCCGCAGCCCCCGGGAGTTCGCCACCCGCGCGCACCCGTTGCAGTCCGACGGCACCGCGGTGCATCTGATCTCCCTGCTCACCGACACCGAAGTCACCGCGCCCAGCCAGGGTGCCCGGCTCGCCGACATCTACCAGGGAATCCTGATCAACGCGGGGAAGCAACTCGCGGACGTCCTGCGGGTCGCGGCCACCGCTCCCGGACCGGTGCTGCTGCACTGTGCCGCGGGCAAGGATCGCACCGGAATCGCCGTGGCTCTCTTGCTGCGCATCGCAGGCGTCGAACCCGGCGACATCGTCGCCGACTACGTCTCGACCAACGAACACATGCCGGCCGTCCTGGCGCGGATCACCCGCTTCGCTCCCGAACTCGGCCGGGCGCATCCCCACGACCGTGACCTCCGCGGCGCCGT
>RRBB01000536.1:0-2209 GCA_006543605.1 Rhodococcus sp. WS4
CCGCGAAGGAACTGATCCTCGACGGCACGAAGCAGCCGTCGGGCTACACCGAACCGATCCTGCACCGCCGCCGCCGCGAATACAAAGCAGCCAACGCCTGACCGGTGACCCCCCACGTGAGTGGCGATGTGTGCCCCGGCACGCTTCGCCACTCACGTATCAGGTGAGGTCGACGATCGGCCCCGTCACCAGCCTGGTGGCCGGGGCCGATTTTCTCGGGGTGATCTCGCGCATCACTACACTGCGAGGGTCAACTTCGAACTCGTCGGACAGGGGGCAGGAAAGCACGTGGGGCAACATCGCGGCGAATCGCGCGCCAGGGGTATCAGTAAGGGACCTTTGATCGCGCTCGGTCTCGTCGTCGTGATCGTGCTGGGCGTGTTCGGCTGGTTCCAATTGCGCGACCGGATCAACGATCAAGGAGCGGCTGCGGCCGGTGCCTGCGTCGAGGGCGACTCCGAACTCGCAGTGGCGGCGGACCCCGACATCGCGCCCCAGATCCAGACTCTCGCCGACCGCTTCACGGCAACCGATCCGGTGATCCGTGATCAGTGCGTGTCGGTGACCGTCACTGCCGTCGCGTCCGACACCGTGCGCGACGCGCTGTCCGAAGGTCCCGACGGCCCCTGGGACCCGGGGGCGCTCGGGCCCCGCCCCGCACTGTGGATTCCGTCGAGCTCGCACTCGGTCAAGCAGGTACCGGCGACCGGAGTCATCAGCGGCGAAACGCGTCCCCTCGCGACCAGCCCGGTGGTGCTCGCGGTCCGGACGGCCTTCGCGAACGCACCGGCTACCGCGGCGGTCGATTGGAAGGACTTGCCGTCGCTCCAGACGGGCCGCGATTCGCTCGAGACCCTCGGACTGACCGGCTGGGGCAGCCTGGGCATGGCGCTTCCCGTCGGCCCCGGCGCCGAGAGCACGGAGATGGCGGTCGAAGCGGTCGCCGCCGCGGTCACGGGAAGCACCACGGGTCCGGTGACGGAGGAGCAGGCTCGTTCCGCCCCGGTGACATCGGCGCTCACCGGTCTGGCGCTCGGCTACGAGGCTTCGTCGGCGACGAAACCCGCCACCACGGGAGAAGCGCTCACCGCACTGGTCGAGCAGGGTGACCCCGCCACCTCCGCCGTCCACGCCGTCGCGGCCACCGAACAGCAGGTCTACCGACTCCTGCGCGACGCACCCGGCGCAGACATCACCGCTTTCATACCGAAGGGCCCGACACCTGTGGCAGATCACCCGGCGGCCATCCTGGCCGGACCCGCCGTCGACGAGACACAGAGCCGCGCCGCCGCACAGTTCGCGGAGTTCGTCCGTCAACCCGAACAGGCTCAGGTCCTGGCCGACGCCGGCTTCCGGGTCGAAGGGCTGGCCCGCCCCGACGACACCACGCTGGCGTTTCCCGGTCTCGAATCGACCCTGGTCCCGGCCGACGCCGCCGCCGCGGCCGAGCTGATGCAGGTGATCCGCAATCCGATCACGGCACGCACCTCGACCATCCTGCTCGACCTGTCCAGCTCGATGGGAGAGACCGAGGGGTCGGCGACGCGCCTCGAGAACACCACGGCGGCACTGGCCGCGCACGTCGACCGATCTCCGGACGCGTCGAGCCTCGGATTGTGGGAGTACAGCACGACTCTCGACGGGTCGCGGCCCTACACGACGGTCGTCGCCACCGGTCCCCTCTCCGCGGGTGGTTTCACCGAGGGCACCCGCAGGCAGGCCCTCGACGCCCGGCTGACCAAGGCGACACCGGCCACCGGGTCCTCGACGTACACGTCGCTCGAAGCCGCCTACAAGAGCGCGGTCGACGATTACACGCCGGGACGCACCAACTCGGTTCTGCTCGTCACCGACGGCGCCAACGACGACTCCGTGTCGCGGGCGGACCTGCTGTCCGCCATCGCCGCGGCCTCCAGTTCGTCGAAGCCCGTACGCATCGACGTCGTGACGATAGGCCAGAATCCCGATCTCAACACGCTGCAGGCGTTGGCCGATCGCACCGGCGGGTCGCTGGAGAAGGTTGCATCGTCGGACGGAGCGGCTCTGCCGACCGCGATCAGCAAGCTGCTGTCGTGACGAGGCTCCTGGTCTTCGCGGTCTTCCTCGCTGTCGTCACGTGGTGGCTTCATCGGCGACTCGTCCGGGCGACCGGGCTGGGCCGTCCGTGGTCGGTGGTCGTCGACGTGATCCTGGTCGGTCTGTGGGTGCT
>RRBB01000537.1:0-2186 GCA_006543605.1 Rhodococcus sp. WS4
GTGATCGTCGTCACATCCGTAGCGTATCCACCCCGGATAGAACGTCCGCGACAGACACGCCGACCGTCGTAAAGAACTCTCACCATTCGTTGCGGACGGTGGTCACGCAACCCCAGATAGGAATTCGGCATAAGGCCTCGCTCATCGTGCCCTTGAGCCCGAGCAGCAGCCGGTCGTTGAAGTCGGTCGGGTCGTAGAGCCCGTCCTCGTCGCAGATCAGCGTGGCGGACATGGCGCAGATCTCCAGCAGCCGGTGCCAGTCGGCGTTGTTGCGGGCCAGCCGGGACACCTCCAGCCCGAGCACTATCCCGGCCCGGCCCATGCCGACGTCGGTGACCAGGCGCTGGAAGCCTTCCCGGTCGGCGGCCGAGGCGCCGGACTGACCCTGGTCGGAATCGATGGTGACGATTCGCTCGGCGGCCCAGCCGAGAGCAATCGCTTTCTGCCGCAACGCGTATTGACGCTGGGCGGACTCGGTGTTGGTCAGCACCTGCCGCAACGTGGACTGGCGCACGTACAGGTAGGCGGTGCGGGTCAGGTGCGCGCCCGTCACCTTCGACGCGGTCTGCTCGCTCATCGCCGCTCACCCCCGTGCCGCGACCGCCAGCGCCATCGAGGCGAGCAGCTCGACCAGCTCGGTGTCGGCGCCGCTGGACGCGGGCGGCGCCGGACGGGCCGGCCGTGCCGATCCGGCGGGTGCGGCCGCGGTCCGCAGCCGCAGCCACGCCGCGACGCCACGCTGCTGCAACACGCCAAGGCCCAGCCGCCATCCGTCGGTGTCGCCGGACAAGGCCCGCCGCCGCAGCTGTTCGTAGCCGTCCACCGCGCTGCCGTAGTCGGGATCGTCGCCGAACTCATTGTTCACCTCCACTTTTCGAGTTGCGGTCACGGGCCAGCGCACGCTCGACCGAGCGGGGATGCACGGTGATACCGAACTCCTCGGCGATCGCCGCCGCCAACCGCGCCACGGTCGTCGACGGGTCCTGCTCGCGGGTCGAGCGCGCGAACGCGACGACCTCGTCGGTCAGCTTGTGCGCTGCCCGCGGCCCGGGCTTGGCCGGCACCAGCCCGGCCAGCCCGTCGCGGTCCACCGCCGCGGCTGCCTCGTAGTACGACGGCCGGGAGAACCCGAACGCGGCCGCCGCGGCCGTCACCGGCGCGCCGCCGACCCGCACCCGCCGCACCATCTCGTACTTGACCTGCACCAGGTCGCGCGCATCGAAGAACTCCGACGATCCGAACTCTTCGTCCCGCACCGCCTCCGGCCGCGGGTTGAGCGTGCGCGAGGCCGCCAACGCCTCCGCCTTCGGATCCCGCTTCTGCTTCCGCCTCACACCGACCTCCTATTTGTGTTAGATAAATTATGCCGCCCTGTCGTTGCCGAGAGGCAGCGACACGCCGCGTGATGGAAGAAATACGCAGGAATCGATTGATTTTGTCGTCATTTGTGTTGATGTCTTCCAGTTCTGCGACGGACAGTAGCGGCATAATTATCCTTACATCAACGGCGTGATTTGCTTTACGTGTGCTGTCGGTCGGCGAGGCCGTCGATCAACCGGCGCAGCTCGGCCAGATCGGCGAACCGGAACGGGCACCGGCCCGCCGCCATCGCGACGAACTCGTCCGGCTCGGCGGCATCGGTCCAGCCCACCGGCAACGAGAACTGCCTGCCCTCCGCATCCAGGAAGAACACCCGATCCTGCGACCAGGTCTGCCGCACCGCCACAAACACGAACTCGCGACCCGACCACGGGTGGAACGGGTGCGTCACCCGAACAGTTCGTAGATCACCGAGGGGATCGGGCGCATTCGACGACGCGGGATAACGGGTTGATGGAATCGACGATCGGTCTCTACAAAACCGAGTTGATCGACCGTGCCGCGTCGTGGAGCGGTCGGGCCGAGGTGGAGCGGGAAACCGCCGAGTGGGTGCGGTGGTTGTGATATGCGGGTAATCCCCGGCGTGTCGACCGGCTGTTGGTGATGTCGGGGCGGATCCTGAGTTCAGGAGGTGGCTCATGTTCATCCCGTGCATGGTTGGCTCGTCGAAAATCGATGGTCCTGGCGGCGCTGCGCACCCATCGGGACCGGGCGATGGTGCAGGCGATGCTGTTGGGCGGGCTGCGGCGCTGCGAGGTGCTCGGGCTGCGGCTGCCCGACATCCATCCCGGGGAGAAGCGGCTGTT
>RRBB01000538.1:0-2165 GCA_006543605.1 Rhodococcus sp. WS4
GGGTGTGGTGGAGGGCGGTGGTGTCGAGGTGTCCGGTGAGGTGGAGGGTGAGGGGGATGTTGTAGGTGGGGATGGTGGTGTCGTATTGGTTGAGGAACCAGATGCGTTGTTGGGCGGGGGATAACGGCACGAACTCCGGCTGCGATCCCGGAGTGGGCACCGGCAGCGGCGCGTCGTCCGAAGCGTGGTCGAGGTGGGTGGACAGGACCCGCGGTGTCCGGTCCTCGAACAAGGTCCGGACGTCGATGTGGGTGTGCAGCGTCGAATTGACCCGCGCCACCACCCGCGTCGCCGTCAAAGAGTTCCCGCCCACCGCGAAGAAGTTGTCGTCGACACCGACGTGCTCGAGCCCCAGAACGGTCGCGAACGCGTTCGCGACGGTCTCCTCGACGGGCGACGTCGGTCGGTGCGCGGGATCGGCCGGGGAGTCTAATCGGGGATCGGGCAGTGCAGCGCGATCGAGTTTGCCGACGGGGGTCAGCGGGATCCGGTCGATCGGCACGATCGCGCTGGGCACCAAGTACGACGGAAGTCGTTCGGCGAGATAGGCCGAGAGCCGGGCCGGGGCGAGATCCGCGGACCCGACGACGTAGGAGACGAGAATCAAGTCCCCGGCGGGTCCGGTGCGGGTGAGTGTCGCGGCGTATTCCACATCCGGGTGGGCGCCGAGGACGGCGTCGACCTCGCCGGGCTCGATGCGGAACCCGCGCACCTTCACCTGGAAGTCGGCGCGGCCGAGGTACTCGACCACCCGACCGCCGGACGTGTCGGCGATCCAGCGGACGATGTCGCCGGTCCGGTACATCCGCTCGCCCGCCGGCCCGTATGGAGCGGCGACGAAGCGTCCGGCGGTCAGCCCCGGCCTCCGGTGGTATCCGCGGGCCAGACCCGACCCGGCAATGTACAACTCACCCGGAACGCCGTCCGGGACCGGCTGCAGCCGCGCATCCAGCACCACTTCGTCCGCACCGGCGACCGGGCCGCCGATCGTCACTTCGGACCCGAGTGTGAGCGGCGCGCTGATGTTGGACATCACGGTGGTTTCGGTGGGGCCGTAGCCGTTCCGCAGAGCGCGGCCACGGGACCACCGGATCACCAGACCGGGCGGGCACGCTTCTCCGGCCACGAGAATTTCGCCGAACCCGTCGTATCCGTCGAGGTCGTCGGGATCGGCCGAGGCTAGCGCGGCAGTCGGGACGAAGGCATGCGTCACCCGTTGGGCGGCGACGAAGCGGGACAGTTCCGTGCCGCCGACGATGGTCGGCGGGCTGATCACCAGAGTCGCGCCACAGCCGAACGCCAGAAGGTAGTCGAACACCGATCCGTCGAATGAGGGTGACGAGAAGTGGAGCACGCGCGAGTGCCGCCCCGGACCGAGGCCGGCCGCCTGCGCCGCGGCCAGCGTGGCCAGCCCGCGGTGCGCAACCACCACGCCTTTCGGGACACCGGTCGATCCGGACGTGTAGATCATGTACGCGGGATGGTCGGGAAGCAATGGCCGGCGGCGATCGGCGTCACCGACGGCACCGCCCGATTGCTGTTCGACCGTCGTGATCGTCCCGGGTCCGTTCAGGACGACCCACGGCACGGTGTCCGGTAGCCGCTCACGTTGCGGTGTCAGTGTGACGCCGAGCGCGACACCCGAATCGGCGATCATGTCGGCGATGCGTGCGGCGGGATAGCCCGGGTCGATCGGGACGAAAGCGGCCCCGGTCTTGGTGATCGCCCAGACCGCGAGCACGGAGTCGGCGGAACGGGGAATCGCCAGGGCGACGAAGCTTTCCGGCCCCGCGCCGCGGGCGATCAGCAGGCGCGCGAGCCGGTTCGACCCCTCGTCGAGGTCGCGGTAACTCACCGCGCGACTGGAATCCTCGAGCGCGACGGCGTCCGGATCGAGGGCTGCGGCGTCGGTGAAGATCGTGGCGAGCGTGCGGGTGGCGGGTGCGGGACCGCCGCGCACGGGCGCGAGCGCGCGGAACTCGTCGTCGCCGAGAAGCCGAACCGACGCGACGGTCGTGTCCGGCGCCGTGGCGATGAGGTCCAGCGCCCGGCACATGCGTGCCGCGATCGCCTCGGTGTCGTTGCGGCTGAGGAACTCCGGCAGAAACTCGAACTTGAGGTGGAGTGTGGTGTCGGTGGTGGTGGCGAGGGCGAGGGGGTAGTGG
>RRBB01000539.1:0-2152 GCA_006543605.1 Rhodococcus sp. WS4
CGCGATACAACACCAGAAGGAGGCATTCCACTCTCGGCCAAATCTGTCCGGTCGAGTTCGAGCAGCGATCGGCTAGGCTGGCCACCGCCGCATAGGAATAGGTGTCCACATCTCGGGGGGAACGCCCGCGACCGGGGTGGGACCAGGCCCTGGCGATGGCGGCGTCGCGGATCCCGCACCAGCGTTTGGTCGCGTTGGACGCTCGGATGGCGATGGCGGCCGCCAAACCGGTGATCGTGCCCGACACCGTGGTCATCGACCACGGCAAGGTGTTCCTCTCGGAGGTGTTTCTGCGCGCCGCGGACACCCTCGGCATTTCCGTACAGCCGGCCCACCAGCAGACGGCGACCGACAAACCTCGGGTTGCATACTGCACCTCTTCGGGTCGATTCGTGCGGAGTTGACGTTCTAGCTGGTCAGGAGCGTTTGGGGCGGCGGCCGATCTTCGGGCGGTCGGGCGGTTCGTCGGTGTCGGGTGGGGTGTAGAGGTACTCGCCCTTGTCGTTATATCGCTGGCCACCGACAATCCCGGCCCGCCGCCAGGCCTTGATGGTGTCGTTGCAGACGCCGTGGGCGGCGGCGGTCTCGGCGAGGGTGAGCATGCCGGCTTCGCGGAGGCGTTGGCGGCGGCTCCGCAGCCGGTGTGCGCGGATGATGTGGTCGACGATGTGCCGGTGGAACGATTCGCCGGTGCTGCTGGTCAGGCCACGCCGGTTGAGGATGTCGGCGATCTCGCCGGAGGTGTGGTCGTCGAGCAGTTCGTCGACGGCCGCGACGATGTTGGCCGGGGTTTTGCGTTGCTCTCCAATGGGTTTGGGTGTCGGGAGGGTGAGTGTGGTGTGATCTCCGCCGGGGAAGCGGAGGTGTGCGGTGATGGTGTCGCTGGTGCGGGTGAGGGTGACGTCGGTGAGCAGCAGTCGGGCGATGCGCTTGCGTTCGCGCTGCGGGGTGTCCGGGTCTTTCCAGATTGCGGGCAGGTCGGTGACCAGTTGATTGATTCGGGCCTTCTGCGCGTCGGTCAGGTGCCCGGTGCCCTCGTGTCGGGCCTTCTCGTAGCTCTCCTGCGCCTGGTTCAGCGCGCGGAGGGCGGTGTTCCAGTCGGCCTCGAGGGTGTCGGCGACCAGCCGGTTGGCGGGGTCGACGGCCAGGTAGCGGCGGCGGGCCAGGTCGGCGAGGTAGTGGGCGCGTTCGACGTGCGCGGCGCGCAGCCGGTCGGCGTCGGCGGCCCGGTGGGTGAGCTCGGCCGAGACCTGCAGGGCCGCTTCGACGGTGAGCGGGGTGAGGGTGTCGATCAGCAGTTGCCCGATGGCCCGGTCGAGGTCCTGGCCGGGGATGGTGGCGCATACCGGACGGCCGTTCTCGATGCCGTCGCGTTGACACATGTAGGTCGGCACCTCGGTGCCGCGGCGGTGGTGGTAGCGGACGGTCATCTTCAGCCCGCACCGGCCGCAGACGATGATGCCCTGCAGCAGCGCCGGCCCTTCCCGCGGCGGCCCGCTGCGGCGCTCGATCCCGTGTGCGGCCGAGTTGGCTTGCAGGCGTGCGAGGTTGGCGTCGTATTGGTCGAGGGTGATGTATCCGGGGTGGGCGCCGGGGATGAAGGAGACCCACTGCTCGCGGGGCAGTTGCGCGGTGACGGTTTTGCCGCCCGGCAGCGTGCGCTGGCTGTGCCGTCCGTAGGTGAAGGCGCCGGCGTAGCGGGGGTTGTGCAGCACCCGCAGCACGGCGTGGTGCGCCAGCGGTTTCCAGTCGACCTCGCCCTTGTGGGGGCCTTTGAGGTGCCGCCAGGGGAACAGCAGCCCGGCGGTGCGGAACGCCTTGACGCACGCGGTCGCCGATCCGGTGGCCTCGAAGGTGGTGAACAGGTGCGCCAGGGCGCCGCGGACCGCGGTGTCGGGGTCGAGGATGACGTGGTGGGCGGCGTCGTAGACCAGGCCGACCGGCAGCGGCATGATCAGCTCGCCGCGGCGGGCCTTGGACAGTTGCCCGCCTCGCAGCCGGGCCTTGATGAAATGCAGTTCGGCTTCTTATGTGGACCACACCGTTATGCCGACCGCTGCGGTGGGCTCGTGGTGGCGAGCGTTCTCGGCTTCGGATGTTCGGCATAATCAGAGTCCGTCGAGGAAGGCCAGCACGGCGTCTGGCGGCCGGT
>RRBB01000053.1:0-55192 GCA_006543605.1 Rhodococcus sp. WS4
GCTCAGTTCACCGGCCCGCTCGGCGAGCGGTCCACCCGTTCTTGCGTTCCAGACCCGCAACCAAACCCGTCACATATTCACGGACCCGGGACCGCGGTTCCGACCGGGCGAACCGACCGGAGATCCGCTCATGCAACGCTTCCAACTCGGAAACAACCAAATCAAGGACCACACAACCAGTATCGTCTACCTGTCAAGCAAGTGCCGTTGCAGTACTAAGGCCGACCTCCACGCCTGTGCTGGGGCGTGGGGTTCACGGCACGAACCGGAACGCCGATTTGTTTCCTTTGCGTTTCGAACAAGCTGCACCTACCGGCCACGATGTTCCGCGCGGGTAAGTTCTGCGGCCCGGTCCGCACGGTGGACCCGGTTGATTCACGCCCCACCGAGGTGCCATTAGGTTTTCACCACAGCCCCACCAATGAGGTCCAGATCACAATAGGAGGTGTACAAACATGGCCAGGCGATCGATACTCGGCAAGGTGACACTTGCCTCGGCCGCGGTGGTTCTCACGGTCACGACCGGGGCGTGCAGCCGCCCCGCCACGCAGACCGCCGCCGATTCCGCCGGCGGCCCGCTCCGGATCGCCGTGGGCATCGACGCGTCGTTCGCACCCTTCTTCGTCGCCGACCAGGAGGGCATGTTCGCCGATGCCGGCCTCGACATCGAGCTGGTCCAGTTCGGCCGGGGTGGCGAAGCCGTCGACGCGCTCGCGACCGGCCAGGTCCAGCTGGCCGGCAGTTCGGACACCACAACGATCGCGCAGCTACGCCAGAATCCGTCCCTGCGGGCGATGTACTCGTACGAAGTGTCGGGCGACTACCTCAAGGTGGTATTGCGCAACGGGGTCGACTCGGCCGCCGACATCCGCAAGATGGGCATCGTCCCGGGGCTGAGCCAGATCTCGACCGACAGGTACCTCGACGCCAATGGAGTTCCCGCAGGCTCGGTCGAGATGGTCTCCGCCACCCCCACAGACATGCCGGCGCTCCTGGATCGGGGCGACATCGACGGATACGTCCTGTGGGAACCGTGGCCGGCCACCGCGCTCGCGCAGGGCAGTGGGCACGTCGCAGCCGTCACCGGTGACTTCGACTGGTTCTACCACCACTGGGCAATCACGACTGAGCCCTGGCTCGACGAGAACGAGGGCACCGCTCGTGCGGTTGCCCAGGTCCTCGTCGACGCCACCGCGCGGGTGGAGTCCGACCCTCGAACCGCCGCCGCCGCGACCAGGACAGCCGTCAACGTAGCCGACGACCAGACCGTCACAGCGGTCGACGAGATCGACTTCGGCGTCGAGAACCTGACCGACAAGAGTATGGAGTCCGCACAGTCGATCGTCGACTTCTACAAGAAGATCGGCGTTCTCTCCGAGCAGCCGGATCTGGCCTCGGCCATGCTGCTCGATTGGTACCAGGAGGAATAGAAATGACCGCAACCACAGACAGGACAGTTACGGGTGTGCCCGTCGAGGTCCGCGATCTGGGCATCAGTTTCGGAGCCGCCGAGATCGTGTCGGGAATCGACCTCGAGGTGCGGCCGGGCGAGTTCGTGTGCCTGCTCGGCCCGTCGGGGTGCGGCAAGTCGACACTGTTGTCCGCGATGGCCGGCTTCATCGAGCCCCGCGCCGGCGAGATCACCTGCGACGGCGACGAGGTGAACGGCAGCAACCCGCACGCCGGCATGGTCTTCCAGAGTTCCGAGGCCCTGTTCGAGTGGATGACCGTGACCCAGAACGTCGCCTACGGGCCCCGGATGCACGGGGCCGGCAAGGCCGACCAAGCACGCATCGCCGCCGAGTACCTCGCGATGGTCGGTCTCCCACACGCCGGCAAGAAGTTTCCGGCACAGCTGTCGGGCGGTATGCGGCAACGGGTTCAGATCGCGCGAGTCCTGGCCAACCAACCGTCGCTGGTGTTGATGGACGAACCCTTCGGCGCACTCGACGCCCAGACCCGGCAGGTCCTGCAGGTCGAGCTCGACAGAATCTGGCGGCACACCGGGTGCACCGTCGTGTTCGTGACACACGACATCGACGAGGCCCTGACGCTCGCCGACCGTGTCGTGGTGATGTCGGCCGGACCCAAGGCGCGAATCAAGAGCATCTACGAGGTGCACGCACAGCGCCCCCGAGACAGGGCGCACCCCGACGTGATCGACATGTACGAGAAGTTACGTGACGACATCCGCGCCGAGGTCGTGGCGTCGCTCCGCAACCAGGGCATCGAGGAGGACCAGCTATGACCGCAGTGGTACAGAACACCGCCCCCACCCGCGGCGAACGCGCGCAACCGGCCCGAAAGAGACGCGCGAGCGCAGGTGGGGCCGCCCTGCGCACGGCGGCGCTGTGGGTCGCTTCCGCTGCCATCGGTCTGGGAGTGTGGTCGTTCCTCGCCTGGTGGTACGGACCGACGACCATCGCGTCTCCCGCTCAAGTCGTCACAGCAGCAAGGGAACTGGCGGAAAGCGGTGTTCTCTGGACGTCGATCTGGGCGTCGGCCCAGCGCATTCTGGTCGGCTGGAGTCTCGGCGTCGTGATCGGCGCACCCGTCGGCATTCTCATGGGCCGCGTCAACCTTGTGCGCCAACTGCTCGACCCGTACATCGAATTCTTCCGTTTCATCCCCCCGATCGCGTTCGTGACGTTGGCGGTGGTGTGGTTCGGCATCGGTGAGACGTCCAAGATCGTACTGATCTTCTACACCTCGGTGTTCATCGTCACCGTGAGCACGATCGCCGCGACCGTCGCGATCAGTGAGAACAAGCTGCAGGCCGCCGCCAACCTGGGGGCAGGCAAACTGCAGATCATGAAAACCGTGGTGCTGCCGTCGTCGGTGCCGGGCATCGTCACCGGCGCCCGTCTCGCGATGGGCAACAGCTTCCTGACCATCGTCTCCGCCGAGATCGTGGCGGCCGACCACGGCATCGGCTCGATGATCTGGCAGGCCCGGAACTACGGGCGCATCGACTGGACGTTCGTGGGCATCATCGTGCTCGGGATCATGGGCTTTTTGTTCGACCGTGTCCTGAGGGTGTTGTCGGGCCGGTACCTGACGCGGTACGGCGTCAAGTAGTAGTCCTCGTGCCGGCCGGTGCACAGAGCACCGAGTAACGAGTCGTCGGACGACTCCGGCGCCGACAGAACAGAGCTACAGGCGGGTCCACCGGCATTTTCTCGTTCGCCGGTGGACCCGCCTTTCCGTGTTCGTGTCCGTTCGTGTCAGCGGCAGGAATGAACACAGTCTGCTGACCGAACCGGTTTCATTTATCCGGCGCCGCAACATGATTAGCGTTGCCGGCATGAACGCTTCGCTCAACGCGTCGACCGGCACGGACCTCGACGTCGACATTCTCATTATCGGTGCCGGCCCGGCCGGTCTCTACGCTGCGTACTACGCCGGCTTCCGCGGACTCCGGGTCGCCGTTCTCGACGCTCTGTCCGAGCCCGGGGGCCAGGTGAGCGCGATGTACCCGGAGAAGGCGATCCTCGACATCGCGGGCTTCCCGTCCGTCAAAGGGCGAGATCTCGTGAATGGGTTGCTCGCGCAAGCCGCGTCGTTCGATCCGGCGTATCTGCTCGGCGAGCAGGCCCGGTCACTGGATCACGTCGAGGACGGACGTGTCGTGATCGGGACCAGCAAAGGACGCACCGTCACCGCCGGAGCGGTCGTGATCACCGGTGGGATCGGGACATTCACGCCACGCCCTCTGGTGAAGGGGCTCGATTTCGTCGACCGCGGTCTCAGCTACTTCGTACCCGACCTGTCCGCGCACACCGGCAAGGACGTGGTAATCGTGGGCGGCGGCGACAGCGCCTTCGACTGGGCGGTCCATCTCGAGCCGATCGCATCGTCGGTGACCCTGGTGCATCGTCGCGACAAGTTCCGTGCACACGCGGCGACGGTGACGAAGGTCCGCGAGAGCACTGTGCGCATGCTGGTCAATGCGGACATTGCAGCAGTCCGTGGCAACGGCTGGATCGCAGAGGTGGACGTCGCGCACAAACTCGACGAGACCACCACGACGTTGCCGGCGCAATCCGTTATCGCCGCTCTCGGGTTCACCGCCGACCTCGGGCCGATGACCGAGTGGGGACTCGAGATCGATTCGCGCCACATCGTCGTCAATACCCGAATGGAGACCACCGTGCCGCGCGTGTACGCGGCCGGCGACATCACCGATTATCCCGGGAAGGTCCGGCTCATTGCCGTCGGATTCGGTGAGGCCGCGACCGCGGTCAACAACGCCGCGGCCGTCCTCGATCCCGATGCAGAGGTCTTCCCGGGTCATTCCACCGAAAAGGAGAGCTGACAATGGCATTCGTCATAGGCGAAGCGTGCATCGACTACATGGACCGCTCCTGCATGGAGGAGTGCCCGGTCGACTGCATCTACGAGGGTGAGCGCAAGCTCTACATCAATCCGAACGAGTGCATCGACTGCGGCGCCTGCGAACTCGCCTGCCCGGTCGAGGCGATCACGGTGGATCGGAAGGCAGACCCCGACTTCAAGGAGGACGCGAAGCGTTTCTTCCTCGAGGTCCTACCGACCCGGGCGGAGCCGGTCGGCAATCCGGGCGGTGCCGCGAAGATCGACGCCATCGGCGTGGACACCGCCATGGTCACGGCCTACTGATGACGATACGGTTCGGCTACGCCGACACGACGTTCGGACAACTGCACTATGCGGAATCGGGCAGTGGCCGGCCGCTCCTCCTGCTGCATCAGACCCCACGGTCCTGGGACGAGTTCCGCGAGTTGATTCCGATCCTGGCCGACGAGTTCCGCGTTCTCGCCCTCGACATGGTGGGGTTCGGAGCGAGTGCGTCACTCGCTCCGCCGCAGACGATCGAGTCGTTCGCCGACGCCGCATGGGAATTCCTCGACGCCGTGAACGCCGGACGGGTGGCGGTCCTCGGGCATCACACCGGCGCCGCGGTCGCGATGGAGATGGCTGCCGGCCGCCCCGGGGAAGTCGATGCTGTGGTGTTGTCCTCCTGCCCGTGGACGGGGGGAAGGGACCGCAACGACGAATCGGGTTCGGGAGGCGTAGACCGCGCCGTCCGCGAACCCGACGGCAGCCATCTGCAGACCCTGTGGAACCTGAGACGACCGTATTACCCGGCCCCGGCGACGGATTTGCTCGACCGCTTCCTGCGCGACGCCCTCGCGCACGGTGTCGATCCCGCCGAGGGGCACCGCGCCTGCGCTCGCTACCGCATGGCGGACCGCATCGAAGCGGTGACGGCGCCGGTGCTCCTGCTGGCCGCCGGCGCAGACCCGTTCTCGATGCGCCACCTACCGACGTTGAGAAACCAGCTCACCGGGGCGCGGATCGTGCTCGAGGAGTTCATCGAGGACGGGACCGTTGCGTTGATCGAGCGTGAGGCCCCGCGGGTAGCCGCGGCGGTCCGTTCCTTTCTGAACTCACCGGACGTGCGGGCCGTGCCCGAAAACTCGAGACGGGTCCGGTGACCGGACCCTGTGGCGTGCGTCTCGCCACTGTCCAGCCCTAGCGTGGCTGTGATCGGGACGAATGCCCCGCCAATCGCCAGGAGGCAGCAGTGACAACAGAGGCGCAGCATTCCGTCGGCCTCGGCCCGGTCGTACCGATCCCGTCGGCACACCGTGTTGCGAGACAGGACATGTCGTCCGTTCTCGGCAAGGCGCGGCTCATTCTCGACGCGTTCGGGAGTGAGCACAGCGACCTCTCGCTCACCGAACTAGCACGTCGAAGTGGTGTCGCGAAGGCGTCCGTGCACCGGCTGGCCGGCGAACTCGTCGAATGGGGACTCCTCGAGCGGGCGGGCACGAAGTACCGCTTGGGCCTGCGGCTGTTCGAGCTCGGACAGCTCGTCCCCCGACAGCGCATCCTGCGTGACGCCGCCCTGCCGTACATGGAGGACCTGCTGCTTGCAACGCAGGAGACGGTGCACTTCGCGGTTCGGGACGGCATCGACGTGCTCTACATCGAGAAGATCGTCGGTCACCGCGGATTGCAACAGCAGTCGCGGGTGGCGGGCCGGTTGCCGCTGTACTGCACCGCGACCGGCAAGATGATCCTGGCGTTCTCGCCGCAGTCGGTGTTCGACGAAGTCATCGAGCAGGGATTCACCGCCCTCACCGCCCGCACCACGATGTCGGTCGCCGTCCTGCGCCAGCAACTCGAGCGCATGCGCAACGAGCAACTCGCAGTCGAAGTCGAAGAGACCCGCATCGGCTACATGAGTGTTGCGGTGCCAGTGTTCAGCGGACCCCGAACCCTCGCCGGTGCCCTCTCGGTAACAGGTCCGACGGCGCGGCTCAACGTCGCCCGGGTCACCGGTGCCCTGCGAACCGCGGGCATCGGGATCTCCCGAGCACTCCACGCGATGCGCTGCGCATACTCGGCAACCGACATCGTCGGCACCGAGGCGTGCACACCTGCGATGTGCTCGTTCAACGGGTGCGGCCGGTAACCGGAAGTTCGAGTCGGCTGCCGGGTCACCGGGACGGGATGGCGTCGGCATCCCAGGTGCCGTCGCCGACCCCACGCGCCCGGAGTACTTCCTTGCGAACCTTGCCGGTCTCCGTCAACGGCAGCTCACTCACGAAGTCGACGAACCGCGGTAGAGCGAAGTACGCCAGCTGGGATGCCGCACGGTGACGTAAGTCGCCGGGACTCACCTGCATTCCCTTCCGAAGGACCACAGCAGCCATCACCTCGTCCTCGGCGAGTTCCGACGGTACGGGGAAGACCGCGACCTGCGCGACCGCAGGATGCCGCGACAGGGCATCCTCAACCTCCGCCGATGCGATGTTCTCGCCGCGCCGGCGGATGACGTCGCGGACGCGATCGACGAATCGATACCACCCGTCGGGTTCCCGGACTACCCGGTCACCGGTGTAAAACCAGTCGCCCGCCGTGCGGGGAGGCTCGGACAGGTATCCCGTGGCAAATCCTCCGGGAAGGTCCGTGCGGACAACGAGTTCGCCGGGGACGCCGTCCGCGACGGTGGCGCCGGCGTCGTCGACGACCTTCGCGTCGAAGCCGTCGCGCACCGTTCCGAGATAGCCGGGACGGCGATCGCCGGGCACAGTTCCGAGGACGAGATTCGTCTCGGTGGTGCCGTAGCCGTCGACGAGTTCGACGCCGAAACGCTCACGGAAGGGAGCCCACAGGCGGGCCGGTGTCGCCGGCGCGAGGGCACGGGTGGCGCGGTGCTTCTTGTCTTCCGTACCGGGTTCCCGGCCGGTGAGCATCGCGACCATCGCACCGAGCAGATAGATCACCGTGGCGTCACTGTCGGCCACCTGTTCCCAGTACCGCCGAACCGAGAAATGGTCACCGAGCACGAATGTTCCTCCCGCAACCAATGCCTGGAACAGTGTGTTGAGCGCGTTCGTGTGGAACAGGGGAAGGCCGTTGTACAGAATGTCGTCAGGTCCCAGCCCCAGGGACGCTCCCACTCCTGCACCCCACCACAGTGATTGAGCATGAGGGCAACGGACCCCTTTCGGGTGTCCCGTCGTTCCCGACGTGAACAACACCGCCGCCGTGTCGAGCGCGGTTACCGCGGAGTCGGCCGCTCGTCCGGGGATTCGGCCGTCATCCGGCCAGGGAACGGACGGCGTGCCGAGTATCCAGGATTCACCGGTGAACCGGGTCTGCCCGAGCCGGGGCAGAAAGGCCGGGTCGATCAACAGGTGGCCCGCCCCGGACTGCACGAGCACGCTGTCGAGGGCGGCGCCACGCAGAGCTGTGTTCAGTGGCACCGCGACCGCTCCGAGCCAACTACAGCCGAGCAGCAGATCGATCGTCTCGATGCGGTTGGCACACATCGCGGCCACCGCGTCACCCCGGCCGATCCCACGTCGGGACAGCGCCTCGGCCGTCGTTGCGGCACGCTGCACGAGTTCGCGGTAGGACACCTCCACGTCTCCGGCCCGGACGGCGGGATGATCGCCCCGCTCGAGGGCACGCTGGACGAGGAGGGACGGAATCGTCATCGCCGCCGGCAGTGGCAGAGAATCTGATTCGGGCTTCACGGGTGTCACCTTCCTTCGGCGAAAGAGCGAGGGCGGCCGGTCACGGTACGACGACCGCGCGGCCGGCGACCTTCCCTTCACGCATCATCTGCAGTGCAAACGCGATGTCGTCGAGCGGAAACTCCTGAACCGCCATGCCGATCTCGCCCTCGACGAGGCGGCGGATGAGGTCGGGTGCGAGTTCTGCCTGCCGCGCACTCTTGCGAATCATGTTGACGGGCAACATCTGTACATCCTTGAGCAGCCAGTTCGGCAGATCGATCGTGAGTTCGGTCCCCAGCGTGTAGCCGACCAGTGCGGCCCGCCCGCCCGGTACGACGCGCTCGAGCAGGTACGGCAGCGAGTCGCCGCCGAGGGTGTCGACGAGCACGTCCGCCACTGGATCGGGCCCCAGGGTATCGGCCAGTTCACGTCCACGGCCGACGACGGTTCGGACACCGTTGGGTACCAGCGGTACCTGGTCGGCTCTCGGTACCACACCGATCACGTCGGCCCCGGCGAGGAGCGCGAACTGTGCAGCCATGGATCCGACCGCGCCGGCTGCTCCGGACACGACGACCCGCTCACCGGCGGCGACGCGGGCGATGTCGTGGACCGCGACGAAACCGGTTGTGCTCGGGAGGAAGAAGGTGGCCGCGATGGCCGGTTCGAGGGCGGAATCGAACGGAGTGAAGACCTTGTCGGCGGCCACGAGGTACTCGGCCCAGCAGCCGGGCTTGAAGAGGCCGACTCCGCCACCCCGGACCAGCACCCGGGTACCGGCGTCGAAGGTATCGGATTCGATCACGGTGCCGGCCCCGTCGGTGCCTCCGACGTGCGGCAGGGCCGGCTTGATGTCGAAGTTCCCGCTGCCGACGGTGAGGTCGAGGTGCCCCAGCGCCGCCGCATCGATCCGGACGAGGGTCTGTCCGGATTTCCGGGTCGGCACCTCGACGTCATCGATGATCGGGTCGTGTCCGAATGTGTGAAAGCGGGCTGCGCGCATGTTCTGTCCTTCGGGTGTGCTGTCGAGTGGAAAAGCCTGATCAATCGGAAAGGACCGGCTCAGGAGAGGACCGAGTGGGATCGCAACCGCGCAACGGTCTCCGCGGAGTAACCGGTGACCTCGCGGAGTACGGCATCGGTGTCCGCGCCCAGCACCGGCGCCGGCTGCCGGATCGTGACGGCTTTCCCCACCCGGATCGGAGCGCCCTGGTGGAGAATGGTTCCCGCACGGGGATGGACGGCGGGCACGTAGTATCCGCGGGCACGCAGGTGAGGATCGGCTTCGACGAGGTCCCGCCCGTTCTGTACGGTCCCGGCGGGGACGCCCGCCTGCTGGAGTTGCTCGGTGACGAGATCCGCCGGCCGCGGCGACGTCCAGGCCGTGATCGCCGCCGTGATGTCGGCCTCGTGCGCCCGCCGCGACCCGGGCGTGCGGAAACGCTCGTCTGTCGCCCAGTGCGGGCGGCCGATCAGCGCGCACAATCGGGTCCAGTCCGCGTCGTCACGAACGGTGACCGCGCACCAACGGTCGGGTCCGAGGCAGCGGAAGACACCGTGCGGTGACATATCGGGATGGGCATTGCCGAGCGGAACAGGAAGCTGTCCGGCACCCGTCGCCTGCACCACACTGGTGCCCATGTGTGACGCCATCGCCTCCAGCTGGGAGAGATCGATGTGCTGACCACGGCCGGTGCGATCCCTGTGCTCGAGGGCGGCGAGAACCGCTGCGGCGCCGTGTAATCCTGCGACGATGTCACCATGACCGTAGATCACCCCGACGACATCGTCGGCGGTCCACCCGGTGAGAGCGGTCAGTCCGGTAGCGGCGGAGACGATGTCCGCATAGGTGACCCAGTCGCGTCGCGGTCCGGTGTGACCGGTCCCCGACATGGAGACGTACACGATGTCCGGACGTAGGGCGCGAAGCCGTTCGTACCCGAAGCCCATCTTCTCCATCACCGAGGAACTGAAGTTCTCGACCACCACGTCAGACTGCGCCACGAGGTCGGCGAGCACGGCCAGGCCTGCCTCGGAACGGGTGTCCACGGTGATGCTGCGCTTGTTCCTGTTGACGTCGTTGAAGTACCCGCTGGTGTTCGGGTCGTCGTGTGGTCCGCGGGAGAGGTGCATGAACGGCGCGAACCGTGTGGGGTCGGGTCGGCCCGACGACTCGACCTTGATGACGTCGGCGCCGTGGTCCGCCAAGATCTGAGTGCAGTAGGGACCGGCGAGAACCCAGGTGAGGTCCAGGACCCGGACGCCCGACAGGGGCAGCATGTCCTGTCCGGATGAGGTCAGGTTCGATTCGAGGTCTTCGGATTGCACCTCGACGAGGAGGAACTGGTGCGCACCGATCGGCGGAACCGGCAGGGCCCGGGTCCTTCCTCCTTCCGGGAAAGGGAAGGAGAAGCCCAGATCTCGTACGGTGGTCCCGACCTCGTCGACGTCGACGAAGAAGTCGCGGTCCTGAAGTTGGGGGTTGGACAGAAGTTCGTCCGGTCGGACGACGGCGGACCACGGCAGCTTGCGTTGCTGCGCAGTCCGCGCGAAATCCTCCTTCGGCCACTTGTCGAGGAAGCGCTGCAACACAGTGAAGATGTGGTCCTGGTGCGCTTTCCGCTCGACGGGGTCGGCCCATCTCGGGTCGTCCAGATCCTCCTGCGCGCCCTCCTCGACCAGCCAGGAGACCAGAGCGTCCCACATCCGGGGACTTCCGCCGAGCCCGCCACCGACATAGCCGTCGGCGGCCCGGAACAGGCCGTGCGGTACCAACGGGTGCACCCGGCCGGGTCGGTCCGGGACGCGATCCTCGTGGAGATAGGCCAGGGCGCCGGCCTCGAGGCCTGCCGCCACGCATTCCTGCGCGGAGACGTCGATCAGCGGGACCGGGCCCCGACGCCGCGCCCGGAGACCGAGCAACGCCGCGATCGCGGCGTTCACCCCTGCCAGCTGTTCGGCTTGGCCCTGAGGTAGAGCCAGCGGGGGCCCGTCGGCTTCACCTACCTGCGCGAGCATTCCGCCGAGGGCCGCGAGCGTCAGATCGGTGGCGCACCACTGGCGTCGCGGACCGTCGACGCCGAAGGGTGTGACTCGTACGTGAACGACCGGTCCCGGTGCCCGCTCGATCGGCTCGTCGCCGACGGCGCTGCCATCGAGATACACGTCCGCCCCGGCCACCAGACGCGCCAATTCCGCACGGCCCACGGCGGTCTCGACGTCGATGGCGACGGATTTCTTTCCTGCGTGCCAGTGCGTAAATGCGTGGCCGTCCAGTTCCCAGCGCGTCGGATCACCCTCCGGCGGTTCGACCAGAACGACCTCGTATCCCAGTCCGACCAGGATGCGCCCGGCGAATCGACTCAGCGGGCTGGACAACTCCACCACGCGAATTGCGCTTTCCACCAGAAGGACTCCGTTTCATTGTTCCCAGCGGGCGTCCGCCCGTTCACTGGTACCGAACCTACGTCGCGGTCCCGTACCAGTGAATCGATCTGTTCCGCTGACCGAACCGGACGGACGCGTCGTCGCCGAGCGTCAGGCCGGGGGTTGGTTCAGGTGGTCTGTGACCCACCCACGGAGCAGAACGCTCGAAGTATCGACTTCCCCTGTGATCTTGCCCTGGCCTCGGAAGAAGGTGACCAGTTGATTCGCGCGTGCCACGTCGTCGTCCGTGAAGTCGCGCACCCCGAAATCGATCTGGGAGACGGTCCGACGGGCCTCGGCCGGATCCATCTGGATCGAGTCGGAGATCGCCTTGGCGGCCCGGTCCGGGTCGGCATCGGTGATTGCAGCGGCCTCGGCGATCACGTCGAACACCCGGGCCGCGACGTCCTCGTTCGCCGACAACCAGGAATTGGACGCCAGGATCCACTGTGAATACTTGGCTCCGAAGTCACCGGTCGTCGCGACGACACGACCACCTGTCGCCACGGCCTGCTCCACCCACGGATCGAACGACAGGAATCCGTCGATGTCACCGCGGGCGAGCAGCGCCGGTTGCTCGGGTGGACTGGTGTTCACGAGCTTGACCGACGCCGGATCTCGCCCGAGACTCCGCAGATACAAGTCGGTGAAGTAGAGCCCGATACCGGGGAACACACCCATCGTCTCGATGTCCTTGGGCTCCACACCCTCGCGGAGGACCACCTGGAAATAGCGGTCGGAATCCTCGAACACACCGAGCGCGCGCAGCGACGGATTCGCGGCCATGACAGTGAGCGCCGTGGAGTCGGCATTGCCGGACAATTCCGAGGTCCCTGCCACGACGTTCTGCGCGCCGGCCGCTCCGCCTTCGGTCTGCATCACCTGAACGTCCAGTCCGGCGTCGTCGAACATGCCCTCGGCATCGGCGAGGAAAATCGGCGCGTACGACGGGTCGACGCCCACGGAGATGCGGATCAGCCCGCTCCCCTGCGCTGCTTCGGTCGCGGGCCGGGTACAGGACGTCGAGGCGACGGTGAGGGCCGCCAGTGCCGCGACGGCGAGAAACGCTCGCCGTCCGATCGAGTGTGTCATGAGCATCCTTCGGGTGAGGTGACGAGCAGGGTCAGCGACCAGAGAAATGCGGCGGTCGCTTGTCGAGGAAGGCCTGGAGACCCTCGGCGGCGTCGGCCGTGCGAATGAGGTCGAGGACACCTGCGAACTCCGCGTCCAGTGCCTGATCGAGTGGGAGTGTCCGCCCCGCTTCGACCACCCGCTTGAGGAGGCCGATTGCGGCAGTCGGTCTCGCCGCCCACTCGGCGGCGATACGGTCGATCCGCGCGTCGAATTCGTCGTCGGGTACCACCTCGTCCACCAAGCCGATCTGCCGGGCCTCGTCGGCGGACAGGCGCCGACCCTCCATTATGAGGAGCTTCGCGCGATGCGCGCCGAGCAAGCGGGGCAAGCGCTGACTGCCGCCGGCCCCGGGAAACAGTCCGAGACCGATTTCCGGGAACCCGATCGACGCCGACGCCGCCATCACCCGCACGTCACAGGCCAGTGACAACTCCGCTCCGCCGCCGAGTGCATGCCCGTTGAGGGCTGCCAGCACGGGTTTCGGAGCGGTCTCGAGGACCTGCTGCACCTCGATCCAAGGCCGCATCGCGTGCTGCGTCTCCTCCGACAATTCGCGCATCACTCGGAGGTCGGCGCCGGCCACGAAGAAGCGTCCCGTACCGCGCAGCACGATGCACCGCACCTCGGTGTTCGCCGCCAGCGGCTTCAGGGTGTCGAGCAATTCCGCGATCAGCGCAGGATCGAAAGCGTTGGCCGGCGGTCGCTCGATGCGCACGACCGCCACGGCGTCGGCCACAGCGGCATGGACCGACGCGGCGAGCGGAGGGAAGGAAGGCGTCATCTGTACTCCATGGGGTCGGTCGACTGGAACTGAGAATTCGAGTATCGGTTCGCGCGCGCCCCGGCACACCCCCAGCGGTCCGGTAGGCGAACCCGCGAGACGAAACGGGATTGCACGCACGCGAAGTATTCCACCGAATCGCATGACTCTCTGGATCGACGGCCGAGAAACGGGGATGTCTCGCCAGGACGCTGGCGTGCGGTAGTCAACGCCGACTACGTCTTTCGCAGATCTCCCACATTCATGCAGGTCAGCCTTTCGGGTCCGTCTACCGGGACGGCCTTGATGCGCCGTATGCCTCACCTGCAGATACTTGGCTGCCATCGGCGAGGGCTCCAAGCCTTCCTGTACCTGCGAAGTCTCGGGGTGAGCCTGCCGCCGTGAAAATGATCGGTACCAGCCCTCCCGAGCAACCCGCCCTACTCGCCCGTGGCGACATCGGCGCCTTCATTTCGTTCGACCAGGGAATCATCTGACAATCCAAGGAGATTTGGGTGAGCGTTAGAACACGACTGTTCGCGAAAACAACTATCGTGCTGGCATTGACGGCGGCTCTGGCAGGTTGCGGCACAGATGCGGGGCCCGAGCATGCAGCTTCACGTTCACAGGCAGAATCGGACAGCCATTCGTTGGTTGTCCCAACGAAAACTGGTGACGTGGAGGGGATATCGTCTGGACAGGTGGACCAGTTCCTCGGCATGCCTTATGCGGCCCCACCTGTCGGCGCTCTGCGGTGGGAGCCTCCCGCACCGACGCCGACGTGGGACGGCATCCGTTCAGCAGCGGAATTCGGCCCGAGGTGCTATCAACCGGTGAGCGGTGGCAGCGACGATGTGTCCTATGGCGAAGATTGCCTGTATCTGAACGTCTATACACCCGCCGAACGAACCCGAGGGCCCCTCCCGGTCCTGTTCTGGATTCACGGAGGTGGCTTCATGAGTGGTTCGGGAAGCCAATCAGATGGGTCACAAATCGCGGAAAAGTTCAACACAGTCGTCGTCACCATCAACTACCGACTCGGCGCCTTCGGTTTCCTCCAGCTACCTGGAGTCGATGACGGCACCGCAGGCAACTTTGGACTCCTGGATCAGCAAGCAGCCCTGCGCTGGGTTCACGAGAACATCGCGAGCTTTGGCGGCGACCCCAGTCAAGTCACAATTGTGGGCCAATCTGCCGGAGGACACTCGGTGTGCGCCCAACTCGCTTCGCCGACAGCGACGGGTCTGTTTCAGGGCGCGATCATCCAAAGCGGCGGATGCCCAAGCCACTCAACTGAAGAAGCTCAGGCTGACGCCGTTTCGTTCGCAGTATCGACAGGCTGCTCCGAACCCGGCGACGTTGCCCATTGCCTACGATCCAGATCAGGCGAAGAACTTCTCGCAGCGGGCGCGAATTTCGGGGGAATCCTCACAGGCCCTCTGCCCATCGTCAGGGGTCCCGAACTTCCGATAGCACCGGACGCGGCGATCGAGTCTGGTTCGTTCAACGACGTCCCCATCATGATCGGAGAGACACGCGATGAAACTCGAGTCTGGTCAATCCCTTTCGCAAATATGACTGAGGACCGATACAAGCAGGAACTGCAAGAAGAATTCGGCCCACTTGCACAAGCTGTCGCCGACCAGTACCCATACTCGTCATTCCCGAGTCCCTACGGTGCGGCCTACGCACTCAGTACGATATGGAATGACAGCAGTGTGTTCTACGGGCTCGGAGGATGCCAATACCTGACGCTGGCGAACGAAATTGCTGTCCACCAGCCACGAGTCTTCTTCTACAGGTTCGACGACGAGCACGCGCCCACACGCGAGACCACACTCCCCGATTTCAACGTCGGAGCAGCGCATTCCACCCAGCTGCCGTACCTGTGGGGCGGGGAATTGGCGACGCGGTTCACTCCAGAACAGCGGCAATTGTCGCAAACGATGATGGCCTATTGGGCAGGATTCGCCGCGCACGGCAGTCCCACTGCTCCCACTCAGCCCGAGTGGCCGGCGATCGGTGACGGCAAAATCATGGTTCTGGATTCAGGCACCAACACACGCACCGTCAGCACGGAGCAGTACCTGGCCGACCATCGGTGTGGATTCTGGAACGAGCAGAACTACAACTGGCTCCCCACCACTCCCACCGCCTGAGGTTCGTAACAACACTCTGGTTACCGTCACGCCGAGGCCCGTAGCGTTCTCACACGTACCGGGTCTTGCCAAGGAAGGACGCAGGGCCCCCGGTGGTCGTTCATGCCCCGGGGGTGTCGGTCCAGGTGCGCGCCCAATCCCCGGGCCCAAGCGCGCCGGTCGGCACCAGACAGGGCATGACCTGGGCAGATGACATGTCCCCTCGCCCGGATCCGGGGCGGGGAAGGCTGAATTCCCCTCGAGGACAAACCGGAACAGCCGTCTCAGACCGTCCACTGCATCGGCTCCGTGCGTGCGCCCCGCCGTCGCCGAGGCCGGATGCGGATCCCTTGCCGGACAGACGTCGCTGCTGCGCAGCGCCACTGGCAAACCGGTGTAGCCCGACATTTTCGACGTCCGAGGCTGACTTCACCAAATGTTGGGTACGACAACCACCTTCGTCACAACCTACTTCGAAGAAAGTGCCACCTTGACACCTTGGAGTTTTCTTCCGGGCCCCCATGATGACGTGACGGCATTCATGCCAGACTCCGGCGACTCCACCGCGGTGGCGGCCACCGATCCGGTGGCCATCACCCGCAAGCACCATCTACTCTCTGCCCTCGACGGCAGAGCGGAAATCACCATTCCCACGACGGCCTGACCCGGCCGGCTAACTGCCTCGATGCTTCCGACCCATGGCAGAAGTTGTGGGCGTGGCGGTCGGAGGCACCTCGGCGGACGGTGAGGCACACGCCCGTCTCGATCCGCCGGACCGGCGGATCGAGACGGGCGTCGGCGTCTTCCCCATTGAGCTGACCACCCTCACTTTGGGGGACGATCGCAGCCGGATGCCATCTATAGCTGCCCTCACGCCAGGGCGGAGACGAAAGTCAGCGTCGCGCGGTGATGGTGTCGGCGGCGTCGTGCAGTGCCCGGGAAACGGCGTGCATGCTCGGGGTGTACTGCCGACGCGCGAGCGAAGCGATGTAAATCGATCGTGTCGGAACCCGGTCGGTGGGAAGAAATCGTACAGCGTGGACGTCCGGGCGATGGTGTGCGACGGCCAGACGCGGAACCATGGCGATGCCCACCCCCGCGGCGACCATCGCTTCGATCTCTTGGTAGTCATGGGCCTCGTAGACGACGTTCGGGGTGAACCCTGCCGTCTCGCAGCTACGGTAAAGCACTTCGGCGGCCGGGTGGTCTGCGTTGCGGATGATCCACTTCGCCGATCGCAGCGATGCCACCGCGACATTGTCGATGTATGGCCCGTCGAGCGGGACGAGCAGGACCGTTTCGTCCTCCATCAGCGGTATGAGGGCCAGGGATTTCTCGGTCTCCTCGGTCCAGTCGTAACTCCAGAGCAACGCCATTTCGACCTCGCTCGAATGGAGCATTTCCAGCAGTCGCGGGCGGACCGCGGATTGGACCCGCACGTCGATGCCGGGCCAGTGGGCGTGATAGTCCTTCAGCGCGTCCGAGAGTAGTGAGGCGCTGACGGTCGGGAAGGAGCCGAGTCGGACGGTGCCGCGCTCGAGTCCCAGCAGAGCTTCCAGGTCACCACGGGCAGCGCGCATTTCCTGGCGGAACAGCCGCGCACGCGTGACGAGAATTTCACCGGCCTCGGTCAACCGGACGCCTCTCGGCAGGCGGGTCAACACCGGCTGTCGGATCTCCTGTTCCAGTTTGGCGATGCGCTGCGACGCGGCGGATGGCGTGACGTTGGCGCGTTCGGCGCCGCCGGTGAGGGATCCGGCCTCGGCGATGTCGAGGAGCAGGAACAGTGTCACCACATCGAACGAGTTGCGCATCGATACCTCTCACAAGCCTTTAATCCTGCTAAACCCCGCCGTAGAAATACGACATTGTCATAAACATAACCCGCTCATAGTGTGATCTGGGTAATGATCAAGCGAAGGATGTGACATGCAGACGATCGCAACTCCCTCACCACCCGGGATCACGGCACCGAATCGCCCTGTCGATCCCGTCGGTCGCCCAGTGCGCTCACTGCGGCTCCCGTCGGCCGGCATCGATGAGGTACTGCAGCCCGGTGCGGGGTGGGCGGCCGACGCCGTCGACAGTCACCTCGGGCGGCGGAGTGCACCGCGCACAGCGCCTGCGGGAGTGACAGCTCCCGATCTACATCGCGTGACTCCGCCCCATATTCACCTCTGTCCGTCGCGACCGGCCGCCGACCAGGCGCCGTTCGATCCGCCCCGCAGCGAACCGAAAGAACGCCCATGACTTCCATCGAGATACTGCCACTGATCGCGTTGGTGGCAATGTTCGTGATAGCCACCTTCTTCCCCATCAACATCGGCATATTGGGGTTCATCGGCGCTTTCGTCGTGGGGGCGTTCCTCCTCGGCTACGACGACAAGGAAATCCTCGCCGAGTTCCCCAGTTCGATCGTGCTGACGATCATCGGCGTCACCTACTTCTTCGGTATGGCGAAGAAGAACGGGACCATCGACCTCCTGGTCAACGCCTGCATACGCGGCGTTCGCGGACGCGTGACGATCGTCCCGTGGGTGTTCTTCTTCTGCGCCTCCGTGCTCACGGCCCTGGGCACGTTCAGCCCGGCGGCCGTCGCATTGATCTCCCCGGCGGCGATGTCGTTCGCCGCCCGGACCCGGATGAGTCCGCTGGTAATGGGCATCATGACCATCAACGGCGCGCACGCCGGAGCGTTCTCCCCAATCTCGGTCTCCGGTGTCCTCGTCCGCGACATCGTCGAGTCGAGCGGCCTGACGATCGCCCCCTGGACCCTGTTCTTCGCCAGCTACGGCATCAATTTGCTGCTCTCGGTCCTCACAGTGGTCGGCTACGCCGTCCTTGCCCGGGTACGGAACCTCGAGTTCTCCGCCACCGGCTCGAGCGCCGGCATCGACTCCGATGGTGGTGGGAGCGCGCTGAGCACCCCCACCGCGGGACCCGGGGGAACGTCGGCCGGCGGATCGTCCAGTGGGGGCGGCACTCAGGTCCTCATCCGGACGCCGCGCACCGAGGTCGTCACCGACCACGACGTGCAGCCGGTCACCGGCGTCCAGAAGCTCACCCTCGTCCTGATTGCCGCGGTGTTGGTGCTGGTCCTGGTGCTGCATATGCCGATCAGCTTCGTTGCCATCGCGGCCGGTGCGATCCTCGCCTTCACCGACCTGTCCAAGCAGAGTGAGGCCATCGCTGGTATCAGCTGGTCCACCGTGCTGCTCGTCGCCGGCATGGTCACCTACATCTCGCTCATGGAAGAGATCGGCACGATCGACCACCTCGCCGAGATGGCGATCACCATCGGCGCACCGCTGCTGGTCGCCCTCGTCCTCTGCTACGTCATCGGCGTCACCTCAGCGTTCGCATCATCGACCGCGCTGCTCACCGCCGTCATCCCGCTGGCGCTTCCTTTGCTGCAGACCGGGGCGCTGCCGGTCGTCGGAGTCGTGGCCGCCCTCGCCATCTCCGCCACCGTGGTCGACGTGTCACCGTTCTCGACCAACGGTGCGCTCGTCCTCGCCAACGCCCAGAACATCGAGCGGCCCCGGTTCTACAAGCAGCTGCTGCTCAACGCGGGCATCGTGGTCGCGATCGCGCCGGCGCTGTGCTGGCTGCTGCTGGTGGTCGTCCCGACGCTGGTCTAGCGCACGGACAGCACCCGCGAGGGTTTAACGGAAGTTAACCCTCATCGACTTACTCGCCATTGTTCTCCACTCTGATGTAGGTCAGGGTGGGTAGTGGGACACCGCTGGGAAGCACGCTCCCCATCCGATCAGAGCCTCCAGCGGTGCCTCACAGACTCTTCAAACCCGAAAGGTGGGCCGGACCGTGTTCACACTTCATGGAACCTGGATGCGGGGAGGCACCAGCAAGTGCTGGCTGTTCAACGCATTCGACGTCGATCCGCTCATTGCCCAGGCCGGCGGCCTGGACGCAATCTTGACGTCGGCATTCGGCTCTGGTGATCCGCGTCAGCTCGACGGTGTCGGCGGCGGCAGCTCGACCACGTCGAAGGCGGCGATCGTGCGGCGCTCCAGCGAGCCCGGCATCGACGTCGACTACTTGTTCGCGCAGGTCGCGATCGGTGACCGCAAGGTCGAATGGGGCAGCAACTGCGGCAACTGCGCCACCGCGATCGGGTTGTACGCGTTGCAGTCCGGGTTCGTTCCGGTCGACTCCGCGACGACGACCGTGCGGATGCGGAACCAGAACACCGGCGCGATCCTGAACGCCGAGATCGCCACCCCGGGCGGGATGATCCCCACCGAAGGCGACGCTGCCGTGCCCGGTACCAGCGCGTTGGGTGTCCCGGTGGGGCTCACCTTCACCGGTCTCGCCGGCGGCGCGGCCACACTGCTGCCCACCGGCGCATCCATCGATCGTGTCACGATCGCGGGCCGCAGCTATCACGCCACGATGGTCGACGCCGGCGCCCCGGCGGCGCTGTTCGACGCCGCCGACCTCGGCCTGACCGGCGCGGAGGACTACCAGACGATCGCCGAACACCTGCCGTTGCTGCTCCGGCTGCGACAGGAATCATCGTTGCGGATGGGACTGAGCAAGCCGGGAGATCCCATCTCCCACGCGATTCCGAAAGTCGGTGTCGTGGGTCCGCCGAGAAACTACCGCACCAGCGCCGGCGTCGACATCGGCGCCGAGGATTACGACGTCTCGGTCCGGATGCTGTCCATGCTCGCCCCGCACCCGGCAATCGGGCTCACATCCGCGGTCGCGGTCGCCGCGGCGTCCACCGTGACCGGAGGTGTCGTCACCGACAACACGCAGGTCCGGTGGCCGGGATCGCTTCGGGTGGGAACACCCGCCGGGGTACTCGACGTCGACCTCGCCACCTCGGCCGACGGGGTCCTCGAATCGGTCACCCTGCACCGGGCGGCCCGCCGCATCGCATCGGCGGAACTGTTCGTCACCGCCCCGGCGCCGGCTCCGGCACTGGTCGGCTCCGCGCGATGAGGATCCGAACACCGGAGAACGTGGCGATCGCACGTCGGGAAATCGATGCTCGGATCGCCCGCTCCTGGCTACTGGTCAACGGCACCCGGTCCGACCTGTTCGATCCGGCCGACCGCTCCTGCGCGGACCAAATCGTCCTCGACATCGAGGACGCCGTCGACCCTCAACTCAAGTCCGACGCACGGGAAGATGTCGCCGCCTGGCTCGAGACCGCCTCGGCCTGGGTGCGGATCAACGACCGCTCCTCGGCCTACTGGAGCGATGACGTCGATCGCCTCGCCGGGCTTCCCGGACTGGCGGGCGTGATGCTCGCGAAAGCCGAAGCCGCCGAACATGTCACCGAAACCTTCGACCGACTCGGCAGATCCACCCCGGTACTCGCGTTGGTCGAATCCGCCCTCGGAATCGACCAGGCCGGTGATATCGCCCGCGCCCGCGGCGTGTTCCGGCTCGCCTTCGGCAGCGGCGACTATCGCCGCGACACCGGCACCAGCGCCGACGAACTCGCCATGGCCTACCCTCGCTCCCGGCTGGTGGTCGCCAGCCGAATCGGCAACCTGCCCGGACCGATCGACGGCCCCACCGTCAGCAACAGTCACACCGTGCTGCGTGAGCAGTCCGCCGTGTCCGTGTCCCTCGGTTTGACCGGGAAGCTGTGTCTGGACACCGAACAACTGCCGGCAATCAACGAGACCGTCAGCCCCACGCCCTCGGACGTGACCTGGGCGCGGGAGTTTCTCGCCGATTTCGAAGCCCGCGGCCGGATTGTCCGCGACGGCAGCGACCTGCCCCGTCTCGGTCGGGCCGAGAAGATCACCCACCTTGCCGACGCGTTCGGAATCGGCCGAAGCTGACCGGTCCTATCCGGTTTCGAAGCCCTCCTGCAGCTGGTGGGCGGCGGCAGCGCACACCGCGATTCCTTCCTGCGCGGCCGGGCTCAGCCGCCGCTCGGTCAGATGCGCGACCAGGATCCGCCGTTGCGGCGGACGGGTAGCGAGGGGAATCGACCGGACGTCGGGCCGAAGGTTGAGCACGGCCAGTCGCGGAGCAATAGCCACGCCGAGCTCGACGGCGACCATCGCCTGCACCTCACCGTAGTCGTGCGCGAAGACACTCGTGCGTGGCGTGAAACCACCTTGCTGACAAAGTTTTTCGAGGGTTTGCGCGACCGGATGATCGTCGGCGCGGACCACCCACGACTCGTCGCGCAATTCGGCGATCCGGATCGAGTCGCGGTCGGCCAGTCGGTGCCGCTCCGACACCAGCAGCACGGTCGGATCGTTCATCACGTGGTGGTACGTCAACGTGGGGTCATCCACCCGGTTCCACTCGTAGTCCCACAGCAGCGACAGTTCGGTCTCCCGGCGGCGAAGCGCATCGACCAAATACGCAAACCGGCCACTGAGCACCTTCAACTCGACCCCTGGGTGCCGAGTCTTGAACTCCTTGACCACGAGTGGCAGCAGAGACGACCCGGCCGTGGGGAAGGTGCCGAGCGCCAGCACACCCGCCCGCAGTCCCTTGATCTCCGCGAGTTCGGCATCGGCGGCCTCGAGTTCGATCAGGATGCGTTCGGTGTGCCGGACCACCGACCGCCCGGCCTCGGTCAGCACGATACCTCGCGCGTGCCGCTCGAGGAGTGGTTGGCCGGCCTCCTTCTCCAGCTTGGCGATTTGTTGGGAGACAGCCGAAGTGGTGTACCCGAGCGCCGCCGCTGCCGCGGTGATCGAGCCGTGCTCGGCGACCTCGCGCAGCGTGAACATCCTGGTCGTGTCCAGCACCCGACCCACCTCCTGACTTTAGAAGAAGTTAATGCCTGTCGACATACCCGTGATTGTAGTTGAACCGTGTGGGTGCCAGTCTGAAGTGGCGGCAGCGGCGCCCTGACAATTTTTCGGCCGCGCCGGGACACCTGGCACCCGCCTATCGGGCGGCACTCGTCCGCGGCGACGCGCCGCACCCCATATCGCCTCCCCCCACCACGCGAGGACAGCCTATGACTGCACACCCGAGTGACATCCGCCCACCTGACAACCAGGCCGACGAGAGCACGGGCGGCACCTCTACTCCGGCGCGCGGTCCGCTGCACGGCATCCGAGTCCTCGACATCAGTACCGTCTACGCCGCACCGATCACCGCCATGCTGCTCGGTGACTACGGGGCGGACGTGATCAAGATCGAGCACCCCACAGGCGATCCCGCCCGCTCACACGGAGCCCAGAAGGACGGGCACGGTTTGTGGTGGAAGGTCATCTCGCGGAACAAGACATGCATCACCCTCAATCTCGGCACCGCCGAGGGCCAGCAGATGCTCCGCGACCTCGTCGTGGATGCCGACGTGCTGGTGGAGAACTTCCGCCCCGGCGTACTCGAGAAGTGGGGGCTCGGCCCGGACCACCTCCACGACATCAACCCGAGACTAGTGATGTTGAGGGTCACCGGCTTCGGCCAATCCGGCCCCTACGCCGAGCGCCGGGCGTTCGGGACCCTCGCCGAGGCGATGAGCGGATTCGCGCACCAGACCGGGAGCGAGGACGGTCCGCCGACGCTGCCACCCTTCGGTCTCGCCGACGGTGTCGCCGGACTCGCCGGCGCCTTCGGCGTGGTGACCGCGCTACTGCACCGCAACGGCCCGGACGGCGACGGCAAGGGGCAAGTCATCGACCTGTCACTGCTCGAACCGCTGCTGGGGATCCTCGGTCCCGGACCCACCGCGTACGACCAACTCGGCACCATCGCCGGCCGCAACGGCAACCGCTCCCCCAACAACGCCCCACGCAACACCTACCTCACCAAGGACGGGCAGTGGGTCGCCATCTCCGCGAGCGCCACCTCCGTCGCCGCGCGCGTCATGCGCCTGGTCGGCCGACCCGACATCGTCGAACAACCCTGGTTCGACTCCGCCGGCGAACGCAGCCGCAACGGTGACCTGCTCGACGAAGCGGTCGCGAAATGGATCGCCGACAGACCGCTGCACGAAGTCACGGCCGAATTCGAACGCGTCGGCGCCGCACTGGCACCGATCTACGACGTCGCGCAACTGATGAACGATCCGCACGTCCTCGACCGCCTCTGCATCACCACCGTCGACGACGAAGACCTCGGCCCGATCAAGATGCAGAACCTCATGCTCCGCATGCTCGGCACACCCGGTGCGATCAACTTCGCCGGCCGCCGACTCGGCCAGGACAACCAACAGTTCTACAAGGACACGCTCGACATCGACCCGGACCGACTGACCGAACTCGCCGAGAAAGGGGTCCTCTGATGGACCGCAGCTACCTGTTCGCACCAGGCCACAACCGAAAACTCCTCGGCAAGGTATTCGACGCCGGCGCAGACGCCATCATCCTCGACCTCGAAGACGCGGTACCGCCTACCGAGAAGGAGACCGCGAGAGCGAACGTCGCATCCGTCATCACCACCCGAACCGCATGGGTGCGGATCAACGCGCCGGCGACCGAATTGGCGGACGCTGATCTAGGGGCCGTCGCCACGTCCGCGCACGGCATCCGCATCCCCAAGGTCGAAACACTCGACGACATCCGCTGGGTCGCGGACCGAGCACCCGGAAAGCCCTTGATCTGCGCTATCGAAACCGCGAAAGGCGTCGCCAACGCCTTCGCGATCGCCGAGCACCCCGCAGTCACGCACATCGCCCTCGGCGGTATCGACCTGCAGAAAGACCTCGGCACCGGGGAAGGGGACGCACCCATGCAGTACGTGCGCTCCCACCTCGTCGTCGCCGCCCGCGCGGCCGGCATCGCACCACCGATCGACAGCGTCTACCCGCACATCCACGACAGCGACGGACTCGTCCGCCAGGCCACCCACAGCCGTGACCTCGGCCTGTTCGGCAAGTCCGCCATCCACCCCGCTCAGCTTCCGGCCATCCACACCACCTTCAGTCCGCGACAGAACGACATCGCCTGGGCACGAAAGGTTGTCGACGCATTCGAGAACGCCGGAGGAGCCGCAGTCCGACTGCCCGGAGGTGAATTCGTCGACCTCCCCGTCGCGGACCGGGCACGGAAGATCCTGGCTTCCGCCCACGCCTGACGAACCGGGCGGTACCCCGCCTGCGTGCCGCCGGATTTCACGGCAGGACAAATTGTGTGCTGAGGTGAGCCCGGCGGCCGAGTCGGATCACCAGTCCCGCCGCGATGCATCGTGCACACCGACTCCCTGTACCGAACCTCGATCCCGGGGCATCGGCGACGCCGAACACCGCGACATGGACAGCTTCGTCGATTTGGCTTGGGTGGGCACTGTTCCTACAGATTGTGCAGCGCCCTCAGGCCGTCGGTGAATTACGGGCAGCCGACCTTCATCGCCGGAGCGTTGCCGATGGTGTCTCGCCGAACTTCTCTCGGTATTGCACGGAGAAGCGTCCGAGATGCACAAATCCACACCTGCTCGCCGCATCGGAAACCGTCGTCGTCGACGGATCTGCTTCGAGTAGCCAGGCGCGTACAGCTTTCATCCGGACCTCGCGCAGATAGCCCATCGGAGTGGTGCCGTAGTACTTCTTGAAACCGTCTTGTAGCGCCCGAACGCTGATTCCCGTAGCCGATGCGACATCCTCTACAGTGAGCAGTTCGTCAGCGTGGTGTTCGAGTATTTCGACCGCGCGGCGAATAGTTCGAGGCGCCGCCGGCACTGGCCGCTGCAACGCCTCTGTGTAGTTATTGGGCTGGGCCACAATAAGTTGACTGAGAAGTAGTCGTTCGAACTCTTTCATAACGATCGGCTCGTTCGGAAGTGAGCCACCGTTTTCTATTTCGCCCCGCAAGAGCTCGAGCACACCGCGCCAAGAGCGAATACCGGGTCGCTCCAGTTCCATTCGAAGGTCGAACCGCAGTGGCTCGCGGAGCGGGGCCCCGAGCGCCTCTTGCACTTGCCGCTCCAGACCCTGGCGATCGATCCGAACAATCAGCTGTCGGTTCCCCTTGCGCCATTCCATGGTCGTCGACCCGCCCGGTTGGAGGATCGATGCGACATCCGGTGTCGACTCGAATGTTTCTGCGCCCCAGTTTATTTCCGCCACTCCCGAGAGGGGAATCTGAACGAGGTAGAAGTCGTCGAGATCGCTCGGGCGAATGCGCATGCCGGTGCCGTAGTCCAGATAGTGCAGACCTATGGTTCCGGCGGTGGCCGAGTGAAACCTGAAGGACGCCGCACCGTCGCCGCCTGTGGGTTCGAGCGTGTGCGGACAGAAGGCAGAACCGACCACCGATCGGACCTGGTCCAGATCGACGGTGTGGACCTGCTCGAACCGGGCAATGGGCAATGCAGGCCTGTCCGCAGCCAATGTCGGGTTCATCGCCATCCCAGCCTTCCAGCGCGGTCGAAATAGCGGCGCCGAAACGATCGTCACCATCTCTACCTACGTATCGTACCTTCCCTGGGGTTCTCGCGAAGTGAAGTTCTCGACCGACCCGGTACGGAGCCCGCCACCACAGCTCGGTCCCCCCGGGTCTGCGGTGCGCGAGGAATGCGGACCCGCACGGATCCCAGCTATGGGGCGAGTGCCGTCCGGCGGCGCCTACGACCTCATCGGGATCTCGTCCTCGCCCCAGGGTCCGATCAGTGCACCTTCCGGTTCGGCGGGCGGTCCTCCCTCTCCGTTGAAGGTGACCGGCTGCTGTGGCGCGGTGTTGACGTTGAGGGAGAAGATGTCGAAGCGATTGTAGTGACCGATGATGTCGTGCATCTGCTTCGGGGCGATGCAGCGTGCCAGGTCGATCTCGCCATACACGATTCCTTCCTTGTCCACCAGGGGTTCGGAGACGGGACGCCCGTCGGGTCCGAAGATCCCCGACAAAGCGCTGCGCTCGCGCCGTAGCATCTGCGCCGCTTCCTCGTCGTCCCCGGCGACGATGTCGATGATCTCCTGGGAGACGGTCGAGCACGAGACGACCGAGAACAGTTTGCCCTCGAAGGCGTGGGCCGCCGTACGAATGGCGATGGCGTCGGCCATGTCATAGTCCTTCGGCGCCACCGGCAGGGAGATGTAGTTGGCGACGTGCACCAGCTCTCCCTGCGCCAGCAGCGCGAACCGGGCGAGGGTGTTCGTGTTCTCCCCGCACGCGAGGACGCCGAGTGGGCCGACTTCGGTTTGGTGCACGCGCAGGGTGGATCCGTCGCCGTTGGTCCAGGTGAGCTTCTCCGCCCAGGTCGGTACCAGTTTCCGGTGAACGGCGATCAGGGAGCCGTCCGGCCCGATGGTCAGGACGCTGTTGTACAGGACTCCCAGGCTGTGCCGGCCGCGTTCGTTGACGCCGATCACGACTGTGGTCTTGGTGGCTGCCGCAGCGGCACGGAGGGTGTCCAGATGCCGGCCGGGTATGTCGATCGCGGCCCGATAGAGCCGTTCGAACCACTCCCCTCCCTTGACCGGATTCATCGTCCAGTTCCAATACGGATAGCCGGGGACGAAGACCTCGGGGAAGGCGATCAGCGTGGCGCCGGCCGCGGCGGCCTCGCGGATGAGCCCGACCGCTTTCTCCACGGTGGCGTCGGGGTCGAGATACACCGGGGAGGCCTGCACGGCCGCAGCAGTGAAACGCGGGAAGGTGTCCATCAGCGTGCCGCCTCGGTCACGGCGCTTGCTTCTGGGCGCCAGCGTTGGTGGATGTTGTGCTCCGTCACCCCGAACAAGGCCAGCTGGGGCCGCGCCCGTCCGGCTGTGGGCGGCTTCGCCGATCCGGCAGCGTAGAGAGTCGGCCATTCGCCACCAGCTCCGCGGTATCCGATCTCGGCGGCGGCATGCAGGGTCCAGGAGGGGTTGTGCAGGTGCGCGCGGCCGATCGCGATGAGGTCGGCGCGCCCGGCCAGAAGGATCGAGTTGGCGTCGTCGTCGGAGGAAATGGCACCGACGGCGATGGTGGTGATGCCCACGTCGGCGCGGATGCGCTCGGCAAAGGGGGTCTGGTAGCCACGGCCGTACTCGGGGCGCTCCTCGGCCACGACCTCACCGCTGGAGACGTCGATGGCGTCGACACCGTGTTCGGCGAACGCCCGCGCGATGGCGACGGCGTCGTCGATGGTGGCGCCGCCGGGGTGCCAGTCGACGGCCGAGATACGCACCAGCAGGGCCTTGCCCTTCGGCCAGGCCGCCCGGACCGCATCAATGACCTGCAGCGGGAATCGGAGGCGGTTCCGCAGGCTTCCGCCGAAGTCGTCGGTGCGCCGGTTCGTCAGCGGCGACAGGAAGGTCGAGAGCAAGAATCCGTGCCCGGCCTGGATTTCGACGACATCGAATCCGGCGGTGTCGGCGGCCCGGGCGGCCCGGGCGAAGTCCTCGGCGATGCCCTCCAGCTCGGAAGCGTCGAGTTCGCGGGGCGCGGCGAGGTCACCGAAAGCGATCGCGGACGGGCCGACGGTCTCCCAGCCCTTGGCGCCGAGGGAGGTACCGAGGGTTCCGGCGGTGGGAACGGTAGTCGCACCCTTGCGTCCGGAATGGTTGAGCTGGACGCCGATGGCCGCGGTGGTGTTGTTGTGGACCAGATTGGTGATCCGACGGTAGGCGAAGATTTGTTCGGGGGCGTACAGGCCGGCGCACGCGGGTGTGACGCGTCCGGCAGCGCTGACGGCGGTCATGCCGGTCATCACCAGGCCGGCGCCGCCGAGTGCCGCGCCGGCCAGTCGTGCGAGTTCCGCGTCGCCGACTATCCCGTCCGTGGCGGAGTAGGTGGCCACGGGTGCGGCGACGATGCGGTTCTTCAGCCGCGTGTTCGCGATCCGATAGGGCTCGAACATCGGACGGGGCGGCTGTTCGGTGGAGTCCGCCGGCTGGGCACGGTGGTACCAGTCGTTGAGGGTGTCGATGTATTCCGGATCGCGGTCGCGCAGGTTGTTGTAGGTGACGCGGCGGCTGCGGGTGAGCAGGTTGAAGCCGAACTGCGGCGGTTCCTGCCCGACGGAGTGCTCGATCGACTCGAACCACTCCAGGCTCGCCTGCGCCGCACGTTGCGTGGATTCGACGACGGGTCGCCGTTCCTGCTCGTAGCGGAGCAGGGCCTGCGCGACGTCCCGGTCGTCGACTGTCAGGCTCGCTGCGAGAGCGAGGGAGTCCTCCATGGCGAGCTTGGTTCCCGAGCCGATGGAGAAGTGCGCGGTGTGCGCGGCATCGCCGAGGAGGACGATGTTGCCGTCGCGCCACGACGTGTTACGGACCGTCGAGAACTGGATCCAGCGGGAATTGTTGGTCAGTAGCTGGTGCCCATCGAGATGCTCGCCGAGCAGGCCCGCGCACAACTCGACGCTTTTCGTATCGCTCTGCCCGACGGCGAGATCCTCGGCGGCGAAGGTGTCGAATCCCGCATTACGCCAAGTCTTCTCGCTCATTTCTACGATGAAGGTGCTGCGTTCACCGCTGAACGGATAGGCATGCACCTGGATCGGCCCGAATTCTGTCTCCGCGACGATAAAGGTGAACGCGTCGAAGATCTTGTCGGTCGCCAGCCACATGTAGCGGCAGTTCCGAACGTCGAGGTCGGGCCCATATGCTTCGGGACGCGCCTTGCGGGTGACCGAATTGACTCCGTCGGCCGCCACCACGAGGTCGTGCGTACGGGCGAGATCTTCCGCGGCGGGGGCGATGGTTTCGTACCGCACGTCGACACCGAGTTGTGCGCACCGCGTCTGCAGGATGTTGAGCAGAGTCCGTCGCTCGATAGCCGCGAACCCGTGTCCTCCCGAGGTCAGCACCTGACCCCGGTAGTGGATGTCGATATCGGACCACCGGGCGAACTGCGCTTCCATCTCCGCGAAGATCGCCGGATCCGCCGCAGTGATTCCGTCGAGGGTCTCATCCGAGAAGACGACGCCGAAGCCGAAGGTCATGTCGGCGGCGTTACGCTCGAATACCGTGACCTCCCGTCGCGGGTCCAGTTGCTTGGCCAAAGCGGCGAAATACAGGCCGCCCGGTCCGCCACCGATCACCGCGATCTTCAACGACGGCAGGCCGGCGTCGACTCGTGCAGAACGCGCTGTTGCTTCTTGACTGGTCACTGGGTCACCACTGCTTCCTGGGCACGAATCGTGCCGAATGCGTCGATTACGGGTTGCGGCCAGGGCGTCGACGTCGGCGACTGCGGGGTGGCGTGGGCGACGATGAGGGTTCCGTCCGCCGCCACGCCCTCCTTGCCGCGCACCTCGAAGGCGTACTGGAGAGAGGTGTTACCCAGGCGAACAACCTCGAGGGTCACTGCCACCGTTTCGCCGAACCACAGCCGCGATCGGTAGTTGATCTCGTGGCGGACACGGGGAGTCTCCCCGAACAGCCACGCCAGATCGTGCTCGCGAAGCAGCGCCGCCTCGGCGGCTTCCACGAATCGCACGATGCACGAATGATGTTGGTGGCCAGCAGCATCGGTGTCGTACCACTCCACCGTCCGCTCGATCGTCACTTTCGCCATCTGTCACTGACCACCTTTCATCGAAGTCGATGACCGAACTTTATAGCGCTCTTGTGACGATCGTCAAGGGAGGTGTATATTCGGTTTTGCGGCAGGGCGGTGACGGCTTGCGCAGTTCGATCGAAATCCACTCAGGTGAGGTCGGCCGCACGCGCCCATTGCCATACACATGCGTCGCCGACGAAAGGGAGGAACACACATGTCACTCAGTGACGACGTTCTCGGTCGGGCTCGGGTCAAGGACACCGAAGCCTTGGAAGCGTTCTATGACGAACTCGGCAAGCGCGACACGGTGGCGCTATGGACCGTGGCCAACAAGATCGAACCGTGGTTCCCGCAGCCGGCGTCCGTGCCCATTCTCTGGCGCTATGAGGACATCCGCCCGTTCGTCATCGACTCGCTCGACCTGGTCAAACCGGAAGACGCCGGTCGACGGGTGGTGGCCCTGGTCAACCCCGAGCGCAAGGACCACGCCGCGGCCGTCGGTCTGCTGTACACCGGCCTGCAGGGAATGGGCCCCGGAGAGTCGATGACCGCACATCGCCACATGGCGGCCGCCCTGCGCTTCGTCGTCGAAGGACAGGGCGCCTGGACGGTGGTGGACGGACAGAAACTGAAGGTCGGCCCCCGCGACTTCGCCATCACACCCAGTTTCACCTGGCACGAGCACGGCAACGAGGACTCGGACGAGCCGGTCATCTGGCAGGACGGACTCGACATCCCCCTGGTCAATGCCCTCGACGCCGGGTTCTACGAGGTCCACCCGAACCACTACCAAGAGCGCGGCGCGGTGGTCAACTCCTCGCTGCTCACCTATGGCGCGGGCCAACTGCGTCCCGTGGGCTTCGAGGACGGTTGGACCAAGCCCTACTCGCCGCTGTTCGCCTACCCCTGGGAACCCACCTACGCCGCCTTGCAGAACGCCGCAAAAGCGTCGGAGGGATCGCCCTACGACGGCATCCCGCTCGAATACTCGAACCCGCGGACCGGTGGGTCGGTGATGCCGACGCTGAGCGCTCACATCCAGTTGCTCCGAGCCGACCAGCACACCCGCGCCCACCGGCACACCGGATCGGTCGTCTACAACGTGGCCAAAGGCGAAGGCTACTCGGTCATCGCGGGCCGACGATTCGACTGGAAGCAGGGCGACATCTTCGTCGTGCCCTCCTGGGCGTGGCACGAGCATGCCAACCTCAGCACCAGCGATGACGCGGTCCTGTTCTCCTTCAACGACTTCCCCGTCATGCGCTCGTTGTCCTTCTGGCGCGAGGAGGCATACCTGGAGAACGACGGTCACCAGCCGATTCGGTAACTCGCCTCGCCCACCACTATCACCAACCCTCAGAACAAGGACCGCTCATGATTCTTCTGACCTTCTCCACTCGTGACAACACCCCCCGGCTCGGCGTCCAGCGCGACGACACGGTCATCGACGTCACCGCACTGGCAAGGAGCACCGGCGCCGAGGTGCCGGTGCATCTGTCGACTCTGATCAACCAGGGCAGTGCGGGTCTCGCCGCGCTGACCACGCTGGTGGCCAGTGACCAGGCCCCGCAGTTCAGCCTCCCGATCGCCGATGTCACCGTGCACGCCCCGCTGCGCCCGGGCAAGATCATCGGTGTCGGCCTCAACTACACCGAACACGTCGCCGAGTCGGCTCGCACCCTCGACACCGACAAGGATCTGCCCCAGCGCCCGGTGCTGTTCAGCAAGCCCGGCACCGCCGTCGTCGGCCCCGGCGAGCCGATCCGCCACAACGCGAACCTCACCAACCAGCTCGACTGGGAATGCGAGGTGGCCGTCGTCATCGGCCGCACCGCGAAGAACGTGTCGGCAGCCGACGCACTCGACTACGTCTTCGGTTACAGCATCATCAACGACATCAGCGCCCGGGACCAGCGTCGCGGCGGACAGTGGTTCTTCTCCAAGGGCCAGGACTCCTACGCGCCGTTCGGGCCGGTCATTCGTACTGCGGACGACGTCGCCGACCCGCACGGCCTGGACCTGTCTCTGCGCGTGAACGGCGAAGTCAAGCAGAAGTCGAACAGCCGCTACATGCTGTTCAAGATCCCCGAGCTGATCGAGGACATCACCTCCGGAATGACCCTCGAGCCCGGAGACGTGATCGCCACCGGCTCCCCCGCCGGCGTCGGCGCCAGCTTCGTGCCCCAGCAGTTCCTCACCCCGGGTGACGTGGTCGAGTGCACCGTCGAATCGATCGGGACGTTAAGCAACCCGGTTATCGATGCTCGCTGACACCTGTCCGATCAGAAAGGAAGCCCGATGAGCACTCGCTCCTACCGCATCGGCCAGATCGTGCCGAGTTCCAATGTGACGATGGAAACGGAAATCCCCGCCCTCTTCCGCGCACGGGAAACCGTCGCCCCCGAACGATTCACCTTCCACTCCAGCCGCATGCGGATGAAGGAGGTGACCAAGGAAGAGCTCGAGGCGATGGACGCCGACTCGACCCGATGCGCCGCCGAACTCTCCGATGCGAGAGTCGATGTCCTCGGCTACGCCTGCCTGGTGGCCATCATGAGCATGGGCAAGGGGTACCACTGCGTCTCCGAACAGAAGCTGGCCCAGATCACCCTCGACAACGGCGCCCCGGCACCCGTGGTCACCAGCGCCGGCGCACTGGTGACGGCCCTCGAGGTCCTGGAAGCGAAGAAGATCGCCCTGGTGGCGCCCTACATGAAGCCGCTCACCAAGCTCGTGGTCGAGTACATCAAGGACCAGGGCATCGACGTGGGCGACTACCGGGCACTGGAAATTCCGAACAATCTCGACGTGGCCGCCCACGATCCGCGCAATCTCGTGGGTATCGCCAAGCAACTCGACTACCAGGACGCCGACGTCATCGTGCTCTCGGCCTGTGTCCAGATGCCGTCACTGCAATCGATCGAGATCGTCGAGAACGAACTCGGCAAGCCGGTGATCTCCGCCGCAGTCTCCACCGCGCACCAACTGATGCGGGCGCTGGATCTGCCCGCGATCGCTCCCGGCGCCGGGTCGCTGCTGTCCGGACAATACGCCCACGCTCCCTACACCCCGAGCCTGCCGATCGCCGTGAAGTGACCCTTCCGGCGTTGGGTGCAGTGTGACCGTGTGGGCCTCGGCGCGATCCGCCGGGGCCCACACCGAACCTTGGACCGGAGCATGGCTCCGCTCTCCGCTGGCAGCGGGCTCGAGTAGCCGCGATCAACGGGGTGCCAATGCCGCCGCGCGGGTGTGATACTGGGGCAGAGGTGGTGTGATGCGCGAGGCCACGATTGATCGGCGTTCGAGACGCGGGGGCACCGGGCCGCACCGGTGGTGGCCTGTATGGCCTGACCTGGATTGCCCAGACCGAGTTCGTTGAAGGTGCGAACTGGTGGCTGACCTCGATCCCTTTGCAACACAAGCCGACGCGCACCGCGCGATCGCCGGCGAACTGATCCTGGACGGCTTCGATGACCCCGTGGAGATCGGGCGCGGCGGGTTCGGTGTCGTCTACCGGTGCATGGAGACTGCCCTCGATCGGACCGTCGCGATCAAGGTGCTCTCCGGTGTGGATGAAGAAAACCGGAATCGCTTCCTCCGTGAGCAACAGGCCATGGGCCGCTTGTCCGGACATCCGAACATCGTGACCATCTACCACGCCAGTGCCACGCCCCATGGCCAGCCATACATCGTGATGGAATACCACCGCCACGGGTCTCTGGAGGCGATCGTCCGGCGAGACGGGCCGCTCGGCTGGGAGAAGGCATTCGGTGTGGGCATCAAGATCGCCGGGGCCTTGGGCAGAGCACATCAGGCGGGGATCCTTCATCGAGATGTCAAACCCTCGAATATCTTGCTCACCGACTACGGCGAGCCCCAGCTCACGGACTTCGGTATCGCCCGCATCCACGGTGGTTTCCAGACCGGGACCGGGGTGGTGCTGGGCTCTCCTGCCTTTACCGCACCGGAAGTGTTCACCGGACGGGAACCGACGGTGCCGTCCGATCTCTACAGCCTGGCCGCGACTCTCTTCTGCCTCATCACCGGCCACGCCGCCTTCCAGCGCCGCGACGGTGAACGACTGGTCGCGCAGTTCCTCCGAATATCCTCCGAACCGGTGCCCGATCTTCGCCAGACCGGCATCCCCGCGCAGGTGTGCAGCGTCATCGAGCGCGCGATGTCCGACGACCCCGCGCGCCGCCAGGCGTCCGCGGAAATACTCGAACAGGAACTCCGCACAACTCTGCGACGCACCCCCGCCAGATCCCTCGACCTCCTACCCCCGACAGACGCGGAAGTCACGCAGCGCGAGCACCCGGACCTGGTGGGTGGATCGGAAGAACACGCGGGGCCACCCTCGGTGACCCCACCCAGTTTCTCGACGAAGTACCGGCCCCGCACCCAGCCCCGCGCCCCGGTGCAGCGTGGGCGCCTCATCGAGGCCCTGCACGCCGGCGGGGATCGGCGGCTTGCGCTGATTCATGCGCCGGCAGGATTCGGCAAGAGCACCCTCGCCGCCCAGTGGCGCGACTTGTTGACCAACTCGGGGACGCCCGTCGCCTGGCTCAGTGTCGACCGCGACGACAACAATGTCGTCTGGTTCCTGGCGCACCTCCTCGAAGCGATTGCGTGGGTGAGGCCCGCACTCGCCCACGACCTCCCACAGGTCCTGCAAGAACAGGGCGAGCAAGCAACAAAGTACGTCTTGTCCGCACTCGTCGATGAGATTCATGACACGGGCGAGGCGATCACGGTCGTCATCGACGACTGGCACCGGGTTTCCGATGCGGCGACGATCTCTGCGATGGCGGCGCTGCTCGACAGCGACTGCCACCACCTGCGATTTACCGTGACCAGCCGAACCCAGGCCGGGCTTCCACTCAGCCGGTTGCGGGTACGCGACGAGTTGGTCGAAATCGATTCCACTGCACTACGTTTCGACCTGCCGGAGGCCGAATCGTTCCTGGCCGACCAACGCGGGCTTACTCTCACCGCCGCCGACGTAGCCGATCTTCGCGAATCCACGGACGGGTGGGTTGCCGCCCTGCAACTGGCCTCCCTCTCACTGCGGGGGCACACCGATCCGACCACGCTGATCGGTCAACTCTCCGGCCGCCACCACGCGATCGGCGAGTACCTCGCCGAGAACGTCCTGACCTCGCTCGAACCCGACCTTCTCGACTTCCTGCTCGCAACATCAGTGACGGAACGCATCAGTGGCGGACTCGCGTCGACGCTGACAGGTAGCAGTCACGCCCAGGCTCGACTCGAGGAAATCGAGAACCGGGACCTGTTCCTGCGGCGACTCGACGAGGACGGTGAGTGGTTCCGCTACCACCACTTGTTCGCGGAATTCTTGCGTCGCCGGCTCGAACGAGACCAACCGGACAGGGTCGGCGAACTCCATCACCGTGCGTCACATTGGTTCGGTGAGCACCACCTGCTCAGTGAGGCCGTCGATCATGCCTTGGCATCGGATGATTCCGACCTGGCGGTGAAATGGGTCGAACGCGAGGGAATGCAGCTGGTCGAACAATCCCAGATGGCGACTCTGATCGGATTGATCGACAAGCTCCCACCGCAACAGGTGATCGCACACCCGGTGTTACAGATCGCATTGGCCTGGTCGCACGTACTGCTGCACCACCCGGCGCCCTCGGCGCTTCGGGCACTGGACCGCGCGGAAGCATCGCTGACCCAGCACACTCGCTCAGACGAGGACCCGACCGCCCTGTTGATTGAGGCGTCGTTGGTCAGGGGCGTCGTCGAGCTCTTCGCCGATCGTTCCGACACACTCAGCGAGCGGATCTCGCACTGCCTCGAGCGCCCCGAGTCCGTGCGGCCGTTCGTTGCGTCGGGGGCGGCGAATGTCGCGTCCTTCGAGGCGATCTACCGGTTCGACTTCGCCGCGGCCCGCCGATGGCAGGAGTGGGCGACTCCCTACAACCAGCAAACATCGGGACCGTTCAGCGTGCTGTACGGATACTGCTTCGCCGGGATCGCCGCACACGAGCAGCTCGACATCTCGGTTGCCGAGAAGTACTTCCGGATGGCGCTCCGGCTGGCACAGCAATCCGGCGGCGGACAAACGTATGCGACCCGGGTGGCCGGCGCGATCTTGGGAGACCTGCTGTACGAGCAGGGCCATGTGCCCGAAGCCGAAGTGCTTCTCGACGCCAGCCATACCCTTCGGTCCGAGGGCGGCATCGTCGATTTCATGCTCGCGACCTACGGCACCGGATCTCGTATCAAGGCGCTGCGCGGAGATCTCGGCGCCGCGTACCGACTCCTCGACGAAGGGGCCGAGATCGCCGACATGCTGACGCTGCCGCGACTGGCCGCCCGTATCCGGAACGAGCGGATACGGTTGGCGCTCGCTGATCCTTCGGTTCTCGACGAGCATCCGCGGTGGGTACAGACAGTTCCCCGCGACAGTGCCGACCCTGCCGCACGCACGAGCGGGATCGACCTGATCACGCAGGAGCTGCATGAAGACTCCGACATTCGGCTCCTGCTCCACGCCGCCTCGCCGACCGATCAGAAAGCATCGGCGACCGCGTGCCGCCGATCGCAGGCGATGGTGGAGCGGATTTCCCGGCAGTCGCGGCCGAAAGCACTGCTCCGGGCCAGGCTTCTGCACTGCGCGTGTTTGTTCGCGGCCGGTCGTACGTCGGAGGCGAAAGAGTGCGTGATACCGGCTCTGGCCCTGTGCGCCGACCGCGAACTCCCCCGCGTCGTGCTCGACGCAGGCCCGGCGGTGGCCGAGGTGGTCGCCTCGCTCGAGACCGATCTGCAGCTAGGCAGGTGGCAACGAGAATGGGAACGAGTCCCGAGCTCATTTCTCACTCGGTTGGTGAACGACTTCGGATCCGGCGCCGCGGGTGATTCGTCGGTGTCCACGATATAGGCCGCGGCGCGGGGCCGCATCGGTTCGCCGTGGTTGGGGGCGACAGCACCATAGGACGTCAGGTGCAAGCAGGCAGCAACAGGTGTACGGTCGCGCCCTCGCTCGGTGGGCGCCGTACGCCGGCTGCATCGACCTACTGCGCGAACTTGCCGTCGGCGGGTCGCTAGTCGATCGGCTTGCCCTCGCTGCTCGCCCAGCTGGGCATCAGTTCGTTCGAGGGCAGCGTCTTGTCGAGAAGTTTCTTGCCCTGCTCGATCCCGGCAACAGGGAGCCCGTCCGGATTCAGTAGCCCGATCTGCACCAGTACCCCCGCCTGATCCCAGTAGATGTGTTCGTTGTACAGCTTGTCGCCGCGCAGGGTTACGACAGCGACCAGAGGGATCTCGACGTATCGTCCGGTGGGCTCGACACCGGGAAGCATCCAATCGATTTCGCGGTCGTGCGTGAAGCAGAACAGCTGCTCCTCGACGATACGATCGGCGCCGACGGTGCGGGAAATCGGGATCGTCTTGGTGTCTTTGGGGTTGTTGTGCACGAAATGGTGCGCGTAGAACCGTGAGAGGTCCTTCTGGCCGACGCCACCCGTGAGGGTCGGGATGTGGTTGACATAGGGTTCGTCGACCATCGTCGCCATGGTGGCGGGGACGTCGCGGGCCTCGAACTCGTAATAGATGTGCCGGTCCCAGAGTGCGGACAGATCGTGTCTGGGTCCGATGTTGGCGTGCAGAACCTCGAGGGTGCGCGAGTAGGCGAGTCCCGCGGAGAGCGGTTCGTAGACGTCGCGGCCGTGGGTGGCGAAGGCGTGATCGACGCCGGCGTAGTCGTAGAGGCGAACCCGGTCGTTGTCTCCGAACGCCTTCCGGATGGCGTTTCGGGCGTCCTCTGGGCAGTAGGAGTCGAGTTCGGCCAGGTGGAAGACCGTGGGCACGGTCAACTGACGTGCTTCGTCGAGGTGATCGTGCACCCCGACGCCGTAGTAGCTGATGGCGCAGTCGACGTCGAGCCGGACCGCGGACAGGTAGGCGAGTAGCCCGCCGAGGCAGTATCCGATGAGTCCGACGCCCCCGACGTGATTGGTCAGGCTACGTAGGGCGGTGACGGTGTCGCCGATGTCTGTGACAGCCAGATCCTCGTCGAGTTCGTCCCGGAGTTCGAGTCCGCGGGTGAATCCGGCCTGGTCGTAACCGAGCTCCTGCCGAGCGCCTGAGCGCCAGAACAGGTCGGGTACCAGCACCACATAGCCTTCCTCGGCGTAGCGGTCGGCCATGTCTCGCATGTAGTCGTTGATCCCGAAGATTTCCTGTAGGAGAACCAGCCCGGGGCCGGACCCTCGGGCCGGCTCGGCAAGGTACGCGGCGAAGGACTCACCGGAGCTCTTGCTGATATCGATGTACTTACCCATTGATTCGTGTCGCTTTCGGTAGAGAAGCAGCAGCGCAGCTGCGGTCAGAAGTCGGGATGCTTGGTCACCAGGCGGTAGGACCCCGAGTGGAAGACCAGCGGTTCGCCGGGGTCGGCATCGTATTGTTCGATCTCGCCGAGGAAGATGATGTGGTCGCCGGCCTCTACTCGTTGGACTGTTCGGCACTGGAAATGCGCGATGGCGTCATCGATCAGGGGAACGCCGGCGATCCCTTCGGTGGTTGCCACTCCCGCGAACTTGTCCTCGGCCGGCGTCGAGAATTGCCGGGACAGGTCGTGTTGGTTGGCCGCCAGGACGTTGACGGCGAAATGGGTTGCTGCCGTGAGGTCGGGGAGGCTCGGTGCCTTACTCGCCGGGCACCAGGACACCAGCGGCGGATCCATCGACACCGAGGTGAACGAGTTCGCTGTGACACCGACCTTCCGACCATCTGGGGCCCGCGCGGTGATCACCGTGACTCCCGTGGCGTATTGGCCGAGGGCACGCCGCAGATCGCGGGGGTCGAATTGGGACTGCTCGGCGGCCTGTGCGTTCTCGATCACACGCTGCGCTTCGGCGTCGTCGAACCACCAGTTGTGGACGGTGCGGGGATCATCGAATCCGGTTGCGATTGCGGACGCCAGGGTTGGCGAGTCCTGCGCCGCCGCAAACAGTCCGAGCAAGGTATCGGATGGTCCCCGGAGCATGTCGTTGGTCCACGACACGGCCCATTGAGCCCATCCGCGCCAGAACTTGTCGAAGGTGCGTTGCATCCACTGCGCGTCGAATGGCCGGTCACCCCGGTCCACGATCGCCTCGAGGTACACGGCGGCGGCTTGAGCTGCGTTGTTGCTGCCCTGCCCGGTGAGTGGATCGTTGAGGACCACCGCGTCGGCCATGCCCAACACGACGCGTCCCGATGCGAGCTCGGCTACGGGGCGGCGGACCGTCGGTGTCAGCCGGCCGAGCAGGGCCCCGGCGTCATCGGTCAGGGTGATGTCGGCGGTCCGGGCGAACTCCGCGGGAAAGTGCTCGGCCAGTATCTCTTTGGCGCGGTGGAGGTGTTCATGTGGTGTGTGGACATCGTCCCAGCAGTCCATCGGTCCGCCGGGGATGCCTTCGAAGACCATCACATGGCAGGGTCCGGTGGTGGTCAGCGCCGGGAGGACGAAGTACTCGCCGACTTCCGGGACGATGTTCAGTGAGAGGTCTGCGCCGTCGGGGTGCGGCGCGAGACCGTTCACGTAGGCCAGCGCGAGGGCGCGCTGCGGGCGGTTGTACGGCGATTTCAGCGGATCCGGGGGGAAGAGTCGGCCGAGGTCACCCTTGCCGCTGGAGATGATGACCAGGTCGTGGCTCTGGGCGAGGGTGTCGATGTCCGCGGGACCCGCTGTCTTGATGATCAGATTGCCGCCCAGTGCTGCGAACTCATCGATCCATGCCGCGCATTTGACTCGCTGATCGACCGATTGCGCGAAGCCGACCAGCGGGGTCGACACCGCGATTTCGTTACTGCCGTGCGTTTTCGCCACATTCAGCGCCATCGTGTCGATGCGCGGGCACTGCTCCTCCCAGCGGTCGAGCCCTAGCTCCCGTTCGATCTGCAGTGCCGAGGCGAACATGCATTGGCTCGACATGACAGGTCCGACCCGAACTTCCTCCGGCGTTCGGTCGGTCACCAGGGTGACCTGGAAGTCACGCTCGATTAGGGCGAGGGCGAGTAGTGCCCCGGATTGTCCGGCTCCCACGATAGCGATGCTGCGCATGACTGACGGCTTCCAATCGTTGATTCGGGCGGGTGTTAGTTCGCGACGTCGGTGAGGTACTGTGCGGCCGATTCGGGCGTCATGAACCAGTGGAAGAAGTCACGCGGATCGTCGAACCCGTTCGCGAACCGACGGGCGATACGTGGCTCGGTGGCAGCGGCGCCGAGCAGTTTCAGCACATGCTCCGGCGGCGGGCTGAGCAGCGCGTTCGTCCAGGACGCCACGTATTGCGCGTAGTCCCAGTATCTTTCGAAGGTGTCGGTCATGAATGCGGCGTCGAAGGGTCGGTCGCCATGCTCGAGAATGCTGGCAAGGTAGGAGGCCGCGCACTTGCTCGCATTGTTCGAGCCCTGGCCGGTGAGCGGATCGTTGAGGACCACCACGTCGGCAAGACCGAGGATATTCGCACCCGACGGCAGGACTCCGATCGGCTTGCGAACCGTGGGCGGGAAGCGTCCGGCGAGGATCCCGTTGTCATCGGTGAGGGTGATGTCGGCGCAGCGCTCGGCCTCCCAGGGGACGAATGTCTCGACGACCCACTTGGACTTTGCGAGATGCTCTTCAGGGGTCGTCACGTCCGCCCAGCAGTCCATCGGCCCGCCGGGGATGCCCTCCATCACCATGATCTCGCAGGGGCCGCTCGTGGTGAGCGCGGGAAACGCGAAGTACTCACCGACACCGGGAATCATGTTGAACGCCACCGCGGAATGTTCCTCCCGCGGCACCATTCCATTGACATAGGTCAAGGCGAGCGCGCGCTGCGGGCGATCGAACACCGACCGCGTGGCGTCCCGCTCGAACAACTTCGCGATCTCCCCCTTGCCTGCGGCGAGGATGACCAGATCGGAGTCGGCGGCGAACTCTTCGAGGTCGCCGATTCCGGCATCCTGGAGGACCAGCTTGCCGCCGCGTGATTCGAATTCCTTGAGCCACGCGGGCATCTTCACGCGCTGATCGACGGACTGGGCGGGGAGGTCGAGGCGTGATGCCCAGGAGAAGGCCTGGTTTCCGTTGTCGGCGGCGGTGAACGAGATGCCCTCGACTGATGGGCATTCATCGCTCCAGAGGTCCAGTCCGACGGCACGCTCCCGGGCGAGTGCCCCGCCGAACATACACTGGCTGGACATGACCTTGCCCTCACGGATCTGCTCCGGAGTTCGGTTGGATACGACGGTCACGTCGTACCCGGCATCGACCAGACCGATGGCGAGCTGAAGTCCTGCCTGGCCGGCTCCAACGATGGTGATTTTGCGCATTGAGATGAGCTTTCTTTGTCGAAGTTATCGGGCGAGAAGCGGGATGGCCGGGAACGCCTGTTCCGGTCCCATCGCGGAATAGCCTCCGTCGATGGCCCAGTCGGCTCCGGTGACGAATGCGGCGCGCGGCGAACACAGGTAGGCGACGACGTCGCCGACTTCGGTGGGATCCCCGACTCGGCCGGCGAGGTGGAACTTGCCAGCCACCTGGTCGGTCTTGGCGCGGTCCGATCCCGAGAGCTCGTCCATCACTTTCGACCAGATCCAGCCCGGGCTCACCGAGTTGACGCGAATGTTGTCCCCGGCGAGGTCCATCGCCATGTTCCGGGTCAGTTGCACGACCGCGGCCTTGGAGACGGGATACAGCCACCGTCCGGTTTGCGCGACCTTAGACGAGATGGATCCGAAGTTCACGATGGAACCGCCGCCGTGCGCTGCCATGTGCGGGCGCACCGCTTTGGCGAACATGGCGGCGCTCACCAGGTTCACGTCCAAGGCCGTTGACCACTGCGCCCGGCTGGACTCGGCGCCGTCGTCGACGTAGGTGCATGCCAGATTCACCAGGATGTCGACGGACCCGAACGACTCGAGTGCAGCGGCCACGCACGTATCGATCGCGTCGTCGTCAGTGATGTCGGTTTCGCTGAACAGAGCGTTTCCCTTGCCTTCGACCGCCTGCTTGCCACCGTCCCGGTCGATGTCGGCGACAACGACGTTGACACCACTCTCGTGCAGAGAGTCGACGACACCGCGCCCGATCTTGGTGGCACCACCAGTGATGATGGCGGTCTTGCCGCCGATGCCGAGATAGTCGCTCATGGTCTAGATCTCCTGACTTCGCTCACGATGTGATCTGCAACACTAGGAACATTCCGGCCGATGATCTATCCGCTGGACGCGTCAACTGTGCAGATTGCGCTCACTTTGATGACGCTGAGACTTTGCTGCCCCGACAGAACCCTGAAAGGTACGGGAGCACCGGAAATATGTGCCTGACCGCTGACGGTGGTTGTCCGCCAGCGGTGTCGGATTCGGCAGTCCCGGGCCCTCGATCGGAGGCCGCCGCGGTAGTGGCGTGAGCCGACAGTGGGTACTGCGTATTGCGATCTGCTCGGTACGGAACCGGGAGCGCCCTCGCCGCCCGACGGCAACCAGCACCACTGGGCCGCTGTGGGCGGGCGCGCGGCTAGCGCAGGGCCTGTCGGGATTCCCGCAGCCGGTAACGCTGGATCTTGCCGTTCGGGGTGCGCGGCAACTCGGCGAGGAATTCGATACTGCGGGGGTACTTGTACGGTGCCAGCTCGTTTTTGACGAAGTCCTGGAGTTCGCGGCCCTTGGTGTCGCTGCCGACGGCGTCCGAGATCAGTACGACTGCCGCGTGGACGATCATTCCCCGATCAGGGTCGGGCAGGCCGACGACCGCGCATTCCTTGACGTCGGGGTGCCGGCCCAGCGCTTCTTCGACCTCCGGGCCGGCGATGTTGTAGCCGGACGAGACGATCATGTCGTCACTGCGTGACTGGTACCAGAAGTAGCCCTCGGAGTCGCGAATATACGTATCGCCGGTGATGTTCCACCCGTTCTGGACGTACTGGCGTTGGCGGTCGTCGGCAAGATACCGGCAGCCGGTCGGACCGGTCACCGCCAACCGTCCCGGTGTGCCGTCGGGAACGGGGTGACCATCGTGGTCGAGTATCGCTGCCGTATAACCCGGTACGGCCTTCCCGGTTGCCCCCGGGCGGATGTCATCGTCGCTGGCCGCGATGAAGACATGCAGCATTTCGGTGGCACCGATGCCGTTGATGATGCGCCTTCCGGTCTCCTCGTAGAACTCTTCCCACACCGCTTCGGGCAGATGCTCGCCCGCAGACACGCAGCGACGAACCGAGGCGAGGCTCTGCGCCTTGTTCTCGCGGAGAATTGCCCGATACGCGGTCGGTGCGGTCAAGAGTACCGATACTCCGTGTTCTCGTACCGTGTCGGCCAGCTCACTCGGAGTTGCCTTCTCGAGCAGCAACGTCGCGGCCCCCACCCTCAAGGGGAAGACCACCAGACCGCACAACCCGAAGGTGAATGCGAGTGGCGGCGTTCCCGTGAAGACATCCGAGTGATTCGGCCGCAGAACCCGTGCCGAGAATGTGTCCGCAACGGCAAGGATGTCGCGGTGGAAGTGCATCGTCGCTTTCGGAGTACCGGTGGTTCCGGACGTGGTGGCCAGTAGAACGACATCATCGGCCGCGGTGGCGACGTTGGTGAATTCCCCGGATTTAGCGGATGTGCGGGCGATCAGATCGGTGGGTTCGGTACTACCGTAGAACAGCGCGCCGATTTGGTCGGTCTCGATCAGATCGGCGGCGAATCGGTAATCGCACAGCGCGAGTGTCGGTTTGGTCAGGTCGATGATCTTGCTCAGTTCACCGCTGCGGAGCAGCGGCATGGTCGTCACGGCGACGCCGCCGGCCTTGACCACCCCGAACCAGCAGGCCACCAGCCAGGGGTTGTTCGGCCCGCGGAGCAGAACGCGGTTGCCCGGCACCAGCCCGAAGTCTTCGACGAGTATCTGGGCGATCTGGTTGGCGCGACGCAAAAGCTCCCCGTACGTCCAGCTTTCGGACGGCGAGAGCAGCGCCGGGCGATCACCGCCCAGCGCCGCGACCTGGTCGTCGAGAAGCGAGGATGCACAGTTCAGGCGGTCCGGGTACCGCAACCCCGGGAGGGTGAACTCGAAGTTCGGCCACAGGTTCTCCGGCGGGAGGTTGTCGCGGCAGAACGAGTCCAAGTGCGCCGACGGAGACAGCGTCATAGTTGACCTTCCCACTAGGGATATGAACGCGGTCGATCGTATGCCTGATTTGTGACGTCCGTCAATAGAACGAAACACCCTAGAGCGCAAATATCGCCTTCAGCCAAGTGCAGACGTGGCAGCGGTTATGGTGTATTCATGACGACGGGGATCCTTGCCGATGATGTACTCAACGAACGTTCCAGCGAGCTGCAACCGCGCGAACTGATCGTGACGATCTTCGGGCTCTACGCTCGGGCCGAATCGAACTGGTTGTCGGTTGCCTCGGTTGTTCGACTCATGTCCCATCTCGGCGTGGACGGAGCAGCGGTCCGCTCGTCGATTTCTCGGCTCAAACGTCGCGAAACACTCGAGGCCCATCGCCACGACGGAGCAGCCGGCTATTCTCTGTCCAAGCCGACTCTTGAAGCTCTGGCCGAGGGCGATGTCAGGATTTTCGATCGTAAGCGCGCCGAGATCGAAGACGGCTGGCTGATGGTGGTCTTTTCGATCCCAGAATCCGAACGGGACAAGCGGCACATTCTCCGGACTTTCCTGACCCGTCTCGGCTTCGGCACCACCGCTCCTGGCGTGTGGATCGCACCGGGAAGTCTTGTTCGTGAGACCAGGGAAATGCTGGAACGGAGGGGACTTTCCGAGTACGTCGACATGTACAGCGCAGTCCATCTCGGGTTCGGCGATCTCCGCACGAAAGTGCGGACCTGGTGGGATCTTGACGCGCTCGCCAATCTCTACACTGCGTTTCTGAACAGATATCGCCCCGCGCTCGAACGGTCCACGGCAGGTACGCTGACACCCCAGGACGCTTTCGCCGAGTACGTGCCCATGCTCACCGAGTGGCGACGACTTCCGTACCTCGATCCGGGCCTACCGCTCCCCCTGCTTCCCCCGGGATGGAACGGTGTCACCGCCGGCAGACTCTTCGACGAACTCAATGATGCCCTCAGCGGACCCGCACGAGAGCACGCAATGAGCATCATTCACCAGCCCTGACCGCTACCCCCATCCCGAGCCATCCGCCGCGCGTCTGGAGCGGACTCCGCTGCGAATCCTGCCTCGGCATCGTCCACCTGGGCATCGCGCCTTCACATGAGAAACGCCAAACAATCTGCGCCAGAGAATCTTCACATGCGTGGCCGGTGAACCATAGAGCGATCGGTCGACAAGGACAGAACAGCTGTCCCCCACCCCCCCCCACATGCCCGCGCTGCGGTGTGGGCATTCGCCGCGGAGCGGATGACTGCGTTCACCCCTTCCCTGAGCGTCCAGGAAGGGGTGAACGATGGGAATCGGATCGCGAGTCAAGAATTACGAATGACCAAGAGCTGACGTTGCTGTAGCGATCATCTCCACAGCGATCGTCGACCGAACCGACGATACGTCACGCCACTCACGTGACCGGCGTGCCGAGAATATGCGGTGCGATGCGCTCCAGGAATTGATCGAAAATCTCTGCACAGGAAGCAGTCTGGCGGCAAGAGGGGGACGCACCGCGGGACGTTCCTCGATTCCGCCAGGCCAGTCCTCGACCCTGAACCGCCCGGGTCGATTCGCTGAACGCACGCCCCGGACGGGGTCTCCATGCTCTTCGGGACCTCGGTGCACCGGCTGAGGCTGGGCCACCCGCCCGACCTGAAATCGCGATGGCGACACTAGCCGCAGGCCTGCGCGTCGACACGCCGTCATGTCCCCACACAGTGGGCGGGATCGACCTTCCTGAAGTCACCTTCGCGAAGGGCACGCCGTCAGCCTGGAGTGTTGGAGGTTCCCCCCTTGCGGCGCCTACCCGATCAGCGTCCTCAGAGGAACGGCTATCCAGGCCCCGCACATCAATTCGAGGTGGCCTCCAGAGCCTTGACAAGGCTGTCCCCCAGCTCCATTGTGGCTAACTTGGCGTCCAGTCGGGCTCCGTCTTCGTCGGCAAGCGCTGCATCGCGCAGCTCGGCCAGCTGACTGACTGCATTGGGCGATCCGACCAGCGCACCGGCCGCGGACATCAGCTTGCCGAAACTGTCGCCACCGTGCTCATAGGTGGCGCCGTAGCCCTTGAGGACCCGCTGGCATTCGACGATCTCACGTCCGAGGTCGGCATCAACTGCTGCAGCGCGGAGAGCGTGGTCGATCCATTCCTCGATCGCGGCCTGCTCTCGGACGAACCGCAGTGACCGTGGGCGGAGCGGACGCAACCGCGCCATGGTGCTCAGCATCGTGTAACCGTGCACCGAACTCGTGTTCAGGATCATCCCCTTGTGGGTGATTGCGCCGACCAACCGCTGGAACCACTTCGAACGATGCATGCGGGCGCCCAGCCGGGAGGGCATCGTGTCGGTGATCTCGTCAATTTGAGGGTGGAGGTATTCACGGACCTGTACCAGCTGGTTCGGCTCGGCCCGCGCCTCGGTGCGGATGCGTTCCATCCGCGCCTGTCGGGTCTTTTGCATGGCAACCTGGATCGTGTCTTGGTAGCACATCCACAACCCGATGTGCCGGGCCGCTTCGGTGGTGAGCCGGGCCGCTCCCGTCGCATCCGGATCGACCTCGGCAAAGCGCGTCACCCGGGACAGGTAACGCTCGGCGTAGTCCAGATTCTGGTACACCGCGGTGCGGACCAGTCCGTGCAGAATCATCGACCGTGCCGCGGCAGGGAGATCCAGGACGCGCGCGGCGAGCGGCTTCAGCGCGGAGCCGACCAGAGCGGAGGGATCTGTCGCCGCGATCGTTGTGCGCCGCGCTTCTTCCTCGGCCTTGCGGTCCTCCGGTGTCACCGGTCGCGGTCCGATCGAAATGGGAATCGGGTTCGACTTTCGCGGACGTGGTTTCTGCTGCTGCGCGGCAGCGCCAAAGCCCGCGGAGAAGGCCTTCAGTGAGGATTCGACGCCCTTCCCGAAGGCGTGGATCGGGGCCTCGAACTGGTCCCTGCTGAACGGAAGGGTCCCGGAGCCGGCGAGCGCGCCGAACAACGCGGCGCTGATGACGCTGTTGCTCTGTTCTGCCATCTCCATGAAGTCGGCGGCGATCAGTCGCTTCGAGGCCCGCTGGGCCGCCGCGACGAGTTCGGAGCTGTCGGCGCGACCGTCGCCGAGTGCCATCTTTTCGTCGATGGAGTAGACCCGATTGGTGGAGGTGATCAGTGTCGTTCGATCGGGGGTGACGAATCCCCGCTGGACGGCTCGGCCGCATTCCATCAGTTCGGAGGCGATGAGCACATCGACCTCGCCGGGGCTCGGGAACACGCTGAGGACCGGCTCGATTCGGGCGTCGGTCGCCGAGGACGGAGGTTCATCGCCGGGCGGGAAGATCTCGACGTAGTAGACCGTCGCTCCGGTGCGCTGGGCGACGCCGGCGACGGAGGTGTTCTGCGCGTAGTGGCCGGCGTTCTCGGCGACGGCGACGATCCAGTCGGCGAGCACGCCGCCGCCTTCGCCGCCGAGGGCGACGATCGCCAGAGTGATCGGACGTTGACCGTTGTACCAGTTGGACATCATGCAGCCTCGAATTGTGCGGCGCGGCGCTCGATGCCGCGGGATGCGATCTTGATCCACCACGAGCGGACGTTTGCAAGAAGCTGTTCGCGTCGGGTGGGGTTGTCGACTACGTCGGTGCGGTAGAAGGACGGGCACAGCACCGCGGCGTGCGCATTCGCCCCGCACACTCCGCAGCCGACGCAGCTGTCGAGGACCTCGGCGATCGGGTCGGTGCGCATGGGATCCGGGTTGGGTGCGATCGTCAACGACGGGCAGCCGGAGATCCGGATGCATGCGTGGTCGCCGGTGCAGGTGTCGGGGTCGACCCCGAACCGCTCGCGCACCACCCGCTTGCCGGCCGCGAGTGCTTTGGTTCGGTCGCGCTTGACGCGGCGCTGGGCATTGAGCTGGCACTCGCTCTGCATGACGAGCACCTTGGGCCCGGCATCCTCGGTGGTGAGTGCCTCGACGAACGTGTCACGGACTTTGCCGACGTCGTAGGTGTTCTTGATCGTGCGCGCCCACTTCACGCCGATACCGCGGACGGCCTTTTCGATCGGGTGCTGGGTCGACCGGGTGGGGAGGTCTGCCTGGGAGGACAGCACGTCCTGCCCACCGGTCGCCGCGGCGTAGGCGTTGTCGACAATGAGGTGGACCTGATCGCTCTTGTTGAAGACAGCGTTGCCCACGCCGCTGGTGAGGCCGTTGTGCCAGAATCCGCCGTCACCCATGATCGCGATGCTGCGCCGGTCGGTGTCCTTGGAGTTCAAGGCGGAGGCGCCGGCTGATCCGAGGCCGTATCCCATCGTCGTGGCGCCGAGGTCGAACGGTGCGTTGACGGCGAAGAGGTGACAGCCGATGTCGGCGCTGACGTGGTGTTTGCCGGTCTCCCGCTCGGCGAGTTTGAGGCCGCTGAAGATCGGGCGTTCGGGGCATCCGGTGCATAGTCCCGGCGGGCGCGGCGAGATGACCTCGGACGAGACGCGGGGCGCTGTGGGGCTTGTCGGGTCGTCGGGGTCCCGCAGCAGGGCGGGCTGGTGCGCGACGATGTCCGGCAGGTACCGCTGGAGGAACTCGTTGACACCGCGGGTGACGACCGTCGAGGTGTATTCGCCGGCGAGTGTCAGCATGTCCTTGCCGTGAAGTGCGGTGGCAATGTCCGCCCGGCGCAGGATCGCGTTCAGGTTCTGCTCGATGTAGTCGGGCTGGCCCTCCTCCAGGAGGAGGACGGCCCGTTTGTCCTGGCAGAACTCGATGATCTCGTCGTCGATGACCGGGTAGGTCACGTTCATGACGTACGTCGGTACCTGGGTGCGTCCGAATGCGTCGGAGCAGCCGAGCAGCTCCATCGATCGGTTCAGCGTGTTGTACAGTCCGCCCTGCACGATGATGCCGATGTCGGCTTTGTCGTTCCCGAAGACCTCGTTGAGGCCGCGGTCCTTGATGAACTCGACCGCCGCCGGCCACCGATCGTGGATCTTCTCCTTCTCGTGCAGGAAGCTGGCCGGCGGGAGCACGATCCGGTCGATGTCGCGCAACGGGTTTTCGAGGGCATCGGTGACGGTCATGGGTGGACGTTTGTTGTCCTTGGCGTCGAATGCCCCGTGCAGGTGGCAGGAGCGGAGCCGCAGATCGAGCATCACCGGTGTGTTGCTCGCCTCGGACAGCTCGAAGCCGACCTCGACCGCGTCGACGATCGCCGAGACGTTGGGCCGGGGATCGAGCAACCACATCTGCGACTTCATCGCGAATGCGTGGGAGCGCTCCTGCATGATGCTCGAGCCCTCGCCGTAGTCCTCGCCGAGGATGACGAGCGCGCCGCCGGTGACGCCGCCGCTGGCCAGGTTCGCGAGCGCGTCCGAGGCGACATTCAGGCCGACTGTGGACTTGAAGGTCACCGCGCCGCGGAGCGGGTAGTGCACCGATGCCGCCAGCATGGCGGCCGCCGTCGCCTCCGAGGCGCTGTTTTCGAAATAGACCCCGAGTTCGTCGAGGATCTCGTGGGCGTCACCGAGGACATCCATCAGGTGCGAGATCGGTGCACCCTGGTAGCCGCCGACATAGGCCACACCGGATTGCAGCAGTGCCTTGGTGACGGCGAGGATGCCTTCGACGTGCAGGGTGGTGCCGGCGCCGTTGCGGAGTTGTTCGACTTCCGCGGCGAAAGAACGTTCGGCCATTTCTGACTCTTCCTTACTTCTCGACCAGTGCGACCACGCGGGCCGGGCTGCCCGATCCGCCGACGATGGGCAGTGGCAGGACCGCGAGCGCGAATCCGGTCGGCGGCAGGCGATCGAGGTTCTGCAGCTGGGTCAGTCCCAGCTTGCCCGCGCCGAGCAGGTGGTGGTGGCAGGGGAACGCCGGGTCCAGTGCGGTCGCCTGACCGGCGTCGGTGCCGACCGTTTCCACGCCCACACCGACCAGGTCGGTCTCCTCTGCGAGCCAGCGTGCGCACTCGGCCGTGAATCCGGGTGTGTGAGGGCCGGACTCGTCGGCGTTGAGGAAGTCTTCGCTGTTCCCCGAACGCGTGGACCACCCGGTGCGGTAGAGGAGCCAACCACCGGCGGGGAAGGCACCGTGCGTGCGTTGCCACTGCTCGATGTCGGCGACATCGAGGAGGAAGTCCGGATTCTCGGCCACCCGGTCTGTGACATCGAGTACGACCGCCGGTGCGATCAGCGAGCGCAACGGCACCTGTGAGACATCCAGTCCGTCCTTGCCGGTGATCCAGTGGTTCGGTGCATCGACGTGGGTGCCGGTGTGTTCGCCGGTGTGGATGTTGTTCCAGTACCAGCCCGGCCCGTCCTCGTCGTAGCGGCTGATCAACTCCAGCCGAAACGGCAGGGTGTTCTTGAACGGTTCCGGCAAACCCAGCACCGGGGTCTTGTCCGTCAGTGGTGCGGTGAGGTCGATCAATTCGATGCGCTCGCCGGCAATGGACGCGAGAAGGTCGGTGATAACTGGCATGTCAACTCCTAATTGGACTTACGCTGCCGCTGCGCGGCAAGTTTGGTGGCCACCAGATGGCCTGAACCGGCGCCGAGGCCTGCGCCGGGATGCGTGGATGCCCCGATGTGCCAGAGACCGTCCACGCAGGTCCGATGCCGCCCCGCCTCCGGCAGTGGGCGCCACAGAAAGCTCTGATCCAGCTCCGAACTGCCGCCGTAGGGGTCCCCGCCGACGGCATTCTCGTTGTATGCCGCGAGATCGGCGGGCGAGATCACATCCGTTCCGAGGATCTTCAGACCATGGGTGTGCGCGTCCAAGCGATCGATGACCCGCTGGGCGTAGGCCTTGGCCAGTTCCGGAGTCCAACCGTCCGCGGTGTTCAGCTCGCCGGCGGCGTCGCCGAGCGGTTCGTACGGAACTTCCTGCAGTTGCAACCAGAGCGAAGCGGCACCGGCCGGAACGCGCGAGGGATCCAAGACGGATTGTTGGCCGACCACGACTGTCGGTTTCCTGGGAAGAAGACCGGCTTCCGCCTCCGCACGGGCAATGCCGGTGCTCGCCGAACCATCCGAGATATGCACCAGCGGAATCTCGTTGAGGCGGGCATCGCGCCACCTGGGTGGTTCGGACAAGGCGATGTGGATCTGCATCTCACCGCGCCCGTACCGGTACCGCCGTGCCTGGGCACGCAGCGGGGCAGGACTGGCCTCGGGAGGCAGCAGCGACCCGTACAAGGCGGTCGGTGTCACCGACGCCAGCACGGCGCGCCGGGCCCGGTAACGTCGCCCTGCTGCCTCGACACCGGTCGCACGGCCCCCCTCGACAATGATGCGGTCGACGCGGGATCCGGTATGCACCTCGACGCCCAATTCGTCGAGTAGTCCTCGAAAGGCCTCGAGCAGTCGTGCAGAGCCTCCCTCGACTACCGGCAGACCGAAACCGTGGACGGTTGCCGCCAGCACCGGAATCATGAAGCCGCCGGAGGCATTGTCCGGCGACAGACCTGCGTGCAGCAGCCACGGCACCCACAGGTGGTCTACTTCGGGACCGACATACTCCCGAGCACAGTAGGCGCGGCCCGAGGCAGCGAGGTCTCGGAGCCACTGCTCGGAGCCGCGCCGTCCATTGGTTCTGAAGAAGCGCGCCAGCAGTGGAACGACTCCGGCGCTGCGGATTTCGCTGCCCATCATTCCGCCGATGACCGGTGCGTTGCGGCCGAAGCGGTGCAACGCCTCCAGATACGCATTCCCGTCTTTTTCGTTGCCGAAGCCCGCTGCCGTCAGTTCCGGATCGCGGTACGCCAGGGTCACACGGCCGCTGTCGGCGACGCTCGCGGTCACGGCCTCGTCGGTGTTGCAGAACCGCAACCCGTGACGGGCCAGGTCGTCGCCGAGCGCCGTGTGCGCCGGGCCCGACACGAACAGCGGGTACCAGGATGAGAACGTGTCGTGCACGTAGCCGGGCACCGTGCGCTCACCGCTCCCGACAAAGCCGCCGATCTCCGGATTACTTTCCAGGAGTGCTACTTTCCAGCCTGATCGCGCCAGCGTTGAAGCGGCGACGAGTCCGTTGATTCCGGACCCGACGATGACGGCATCGACTTCGTTGTGCATCACATCTCCGTTCGACTGTGAGCGACGACATTAGTGACATAGGAGGGCGGAAGCTATCCTGTTTGCGCGCGTCTTATCCGAATGCCGCTCAGTCCTGCGAAAGCCCGAATGCAAACCGCGTGAGCGCGCCCTGACGGGGCCACCATCGCCCGCCTCACCTGTGCGAATGAGCCCGGAAAGGGAACGGCGTGATCGGCAACGACGTGACCGTACACCTTCGAAGCCACCTCTCCCGCCGAGCGGGAGACGTCGCATCGACAACGCGCCGTCTCGAGCGAAGGCGATTAGGACGCCGACGCCGGCATCGGATCCTCGTCCACGGTCGCCGCGATCTGAGAACCCGCGGACGCGACATCGATGGCCGCAACGGCATCAGCGGCATTCTTCTGCGAAACCGACGCCACCACCGCAGTTCCGAGAACTGCTACGGCCGCGAAAAAGTAGAAACTGACCTCATATCCCACGGCAAGGCTGACGATCACCCCGCCGAGAAGTGGTCCACAGATCGCGCCGATGCGGCCAACTCCGAGCGACCACGCAAGAGCGGTAGAACTGAGTTGTTGCGGGTAGTGGGTCGCGCAGAAACCGCCGATCAGGATCTGCGTTCCGACGCTGCCGAGGCCGGCAGCGGCTACCAGGAGAAAGAGAACACCCGCCGGCCAATTGAGACTGATCAGGAAGACTGCCGCGCACGCGAGCAGGAAGGAGGCGGTCACCACTTTCTGAATCCCGATGCGGTCAGCGACGTATGAGGCACCGATGGCACCGACAATTGCTCCGATATTGAGTACGAGCAAAAACGCGAGAGAGCTGCCCAGCGGGAACCCGGCGTTACGCATGATCTGCGGAAGCCACGTATTGAGGCCGTAGACCAGGAGAAGGCCGCAGAAGTTCGCCGCCGCGAACAAGAGTGTCGACCGCAGCCATCTCGGCGTGAATAGTTGAGACATACTTGATTTCGTCTGCACGGCGGAATAGTCCGGTTTACTGACGATGTCGCTGTACACCAAACCGTACTGTTGCGCTGTCTCGCGCGCCAGATCCGTCCTGCCGGTGCTGGCAAGGTACGAGATCGACTCCGGAAGAAACTTGTAGGCCAGCGGCAGCAACGTGACTATCGGCAGCGCACCGACGGCATACAGCACCCGGAATCCACCTCAGGCAGCAGGACGATCGCAAGCACTGCAGCGGTAACACCGCCGACCGAATAGCCACTGAACATGACCGCGTTGGCGATCTGCCGCTTATCCTTCGGGGCGAACTCGACCGTCAGGGCAATGCACGTCGGAACAATGCCGCCCAGACCGATGCCCGTCAGGAACCGAAAGAGGCCGAACACATATTCGTTCGGCGCCAAAGCCGTCAGCAGCATGCAGGTCGAGAACCAGGCAATCGAAGCAAGCATGATTCGACGCCTGCCGAGCCGGTCGGTGAGGAACCCAACCGCAATGGTGCCGATCAGCATGCCGATGAGCGCGAGACTGCCGATGACCCCTACCCCGGCGGAGTGAAGACTCCATGCCTCGAAGGCGAGAAGCGTCGGCACAGTCGACCCGTACACGACCAGGTCGTAACCATCGAAGATGATCGTAACGAAGCAGAAGAGGAGTACCAGCAACCCAGCGCGACGCCGGGGCGGATGTCCGGTTGAACTCATCATGTGTGTCAGTTCCTAAAGTCGTAGAAAGACGATGCAGACGCAGACGGCCGGAGGGCGTGAGATCCAGTGAAGCGGGTCACACAAATGTATAGCGCACTATTGGCGACCATCAAACAAACGCATACTTTGGTGCTTCGAAGGGTCGTCTGCCAGGTCGGGATGCCACTCGGTCACGTCGGTCACGCAGGAGCGCTTGGGAATGTGCGGCATACGAGGACACGAAGACTTTGCACCCTCGGTACGACATGAGCAGTACGGAGCAAGGCGGATACCGTTTGTCGTCAGGCCGTCATATTTAAGACATACCTAGAGGCCGGGCTACCACGGCACATCAGGCGGTACCCGGGTGTTTTGCGTCAGTGAATCGACCATGTAGGCGACGCCTCGACTTGGGATTAGACACCTCGAGTGGCGAACTGCTACTGATCAAGGCTGCTGGTGAACCGGGCATCCGGAGGAATATTCGAACGGAGGAAGGTATGAGTCAGGATGACAGTCACTTCACACCCTTCTACCCCCTTTGGAGGTGACGAGGGCGTCAAGGCATTCGGTTCCCGGGGCCCCCGGTCCCATCGGTGTCGAGCCCAGGCATCAACGCACCGACACCTCGCATTCCGCCTGCGAACGCGGTGCCCGCCTCGGAACTCCGACACGGTCCTCGGTCACTACCCGACTGCCCCTTCCTGGATCAGGCGTGAAACCACTATTTGTCGGTGGTCATGCCGCACCACGCTTTCCGTATTGAAATGCAAGGTGCGCGCCCGGTCCGACGCCGTCCCCTCCGAGGCGGCCATACCGCCCACAACCCACATCCACCTTCCGTTCACAAACCCTCGGCGAGCGGTCCAGCCCGGCCGACCGAACCCTTGCGTGCCCCAACGTTCGACGAAAGCGATTTCTCCCGCAGTGCTCAATCATTCGCACCACCACATCAACCCGGACTGGCAGCACCGCGCGTCCTGCCGCGGCACCGACACCGAGATGTTCTTCTCCCCCGACGGTGAACGCGGCAGCGTTCGCGCCCAGCGTGAGCACGCCGCCAAACGGATCTGTCACGATTGCCCTGTGCTCGTCGACTGCCGCGCCCACGCCCTCACCGCCACCGAGGCGTACGGCATCTGGGGTGGCATGTCCGAAAGCGAGCGCGCCCGACACACCCGACGTACCCGCCTTACGGCCCGACCCCGGAAGTGTGCCGCGGCGACGAACGAACAGTCATGGCCACCGACGACGCACCGAGATTTACTGAATCCGACGAGACGGATACGTCCCTCGAACAGCTGACGGCCAGCAGGAAAGACACCCAGGGCCCCGTCGTGGGTTCGAGGACACCGACACCGCCAAGCCCTTCGAGCTATCCGGCGCCGACCTGTCCGGTGAAGAATTCACCGTCCGCATCAGAGGTTGTCCCGGGTCTCGTAGAACTTCAGGTGGCGGTCCCCCGCTCGAGACCCGCCGTGTGGTAGGTGTCGGGCGTTCCTCCAAGAACTCCGACAGCAAGGGACCGCCGTGAAGAAGACTACCCAG
>RRBB01000540.1:0-2116 GCA_006543605.1 Rhodococcus sp. WS4
GAGGTGTGCGGGCTGCGTCGCAGTGATGTGCACCTGCTGGTGGATTCGCGCCGGTTGGGGTGCGAGGTCGCGCGGGCGCATCTGCACGTGGTGCGTCGGGAGGACAACCCGAACGGGGCGTCGGCCAAGTCCCGCCGGCAGCGGGTCGTACCGCTGGATTTCCTTGTCGTGCAGGCGTTTGACACCTACGAGTTCGAGCGCATGAGAGTGCCGGGCGCAGCGGACAGCGACTTCGTGTTCGTCAACCTGTTCCGCGGCCGCATCGGGGCGCCGATGCGGCCGGACGGGATCGGGGAGCTGATGGCCGCGGCGTCGCGGCGGGCCGGACTCGACGTCCCGGTCCGCCCGCATCAACTGCGACATGCGTTCGGCAGCAACGCTGTTGACGCCGGTTCCGGCATCGATGTCGTCGCCGACCTGATGGGGCACGCCGCGGTCGCTTCCTCGGCGGTTTACGTGCACCCGGATTCCTCCCGGCTGCGGGCTGCGGTCGACGCGGTGCCCAGCCCCCGCGAACTCGGTGCGGTGATCCGGTGACCGCCGCAGAACTGGTCACCGCGGATGGCACTGGCGATCCTTCGTTGGAGTTCACGCACGTGCTGACCGGGGTTGCGCTGGGGGCGGATGCTGCGCGACTGGCCGGGATGCTGGATCCTCGCTTCCTGGTCGAGGCGGGGTGGAATCCACAGACGCGGATGTTGTCGCTGCCGGCCCAGCATCGGTTGTTGGGCAGAACGGTATGCCGAGTCCAGCGGTGCCAAAACACCGTTCACTCGGGCATTGCGGTATGCCATGGGTGTTTCACGCGCCTGTCCCGGCTGGGGATGAGCCCTGAGGACATCGCGACTGCGATGGAGCTGTCCGACGAGCCGGCCCCGGCGACTCGATGCGCAGTGCCGAAATGCCGGTGCGTGCCGACGGTGCGGCATGCGGTGTTGTGCGAGCCGCACGCCAAGAAGTTCCGCCTGCGACGCCCACGGTTGTCGATGGAACAGTTCCTGGCCGATCCCAGAGTGGGGCCTTTGCCGCCGATGCCGGCCTGCCAGGTTGCCGCCTGCATCCGGACCGCTGACGGCGCCTGCGGATACTGCAACACCCACTACCAGCGATGGCGGAACGCGCTGCGGGCAGCCCCGGACCTGGATGCGCGTCGATGGCAGACCCGGGAATCGGGCGTGCCCGAGCCGGGGCAGGTCAATCTGCGGGCCCTGCCGGCGATGGTGGTCGTCGAGGTGCTGTTCGGTGTTCAGCAGCGTGTCCGGGGTGGGGCGAAGATCGCCGATGCGCAACTGCGGGTGCTGTGCGACGGACTGCGCTGGCGACAGGTGACCTCGATTACCGTCGACCGCGCCGAGATCACCCGCAACAAGACGGTGCGCTCGCTGCGGGCCGCCCTCACCCAACACGTTCGCCGGGCCCTGGCCGACCCCGCGAGCGAACAGGCCAAGGACACGTGGGATCTCGCGGTTTTCGGCCATCGCGGGAACCTGTCGTTCACCGGAATCAGCCAGCCGTGGCTGTCCCAGTGCGCCAAACGATGGGCAGCAGAACAACTCCCGCGTCACCGAGGCCGTGGAGCCGCGCGAGTCCGCGGCAAAATCAACGCGCTGCGGATGCTCTCACAGTTCCTTGGCCGCAGGCCGGACCGGGGCCTCGTCCCATCGAACTTGGGCCGCAGAGACATCGAAAATTTCCTCAACCGGCTGGCCCATCTGGAGTCGATCGGTGAGATCAGTCGATACCGCCGCAACGGCATCTGCCGTGACCTACGCGAGGTGCTGGCCGGCATCCGCGCCCTCGGCCTGACCAGGCCCAGACAACCAGCGGCAGGGCTCGCCGGCGATTTCTCCCTCGAGCGCGGCGACATCCCCGCCGAGCCCGAACGCGGCGAACCCGGCCGCGACGTCCCTCCGGAAATCATGGCCATTCTCTGCGCCAACCTCGACACCCTCGAACCGATCGAAGTCAGGGTCGCGACTCAAATCGGCATCGACACCGGACGACGCCCAGAAGACATTCTGGCCCTGCCCCTGGACTGCCTGGACCGCGACAAGGACGGAGCTGCGGTGCTCGTCTACGACAACGCCAAGGCCCACCGCCTCGGCCGGCGGCTGCC
>RRBB01000541.1:0-2113 GCA_006543605.1 Rhodococcus sp. WS4
CGGCGGTGGCGGTGATCTCGGTGTCCACGTTCGCCGTCGACACCGCGAACGGCGCCGGTTCGGGCACCAGGTACCCGATCTCGGTCAGGAACGCCCGGTACTCGGCCGGGTCGATCGGCTTCCCGGCCCGGTCCCGGTGCCAGGCATCGATCTCGGCCTGCAGGTCGTCGCGGGTGGCGAGCAACGCCCGGTTCTTCGGCGCCAGATCCTCGATCACCGCGACCGCACCGGACCAGAACCCGTCGACGTCCACCCCGGTCCCCGGCAACGCCTCCTCGTTCACGAAGTCGTAGAGCACCTTCGCGACCTGCAGACCGCCGACCTGAACACGCTCAGTCATGACTAGACTCACCTTCCGCACTTGACAAACTTCCACGATGCGAAAACACAGTTTCGTATCTTGACATAGAGAAAACCGGGTCTACCGTGTTCTGTCAATAGCGGACGGCCGTACGGTTGCAGCGTCACATCCGATCAGTGGTCTTCTTCGCCGATTCTGTGGACGTGGATCAGGTTCGTCGACCCGACCGTCCCCGGCGGCGATCCCGCGACGATGACCACGAGGTCGCCCCGCTGATACCGGCCCAGGCCGAGGAGCGCGTGGTCGACCTGGTGGATCATCTGGTCGGTCGACTCGACGGGGTCGACGAGGAACGTCTCCGTCCCCCACGTCAACACGAGCTGGCTGCGCACCTCGGGCAGCGGGGTGAACGCCAGCAACGGCAGCGGCGTGTGCAGGCGGGCCAGCCGGCGCACGGTGTCCCCCGATTGGGTGAACGCGACGAGTGCCGCGGCACCCAGACGCTCCCCGACGTCGCGGGCCGCGTACGACATCACACCGCCCTTCGTGCGGGGCACATGTGTGAGCGGCGGGACGTGCGTGGACTTCTCCTCCACCGCACCGATGATCCGGGCCATGGTGCGGACCGTCTCCATCACGTGTTTACCGACGGACGTTTCGCCCGACAGCATGACGGCGTCGGCGCCGTCGAGGACCGCGTTGGCCACGTCGGACGCCTCCGCGCGGGTCGGCCGTGAATTCTCGATCATCGACTCGAGCATCTGCGTCGCGACGATCACCGGTTTGGCGTTCTCACGGGCCACCTGAATGGCCCGCTTCTGCGCGAGCGGTACCTGCTCGAGGGGAAGTTCGACGCCCAGATCGCCGCGAGCGACCATCACCGCGTCGAATGCGCGCACGATCGCCTCGAGATTGTCGATCGCCTCGGGCTTTTCGAGTTTCGCGATCACCGGGATCCTGCGTCCGACGCGATCCATCACGGCATGGACGAGTTCGATGTCTGCCGCCGATCGCACGAACGACAGCGCGATGAGGTCGACGCCGAGGCGCAGCGCGAATTCGAGATCGGCGATGTCCTTGTCCGACAGGGCCGGAACCGACACGTTCATCCCCGGCAGCGACACACCCTTGTTGTTGCTGACCGGTCCGCCCTCGGTGACCCGGCACACCACATCGTTGCCGTCGACGTCGGTGACGATCAGTCCGATCTTGCCGTCGTCGACGAGCAGCCGGTCGCCCGGCGTGGCGTCCTCCGCCAGTTGTTCGTAGGTGGTCGACACCCGATCATGGGTGCCGACGCACTCGTCGACGGTGATCCGCACGATGTCGCCGTCTGCCCAGACGGTGCCGCCTTCGGCGAAACGTCCCAATCGGATCTTCGGCCCCTGGAGGTCGGCGAGGATTCCCACCGCCCGGCCGGTGTGTTCGGACGCCTCGCGCACCCGGAGGTAGTTCGCCCCGTGGTCGGAGTGTTCGCCGTGGCTGAAGTTGAGCCGGGCGATGTTCATTCCACTGTCGACGAGTTCGCGGATGCGGTCGCCGGTTGCCGTTGCGGGCCCGAGGGTGCAGACGATCTTCGTGCGTCTCGCCGACGCCGGCGCAGGCGAGACGGGCACGGCGAATGGTTCGGAAACTGTTGCAGTCATGAGTTTTTCAGTTCTCCTCTAGGCGCTACCCGTGTCCGCGTAGGACACGGCGGCGGCGCGGACGTCGTCGATGCGGTACCGGTTGGCGGCGTCGACGGCCTTGGAGCGGTCGAGGGTGCCTTCGCCGGCGAGGGCGGACAGGACGGCGACGACGATGGATTCGGCG
>RRBB01000542.1:0-2112 GCA_006543605.1 Rhodococcus sp. WS4
CACCACCCGTCATCAGCCGCGCCGATGATGAGTCACCCCGGGACCTGTCATCTTTCCAGGTCAGAGCCGGTGCCCCGGCCGCGGTTCTTGCCGTTCATCCACGCGATCACGTCGAAGACGCGCAGTACGGAGATCTCCTCGGGGAGGCCGGCGGCGTCGCGGATCGACAGCAACCGGTGATGCAACGCCGCGTCGTCGGCGCGCAGCGCCTCCGCCTTTCGGTGCCCAGGATCGCCCGCGGCCCTCGGCGGGACCTGCACCGACAGAAAACGTCACCGCAACCAGATCATCCGCGGTGAACCGATCCGACTCCCCCACCCGGTCGCCGGTGCTCGACCAGGAATCGAAATGCGCACCGACATAGGCGCCTTCGCCCATATGGTGGCCAACTCGCGGCGACGGAACTACCGCCCCCACACCGAGACCACCGAGCCGAGTCCACGGATTGAGCCCTCCGTACCGCCATGCCACCGCGGCAGGATCAGGCGGCCGTTGAGCCGTTGCGTTCGAGCCTCTCGGCGATCCACACCTTGATCAGCGACTGCCGGGTAACCCCGAGACGAGTCGCCTCACGATCCAACTCCGCGATCATCCACGCCGGGAAGTCGACATTGACACGCCGCTGCTCCTCACCCGGGCGCCGGGCCCTGGCCGTATCGAGCGCGAACGTCACGTCCTCGCCGGCATCAAAACGCTCGTCGAACTCGTCAGCTCTCATAAAGCGCCACCTCTCCATCACGTGAGCGCCGAACCGAGATGATCCGGGTCCGGTCCGCACGATAGGTCACCACCGCGGACCACCATTTTCCGTCAATCACACCGATCACCAGCCACCTCGGCTCATCCGTAGTTCTCGCGGGCACCTCGAGCCGGTGAGGATCTCGCCACAGTGCCTGCGCCGACAGGAAATCGATGCCGTGCGTGGCCAGGTTCGCTTCGCTCTTGTTCGGATCGAACTCAAACCCAGACATGTATAGAAACTATACCATTTTGGCTGGGAGGAGTTCCCCGCCTTCCCACGCCAGCTAACGCCGGAAACCAAAACGTACGACTCGACACCGGCGGCATCGGAACCAGAGCTGATCCAACGAATGGAGCCTCGACCGATCAGTGACCTCCCCCGGCGCACCCCGTCACCTCGCGCTGGAGCGGACCGCGGGGTGGTCCGGGTCCGGCCTGACGTTTCCAGTCACCCGCCGCCACCGCGGGCGGACTGGTAGACAGACCAGATGTGGTGGAACGCTCGGATCAAGAGGCCTCGATGCCGCGACCATCATCGTGGGTGAGCACGACGGCCTCAGCCCTCGGCGAGGAGCTGGCACGCATCGGTCTGACCGTCCCCACCGACCGACTCGAGCACCTGCTCACCGACCGAGTCGCTGCCGTAGCGGAACAGATGCGCATCACCGAACGCACCGCCCGTCAATACTTCGACCACGACACCCTGCGCACCCTCGCCCGCGAACTGGCCCTGAGCATCAAGGAAGAGGCACCCGGCGCCGACCTGCTGACACTGCCCCGCACCATCGCCATGCCCCTGCCCACCCTCGGTGCGACAATCGCCGCCCTCGTCGAAGTCGCCGCCCTCACCGGCGCCGACAAGGATCCCCACGAGCCGGCACCAGCGATGGCACTGATCTCCACCCTCGGCGTCCTGACCCGAGACCACGACGGCGACCTCCCCACCGTCCGGGTGCCGGAACCGCTCCTCATGCGAGCGGCGCGGCTCATCGAGAACACCGCCAACCTCGTACACCAAGGCTGCTCACTACCACCAGACGTCGCCGAGGACGTCCGACCCCACCTGCAGAAAGCACTGCGCGACGACGCCGCCCGGCTCCGGGCACTGATCCCCGACACCGGCCGACGGTCCAGCTCGGGTCTCTGGGCGGTCCCCGACGACCCACCATGACCACCGTGACAGTCCCCAGTGCATTCGTGTCGCAGAAACGATCACATGAGAGTCGAGTCGAGCCACCGCACAACTAGTGTCCTGAGTCGTTGTTCAGTTGATTAATTCGCGTGCAGTAGTTGGCGAGGTTGTCCAGGATTTCGTCTGCGGTTTTGGTCCACACGAAGGGTTTTGGGTCGTCGTTCCATGCGTCGATCCAG
>RRBB01000543.1:0-2105 GCA_006543605.1 Rhodococcus sp. WS4
AACACCGCCTCTACGAGGTGTTCGCACTCGACCGCTACGCCCCCACCCGATGATCCGAGGCGACAGTTAGGTAATACAGCTACACCACCCCAAAATCCCTACTGGCCAGCACAAACGCCACCCAGGCGCGAGACAGCGGGGAAACTCCGGCTAGGTCGACCCTTCTCATCGGACGATCGGATCTGTCGTTGATCGACTATCTCAGTGAGTACAAGGCGGGTCGTCCGAACTGCGTCACCCGGGGCCCGGCTCGATGGGTTGGCGTGAGGCCAACCACTCACTGGCAGAGGCCGCGTTCGGCGGTGGTGATCAGCGTGCGGGAGACGTCGTCGGCGGGGAGGTTCCGCCCGGTGTAGAGCTGGTCGAAGCTGTCGAAGCTCGCCAACAGCCAGAGCACGTCGGCGGCTTCGTCGACGGTGACTCCCAGCCGCAGAACTTCCTGCTCGGCGAGACGCTGGGCGAGGTGGATCATCCCGCCGGCCCGGTTCTCCTCGATCCGCGCAATGGCTCCGCCGACGGCATCCGCATCGAGTTGGGCCATCGAGAACAGGGTGCGGAAGACGTCGCGGTGGGCGGCGAACACCCGGACTCCGGCGTCGATTCCGCCGCGCAGGTGCTCGCGCGCGTCCGGGTTCTCCACGGCGTCGACCACCCCCTGGCCCCCTGCCCGGTTCCACCACAGATCGGTGGTGAGTGCGTCGAACAGCCCGGTTCGTGAACCGAAGGCCAAATAGACGGTAGACCGGGAGACCCCCGCGGTCCGGGCCACCTGCTCGACACTCACCGGCGTGGACGGTGCTCTGCGCAGTCGCTCGTAAACGGCGTCGAGGATTCTGCGCCGCGTCTCCTCGGCCGCCTCCGCACGCAGACGCTGCTCGTACTTTCGGGTGGCCACAGCCGCCACTCTACCATTTTCCCTTGACAGGTCGTCTCGTGAAATTCAGGCTAGCAATCGAAAGACATATTGTCCGGCGAAATCGAGTGATCCGCAACCGGCCGGCCGGTGCCCCACCGCCGCGGCCGAAGCGGGCGATGAGCTGACGTCGCACGCCCCGGAGGAAGCCCGACGGCACATAGTCGCCATGTTCGGTCGGCGGCGCCACAGCCCCGGTGTCCGGGTCGAAGCGGGCCGAGAGTGCCGTGATCGCGGTGTCCCGGTAGGCCAGGGTCCGCAGGGTGGCCATCGTCTGCGCGGTCACCACCCGGGTCACCCGTGAGGGTACGTAAACGCCGTCCGGATAGCTCGGGTTCCAGCCGAGGCGGGCCGCGGCGACATGCCCCTGCGCGGGCAGCCTGCGGTCGCGGCGGTCCAGGCCGGCGGCGAGCACGTCGAACGTCGCCGGCTGCCACAGCCGTGACACCAACTCGGCGCCGGCCGCGGTGATCAGGTCGAGCAGCCACCCCACCCGGGTGTCGACGTCGTCGAGGCCGATCGGCTCCCCGGTCGCGTCATCGACCGCCATGTGGGCGCGGGTGGTGAACGCGAACTGCCGCGGCGCGGTCGATCCCGGCCCGGTCATGCTGGTCGACCAGGAACGAAGGGCAGTCGAACGAACCGGGTCTCGCCCAGCTGACGGCAGTAGTCGCGGCCGCAGCAACCGATTCCGAAGGTTTTGCGGATGCTGTCACATCCGGAGGTGTGTAGCGGCCAGGTGCTGTGATCGCCGGGATCAACTCTCACAACCCGCAAGGCCAACAGCTCTCCACCGGAGAGATCGTCCGCCGATGCCCCCCCGGTGACCCCATTCCCAACCGTGTGGCGGCGTCGCCCCGAAGCCAGTGGTGATGATGTGTCGACCGCAGCTGAGAGAACCGGCAGGACAACGATGCCGGCACCGCCCTGACGTCATCAATCAACCCTCCCACCAGCGATGTGTCACCCCTGTCTCGTAAGACCTCGACTGTAACGCCGACCACCGACAAGCAGCCCCGAACCAGCCCACCGGCGAACCAGGGCCAACCGATCTCGCCACACCACCCGCACCACCGTCTACCGATCCTCGGCCGCGTCGTCGAGCATCCGGCCCCACCCCGCCCGCTGGCCCGCCGACCCGAACCGTGATCCATGCAGACCCCCCGATGCACCCCACCAATAGCGCTCTCCC
>RRBB01000544.1:0-2104 GCA_006543605.1 Rhodococcus sp. WS4
GTCGCCACCACATTGGTCACCACCCCAAAGGATGGCGTAACGCATGAGTCCAATCGATACCGCAGTTCACACCCCGGCCAGGTCCGGCGTCATCACCCGTGTCGCCGCCGGCATGCTCCCGATTGCGGGCGCCGCGGCGGTCTGGGGCGCCTTGCTCGGCCCGGCATGGACGTATGTCCCGGCGCAGCCACAAGCCAACGTCCCCGCCGCGGAGCTGTCGTTTGCCGCGCTCGCCGCCGCCACCGCCGAAAGCACCTCCTCGGTGCAGGTGGCCTATTTCAGCTGGCTTGCGTGGGCGTTCGCGGTGGTCACGACGGCGTTGATGATCCTGCTCGCGATAACCCGAAACCTCCTGATCGCCGCGCTGTCCGTGGTTGCCGGTGCGTTCCAGTTGGTGGTGACAGTATTGGCGGTCAAGGGTCCGCTAGCTTGGTCGGTGTTTTTCGAGGGGCTGCCCAACATTCGCATCGGCGCGGTGCTTGCGTTGTCAGCAATTGCCCTGCTGATCGCGGGCGGCGTGTTTGTCCTGACCGCGACCAAACCCAGCCGCAGTCCGATTGGGAAGTAAGGGCTCGTCGTGAATCAAGTCAGTGGGGTAGTCGGCAGTGGGGAGTGACGGTCAGCCTGGAGGTCGTCGTGGTGGCGCCGATGAGGGTGATCATCGTCTCGCGGCTGTCCAGGCGAGTACTGCCGCACCGTCTCCTCGAACGTCGCGGTGTCGGGGATGACATTGTGCGCGTCGCCGCTTTGACCACACCGACCGTGATCACAGCTCCGAGTGACATGGTCTGCAACGAAGCGATCATTTCCGCGTCGGCGACCACCGGATCCTTCGCCGTGTGCGGCATGGAACCGTGCCCGCCGGCGCCCCGCATGGTGACGGACAGAACGGGAGGCCGAGAGCACTGGGCCGGGCCTATGCAGAACAGCCCAGTGGGCAATTTGCTTGAGAACACGTCCATGCCGTGGGCGAAGTCGGCGCGGCGACCGCTCGCGTCGAGAACACCTTCGGTGATCATCGCTGCGGTGCCGTCCCAAGCCCTCCTCGCCTGTGGCTGGAAGACCACCTGACCCGCGACCCGATCCCGGTGTTGCGATAGCAGGTGCGCGGCACCAATCAACGCGGCGGTGTGCAGGTCATGGCCGCATGCATGGTTGGCACCGTTGCTCGATGCGAACTCCTTGTTCGTCTGCTCTTCGATCGGCAAGGCGTCCATGTCGGCACGCGACATCACCGTGGCAGGCTCGGTTGGGTTCCGGCGGTCGCGCGTACCACAGCAGTCACCGAAGACAGCGACTCGCCGATCGAGATCTAGAGTGGCGCACCCTGGACACGGGGCTGGGTGCGCTGCAGGTTGAGTGCCACCTCCGGCTCGCGGTGCAGCCTGCGGCGCAGGTCTCGACCAGAACATCCTGCATCGCGTCGGCGTCGGCCTTGACACTCGTGTGGCCATCTGTGTCTTGGGTTGGTAGGCGCCGTCCCAAGCCATTGCGCCCAGGGAATGCGCTCGGCAAGTGCTCGCGCGGTCAAACTCCGGAGCCTGCGTCTGATGGATCAGCCAAATACCATGGTTCAAGGTTGTGGCTTACATGACCCGTTCGACACCGCAAAGGCTGTCCGAACCGCCCGAGAATGCGTGCACCGGTCTTGGCTGAGCCCTTCCCGCGATTCGGTATGTACTCCGCACAATGACGGATTCGCGAGCGCTCAGTCGTCGTCATGCTTAAACCCGAGAAGCAATTCAGCGGTCGGGCTCGGCTAACGATTTCGAAGCGAAAGAGAAACCCATGACTCGAGAACTGTCGGATACGACACGAGCGGTTGCGGCGGACCGGAAAGCAGTGTTCGCCGCTGTGGATGCGTTGCGCGACGACATGACCTCGGTGCTGTCCGACGTCATCTCGATTCCCAGCGTGAACCCGAAGTATCCCGGTCAGTCCTACGACGACGTCGTCGGCTCCGAGGGCCGGGTCAGCGACCTGCTCGGGGAGATCTATCAGGATGCCGGGGCAGAGGTCGAGAAATGGGCCGTTGAACCCGGGCGGACAAACGCGGTCGGAACCATCTCCGGCACCGGCGGTGGCAAGTCGCTGATCTTCAACG
>RRBB01000545.1:0-2100 GCA_006543605.1 Rhodococcus sp. WS4
TTCCAGAACAGCGGTCGTTGCTCGGTCTTGGCCTCGACGGCCTCCCGGAGCGCGGCCGGGGTCACGGTCCGCGTGGGCCAGCCGCGCACCGAGTCGCGCAGGTCGCGCTCTTCTTCGGTAATCCCATTGTCATGTCGGCCTCGTCGATCGCTCGGGGGTCAGATGCGTTCGACGATGGTTGCGGTAGACAGCGCGCCACCGGCGCACATCGTGACCAGCGCGGTGGAGCTGGCGGAGCGCTCCAATTCGTGCAGGGCGGTCGCGATCAGCCGCGCCCCGGTGGAGCCCACCGGATGTCCGAGGGCGATGGCGCCGCCGTTGACGTTCACCTTCGACATGTCGGCCCCGTGCACCTGCACCTACGACAGCACGACGGACGCGAACGCCTCGTTGATCTCGACGAGATCAATGTCGCCCAACGACATTCCGGCGCGCCCCAGGACCATCCGCGTCGACTCGATCGGCCCGTCGAGGTGGTAGTACGGGTCGGAGCCGACCATGCCCGACGCGACGATCCTCGCACGCGGCCGCAACCCGAGTTCGCGGGCACGGTCCTCGTCCATGAACAACACGGCGGCAGCGCCGTCGCTGATCTGGGACGAGTTGCCCGCGGTGTGGATGTGGCCGTCGATTGCAGGTTTCAGGGCCGACAGGGCCTCCGCCGTCGTCTCCCGCAGTCCCCCGTCCCGGGTGACCACCGCGAGTTCACCGGTGGGTGCGCCGGACTTCTCCACGACGGGGGCGGTGACGGGAACGATCTCGCGGTCGAACCGTCCCTCCGCCCACGCCTGGGCGGCACGCCGTTGCGACTCGAGCCCGAAGGCGTCGACATCGCCGCGTTTGATTCCGCGCAGGTCGGCGATCCGCTGGGCGGACGTTATCTGGTCACCTATGTCGATCGACCAGTCGTCGGGGTACGGGTTGCCGGTCTCCGGCGTGACGGCCTGGTCGAGGAAAACCCGGCTCATCGCCTCGACACCGCACCCGATTCCGGCGGAGATCTGGCCGGACGCGATGAGACCTGCCACGACGTGCACGGCCTGCTGGGAAGACCCGCAGGCGCAGTCGAGCGACGTGGCCGCCGTCACGTACGACAGTCCCGCGTGCAGCCACGCCTGCCGGGTCACGTTGTTGAGCTCACCGGCCTGCATGACGCATCCGCCGACGATCTGCCCGATGCCCTCCGGAGCGACACCGGCCCGTTCGAGGACGCCCCACTGTGCGGCGCCGAGCAGTTCGGTCGGGTGCAGTCCGGACAGTGCCGTTCATGCTGAGTGTCGTTTAGTTAGTGCACTCGGCATGAGTGCCCGGGTTACCCCAGTCACGTTCACCACTCGGTGGTGTTCCCGCAGCGATACCGTCTGCCCGCCGGGCGGCGGGTCTTATGGTTGGTTTCTGTCGGGCATCTTTTACGTCTCGTCCGCAACTCGCCGAAGACGCACCACCGTCACCAACCGCTGCGAGGGCAGCGAGGTTGAGGGCAGCGTTGTGATCACGATCAGCGCGGAATCCGCACCCATCGCAGGTGAACACCCGAACTTTCAGCGGTAGTTTGGCTTTCACTGCCTGACAGTTCGAGCAGATCTTACTCGACGGATACCACCGGTCCGCCACGTGCAGTCCGGTGCCGGTCCACTCGGTCTTGTACGTCAGTTGTCGCCGGATCTCGGCGAGCGCCGCATCACCGAGGGCCCGATTCAATCCGCGTTTGTAGGCGCCACCCGAGCGGGTCATTGCCGCAATATTGAGGTCCTCGACGACGACGGTGTCGAAGTCCCGCACCAGTCGGGTGGTGAGTTTATGCAGGTGATCGCGGCGCGCGGCGGCGATGCGGGTGTGCACTGCCCGGATCTGTTCCTGGGTTCGCAGCCACCGCTGTGAGGGTTGTCGGCCGGTGCGGCGATCCGGGCCGACCCGGCGGGACGCACGGCGCCCGAGACGACGCAATCTCTTTGCGTGCTTGCGGGCGTGTTTCGGATTGTCGATCATCTCACCGGTCGAGAGGACCGCGAGGTGTTTCACCCCCACATCGACTCCGACCACCGCACCGCGCACACCACGATCGCCGACCGCGGCGGGTGTACGGGTGGTGGGTGGGAG
>RRBB01000546.1:0-2085 GCA_006543605.1 Rhodococcus sp. WS4
CACTCCGCGTCGCGCTCGAGGGCGAGACGGCCAAACCTGTCGGACCTGTGGTACACAATGATCAGGTGAACGCAGCCTGATGCTCATCGGGCCGCCACCGAAGTTCCACGGAACTCGGGACATCCTCTCACCGGGCGTGAACGGCGGTGCCCGACTCCTACGCTCAAAGTTGTCGCGGGGCCAAACGCAAACTTTATGGTGCCGTTGCCTCGACTCTCACGATCCCCCGCACTTCAACCGCTCAGGAGGACATTTTGACAGGCTGGTCTGTGCACGCCGCAGAGCAATTGCGGTAGTTGCCGACCACAACGACTATCCCCGCATATCCCTCGGCTGGTATACCTCCGGCGAACGACTCAACTCATTACTCGGTGCAACGAACGACCGGGCTTCGCGAGGAAGTGAGAGCGCACCAGTTAGGCTCCCAGCCAAATCTCCGGGTTTCTTGCGCTGAAAGCGCATATCAGTCGTGAGATTTTTGCGCTCAGAGCACTACTGCCGAGCATCGCGTCGAGGATAATGACTATGCCGACGCCCGGCGACAGAGTTCGGTCCTTGAGTCCTTAAGCCCGAACGTCGCCGAAGCGGAATGATCGATGACGTTCTGACCGTAGGCGGGCACGACACAAGGATGTGTATTGCGGTGACCAAGCAACGGGGTACATGGGTCCGAGATCTCCACATAGATCCGGAGCAACGGGTCGAGCCTGTTTGTTCCCCCCAGTTACTGGACCCGGCAAGAAAGGAACTCGGCCCCGGCGCGGTCGACTGGGCGATCCAACTCGGGCATGACGTCGCAGCGCGGGCCGTGTTGAACTTCCCCGAGTTCGGCTCGGGTGCTCCGCAATTGGCGACACTGCGACTGGGGACAGAGTCAGCAGCCATCATCGCGATGTTGGGCATAGATCGCGGCGAGGGTGAAACACCGGAGATCACAGACGACGCGGTCCGCGCTATCCAGGATTGGGTACATCGCGGAATCCCTCTTCACATCATTTGGGCAGCCATGCGGCAGGGCCACTCCTGGTTGGCCGAGGGGTACATGCGGGCCTGCGTGGAATCGGTTCCCATCGCCGAACAACCCGATCAATTGCAACTGACCTCAGAAGTGCTATTCAATTTCGTCAACCGGTTCTCGGCCGCAGTGGGCCGCGAATACGGGGCAGAGCACGAGCGCTGGATCATGTCCACCGTCGCAGCGCGGGACGAAGTCGTTCGCTCCATACTCGACGGGAAGATCACCGACACCTCGGACGCGGAGAACATCCTCCACTACACACTGTCTCATCGCCAGCACATCGGGGTGGTGCTGTGGGCGGACACCGTCGAAGGTGCGAGCGGATCGGCGTTGCACAGCAGTGCAATGGCACTCTTGCATGCGGTCGGTGCAGAGCAAACCCTTCTCGTTCCCCATGGGCGTCACAGCATGCACGGGTGGGGCAACAGCGTTCGTCCCTTGATCGGACAGGGGACAGATTTTCCCATGCTGGCGACCGGGGTACGCGCAGCAGTCGGCACCAGCCACGGCGGCGTTGATGGATTCGCCCGGACACACGAAGAAGCCGCAGCGAGCAAACGGGTGACCGAAATCTTGCCAGGAATCAGCGAACCAATCGTGGACTTTCCATCAGTACATCTGCTCACGCTGCTTGCGCAGGACAAGGAAAAGGCGACCTACTTCGTCCAGGCAGAGCTGAGCGACCTCGCCGGCGACGACGCGCAGCATTCCGAACTACGCAAGACCGCAATTGCCTATCTACGACATAGGCGGAGTCCTCTCGCGGCCGCCCAGGAGCTCTTCGTCGTGCGAAACACCGTTGCGTACCGATTAAAGAGAGTCGAGGATCTGCTCGGACATTCACTCGATGAGCGGACGCTCGAGACATGGGCGGCGCTGGTCCTCAAGGAAAGTTTGATATGTGGCGCGTCCGCACCGAGAGAGGAATTGAGCTCTCGACCCTAGATGATTGATTCCTTGAACGGATCAGTGGTCGTAGGCGATAAATGATCGCTTGGCGGTGGCGCCGATGTTCCAGTTGTGCCAGATGCCGGCGGCCATCGCCAGCACACGCTGGGCGACGCGGG
>RRBB01000547.1:0-2076 GCA_006543605.1 Rhodococcus sp. WS4
GGCCCCCGTCGTCGTCCTCGATCATCGCGGCCGCGGCACCGATCTCGACGGCGCCGGCGGGAATCAGCGGCAGGGGTGGTTGTGCGGTCATCACCATCATCGTCCCACCCCCGAATTCGACCTTAAATCCTTCACATATTTTATCGCATTCGGGTGGGGAAGGCGTCCTCAACACGCAACGAAATCGCAGCTCACAACGGCTGCACTACCGACAAGGCCCTGCTGCATGTCCGGAGTCCTGGTCCCGCGAGATCGTGCTCGTAGTGGACGTGCTCGCCCGTGTCGGCACGGATGTCGGTGACGCGGCCGAGGGCGTCGTATGTGTGCCGGCGGGTGACACCGGTGGCGGGGGTGACCGATGCGACGCGACCCGCGGCATCGTATGTGTAAGTGGTTGTGGCGCCGATGAAATCGGTCTCTTCAGCGAGGCGTCCGACCGCGTCGTATCGGTACGACCACGTGGCGCCCAGCGGGTTGGTGACCGACGTCAGTCTCCGCTCGGTGTCCCAGCCGTACGTGGTGGTGCCGCCGTCGGGGTCGGTGCGGGCCGCGAGGAGGTCGAACGCGCCGTACTCGTAGCTGGTGGTGGCGCCGACCGCGTCCGTGTGCACCAGGAGGTTGCCCTCACCGTCGTACGCCCACGTTTCGACGGCACCGTCGGAGTGTGTGCGGGCGACGAGCTGATCGTCCGCCGACCATCGGTAGCTCGTGCAGTGACCGGTCGGGTCGGTGACGGTGGTGGGCCGGCCGAATCCGTCCCGGGTGATGCGGGTGACCGCGCCGTTCGCGTCGGTGACGGCGGCAGGCAGTCCGGACTGGTCGCATTCGACGGACGTGCGCCCGCCCTCGCCGTCGACGATTTCTGTCAGGCTTCCCCACGGGTCGTACCGGTACCCGGTGCGACCACCGGCCGCGTCGACGGCGGCGACCAGATTTCCCTGCTCGTCCCATTCCTGCCGCGACGTGGTGCCGTCGGGATGGTGGATCGTCGCCGGTCGGCGGGGGCCGGCGTAGTCGACGGTGACGACATGTCCATCCGGACGGGTGATCCGGGCTACGTCTCCGTCGGCGGTGTAGAGGTAGCTCGTCGTCGCGCCGTCCGGACTGACAACCCGCAACGGTTCACGCAGCTTGTTGTAGTCGGTGTGGGTGCGTGACCCCGCGGCGCCGACGACGTCCCGCAGCCGCAAGTCGGTGTCGAAACCGTGAACCGTTGCCGCGCCCGTCGAGTCGGTGACCACGGTGACGGAACCCGGGGATTCGGCGTTGCTGCGGTACTCGAACGTGGAGTCGAGGATGCCGGCCGTGCCGTTCTGCCGGACCACCCGACCTTCCGCGTCATAGACGTTGACCATGCGGTTGCCGTTGCCGTCGGTCCACGACAGCATGCGGCCTTCCGGGTCGTACGTGTAGCGGGTCGAACCGCCGCCGCCCTTGACGACGGTGGTGAGTTGTCCGTCGGTGTAATCGAACCGACGGACCGGAATCGGATCGTCGCCGTCGACGACGGACAGCCCCACGATCCGGCCCGAGCGTGCCTCGACGAGCACCCGGTAGCCGCCGGAGTGCGACACCTCGACGGGAGCGCCGGAGGTGTCGTAATGGAAGAGGATGCGATTGCGGTGGCGATCGGTGAGTGCACTGATCGCGATGTTGCCGAGCGCGGCGTCGAGACCGTCCAGCTCCGGCTTCGGAGCGAAATGCCAGGTGAGCCCGCGGTCGGGGTCGTGCACCTGGTAGCCGCCGGTGTCGGTCCGTGACATCGGCCAGCGCTGCCCGGAGTCCGGCATCGCCGGGGTCCCCACCTCGGGATGCGGATACGTGAGCATCACACCGTCTTCGGCGAGCAGCGTCACCCCCGGTTCCTCGACCACGACACGCATGTCCAGGGTGGACGACCAGCTCGGGCCGAACCAGCGGCCGAACCGGTAGCCGGACCGATGCCGTCGGCCGACTACCAGTGGCAGCACCCCGGGCAGCGTCAGATCGGTTTCAGGGAGCAGGAATTCACCGGTCGCGACGTCGACGGGGTCGCGGTCTTCGCAGTTCTGGTTGCTGGTGCGATCGGTTTCGGGG
>RRBB01000548.1:0-2058 GCA_006543605.1 Rhodococcus sp. WS4
TGTAGGTGGGGATGGTGGTGTCGTATTGGTTGAGGAACCAGATGCGTTGTTGGGCGGGGGATAACGGAGCAAACTCCGGCTCCTCTGCAGTGGCGGTCAACGGGGGGCGCGGTTCCGATCCGGTGTCGTCGCGGATCAGTCGCGCCAATGCGCGCGGCGTCGGGGCACCGAACAGGCTGCGCACCGCGAGGTCCGTGTGCAGGGTCGCGTTCACGCGGGCGACGGCCCGGGTTGCCGTCAGCGAGTGTCCACCTGCCGCGAAGAAGTCGTCGTCCACTTCCAGGTGCGAAAGCTCGAGCGCCGCCGCGAGGGCTTCCGCGACAGTCTGTTCGAGCGGGGTGGCCGCCGAGGGCTGCGTGGGGTGCGGGGTGGATCGGAGGGCACGGAGCGCGTCGCGGTCGAGTTTGCCCGACGGCGGCCGCGGGATGGCGTCGATCGGGACGACTACGGACGGAACGAGCTGTGCGGGTAGCCGGCCCGCCAGGTAGTCGCGGAGTTCGCGGGATCCGGCCTCACCGGTCGTCGTCACGTACGAGACCAGTGTCGCGTCCGGTCCGTCCGCCGAGGACAGCGTCGCGCAGAACGTGACCGCCGGATGGTCGGACAGCACCGCGTCGATCTCCCCGAGTTCGATCCGGTGGCCACGGACCTTCACCTGGGAGTCGCTGCGCCCCAGGTATTCGAGGACCGCGGACCCCGCGTGCCCGGTGGTCCAGCGGACGAGGTCACCGCTGCGGTACATGCGCCCGCCCGGCGGGCCGAACGGATCGGCCACGAAACGGGCGGCGGTGAGTGCCGGCCTCCGGTGGTATCCGCGGGCCAGACTCGACCCGGCAATGTACAGCTCTCCCCGGGCCCGGAGCGGGACCGGTTGCAGCCGGGCGTCGAGCACGACCTCGGTGACACCGCGGATCGGGCCGCCGATCACATTCGCACCGCCGGCGGACGGATCATCCGAGATATCTGCGACCACGGTACTTTCCGTGGGTCCGTACGCGTTGATCAGCCGACAGTGCGGCGACCACCGACGGATCACCTCGGGCGTGTACTTCTCCCCGCCCGTGACGACGCAGTCGAGGTCGTCCAGGCCCTGGGGATCCAGGTCGGCCAGCGTCGTGGGAGTGAGGAAGGCATGGGTCACCCGGCTGTCGCCGAGATGCCGTCGCAGTTCCTCCCCGCCGTAGATCGTGGCGGGCACGATCACCGCCGTAGCTCCCGCGGACCACGTGAGCAGATACTCGAGGATGGATGCGTCGAAGCTGGGTGACGCGAACTGCGCCACCCGGGAGGCGGCGGTCACGCCCGTATGATCGCGCAATGTGGTTGCGAGAGAGTTCAATCCACGATGACCGACCGCGACACCCTTAGGGAGGCCGGTGGACCCGGACGTATAGATGAGGTACGCCGCATTGTCGAGGCGCGTCGTGCGCGCCGGGCGAGCCTCCGTACCACGGGCCGACGGTGTCCGGCCGGCACAAGCGCCGTCGAGGTCGATCCACGTGACGGTGTCCGGCAGCGCGTCACGACGACTGCTCGTGGTGAGTCCGACACGGACTCCGGAATCGGTGAGCATGTGCTGGATGCGGATCTGCGGATACGTCGGGTCGACGGGCACGAACGCGGCGCCGGTTCCGGCGACGGCCCACACCGCGAGCACCGACTCGAGGGACCGCGGTATCGCGACGGCCACCACACTTTCCGGACCCACGCCCGTCTCGACGAGGCGGTCCGCGACGAGGGACGCGCGGGCCTCGAGTTCGACGTACGACAGTCTGCGATCCCCGTCGACGACGGCGACGGCCTCCGGGGCCCGGGCGACGGCGTCGGCGAGAATCTCCCGCAATGTCCGAGGCTCGTCGGCCACCTCGCCGCAGACCGGCACCAGTGCGCGCTGCTCGTCGGCATCGAGGATCGACACACGTGAAATGGGCTGGGATGCATTCGTACCCATGGCGACCAGAACCCGGGTGGCCTGGCCGAGGATCGCGTCCACGGCGGGGGCGTCGAAGACGTCGCACTGGTAGATGCCGCGCAACCGCAGCCTGGTGTCGGTGGTGG
>RRBB01000549.1:0-2057 GCA_006543605.1 Rhodococcus sp. WS4
GTGCGGCGACATCACCTACATCAAGACCTGGGACGGCTGGGCCTACCTGGCCACCGTCATCGACCTGCACTCACGCAAGGTGGTCGGCTGGTCGCTCGCCGATCACATGCGCACGAGCCTGGTCACCGACGCACTCGAGATGGCGATCACCCACCGAAATCCGTCGGCCGGGGTGATCTTCCATTCCGACCGCGGATGCCAATATACGTCGACAGAGTTCGACCAGTTCTGCCGGAATAACAACATTCGACGGTCGCTGGGGCGAACTGGAATTTGCTACGATAATGCGGTCTCGGAATCGTTCTTCGCTACCTATAAGAAAGAACTCATCCACACCCGCCCCTGGCCGACGATCAAGGATCTGATATCAAGAACATTCGACTGGATTGAATCCTACTACAATCGCAGAAGAAGGCACTCCACACTCGGATATTTGACACCAGGAGAATACGAACTAGGATATAGAGACATTACCGAATTAGCCGCCTAAACGGTGTCCACAAAATCGGGAACACTCCACACCTCGCTGCGCAACTGGTCGCTTGCCGGCGGCAGGTTCCCCCGCGACAGGTGCACCATCGACATCGAATCCTCCACCGACACCTTCTGCTTCCCGCCGGACTGCACGTCCTTGTCGGTGCGGCCCAACGAGGGCAGGATCAACGCGGTCCGCCCGGTGACCAGGTGGGAGCGGTTCAGTTTCGTCGACACCTGCACCGTCAGCGCACAGCCCCGCAACGCGGCCTCGGTGGTCTCGGTGTCCGGGGTCGCCGAGACGAAGTTGCCGCCCATCCCGACGAACACCGACGCCTTCCCGTCCCGCATCGCCCGAATCGAGTCGACCGCGTCCAGGCCGTGTTCCCGCGGGGACCGGATGCCGAACTCGGCGTCCAGCGCCGCGAGGAACGGTTCGGGCATCTTCTCCCAGATCCCCATCGTCCGGTCGCCCTGCACGTTGGAGTGCCCGCGCACCGGGCACACCCCGGCCCCGGGTTTGCCGATCATCCCCTGCAGCAGCAGCAGGTTCACCGCGTCCTGGATGGTCGCGACGCCGTGCGTCTGCTGGGTCAACCCCATCGCCCAGCAGATGATGGTCTTCGTCGAGGAGATCAACGCGTCCGCCGTCTGCTGGATCTGGTCGAGGGTCAGCCCGGTCGCCTGCACGACGGTGCCGAGGTCGACCTGCCGCAGGTGCGCCGCGCACTCCTCGAATCCGGCGGTGTGCCGGTCGATGAAGTCCCGGTCCAGGACCGTGCCGGGCGCGGCGTCCTCGGCCTCGAGCAGCAACCGGCCCAGGCCTTGGAACAGGGCCTGGTCGCCGCCGATCCGGATCTGCAGGTACTCGTCGGCGATCTGTACACCGTCGCCGACCACCCCGTGCACCTTCTGCGGGTCCTTGAACCGCAGCAACCCGGCCTCGGGGAGCGGGTTGATCGCGATCACCTTCGCCCCGTTGGCTTTCGCCTTCTCCAGGGTCGAGAGCATCCGCGGGTGGTTGGTGCCCGGGTTCTGCCCGGCGATCAGGATCAGGTCGGCGTTCTCGAGGTCGGGGACGGATACCGACCCCTTCCCGATCCCGATCGTCTCCGTCAACGCCGACCCCGACGATTCGTGGCACATGTTCGAGCAGTCCGGCAGGTTGTTCGTCCCGAACGCCCGGATCATCAACTAGTACACGAACGCCGCCTCGTTGCTGGTGCGCCCGGAGGTGTAGAACACCGCCTCGTGCGGCGATCCCAGCGCCCGCAGCTCGCCGGCGATCATCGCGAACGCCGCGTCCCACCCGATCGGCTCGTAATGCGTGGCCCCCGGCAGCAACACCATCGGATGCGTCAACCGGCCCTGCTGCCCCAGCCAGAACTCGGTACGACCCAGCAGATCCGCCACCGAATGCGCGGCGAAGAACTCGGGTGTCACCGTTCGGGTGGTGGCCTCCTCCGCGACCGCCTTCGCCCCGTTCTCACAGAACTCCGCATGCTTGCGGTGCCCCGGAGTCTCCGGCCACGCACACCCCGGACAGTCGAACCCGTCGCGCTGGTTCAGCTTCATCAACGTCC
>RRBB01000054.1:0-54751 GCA_006543605.1 Rhodococcus sp. WS4
GCACGTGAGTGGCAAAGCGTGCCGGGGCACACTTTGCCACTCACGTGCTCAGACGCCGATCCGCCCGCCCGACTTCCACACCGCCACGACAGCGGGACGCGGCTGCGCGCCGCCGCCGTCGGGCCAGTGCGATGCCGGGTTGTCGGCGCTCGCGTCGTCCAGTTCGCCCGGGTGCTGCACGCACACCGTGACCCGCTCCTCACCGACGATCGGACCGCACGTCTCGGCGCCCTTGGGCACGGTGAGGAACTGCTTGGTCTCGCCGCGGTTCGCGCCCTCGAGGACGACGCTGAACAGGCCGTCGTTCGACTTCAGCGCGTTGCCGTCGGTGGAGATCCACAGGTTGCCGTGCGGGTCGAACGCCAGGTTGTCGGGGCAGGAGATCGGGCTGACGCTCTCCTTGTCGAAGCCGCCGAAGTAGGTGTCGGCCTCCGTGCGGTCGCCGCACACGAGCAGCAGGTTCCACGTGAACGCGGTGCCGGCGTGGTCGTCGGTGAGTTCGAGGACCTGGCCGTTCTTGTTGTTGTTCCGCGGGTTGGCCTCGTCGGCCGCTGCCGCGCCGTCGACGCCGCGCTTGGTGTTGTTGGTCAGCGCCACGTACACCTTGCCGGTCGTCGGGCTGGGCTCGAAGTCCTCGGGTCGGTCCATCTTGGTGGCGCCCACCTTGTCGCCCGCCTGCCGGGTGAACACCGCCACCTCTTCGGCGCTCATGCCGTCGACGAGCGACTCGCCCCGGCCGTCCTCACCGGTGCGGAGCAGCGGGATCCACTCGCCGGTGCCGTCGAACGTGCCGCTCGCCGGCAGCGTCCCCGACCCGTCGATCTCGTCCGGGGAGTTGCCGCTGAACTTCGCGACGTACAGGGTGCCTGCGTCGAGCAGCGTCATGTTGTTGCGGACGGCGGCCTGGCTGTTGCCGTCCATCATCTTGCGGCTGGAGACGAACTTGTACATGTAGTCGAAGCGCTCGTCGTCGCCGCTGTATGCCACGACGGTGCCGTCGTCGGTGACGTGGATGGTGGCGGCCTCGTGCTTGAACCGGCCCAGCGCGGTGTGCTTGACGGGTGCGGACGTCGCGTCCCACGGGTTTACCTCGACGACGTACCCGAAGCGGTTGACCTCGTTCGGCTCCTGGGCGAGGTCGAAACGCTTGTCGAAACGTTCCCACTTACGTTCGGATGCAGCACCTTCCACGCCGTACCGCTTCAGCCGGGCGGCTACCGCGGGATCGGTGACCAGTTCGGCGTTCGCGAAGTACTGGTTGAAGTTCTCCTCCCCCGACAGCACCGTGCCCCACGGGGTCACGCCACCCGAGCAGTTGTTGAGGGTGCCGAGCACCTTGGTGCCGGTCGGGTCGGCGGACGTCTTCAGGAAGTCGCTGCCCGCGGCGGGACCGGTGACGACGAACTCCGTCGTCGCCGTGATCCGCCGGTTGTACGGTCCGAAGTCGGGAGTGAGCGCACCCGAGCCGGATTCGCCCTTCACTTGCACCACGGACAGCCCGTGTGCGGCGAGCGCGGTCTGGACCTGTTCGGGCGACGGGTTCTCCGCGTCGTAACCCGTGAACATGAACGGCTCGGTGGTGTACTCATGGTTGACCACCAGCAGGAAGGTGTTCGGTTGGCCGTCGACCGGCAGGAGTCCGGCGAAGTCGTTGTTGAACCCGAACTGCTGGGCCTGGGCCTGGGCGGTCTGGTTGTCGAAGTCGAAGGCGGGAGCCCCGGGCAGCACGGGGTCGCCCCAGCGGATCACGACGGCCTGCTCGTAGCCGTCCGGGACGACGACGGCGTCCTCGGTGTTGGGGGCGACGGCGTCGAAGCGCGTTCCCGCGGGTGCTGCCCCGTCCGAACCGCCGGTGGCGGAACCGCTTCCGCTGCCGGAGTCGTCCGAGCAGGCCACCAGCGCGCTGCCGGCGCCGACGGCGAGGACGGCCATCCCCGTTCCGCGGAGCATCCCGCGCCGGGACAGGGCGGTGCGGGCGATGTCACGGAAGTACTCGCCCTGCGACGTGTTGGGCACGTCGTGGGAGCACGCGTTTCCGCACTTGTACTGGCAAGTGACGGATGCGCGCGAAGACACGCCGTCGTGGTTGACGAACAGTGCGAGGGGTTTCAAACTCACCGTGGCTCCCGTTTCGAAGTGGACAACTCCGGCACCCTAGAAGTCGTAAGCGAGACGAAGGGAACGTCTGCATGAACGTGCGGACAACGAGGTGACCCTAAGTTCTGGCAGAAATTGCTTCTAGCCAGCAGCCCGGCAGCCGTGCACCATTGAAGGATGGACCCCGTCGAAGCGCTGCGGGAAATCGCGTTCTGGCTCGAACGCTCGCGCGACGAGGCCCAGAGGATCGCCGCCTTCCGGCGGGCCGCCGACGTGATCGCCTACTCGACCCCCGAGCAGCTCGCCGACCTCGAGGAGGTCGGCTGGATGGCACTGCCCGATATCGGGTCCGAACCCGCCGCGATCATCCGTGAGTGCGCCGGATCGGTGCCGCTGTATCTGCTGTACCTGCGCGCGTCCGCGGAGCCGATCGGGCTCGGCGGAACGGAACTGCTCGAGGCCCTCCGCGGCGATCTGCACACCCATTCGGACTGGTCCGACGGCCGGTGCGAGATCAGGGAGATGATGCGCCGGGCCGCCGCGCTGGGTCACGAGTACTGCGCGATTACCGACCACTCGCCGCGACTGACGGTCGCGAACGGACTGTCGTCGGAGCAGCTGCTCTCCCAGCTGAGCGTGGTCGCCGAACTGAACGCGGAGCTCGCGCCGTTCCGCGTGCTGACCGGCATCGAGGTCGACATCCTCGACGACGGTTCCCTCGATCAGGACGACGACCTGCTCGCCGACCTCGACATCGTGGTGGCCAGCGTGCACACGCATCTGGATACCGACCGCGCGACGACGACCAAGCGGATGCTGCAGGCCGTCAAGTCCCCGCACGTCGACGTCCTCGGGCATTGCACCGGCCGGCTCGTCGAGGGTGCGCGGGGGCCGCGGCCCGAATCGAAGTTCGACGCGGAACGGGTCTTCGAGGCGTGCCGTGAGTACGGCACCGCGGTCGAGATCAACTCCCGCCCCGAGCGCCGCGACCCGCCGGGACGCCTGATCGACCTCGCGCTGAACAGCGGGTGCAAGTTCTCCATCGACACCGACGCGCACACCACCGGGCAGCTCGCCTGGCAGGGCTACGCCTGCGAGCGGGCCGCCGAACGCGGCGTCGAACCGTCGGACGTGATCAACACCCTGCCCGTGGCCGAGTTGTTGGAGTGGACCGGCGCGCCGATTCGGCGATGATCCGCGTCGTGCTGGTTGCGGTCGCGGTCGTGGCCCTGCTGATCGCCGCCGGGTGGGTGCTGCAGCGCCGAGTGATCTACTTCCCCGACACCGCCCCGGTGCCGCCTGCGGACCAGCTGATCGCCGGGGCCGAGGACGTCATGCTGACGACGTCGGACGGCCTCGAGCTCGGCGCCTGGTACGTGCCAGCCGCGAGCGGGGACCCGCTGATGACCGTCCTCGTCGCGGCCGGGAACGCCGGCAACAGAGCAGACCGGGCAGTGCTGGCGTCGGACCTCGCCGCCGCGGGATTCGCCACGCTGCTCTTCGACTACCGCGGGTTCGGCGGCAACCCCGGTCACCCCAGCGAGGACGGGCTGGCGCTCGACGTCCGGGCGGCCCGCCGGCACCTCGTCGACGAGCGTCGCGTGCCGCCGGAGCGGCTGCTCTACTTCGGGGAAAGTCTCGGAACCGGCGTCGTCACCGAACTCGCCACCGAGTATCCGCCGGCGGGCCTGTTGCTGCGGTCGCCGTTCGTCGACCTCGCCTCCGTCGGCCGGCACCACTACCCGTTCCTGCCGGTTCGGCTGTTGCTGCGTGACCGCTTCCCGGTCGCGGAGTTCGTCGCCCGCATCGACGTGCCCACCACCGTGGTCTACGGCACCGCGGACACCGTCGTCCCACCCGACCAGAGTGCGCGCGTGGCCGATGCGGCGCTCGGCGACGTCGACACCGTCGTGCTGGCCGGGGCCGGGCACAACGACGACGTGATGTTCGGCGGCGCGGAGATCGTCCGCGCCACCGCCGATCTCGCCGCGAGGGCGCTCCGCGCCCCGTGAGTGGTTGACGAGTCTCTGGACTCGCCGGCCACGCACGGGCGCGTCAGCGCACGATGACGACGTCCAGCGTCCGCGGACCGTGGACGCCCTCGACACGGTTGAGTTCGATGTCGCTGGTGGCGCTGGGACCGCTGATGAACGTCAGCGGCTTCGTGGGGTCGAGGGTCTGGAAGGCCTGCGGCACGGTGTCGACGATCTGATCGGTGCGCACGATGCAGATGTGGTGATCCGGGACCAGGGTCAGCGCCCGCCGGCCCTGACCGGCGCCGCCGTCGAGCACGATGGTCCCGGTGGCGGCGATCCCGAGGGTGCAGCCGGTGACCACGACGTCGAGCGCGTCGAGTTCGAGTGTGGACAGTTCGGTGGGTTCCCCGTCCACGACGACGTCACGTCGCGGTCGCCACGACTCCGGCAGATCCGGCGGGACGACGGCGCGCGCCCCCTCCGCGATCAACCCGGTGACGATCTCCGCGACCGTGGTCTCGTCGGCATGGAAGACCTGCGCGCGGTAGTCGTCGACGGTGTGGGCGAACAGCTCGGCGTCCCCGGGCCCGGACACGGCCTCACGGTGGTAGTCGCGGGGAACCGGTTCGGGCGCAGGCGCTTCGGCGAGCGCCGACCTGATCCGGGACAGTATCTCTTCGCGTGCGGTCATCGTGTCGTGTCCTCGTGAGTGCGGGCCCACCATTGTCGGAACGTTTCCTTCGGCGGGGAGGGCAGGTCACGGCTCGCGGTCCACTTCGATCCGGGGTACGGCAGCGACGTGATGCGTCCCTTCTTCCCGCCCAGCACCCGGCCGATCTTGGACGCCGTCTCCGCGGCGGCGAACCGCTTCTCGGACCCCATCACGTAGCCCGCGGCCTTCATGGCGAGGTCCTGACCGCCCGGCAGCCCGTGCCGCTCGGAGTCGACCTGTTCGGCCCGCAGGTGCACCAGGGTGCTGGGGATGTCGATGCGCACCGGGCAGGCGTCGAAGCAGGCGCCGCACAGCGTCGACGCGAAGGGCAGCGACGCGTTCGGGTCGTCGTGACCGGTGGTCCCGGTGAGCTGCGGGCTGAGGATCGCGCCGATCGGACCGGGATACACGGACCCGTACGCGTGCCCGCCCGCCCGCTCGTAGACGGGGCATACGTTCAGGCAGGCGCTGCAGCGGATGCAGTGCAGCGCGGAACGCCCGACCTCGTCGGCGAGCACGTTGGTGCGACCGTTGTCGAGGAGGATCACGTGGAAGTTCTGCGGACCGTCGCCGGGGTGCACCCCCGTCCACATGGAGGTGTACGGGTTCATCCGCTCGGCCGTCGACGACCGCGGCAGCAGCTGCATGAACACCTCCAGGTCGGTGAAGGTGGGCACCAGCTTCTCGATGCCCATCAGGGTGATGAGCGTGTCCGGCAGGGTCAGGCACATCCGTCCGTTGCCCTCCGACTCCACCACCGCCAGGGTCCCGGTCTCCGCGACCCCGAAGTTCGCGCCGCTGATCGCGACCTTGGCGGACAGGAACTTTCGCCGAAGGTGTGCCCGCGCGGCCATCGCCAGCGCGCGGGGGTCGTCGGTGATGCCCGGGTCGATGCCCGGCATCGCCTTCAGGAAGATCTCCCGGATCTCGGCGCGGTTGCGGTGAATGGCCGGAACGAGGATGTGGCTCGGTTTGTCCTCGCCGAGTTGGACGATGAGTTCGGCGAGGTCGGTCTCGATCGCCGCGATCCCGTTCTCCTCGAGGTGCTCGTTGAGGCCCGTCTCCTGCGTGGCCATCGACTTGACCTTCACGACCTCGTCGCAGCCGGTGGCCCGGACGAGGTCGGTGACGATCCGGTTCGCCTCGTCGGCGTCGCGCGCCCAGTGGACGGTGCCGCCGCGGGCGGTGACGTTCTCCTCGAACTGCGCGAGTAGTTCGGGGAGCCGCGACATCACGTCCGCCTTCAGGGCGCTGCCGGCGCGGCGCAGTTCCTCCCAGTCGTCGACCTCGGCGACGGCGGCGATTCGCTTGTTGCGGATGGTGGTGGTGGCCGCGCCGAGGTTGGCGCGCAGCTGGGTGTCGGCGAGGGACTTCCGCGCGGCATCGGGGAAGGACTCGGTGCCCCGGATGTTTCCGGTTCCGGCGTGGAAGGTGGGTGAGCCGAGGAACGTGGTCATGCGGGGCTCCCGATCTTCTCGGTGCTCGCCAGGATCTCGGCGAGGTGGACGGTGCGGACCCCGCTGCGCAGCCGAGACAGTCCGCCGCCGATGTGCATCAGGCAGGACGAGTCGCCGGCGCTGCACACCTCGGCGCCCGTGCTCAGCACGTTGCCCATCTTGTCGGCGAGCATCGCGGTGGAGGTCTCGGAGTTCTTCAGCGCGAACGTTCCGCCGAAGCCGCAACAGGATTCGGCGGCGGGCAGTTCGATCAGCGTCATCCCGCGCACCGCGCGCAGCAGTTGCAGCGGCTTGTCCGCGACGCGCAGCATCCGCAGCGAGTGGCACGTCGGGTGGTACGTCACCCGGTGTGGGTAGTAGGCGCCGACGTCGGTGACGCCGAGGACGTCGACGAGCAGTTCGGACAGCTCGTACGTCCGGGACGCGATCTCCTCGGCGCGCGTCGCGAGGGATTCGTCCCCGTACCGGCGGGCGACCATCGCGTGCTGGTGCCGGACGGATCCGACGCAGGAACCGGACGGGGCCACGGCGACGTCCCAGGACGGTCCGCTCTCGAACGCCTCCACGTGGTGGCGCACGAGCGGCAGCGCCTCGGCCTGGTAGCCGGTGTTGACGTGCATCTGTCCGCAGCACGTCTGCTTGGGCGGGAACACGACCTCGTGGCCGAGCCGCTCGAGGAGGCGGACCGTGGAGGTGGCGGATTCGGGGAACAGGGCATCCGCCAGGCACGTGGCGAACAAGGCGATTCTCATCGGGTACTCCAACCGGGCTGGGCTGTGGTCTGACCACAGTAGCGCACTGTGGTCAGACCACACCAGGTAAACTTCGATCGTGCGCACACACGAGGTCGTCCTGCACCGCATCGAGCAGGATCTGGCGGCCGGCAAACTCACCGTCGGCGGCCGGTTGCCCGCCGAACGCGCACTGGCGGAGGAACTCGGGGTCGGACGCTCGTCCGTCCGCGAGGCCATCCGCGTGCTCGAGGCGATGGGCATCGTCCGCACGGCGGTCGGGTCCGGTCCGGACGCCGGCGCGATCGTGGCCGCCGACCCCGCAGCATCCATCGGCGCGGCCCTGCGACTGCACATGGCGACGCGCACGCTGCCGATCCGCGACGTCGTCCAGACCCGGACGCTGCTCGAGTCGTGGGCGGTGCAGGAAGCCGCCGAACAGTCCCGCGAACTCGACTTCTCCGCCATCGACGCGCTGCTCGACGCCATGGACGACGAGGAGCTGTCCCCCGAGGCGTTCCACCGGCTCGACGCCGACCTGCACGTCGCGATGGCCGGCCTCGCGGGCAACGTCCTCGTCGAGGCGATGATGGCCTCGCTCCGCGATTCCATTCACGGCTATGTCATGCAGGCGGTCCCGCTCCTCGACGACTGGCCTGCGGTCGCGACCGGACTGCGCTGCGAGCACCGCGGCATCGTCGGCGCCCTCCGCGCCGGGCACGGAGCCGAGGCCGCCGGCCTCGTGCGGGACCACATCGAGGGCTTCTACGGGCGCTTCGCGCCCGTGCGTGGTTAAGGAGTCCAGAGACTCCTCAACCACTCACGGGGCGGTACGCCCCCAGGATCTGCGCCTCGGCGTCTTCGAGGTAAGTCTTGAGTAGCTGACCTGCGGCTTCGGTGTTGCCGGCGGCCAGAGCGTCGTAGATCTCGTGGTTGCGGGTGAGGTACGGCCCGTGGAATCGGTGGGCGTCGTCCATGACGTGGAAGACGAGCCGCGCCTCATTCCACACACTGCGCATCAGTTCGTCGATGCGGTTGCTGTTGTTGAGGCTCGCGAGGGCGCTGTGGAAGTGGATGTCGGCGGTGCCGACGCCGGTCCAGTCCTCGACGGCGTGCCGCTCGTCCGCCAGGGCGAGGGCCTCGGCCACCCCGGACAGGTCGCCGGTCTCGGGGTCGAATCCGTTGACGCCGGCGCATTCGACGACGCGCCGGCAGATGTAGAGCTCGGTGATGTCTTCGGCGGTGGGCACGCGGACGAAGACGCCGCGGTTGAGTTCGTGCGCGACCAGGCGGTCTTCGATCAGGATCTGGAAGGCCTCGCGGACGGTGTTACGGGAGACGTCGAGGGCGGCGCAGATGTCGGGTTCGGAGAGTCGCGCCCCAGGTCGGAACGCTCCGTCGATGATCGCGTCGCGCAGGATGCCCGCCACCCGTGTGGTCCTGCTGGTGCGTTCGAGCAGGCCGCGGTGAGCGGCCAGGCGGGAATGCGCATCGCCGCGAAGGGCATTCGAGCTGGTCAAGTCCACTCCTCAGGTTTCGATCTCGACCGCAAGCATAGTTGTCAGCGCCTTTCCGCGATTTCTTCCAGGATAACGATCCCCTTGAGGTATTGCAGGATCGTTGAACGATTTGTAATGTGAGGGCGGTTACATCCCTTCTTCAGGCGAGGTGCCATGACCACAGACACACAGACCGAGGTCGCGCAGGCGCGCCCCTTCGACTGGTTCCGCACCCTCGGGCCGAAGGGAAAAAGAGCCTTCGTCGGCGCGTTCGGCGGGTACGGGCTCGACTCCTACGACTTCCAGGTCCTCCCGCTGGGGCTCGCCGCGATCGCCGCCTACTTCGGCCTCACCACAGGTCAGGCAGGTCTGCTGACGACGGTGACGCTGGTGGTGTCCGCGCTCGGCGGCGCACTCGCGGGAGTCCTCGTCGACAAGATCGGCCGGGTCCGGACACTGCAGGTCACCGTCGCGACGTACACGATCTTCACGGTGCTGTGCGGCTTCGCGCCGAACTTCGAGACGCTGCTCGTCTTTCGCGCCTTCCAGGGCCTCGGCTTCGGCGGCGAGTGGGCGGCGGGTGCGATTCTCGTGGCCGAGTACGCCCGGGCCGAGTACCGGGGCCGGGCCGTGGCATTCGTCCAGAGCGCGTGGGCGGTCGGCTGGGCGCTGGCGGTGATCGTCTACACGGTCGTCTTCCAGCTGTTCGATCCCGACGTCGCCTGGCGAGTGCTGTTCTTCACCGGTGTTCTGCCCGCGTTCCTCATCATCTGGGTCCGCCGGAATCTGAAGGATCCCGAGGTCGTCACGGAGCGCCGTGAGTCCGCGGGCAAGGAGACGGGCTCGTTCGCCGCCATCTTCCGCGGCCCGCTGATCCGCACCACCGTGTTCGCGTCGCTGCTCGCCACCGGGGTGCAGGGCGGCTACTACACGCTGGCGTCCTGGCTGCCGACATTCCTCAAGAGCTCCCGCGGACTCGACGTCGTCGGCACCGGCGGCTACCTGGCGATCCTGATCTCGGGCGCCTTCCTCGGTTACGTCAGCGGTGGCATCCTCACCGACAAGCTGGGACGTAAGCGGACCATGCAGCTGTTCGCGGCCCTGTCGGCCGTATTCATGGTGGGTTACACCCAGGTGCCGGAGGGCGCGAACACGTTGATCCTCATCCTGGGATTCCCCCTCGGCTTCTGCACGTCGGCGATCTTCAGCGGCTTCGGATCGTTCCTCTCCGAGCTGTACCCGACGCACGCCCGCGGCACCGGTCAGGGCTTCACGTACAACTTCGGCCGCGCGGTCGGCGCCGTGTTCCCCGCGGTCGTGGGCTTCCTGGCGGCCACCCAGCTGGGTATCGGCGGCGCGATGATCTTCGGTGCCCTCGGTTACGCCATCGCGGTTATCGCCCTGTTCTTCCTCCCCGAGACCCGCGGGATCCAACTTGACTGACTCACCGACCGACCTCCGCTCCGCGTTCCGATCGGGACGCATCACCCCGACCGCCGGTCTGGCGCCCGGATTCGCTCAGACGAATCTCATCGCCGTCCCGGAGGAGTGGGCCTACGACGTCCTGCTGTTCACGCAGCGGAACCCGAAGCCGTGCCCCGTCCTCGACGTCGGCGACGTGGGCTCCCGTGCGACGACGCTCGCGCCCGGCGCCGACATCACCACCGACCTGCCGCTGTACCGCGTGTGGAAGGACGGCGAACTCGCCGACGAGACCGCGGACGTGTCGGCGCTGTGGCGCGACGACCTCGTGGCCTTCCACATCGGATGCAGCTTCACGTTCGAGCACCCGGTGGCGGCTGCCGGCGTGCCGCTCCGGCACGTCGAGCAGGGCAGCAACGTCCCGATGTACGTGACGAACCGCGAGTGCAGGCCCGCAGGCCGGGTGAGCGGACCGATGGTCGTGTCGATGCGGCCCGTTCCCGAACACCAGGTGGCTCTCGCGTCGGCGATCTCGGCGCGGATGCCGGCCGTCCACGGCGGGCCCGTGCACATCGGTGATCCCGCGGAACTCGGCATCGCCGATCTCGCGGCCCCCGACTTCGGCGATCCGGTGACGTTCGCGCCGGGCGACGTGCCGATGTTCTGGGCGTGCGGGGTCACCCCACAGGCGGCGGTGATGGCGTCGCGGTTGCCGTTCGCGATCACCCACGCACCCGGGTACATGCTGATCACCGACACCCCGGACAGCGAGTACGTCCTGGAGGTCCCCGATGCGCATTGATCTGAACTGCGACCTCGGCGAGGGCTTCGGGCAGTGGCGCCTGGCCGACGACGAGGCCCTTCTCGACATCGTCACCAGCGCCAACATCGCGTGCGGCTTTCACGCGGGGGATCCGATGATCATCCGCCGGGCCTGCGAGAACGCCGCCGCACGCGGGGTCGCGATCGGCGCGCACGTGGGGTTCCGGGACCTGGCCGGATTCGGACGCCGTGAACTCGGGGTGTCGCCGGCGGATCTGCGCGACGAGACGCTCTACCAAATCGGCGCGCTCGCCGGGTTCGCCCGCGCTGCCGGATCCGCGGTGACATACGTCAAACCGCATGGTGCGCTCTACAATTCCGCTGCGCTCGACTACGAGCGGGCCGATGCGGTCGCGTCGGCCATCGACGCCTTCACCGAACCGCTCGCACTCATGGGCCCACCCGGCTCGCAGCTGGAGCGGGCCGCGCAGACCCACGGCATCGAGTTCGTGGCCGAAGGGTTTGCCGACCGCCGCTACACCGCCGCAGGCACTTTGACGTCGCGGTCGGTGCAGGGTGCCGTCATCGACGATCCGGAACTGGCCGCCGCGCAGGCCGTGCGGATGGCGTCCACCGGAACGGTGGAGTCCCTCGACGGGGAGCAGGTAGCGGTCGCGGTGCGCAGCATCTGCGTGCACGGTGACACCCCCGGATCGGTGCGCACGGCCCGTCAGGTCCGGCACGCCCTGGAGAGCGCTGACGTCACCCTCGAGTCGTTCACATGACCACCCCCAGCGCCGCCACCCGGATACTCCCGGCGGGCAACCGGACTCTCCTCGTCGAACTCGAGTCGGAACCGCTGGTCGTGTCGCTGACCGAACGGCTCCGCCGCACACCGGTCCCCGGTGTGGAGGACGTCCTTCCCGCGGCGCGCACGGTGCTCGTGACCACGACACCGCGGACCGACCTCGACGAGGTGCGCCGCGCGTTGCGGACGATGACCGCCGATCTCGAGGAAACCGATCCCACCGGCGCGTCCGACTTTGACCCGGTCACGATCCCGGTCCGCTACGACGGCGCGGATCTCGCCGATGTCGCCGACCATCTGCGGATCACCCGCGAGGACGTGATCGCCGCACACACGTCGGCAACCTGGCGTTGCGTCTTCATCGGATTCGCACCGGGTTTCGCCTACCTCAGTTGCGGCGACGACCGGCTCACCGTTCCCCGCCGCGCTCAGTCCCGCACCGTGGTGCCCGCCGGGTCGGTGGCCCTCGCCGGCGGTTACGGCGCGGTGTATCCGCGATCGTCGCCCGGCGGATGGCAGATCATCGGAACCACGGACTCCCCGATGTGGAACCTCGACGCGGAGCCCCCGGCGCTGCTGCAGCCGGGACGTCGCGTCCGATTCGTCGACGAGGAAACACTGTGAGTGAACTCGAAGTACTCGAAACGGGACCGCTCAGCCTGATCCAGGATCTCGGCCGCCCCGGCTACCTGAGTTCGGGAGTGGGCGTGTCCGGCGCCGCCGACCGCGGGTCCGCGAAGTTGGCGAATCGTCTCGTCGGCAACGACGAAGACAGTGCCTGCATCGAGGTGCTGATGGGCGGTCTCGCCCTCCGCGCGCGTGCCGTGACCACCGTGGCAGTCACGGGTGCGCCCGCGCCGGCACTGCTCGACGGAATCCCGATGGGCCACGCGAGCGTCGTCGTGATGCACCCGGGGCAGACGCTGCGGTTGCAGTACGCGCAGGTCGGCCTGCGCTGCTACGTGGGCATCCGCGGCGGCGTGGCGGTGCCGGAGGTACTCGGCTCCCGCAGCAGCGACACGCTCTCCGGGATCGGTCCGGAAGCGTTGAAACCCAACGACGTTCTGCCCGTCGGCACGTGGACGAGGAACTTCCCGAACGTCGACGTCGCGCCGCTGCCGGCGATGGACCCGGGACCGCTGTCGGTCCGCGTCATCGCAGGCCCCCGCGACGACTGGTTCACCAACCCGGACGCGCTGACCACGGGTGCGTGGGCCGTCTCCCCGGACACCGACCGCATCGGCGCCCGCCTGAACCGGCACGGCGACGCGCCCCCGCTGGTGCGGACGTCCGAGGCCGAACTCCCCACGGAGGGTGTCGCGCTCGGTTCCATCCAGGTTCCGCCGAGCGGGCAGCCCGTCGTCTTCCTCGCGGACCATCCCATCTCCGGCGGCTACCCCGTCATCGGCGTCGTCGCGGACGAGGACATCGACCGGATCGCTCAGGCCCGCCCAGGTCAACTGATTCGCTTCATCACTGCGTGATCGGCTTCGCTCCGATCCCACTACAGGAGATCACCCCATCGTCATGAACAGCATCGGTACGGAACTCGACACCCCCTGGTCCCACGAGCTGTGGCGCAACACGCTGCTCACGGAACCGCACCGCCTCGACACCGCGGTCGCACGCCACTACGCGTCCGCGCTGCCGATCAGCTATGCCACCGAAACCGATCCGGCACAAGCGATCCGCGACATCGCCGAGGTGGAACGCCTCGACGTCGACAGTGTGGGGCTGACGTTCACCACCACCACCGAGGCGTCCGCGCCGTACGAGAACCTCAAGATCTACGCCGTCGGAAAACCCGCACCGCTCAACGAGGTTCTGCCGATTCTGTCCAGCCTGGGCGTCAACGCTCTCGACGAACGTCCGGCGGCGCTGACCCGCCCGGACGGGCATCGTGCGTGGATCTACGACCTGACCGTGGATCTGGTCGCCGTGACGGACGGCCACGGCGTCACTCGCGACCGCCGGATCGCGGACGCGTTCCGCGCGGCGTGGACGGGTGAGACCGAGGTCGACGGGTTCAATACTCTCGTCCTGCACGCCGGGCTCGGATGGCGTCAGGTGACCATCCTCCGCGCGTATGCCGCGTACCTGCGTCAGGCCGGACTCCCGTACAGCCGCAGCAACGTCGAACGAGTGCTGCTGAGCAACGACGCCATCACGCAACTTCTCGTCGAGTTCCACGCGCTCCGACTCGACCCGGGCGTCGAACGAGACACCGCCGCGGAGGACGCCCTCGAGGACCGCATCTCCGGAGCGATCGATGCGGTCGCCGGGATCGACGCCGACCGGATCCTGCGGGCGCTGCTCTCCCTGATCCGTGCCACCACCCGGACCACGTACTTCGCCGGCGACCGTCCCACGACAGCACTCGCGTTCAAATTCGATTCCTCGTCCATCAACGAATTGCCGCTGCCGAGGCCGAAATACGAGGCCTACGTGTACTCGCCGCGGATGGAGGGCGTGCACCTGCGATTCGACGACGTCGCCCGCGGCGGCATCCGATGGTCGGATCGGCGCGACGACTTCCGCACCGAGATCCTCGGACTCGTCAAGGCGCAGGCCGTCAAGAACGCCGTCATCGTGCCCGCGGGAGCGAAGGGCGGTTTCGTCGTGAAGAACCAGCCCACGCCGTCCGGTGATGCCGCCGCCGACCGGGAGGCGATGCTGGCCGCGGGAATCTCCTGCTACCGCGAGTTCATCTCGAGCCTGCTCGACATGACCGACAACCTCGACATCACCACCCGGCAGGTGATGGCGCCGGAGGGCATCGTCCGGCGTGACAGCGACGACACCTACCTCGTGGTCGCCGCCGACAAGGGAACAGCGGCGTTCTCGGATGTCGCCAACGCGATCGCGCTCGAGCGGGGGTACTGGCTCGGCGACGGATTCGCGTCCGGTGGTTCCGTCGGATACGACCACAAGGCGATGGGCATCACCGCCCGCGGCGCGTGGGAGAGCGTCCTGCAGCACTTCCGCGAAATGGGCGTCGACACCCGCACCGACGACTTCACCGTCGTCGGCATCGGCGACATGAGCGGCGACGTCTTCGGAAACGGGATGCTGCTCAGCCCGCACATCCGGCTGATCGCGGCGTTTGACCATCGGCACGTCTTCATCGACCCCGATCCGGACCCGCAGAAATCGTGGGACGAGCGCGCACGGCTCTTCGCACTCGGCAGGTCCAGTTGGAAGGACTACGACGGCGCGGTCCTGAGCGAGGGCGCCATGATCGTCGACCGGTCGGCGAAATCGGTTCGCCTCACCCCGCAGGCCCGGCGCGCGCTGGGCATCGAGACCGATCGGGCACTCACCACCGTCGAACTCGTGCGCGCCGTTCTCGGTGCGCCCGCGGACCTGCTGTGGAACGGCGGCGTCGGCACCTACGTGAAGGCGACGTCGGAGAGTCACGCGGACGTCGGCGACAAGTCGAACGACGCCGTCCGGCTCGACGCGCCCGCGCTGCGCGTCCGGGTGGTCGGCGAGGGTGGCAACCTCGGCCTGACCCAGCTCGGCCGGATCGAGTACGCGCGCGATGGAGGTCGCGTCAACACCGACGCGCTGGACAACTCGGCCGGGGTCGACTGCTCCGACCACGAGGTCAACATCAAGATCGCCCTCGCCGGTGCCACCGCAGACAACTCCCTCGCCGCGCAGGACCGTCGAGAACTGCTGTCCGACATGACCGACGACGTCAGCAGGCTCGTCCTCGCCGACAACCGCAGCCAGAACGAGATGATGAGCCTGAACCGGGCGCAGGCAGGCACGCTCGTCAGCTTCCACTCCCGCATGGTCGACGACCTCGAACGACGCGGGCACGTGGACCGCGCGATCGACGTGCTCCCGACGTCCGCACAGTTCGGTGTGCTCGAACGCGAGCAGAGGGGGCTGACGAGCCCGGAACTGGCGCAGCTGACCGCGCAGGTCAAGCGGTTCATCAAGAGTGAGGTGGCGGGCACCACCCTGCCCGACAACCGGGTCTACGCCGGCCGGCTGCACAACTACTTCCCGCCGCGGCTCGGGCGGGAGTTCGCGCACACGGTCGCCGCGCATCCGCTGCGCCGGGAGATCGTCACGACGTCGGTCGTCAACGACATGGTCGACCGGGCGGGGATGACGTACGCCTTCCGGCTGCGGGAGGAGACCGGCGCCGACTCGGCAGAGGCGGTGAACGCCTTCACGGCGGTCACCGAGATCTTCGACCTCGGAGCGACTTTCGAGCGGATCCGGGCGACGGCCGACACGACGCCGACGGCCGGGACGAATGCACTGACGGTGCAGACCCAGCGACTGATCGACCGCGCGTCCCGGTGGCTGACCACGCACCGGCCGCAACCGCTGCCGCTCGAGGCCACCATCGCCCGCTACCGGCCGGTCGTCCGCGACCTCGGCCCGCGGGTCCGGGAATGGCTGCGCGGCGACGAGATCACCGCCGTGGAGCGGCGCACCGAGGCCCTCACGTCGCGAGGCGCGGAGACCGGGCTCGCCGCCGACGTGGCGGACCTGCTGCACACGTACTGCCTCCTCGACATCGTGGACATCGCGGAGATCTCACAGCACCGCCCCGAGGACGTCGCCGAACTGTACTTCGCGCTGTCGGCGCACCTGCACATCAACACCGCACTGACCGCCGTCACGGCGCTCCCCCGGCTGGACCGGTGGCACGCCCTTGCACGTCTCGCCCTGCGCGACGACCTCTACAGCTCGCTGCGCGCCATCACCCTCGACGCGCTGTCCGTGAGCGAACCCGGCGACGACGCGTCCGACAAGGTCGACCAGTGGGAACAGCACAACGCCGCCCGCCTCGCCCGGGCGCGGGCACTGCTCACCGAGATCGAGTCGGAGGTCGCAACCGAACCCACACTGGCGCTGATCTCCGTCGCGGCCAGAAGGATCCGGGCGATGACGCGGTAGGCGCTTCGCGCCCGTGCGTGGTTAAGGAGTCTCAGGACTCGTCGACCACGCACAGGCCGCGAAGCGGCCTACAGTACCTGGGACAGGAACTGCTGCAGCCGTTCGGTTTCGGGCTTGTCGAACAGCTGATCCGGTTTCCCGGTCTCGACGACGGAACCGTGGTCCATGAACAGCACGGTGTCGGACACCTCACGGGCGAAGCCCATCTCGTGGGTGACGACGACCATCGTCATGCCGCCCTTGGCGAGGTCGGCCATCAGCGCGAGGACGCCCTTCACCAGTTCGGGGTCGAGCGCGGAGGTGGCCTCGTCGAAGAACATGACCTCGGGCTTCATCGCGAGGGCGCGGGCGATCGCGACGCGCTGCTGCTGCCCGCCGGACAGGTTGCCGGGACGCGAGTCGGCCTTGTTGGCGAGCCCGACGAGTTCGAGTTGCTCGAGCGCCAGCGACCGCGCCTCGTCCTTGGACATCCCCTTGAGCTTGCGGGGCCCGAGGGCGATGTTGTCGACGACGGTCTTGTGCGGGAACAGATTGAAGTGCTGGAACACCATGCCGATGCGCTGCCGCAGCTTGTCGGGGTTGTCCTTCAGCACCGACTTCCCGTCGAGGAGGACGTCGCCCTGATCGGGTTCGTGCAGCCGGTTGAGGACGCGCAGCAGCGTGGACTTTCCGGAGCCGGACGGTCCGATCACGGTGACGGTGTTCCCGGCGTCGACGTGGAGGTCCACGCCGCGGAGCACCTTGTTGGTTCCGAAGGCGAGATGCAGGTCGGTGCCAGTGAGAGAGACGGCCATCGCCTTATCCCCTTTCCACGACGATGGACTGTTCCACCGGGTCGAGCGTGCCGGACGTGTCGGCGCGGCCGGTGCGCAGACGGTTGTCGATGTAGTTGACGAGGTGCGTCAGCGGAATGGTGAGCGCCAGGTAGAACAGGCCGGCGGCGACGAGCGGCGACAGGTTGCCGGTCTGGGCGTTGAGGTCGCGGCCGACGGCGAACAGTTCCCGCTGGCTGACGAGCAGGCCGAGGAAGTAGATCAGCGACGAGTCCTTGATCAGGGAGATGAACTGGTTCATCAGCGCGGGCAGCACCCGTCGCACACCCTGCGGGACGACGACCAGCGTCATCGACTTCCGGTAGCTGAAGCCGAGCGCCCGGGACGCCTCGAGCTGTCCGGGTTCGACGCTCTGGATGCCGGACCGGAAGATCTCACCGATGTACGCGGACGCGAGCAGTGACAGCGCGGCCGCACCGAGCCAGTAGGGGTTGTTGCCGGTGAGTCCCTTGACGATGGGTCCGGCGCCGAGACCGACGATGAGGATGATGACGACGGCGGGCAGCCCGCGGAACACGTCCGTGTAGACGCGGGCGGGCCAGCGGAGCCAGCGGGTGCGGGAGATGCCGGCCATCGCGAGCAGCATGCCGAGGACGGTGCCGACGATGCCCGACGCCAGCGCCAGGATCAACGTGTTCGGCAGACCGGTCTTGAGCAGGTCTGGGAACGCCCGCGTGTAGAGGTCCCAGTCGAAGAACGTGTCCTTCAGCTGCTCGAGTGTCGACTTGGGTTCCGCGACCGGGGTTTCGGTCGTGTTGTCCGCGTTCTGGGCGGCGAGCGCGGCGAAGTCCGGCAGGTCGGGCACGGGTGCCGCCTTGCTGCCGGGCTTCCAGCCCTCGGGCAGTTCGCGGGGCACCCAGTCGGAGTACAGCTGCGCCCAGGTGCCGTCGGCGATGACGGCGTCGAGCCCGGAGTTGAGGGCGTCGATGAGCGGCTGGTTCTCCTTGTTGACGGCCCAGCCCACGAAGTTGTTGACGCTGAACGTGTTCTCGACGATCGACGTGGGATCGCCGGGCGCGATGGCACCCTCGGCTTGCTGCGACGGCGCCACCCAGGCGTCGATCTGCCCGGACTTCAGGTTGGCGTACGCGGTGGCGTAGTCGGGGAATTTCACCGGGTTCAGCTTCAGCGTGTTCACGACGTAGTCGTCCTGGACGGTGCCCTGGACTACACCGATCCGAGTGGTCGCGGTGAGGTCGTCGAAGCCCTGGATCGGACCGCCGTTGGGAACGACGAGGGAGAAGTAGCCGAAGTCGTAGCCGTTGGTGAAGCCGACGGTGTTACGCCGCTCGTCCGTCGTGGTGATGGACGAGGATCCGACGTCGAAGCGGCGTCCCGCCACCTGGGCGAGCAGTCCGGCGAACTCGGTGCCGACGAAGTCGACGCGCAGGCCCAGCTTGTCGGCGACGGCCCTCAGCAGTTCGTTGTCGTAACCGGTGAACTGGTTCTCCGAGTTCACACAGATGCTCGGCGGCGCGTCGGACAGCGTGCCGACGGTGAGCACGCCCGGGGTGATGAGGTTCAGCTTGGACGCGTCGATCTGGTCGAGGGGGGTGACACCGGGGGTGGTGTATTTGTCCTCGGCCGCGGCCCCCGAGGCTGCGAGGTTGGTCGGGGCAGCGGTGGCCGCCCCCACGCCGGGTGGCGAACACAGATCCTGCGACGCCGATCCCGACGAACTGCTGTCACTCGAACACGACGACAGGGTCAGCGCCAGCAGGGCGGTGAGCAGTAGCGCCACCACCACACGGATCTTCGCTCCGACGGAAGAAAACATGGTGAGCAGCGTAACCCTGGCAGTCGGTATTTCCGGGGTCGGAGGAGGTCCGGCGCGACGCCCGTCACTCTCCTTGTTTGTCATACAAACAAAGTCCAGTTATTGTTTGCCATACAAACAAGTAGGAGGGTGGTCATGGTGTCGCAGACGGGCCGAGCAGCGCGCGCAACCCGGGAGTCCGGTCGTCAGACCCGCGACGCCCTGTTCACCGCCGCCACCGAACTCTTCCTCGAACACGGCGAAGGCGTCCCGATCACACAGATCTGCGCCGCCGCGGGGGCGCACCCCAATCAGGTGACCTACTACTACGGCTCCAAGGAACGGCTCTTCGTCGAAGTCGCATGCGGTGCCGTGCTGCGCGCCGGCAAGCGCGCCGAGGACGACGCCGCCACCGCCGAGACCGTCGGCGACTACACGGAGAAACTCGTCGGATCCCTCCTCGGACCCGGCGCGCCCAGCGTCGAACTGTTCGTGGAAGCGATGCTCATGACCGGCCGCCGCGGCGAACTCCGCGACCTCATCACCGATACCCTCCGCACTCTGCATTCCTCGGGCGAGGACGCCCTCATCCGCACACTGATGCGCACCGGCTGGAAACTGCGAGCCGGCATCGACGTCGAGGCGAAGGCGTTCTGGTCGGCGATCTTCGGACTGGTGATCCAGAAGACCGCCACCGGCGAGAGCTTCGGCTACTCGCTCGAGGAGGCCGTCGCCGTCATCTTCGCGAACCTGCAGATCCCCGAGACCGTCCTCAACACCTCCATCGACTGAACCCCTCTCCAAGGAGCGCGATGAACATCGTTCGCGTATTCGACAGCAACGTCCGCAAGACGCCCGACAAGGCCTTTCTTCATTTCCAGGGACGCGACCATACGTATGGTTCCGTGCAGGACGGCAGCCGCCGCGCCGCCGCACTGCTACGCCGGTTGGGGGTCGGGCACGGGGACCGCGTCGCCCTCATGTGCTTCAACACCCCGGGCTTCGTCTGCGCGATGCTCGGTGCCTGGCGCATCGGCGCGGTGGTGGTGCCCGTCAACCACAAGTTGCAGGCCCCCGAGGTCGACTACATCCTGCGGCACGCGCACGTGAAGGTGTGTGTCTTCGACGGCGAACTCGCGCCCGTGGTCGAACGGCTGGAAACGCCGGTGCAACTGCTGTCCACCGACACCGCCGCGGAGGGGCACGCGTGCTTCGACGACGCGATCGCCGACGTCGACCCGATCGACGGCATCGAAGTCGACGAGAACGACCCGGCCGAGATGCTCTACACGTCCGGCACCACCGGCGCGCCGAAGGGTTGCGTGCACAGCCATCGCAACGTCGTGCTCGTGGCGACTACGGCGGCCCTCGGTCTGTCGATCACCCGCGACGAGCGACTGCTGATGGCCGTCCCGATCTGGCACGCGTCCCCGCTGAACAATTGGCTGATGGCGACGCTGTACATGGGCGGCACCGTCGTGCTCGTCCGCGAGTACCATCCCGTCCATTTCCTAAAAGCGATTCAGCAGCAACGCATCACGCTGTGCTTCGGGCCGCCGGTCATCTACACCACGGCGCTGAATGCCGTGCCGGACTTCGCCGACTACGACCTGTCGAGCGTCCGGGCCTGGCTGTACGGCGGCGGGCCGATCGGCGCGGACGTGGCCCGCAGGCTCGTCGAGTCGTACCGGACCACCCGCTTCTACCAGGTGTACGGGATGACGGAGACCGGTCCCGTCGGAGCTGTCCTCTACCCGGAGGAGCAGCTCGCGAAGGCCGGCTCGATCGGCCGGGTCGCGCTGGCCGGCGTCGACATGCGCCTGGCCGGCCCCGACGGCGTCGACGTGCCGGCCGGGGAGATCGGCGAGATCTGGCTGCGCACCGAGACCGTGATGCAGGGGTACCTCGACGATCCCGACGCTACCGCGGCCGTGTTCGCCGACGGCGGCTGGTACCGCACAGGCGATCTCGCACGCCAGGACGACGACGGCTACCTCTACATCGTCGACCGGGCGAAAGACATGATCATCACCGGCGGCGAGAACGTCTATTCCAAGGAAGTGGAGGACGTCATCTCCGGCCATCCCGAAGTCGTAGATGTCGCGGTCGTGGGTCGGCCGCACCCCGAATGGGGCGAAACGGTCGTCGCGCACGTCGTGTGGCGCGAACCCGACATCTTGGGAGCTGACGACCTCCGCGACTATCTGTCGGACAGGCTGGCGCGCTACAAGATTCCCCGCGACTACGTGTTCGCCACCGTCCTGCCCCGCACGCCCACCGGCAAGATCCAGAAGCACCTGATCCGCTCCGCGAGCTGACTCACGAAAGACTGTGTCATGACTACTTTTTCCGAAACGAACGTCACTCATCCCGCCCCGCACCGCACGCACACCGTGCTCAACCAGTCGGTGCCCCGAACCGACGTCAACGAGTTCACTCTCGACACGGTGCTGTTCGAGGCGGTGTCGCGTCACGACGCCGAGTGGGCCACTCCGGAACTCGCTGACATCGGTGCACTCGTCGGCAGCGCCACGTTCCAGCACGACGCCGAGCTCGCCAACACCGTCATCCCCGAGCTGAAGACGTTCGACCGGTGGGGCAACCGGATCGACGAGGTCGAATACCACCCCGCCTATCACCGGATCATCTCCGCGGCCGTCGCGCACGGGGCGCACACGTCGGCGTGGGCCGACCCGAAGCCCGGCGCGAACGTCGCGCGCGCAGCGGCATTCATGATGTTCGCGCAGATCGAACCCGGACACTCCTGCCCGATCTCGATGACCAACGCCGTCATCCCCTCCCTCGATCTGCAACCCGACGTCGCCGCGATCTGGAAGCCGCGGGCCCTGTCCCGCAGCTACGCCGCCGAACTCGACGCGCCCGGCAAGGCGTCCGCGATCTTCGGCATGTCGATGACGGAGAAGCAGGGCGGCTCTGACGTCCGTGCCAACACCACCGTCGCGACACCTGCCGGACGCGGCGGTCCCGGCGCCGACTACCTGCTGACCGGGCACAAGTGGTTCTGCTCCGCGCCGATGTCCGACGCGTTCCTCGTGCTCGCGCAGGCGGAAGGCGCGGGCGGCGAAGGCCTCTCGTGCTTCCTGCTGCCGCGCATCCTCCCGGACGGCACCCGCAACGTCTTCCGCATCCAGCGGCTGAAGAACAAGCTGGGCAACAAGTCCAACGCGTCGTCCGAGATCGAACTCGACGGCACCGTCGGCGTCATGGTCGGCGGACCCGGACGCGGGGTCCGGACGATCATCGAAATGGTGGCGCGCACCCGCCTCGACTGCGTGCTCGGCAGCGCCGCGGGCATGCGGCAGTCGGTGGCCGAGGCGGTGTGGCACGCCCGGCACCGTTCGGCGTTCGGTGCGATGCTGGCCGATCAGCCCGCCATGACGTCGGTGCTGGCCGACCTCGCGCTCGAGTCCGAGGCGGCGACGGTCACCGCCCTGCGCCTCGCCCGCGCCCACGACGACGACGCGAGCGAGCAGGAACGCAGCTTCCGCCGGCTCGCGACCGCGGTCGCGAAGTACTGGATCTGCAAGCGCGGCCCGCATCACGCCTACGAGGCGCTGGAATGCCTGGGCGGCAACGGCTACACCGAGGACTTCCCGCTCGCCCGCCGTTACCGCGAACAGCCAGTCATGGCCGTGTGGGAAGGGTCGGGCAACGTCATCGCCCTCGACGTGCTGCGCGCGATGACCCGCGAACCCGACAGTGTCGCCGCCTTCGACGCCGAGGTGAACCTGGCGCGCGGGAGCAACGCCGTGTTGGACGCCCACCTGGACCGGGTCCGCAGCCGACTCGGTGACCTCGCCGGACTCGACCCCGCCGCGGCCCAGTTGCGCGCCCGGACCGTCGTCGAGTCGATGGCCCTCGCGCTGCAGGCGTCGCTGCTGGTTCGGTTCTCCCCGGCTTCGGTCGCGGACGCGTTCGTCGACGCCCGCCTCGGCCCCGACCGCACCCACGAGTACGGCACCCTCTCCCCGGCCGCCGACCTGCAGGCGATCCTCAGTCGGGCCTAGGCGGCTCCGCCACCCGTGCGTGGTTGGCGAGTCTCTGGACTCCTTAACCACGCACAGGCGCGAAGCGCCCGCGGGCTCGGACAGCGGTCCCTGCGCAGACGACGACGGCCACGCCGCCGAGGACGGTGGCGCAGGTGAGCTGTTCTCGCAGGAGCAGGGCCGCCCAGGAGATGGTCAACACGGGTTGGAACAGTTGGACCTGGCTGGCCTGTGCCATCGGCCCGATCGCGAGCCCGCGGTACCAGGCGAAGAAGCCGAGGAACATGCTCACGATACCCAGGTACGCGAACGCCGCCCACTCGATCGGTGAGCGACGTCATCGTATTGCCCGGAAAGTCAGAGCGGGCTCAGCTCCGTCTTCCGGGCGCTAATTCCCACCGGGCAGCCGTTGCTGATGGAGTCGCCCACGTATTGGGCCGCGATCCTGGCCGCGGCCCAGGCCGGAGTACACGTCGTCCCCGTGCCCAGCGGACCCGACGGCCTCGACCCGGACGAACTGGCCCGAGCCTTCGAGGAGACCGGCGCGCGTGTGTTCTACGCTCAACCGAACTACGCCAACCCCACCGGCGCGCAATGGTCGAACACGTTGTACGAGGCAGTATTCGAGTTAGTCCGGGCACACGGGGCCTTCCTCGTCGAAGACGACTGGGCCCACGATTTCGGGATCGACACCACCTCCGACCCCGTCGCCGCGCACGACGACGCCGGCCATGTGGTCTACCCCCGCTCGCTGACCAAGAGCGTGTCACCGTCCATACGCATCGCCGCAGTCGTCGCCCGCGGTCCGGCCCGGGAACGCATCCTCGCCGACCGCGGTGCCGCCTCGATGTATGTCAGCGGACTACTCCAGGCCGCAGCACTCGACGTCGTCACCCAGCCCGGATGGCAGACCCACCTGCGCAATCTCCGGCAACACCTCCGAGCACGCCGCGACCTGCTCGTCACCAGCCTGCGCGAGCACGTCCCGGGAGCACACCTCACCGCTGTGCCCACAGGCGGACTCAACCTCTGGGTGCGCCTGCCCGACGCAACCCGACCTCCCTCAACTCGTCCGCGACTGCGAAGCCGCAGGAGTGCTCATCGCCCGCGGCGGCGAGTGGTTCCCCGCCGAACCCGCCGGGCCATTCATCCGACTCAACTACTCCGGCACGAACCCCGGCGCCTTCCCCGAAGGCGCACGCGTGATCGGCGAAAAACTCGCCCGCTTGTCTCCGGCGGACAAAACCCCGTGCAAACTCGAGCCCCACGGAATATTCCGCATCTCGTTCCCTCTGCATAGTGTCGTGGATCACACCACCACCGAAGGGGATCGAAACCGTGTCGGACATCGGCTATTTCGCTTGGGACCTCGCGACAGCACGTGGTGACGCACCGTGCCTGCGCGACGACCACCTCGACCTCACCTACCGGCAGTTCGCCGACCGCGTGGATGCGTTCGCGGCGCAACTGACAGACAACGGCGTCCGGAGCGGGGACGTCGTCGCCGTGATGCTGCCCAACCGGGCGGAACTTCTCGTCGCCCTGATGGCCGCGTGGCGGATCGGCGCGACCGCGACCCCGGTCAACCCCACGTTCACCGCCGTCGAGGCGGAGTACCAGTTCGCGGACGCCGATGCCGTCCTCGTCGTCAACGAGGGACCGGGCGCACCGTCCGGTGGCCGCCCGACGATCGCCGTGGCCGACATGGCGACGACCCCGCGCCCGAACTGGGCCCCCGACAGCGGCCCGTCCGGCGACGACATCGCACTCCTCATCTACACGTCCGGTTCGACGGGACGCCCCAAGGGGGTCATGCTCACCCACGACAACCTGCAGTTCATGAGTTCGTCGATGGTCGAGCACTTCTCGCTCACGGCCGCCGACCACTGCCTGCTCGTCCTGCCGCTGTTCCACGTCAACGCGATCTGCGTGAGCTTCCTCGCGCCGATGCTGGCCGGGGGGCAGTTGAGCGTCACCGGACGTTTCTCGCCGGCCCGGTTCTTCGACGACGTCGCCAGGCTGCGGCCGACGTACTTCTCCGCGGTCCCGACCATCTACGCCCTCCTGGTCTCGCAGGACACCGTCGGCGACACCTCGTCGCTTCGGTTCGCGGTCTGCGGGGCGGCACCGATCTCCAAGGAACTCCTCGACCGTGCCGAGCAGCGTTTCGGTCTCGTCATCGTCGAGGGGTACGGACTCACCGAGGGCACGTGCGCGTCGGCGTGCAACCCGCCCGGCGGTGTCCGCAAGCTCGGCACCGTGGGACCGGCGCTGCCCGGACAGCGGATCGCCATCGCCGGACCCGACGGGGACCACCTGCCCGCCGGCGCCACCGGAGAGGTGATCGTCGCAGGTGCCAACGTCATGCATGGCTACCGGGGACGCCCCGAGGAGACCGCACAAACCGTCGTCGACGGTTGGCTGCACACCGGCGACGTCGGCCGCCTCGACGAGGACGGCTACCTCACACTCGTCGACCGGATCAAGGACATGATCATCCGCGGCGGCGAGAACATCTACCCCAAGGAGATCGAGAACGCCCTCGCCACCCACGACGGCGTGCTCGAGGCAGCGGTGATCGGCGCACCGCACGAGGTGTACGGCGAGGTGCCCGTCGCGTACGTCGTCACCTACCCCGACAGCCCCGTCACCGACGACCAGCTCACCGACCACCTCCGAGGACGCCTCACGAAAGTCAAACTGCCCGTGTCCATTCACGTCGTCGACGCCCTGCCACGCAACCCCGTCGGCAAGATCGACAAGCCCGGCCTGCGCAGCCGCCACCGGCCTGCCGCCGTCAGCTGATCCAGTACGCCCCACACCTCGGGACCCACCCGAGGCGATGCCCCCTACCCACTTCACGCCCAGGAGCCTCCCATGGGATTCAAAACCGGGAACTTTCCCGACGTCGACCCCGCCACCTTCCTCGACCGCCCGTTCTTCGACCGCATCCGCGCCATGTCGACGCACTGGGTCGACTACGGCTTCGGGACCCCGAAGATGGTGCACACCATCTACATTCTGAAACTGCTCGTCCTCTATCTCGGTGTGGGCCTGTCGATCGCGACCTTCACGTCCGGGTACAACGTCCTCGACGTCGGTGCATGGTGGAACGCCCCGGTCGTGTACCAGAAGCTGATCCTGTGGACGATGCTGGTCGAGATCCTCGGACTGGGTGGTTCCTGGGGCCCGCTCGCCGGGCACTTCAAGCCCATGATGGGCGGCGCACTGTTCTGGCTGCGACCCGGCACCATCCGGCTTCCACCCTGGCCGGGGAAGGTGCCGCTGACGTCCGGTGACACCCGCACCGTCTTCGACGTTCTCGTCTATCTCGCGATCCTCGTCAACCTGGCCCTGGCGCTCGGGTTCGCCGGCGTGCACACACCGTCCATCGACGCAGTGCTGCCCGACAACCACGGCCTGGTGAATCCCACGCTTCTGTTACCGCTGATCGCCCTGCTGGTCGTGATCGGGCTGCGCGACAAGGTCGTCTTCATCGCAGCGCGCGGCGAGCAGTACTTCCCGGCCGTCGTCTTCTTCGGTGTCCTTCCGTTCGTGGACATGATCGTCGCGCTGAAGCTGCTCATCGTGTCGGTGTGGGTCGGCGCCGGCATCTCCAAGCTGGGCCACCACTTCTCGATGGTCGTGCCCCCGATGCTGTCCAACACCCCCTGGTTGCCGTTCAAGTCGATCAAGCGCGCCCACTATCGCAACTTCCCGAACGACCTGCGGCCGTCGGTCGTCGCAGGCGGAGTCGCCCACGTCCTCGGCACCGTCGTCGAGGTGGTCACGCCACTGGTGTTGCTGTTCACCACGAACGGCACCGTCACCCTGCTCGCGGTCGCGCTGATGGTCGCGTTCCACCTGTTCATCCTGTCGACGTTCCCGCTCGCGGTGCCGCTCGAGTGGAACCTGCTGTTCGCCTACGCGTCGGTGTTCCTGTTCCTCGGCTTCCCGAACGCCAACGGCTTCGGATTGGGGGACTTCTCGTCCCCGCTGCTGCTCGCCGTGATCATCGCGGCACTGGTGTTCTTCCCCATCCTCGGGAACCTGCGCCCCGACCTCGTCTCGTTCCTGCCCTCGATGCGCCAGTACGCGGGTAACTGGGCGTCGGCGACCTGGGCCTTCGCGCCGGGCGCGGAGGACAAGCTCGACCAGTTCGTCAAGCGGCCCAGCCAGAACACCCGCACCCAGTTGCTGGCGACCTACCCGCCCGAGGTGGCCGACGTCGTGATGCATCAGCTGCTGGGCTGGCGGTCGATGCACAGTCAGGGCCGCGCCTTGCTGTCACTGATGAGCCGGCAGCTCGGCAACAACATCGACACCTACTCCCTGCGTGAGGCCGAGTTCAGCTGTAATTCACTGGTGGCGTTCAACTTCGGCGACGGACATCTGCACAACGAACACCTGATCGCCGCGCTCCAACGCCGCTGCAACTTCGCCCCGGGCGAGTTCCTCATCGCCTGGATCGAGTCGCAACCGATCCACAAGGGCATCCAGGAATACAAGGTGATCGACGCCGCCCTCGGCGTCATCGAACGCGGCACCTACAAGGTCGCCGACGCCATCGCCGAGCAACCGTGGCTGCCGAACGGACCCATCCCGTTCGACGTGCGGTGGACACTGGAGGGAAACGTCCCGAAAGCGGGAAGGCTGGAGGGAGCAACATCCGAGGTCGAGGAGGGTGAGTTGACGGAGTCGACGCCGGCGGTGCGGCCGTGACCACCGCAGTCGTGGTCGGCAGCGGGCCCAACGGGCTCGCTGCCGCGGTCCACCTCGCCCGCCACGGTGTCGAGGTGCAGGTCTTCGAGGCGGCGGACACCATCGGCGGCGGCACCCGGTCCGCGGAACTCACCGTCCCCGGACTCCTGCACGACGAGTGCTCCGCCTTCCACCCCATGGGCGCCGGGTCGCCGTACCTGCAGACCCTCGACCTCGAACGCTACGGCCTGAATTGGAAGTGGGCCGACATCGACTGCGCCCACCCCCTCGACACCGGTGAGGCCGGACTCCTGCACCGCTCCGTCGACGCGACCGCCGCCGGACTCGGCGCCGACGGAACCCGCTGGCAGCGGATGTTCGGCGGGCTCGCCGACGGCTTCGACGACCTCGCCGCCGACCTGATGCGGCCGATCGCGAATGTCCCGCGGCATCCCCTGAAGCTCGCGAGCTTCGGGCCCCGGGCATTGCTGCCCGCGACCGCCACCGCCCGGTGGTGGCGCACCGAGAAGGGTCGAGCCCTGTTCGGCGGGGTCGCCGCCCACGCCTACTACCGCCTCGACCGTCCTGCCACCTCCGCCGTCGGGTTGATGATCGTGGCCGCCGGACACCGTTACGGCTGGCCGGTCGCCGAGGGCGGATCGCAGTCCATCACGACCGCGCTCGCCGCGATGCTCACCGATTGGGGCGGCAAGATCACCACGGGCACCCGGGTCCGCGGCAGCCGCGACCTCCCGCCCGCGGACATCGTCCTGCTCGACGTCGCCCCGTCCGCCGCCGTCGATATCCTCGGCGACCGGCTGCCGTCCCGGGTCGCGAAAGCCTACCGCCGCTACCGGCACGGGCCGGCGGCGTTCAAGGTCGACTTCGCCGTCGAAGGCGGCGTTCCGTGGACGAACCCCGACTGCGGCCTGGCCGGAACCGTCCACCTGGGTGGCACTTTCGCGGAGATCGCCGACGCCGAACGTGACGTCGCGACGGGCCGGATGCCGGAGCGCCCGTTCGTCCTCGTCGGCCAGCAGTACCTCGCCGACCGCGGCCGGTCGAAGGGCGACCTGCACCCGCTGTACGCGTACGCCCATGTTCCGCACGGCTATTCGGGCGACGCCACCGAGGCGGTGGTCGCGCAGATCGAACGGTTCGCCCCGGGGTTCCGCGACCGTGTCGTGGCCACCGTGAGCAGCGGGCCGGTCCGGCTGGCGGCGTCGAACCCGAACTACGTCGGCGGCGACATCATCGGCGGCGCCAACACCGAGACCCAGGTGGTGCTGCGACCACGGATCGCCCTCGACCCCTACAGCACCGGAGTGCCGGGCACCTACCTGTGCTCCGCGTCGACGCCGCCGGGGGCAGGCGCGCACGGGATGAGCGGGTACAACGCCGCCCAGTCCGCGCTGCGCTACCTGCGGCGGCGCGGAGGCGACGTCCTGTGAACGGCGCCCCTCGCCGACATTCGCACAGAACGCGATCCGCATTCGTCGACTGGCACGGTGCGATTGCCGTGATCACTCTGAACCGTCCCGGATACGGGAACGTCGCGGACGCCGAGATATCCGCCACGTTCAGTGCGGCGATGGAAACGTTTGCGGGTGATCAAGCACTTCGGGTGGGCATCGTCACCGGTACAGGAGACACGTTCTGCGCTGCTGCGGACATATCGGCGCTGACCGCCGGGCGGACGAGCGCGTACCGGGGGTTCGCCGACTTCGTGCGTCATCAGGTCGGTAAACCGCTGATCGCCGCCGTGAACGGGCTGGCGTCGGATGGAGGCCTCGACCTCATCCTCGGGTGTGACGCCGCCATCGTCAGCTCCGAGGCCACGCTGCGGCCACGGCAGGCACGGGACTCGGTGTTCACGACGGACGTCCTCGAACCGGAAACGGCGCTGCGTTGTGGGATCATCGATCGGATCGTGCATCCGCACGAAGTGTTGCCCGAAGCGTGGCGGTTGGCGCGGGCATTGGCGGTCACACCGCCGGGGCCGGAGGGGATCGCCGCGGCGGTGACGCGTCGGCGCGGAGCCGGGACACCGCACTTTCGGCGAGGGGAATCAGCCGGGTGTCAGAACTGCCGGCCCCAGCCATTGGCACGCGAGTAGTGCAAGTTCGACTGCGAGCCGATCACGGGTGAAATCCTCACCGCGTTCCTCGGCTGCGCGTTTGACCCGGTATTTCACGGAGTTGTAGTGCAGGCCCAGTTCTTTCGCCGCGGTGACGTTGCTGAGATTGTTCGCGAGATAGACCTGCACGGTGTCACGCAGGCGGGCGGCGTTGTCGCTGTCGGCTGCCAGCCCACGGAGGACGGCGTGTACCCAGGCGCGGGTCGCGGCCAGGTCGTCGATCAGCAGGCAGAGCGTGGACACCCCCGGTTCGTCGTAGGCGGTGACGACGGGGGCGTTGCGGCCCGCGGCGAGGGCGAGCGCCCGGGCGCGTTGCGCGCCACCGTGGGAGTGGCGAAACCCGCTCGGGCCGTGCGCTACCCCGCCCACGGACATCGCGAGACCCGGATACCGCCCGGTGAGAAAGTCGCCCAGTTCGCTGTACCCGCGTCGCGCAGCTTTCCGTGCACCCAGCGGGATCCACACCCACCCTGTGACCCGGTCCGCGGCCACGAACAACGGGTCGGTCACGCCCCCGATGAAGCCGGCGACGTCGTGTGCCGCGGCCTCGATCCTCGCCAGCATGTCACCCGCATCGGTGTCGGATACCCAGATGATCGCGGCGAGGTGACGTTGAAGCAGAACATAATTGAGGGCGGCACCGGCGTCCGGATCGTCGTTGCCTGTCAGTATCTCCTGCACGCGGACAGCCCGGACACCGCTCTGGTGCGCCAGCCAACGCTCACGTTCACGCTCGTAGACTTCGACGACCTGCTGCGACACCCTGTCGATGTAGACCGACATGACGGTGATGATGCGTTGGAGCACCGGCACACCGAGCTCGGACGGGACCGCAGCTCCACCCAGCTCGTCGAACACGAGTCCGAGCAAATTGGTCTGCCCCAGCCGATAGGCGCGCACCAGAGCATTGACGGGAACCCCGTGCTGGGCAAGCCGTCTCGCGTACTCCATGGCAGCGGCCGGCGCATCCAGAATCTCCGGGTCGATATCGTGCTGGAGCGTGTGGAAGATGGTGTCGAGATTGCTCTCCACACTTGCACCGAGGAGATCGAACAACTGTCGATCGGTGCGCAGATCGGGGATCTCCGCATAGAGCACTTCGGTGATGTCGCCGGTCAGTGGCACCAGCCGCTGGTTGAGTGAAGCTGCGATGCGTCCGACCAGAAGCGCGACGCGCTCGTCGTGAGAAGCCATGGTGAGGACAATAGAGGGTGTCGGCACCGCAGGCACCCGTTCGCCGGAAATCTCTTCTACCAGCGAACTGTCACGCATGAGTCCAACAGGCCGAGGGGGCTCTTGTCCGGACGGGACAAAAGGCGGCCGATCATTGGTGCTTCGGAGACGTGGTCAAGGCCGGCCGGGTTCTTCTACCGTGAGGAGCGCCGGTTCGACGCCACGAGACTCTCGACGAGAGCCGGGTGCGTCCCCCTGCCCACGGGGCATGAGTGGGTTTCCTCCTCATCCGAAGAACGAAGGAATGGAATGAACGACAACAGTTTCCATGGCCGAACCGCCGTCATGTCCGGCGGAAGTCGTGGCATCGGCCTCGCGATCGCGCGCGCCCTCGCCAGTCGCGGGGGGAACGTTGTCCTGCTCGCCAAGACCGACACTCCCGACCCGCGGCTGCCCGGAACCATCCACACCGCCGTCGGTGAACTGAACGAACTGGGTGGACATGCCGTTCCTGTGGTCGGTGACGTCCGCAACGACAGCGACATCGCTCGGGCCGTCGACACCGCCCGCGACAACTTCGGTGGCGTCGACATCGTGGTCAACAACGCGAGCGTGCTCGACATTTCGAAGACCGAAGACCTCACGCTCAAGCGGTTCGATCTGATGCAGCAGGTGAATGTGCGCGGCACCTTCGCGCTGACCCGTGCCTGCCTTCCTTACCTGCAGAAGTCGCCGAACCCCCACGTATTGACCCTCTCCCCTCCGTTGAACATGTCGCCGCAGTGGCTCGGCGCCCACCCCGGATACATGCTCGCAAAGTACGGGATGACGCTGGCGGCACTGGGGATCGCCGCCGAGTACGCGGAGGTATCGCTGTCCAGCAACTGTCTGTGGCCGCAGACGACGATCGCGACAGCGGCCGTGGGCAACCTGCTCGGCGGCGACGCGAGTCTGCAGCACGCGCGGTCGCCGGAAATCATGGCCGACGCGGCAATCGAACTCCTCAGCCGTCCCGCCGGCACCAACAACGGCCGCACCCTTCTCGACGTCGAGGTTCTCGCCGAAACCGGCGTCACCGATTTCACGACCTACGGAGGTACTTCGCCCCTCGCGATCGATATCTTCGTCGACGCGGTGTTTTCCGGATGACGTCCGGCCCCGTTGAGCACGACCGCGGGCGTCCGGGGGGTTGACACCGCGCCGCCGCCGCGTACAACATACGCAAACGCTTAGAAAATAAGCATATGCTTAGAACTGAGGGGCTGCAGGTCCGCACCGACTGCCGTCCACCACGTCAATCGGTAGGAGTTAGCCATGCCCGAGGCCGTCATTGTTTCCATTGCCCGTTCCCCGATCGGTCGCGCCATGAAGGGGTCGCTGGTCGGCATGCGCCCCGACGACCTGGCCGCGCAGATGGTCCAGGCGGCCCTGGACAAGGTGCCCGCGCTCGACCCCACCGACATCAACGATCTGATCCTCGGCTGCGGTCTGCCCGGCGGCGAGCAGGGGTTCAACATGGGCCGCAACGTCGCCGTCCAGCTCGGCTACGACTTCATCCCCGGCACCACCATCACCCGCTACTGTTCCTCGTCGCTGCAGACCACCCGCATGGCCCTGCACGCCATCAAGGCCGGTGAGGGCGACGTGTTCATCTCCGCCGGCGTCGAGACCGTATCCCGCTTCGTCAAGGGCAGCTCCGACTCGCTGCCCGACACCCAGAACCCGCTCTACGCCGACGCGCAGACCCGCACCGAGAAGCTCGCCCAGGGCGGGCAGCAGTGGGTCGACCCCCGCGAAGAAGGCCTGGTCCCCGACACCTACATCGCGATGGGCCAGACCGCCGAGAACGTCGCCCAGATCACCGGCATAACCCGCGAGGAGCAGGACCGGTGGGCGGTGCGCTCACAGAACCGCGCCGAGGAGGCCATCAACAACGGCTTCTTCGCACGCGAGATCACCCCGGTCACGTTGCCCGACGGCACCGTCGTGTCCACCGACGACGGTCCCCGCGCCGGCACCACCTACGAGGCCGTCAGCAAGCTCAAGCCCGTGTTCCGCCCGGACGGCACCGTCACCGCCGGTAACGCGTGCCCGCTCAACGACGGCGCCGCCGCCCTGGTGATCATGTCCGACACCAAGGCCAAGGAACTGGGCCTGACGCCGCTGGCGCGCATCGTGTCCACCGGGGTGTCCGGGCTGTCGCCGGAGATCATGGGACTGGGCCCGATCGAGGCGTCCAAGCGTGCCCTCGCCATCGCCGAGCTGGGCATCTCCGACATCGACCTCGTCGAGATCAACGAGGCGTTCGCCGTCCAGGTGATCGGGTCGGCGCGGGAGCTGAACATCGACGAGGACAAACTGAACGTCTCCGGCGGCGCCATCGCCCTCGGCCACCCGTTCGGCATGACCGGTGCCCGCATCACCGCGACCCTGCTCAACAACCTGACCACCCACGACAAGCAGTTCGGTCTCGAAACCATGTGCGTCGGAGGCGGACAGGGAATGGCGATGGTCCTCGAGCGCCTGTAGGCGGCTCCGCCGCCCGTGCGTGGTCCGCGAGTCCAGAGACTCGTTAACCACTCACGGGCGCGAAGCGCCTCTAGGCCAGACCCGACAACGGCGGTGGGGTGTTCTCGTCACGCCAGGCGATGGCCTCCTTCAGCGTGCCGAGGTCGTAGTCGGGTCCGCCCACACCCACCGTGAAGAGGGTGACGCCGGCGTCGACGTAGGCTGCCGCGTCGTCGACACCCGGCCACGACGTCGAGTGCTGGATGCTGTCGGGGCTGCGTCCGGCGCTGCGGGCGTGCTGGGCGAGGATCCCCGACTTACGTTGGTACATCTCCTTGTCGCTGAAGCTGTGCCAGATGTCGCCGTACCGGCCGACCAACGGCAGCGTCTTCTTCTCGCCGCCACCCCCGATGAGGATCGGAATGTGCCGGGTGGGCGCGGGTTCCAGCTTGCCGAACCGGGCGGTGATCCGCGGGAGGTACTCGGCGAGCAGATTCAGCCGCGAACCGGCGGTGCCGAACTCGTAGCCGTACTCGTCGTAGTCGCGCTCGAACCAGCCGGAGCCGATGCCCAGGATCAACCGACCGCCGCTGATGTGGTCGACGGTGCGGGCCATGTCGGCCAGGAGGTCCGGGTTGCGGTAGCCGGCGCACGTGACGAGCGCGCCGATCTCCACCCGTTCCGTCTGCTCGGCGAACGCCCCGAGCATCGTCCAGCACTCGAAGTGGGCGCCGGCCGGGTCGCCGTACAGCGGATAGAAGTGATCCCAGTTGAAGACGATGTCGACGCCGGCGTCCTCGGCCCGCAGCACCGCGTCGCGGATCAGCCCGTACTCGGGCGCGTGCTGCGGCTGAAGTTGGACACCGATGCGAACTGGACGAGTCATTCGTGGCTCCTCGGATGAGTGCGGAGACCCTGCGTGCAGGGCCGGTGGTGCAGGTCCCTCCCTGAACCATATTGCTCGCCCGTGCCGAGCGCGGCCACTACGGCGGGTGACCCGGGCGCACCATGAATTCACCTCCGAACGGGTGCATGTCGACAAGCTGCGCCGACGACCGTGACCGCGCTGCGGGCGCCGTTCGAGTGTGTGGTTCAGCCCAACTCGGGCAGAAGGTCGAGGAAGCGCCGGACCGCTGCCTGATCGCCGTCGACGGTGACGTCGCCGGCGTCGATCGCCTCGTCCAGGTCGCGCCCGTAGAACGCCAGGGACGTGAACACGGTGGATTCGGCGGTCACCACCGCATCGGGATCGGTGGCGGGGCCGCGCTCGATGACGAGACCGTTGGTGGTGTCGATCCGGATGACGTCTTCCCTGCCGAGGTGCAGTTCGAGGCGCACCTTCACATCGCCCAGCGGGGCGCCCTCGAGCATGGTCCGCAGCGACAGCACTGTGGTCTCGTTGCTGACCTGCGCGCCGTGCGGCATGGCGGGCGAGCGCACTCCCCAGCGGCCCAGCGCCCGGAGCACCGGCTCGAGTTCGAGGCCCCACTCGGTCAGCTCGTAGACCTGGGCTCGCACCGGAGGTCCGAGGGTGACCCGGCGGACGACGCCCGCGTCCTCGAGGTCGCGCAGTCGTTGCGACAGCACGTTCGCGCTCGCGCCCAGCACGCCACTGCGCAGGTCGGTGAAGCGCTTGGGTCCGAGCATCAGTTCGCGGACCACGATCAGTGACCACCGCTCCCCGATCAGGTCGAGTGCGTGGGCGGCGGCGCAGCCGTCATCGTAGGAGCCGTAGGTACGTCGGGACGCCATACCTCTATGGTACCAATTCGCGACTAAGTGGTTGTGTTTTAGGACCATCGCTGGTTACGGTTACCATCTTGAGCGAATCGACCGATTTCTCACCCACCCGGACCGCCACCGCAGGCACTCGCGAATGGGCCGGCCTCGCGGTCCTCGGCCTCGCCTCCCTGCTCGTGTCGATCGACGTGTTCGTGCTGCTGCTCGCCCTGCCCAGCCTGAGCCGGGATCTCGACGCCAGCGCCACCGAGCAGTTGTGGATCATGGACATCTACGGATTCCTGCTCGTCGGCTTCATGCTGACCGCCGGCACGCTCGGTGACCGGATCGGACGCCGCACCCTGCTGCTCCTCGGCGGCGCGGGGTTCGCGGCCGCGTCGGTGGTCGCCGCCTTCTCCACGAGCCCCGAGATGCTCATCGCCGCACGCGCGCTGCTCGGCATCGCCGGGGCGACGCTGGCGCCGTCGACTCTCGGCCTTATCAGCACGATGTTCCGCGACGCCCGGCAACGGTCGGTGGCGATCGGACTGTGGATGATCGGGTTCATGGGCGGTGCTGCCGCCGGACCCGTCGTCGGGGGTCTCGTGCTCGAGCATTTCTGGTGGGGTTCGGTGTTCCTCATCGGGGTGCCCGCGATGGTCCTGCTGCTCGTGCTCGGGCCGATTCTGCTTCCCGAGGAACGCGATCCGGCCGCAGGCCGCGTCGACCTGACCAGTGTTGCCCTGTCGCTCGCCGCCATCCTGCCCGCGGTGTTCGGCCTGAAGGAGTTCGCAACCCACGGCTGGGCCACGACTTCCGGTGTCGCCGTTCTCGTGGGCGTCGCGTTCGGGTGGGTCTTCGTGCGCAGGCAGCAACGCTTGGACGACCCACTCGTCGATCTGAGTCTCTTCCGCAACCGGGCGTTCACGACCGTCGTGATCAGCATGATGCTCGTGACCGTCATCGGTTCGCTGATGTTCTTCACTGCGCAGTTCCTGCAACTCGTCGCCGGTCTCACGCCGCTGCAGGCGGGCTTCGCGATGCTGCCGGCGGCGCTCGCGGCGATCGTCAGTTTCGGGGGAGCTCCGCTACTCGCGCAACGCATCCGGCCGGTGTTCGCGATCTCCGGCGGCATGCTGGTCGCCGCGGTGGGATGCTTTCTCTACACGCTGGCGGACGCCGACGGCGGCCTGTTCGCGATCATCGCTGGACTGGCCGTCATGAATCTCGGCTGCGGACCGCTGGTCACGCTCGGCACCGGGATCGTCGTGGGTTCGGTGCCCAGCGCCAAGGCCGGTTCGGCCGCCGCCATGTCCGAGACGAGCGCCGAGTTCGGGTACGCCATCGGGCTCGCCGTGGTGGGCAGCCTCGGCGCGCTCGTGTACCGTACCGAGCTCTCGATCGCCCCGGATGTTCCCGACGGCGTGGCCGACGGGGCACGCGAAAGCCTCGCCGGCGCCGCGAATTCGGCGGCACAACTCGGGCCGGGCGGCGCCGCGCTGCTCGACTCCGCCCGCGAGGCCTTCACCACCAGCGTGCACGTCGTCGGATGGGTCGCCGCCGTGATCGCACTGCTGGTCGCGGTCGTCGACGCCGTGTACTTCCGGCACCTTCCGCCCATCGTCTCCGAAACGGACGAGAGCGCCGCGGCGGACGTGGAAGACTGGGCGTATGAAGGTCACCGAGAGGCCTGACCCGCCCACCGGAATCCGGCGGGCGTTCTTCCGTGCGCCGATCTACCTGTACCGCTGCCACCTCGGGTTTCTGCTCGGCGGCCGATTCCTGCTCCTCGAACACGTCGGGCGCAAGTCCGGCGCCCGGCGGCAGGTCGTGCTCGAGGTGGTCAACCACGACGCCGTCGACGGCGGGTACGTGCTGGCCGCCGGATTCGGTCCGAAGTCGGATTGGTACCGGAACCTGCGGGCGCAGCCGAACGCGAACATTCAGGTGGGCCGCCGGCGGCTCTCCGTGACAGCCGAATTCCTCGATCCCGATACCGGTGCGGACTTCATGGCGCACTACGGGTCGGAGCATCCGAAACTCGGACTGCGGATCGCCAAAGGCATGGGCTTCGACGTCGACGGCAGCGCGTCCGACTTCCGGGCGGCCGGCCGTGAGATCAATTTCGTCAGGCTCCGGCCCCGCGGCTGAGGGTCCTCAGTTCAGCCGCACCCCGCCCGCGAGGAGCATGGTCCGTAGGACGAAGGCTGCCTCGGGGCCGATGATCTCCCCGACGAGGGTGAGGTAGCGGTCCACGTACTCCGGTCCGTGCGGGGCCACCGTCGGGTACTCGGGGTCGGACGGGTCGAGGTGGTGGGCGATCTCGTGGAGCACCACGAGTTCGCGGAATGCCCAGGCGGTGCCGTTCCGATGCTCGGGTACCGCGATTGTGGCGCAGTCGCTTTCGTAGTGCGCGGCCTTGTTGCCCGATCTCGCGCGGACGTGGATCGGGGTGGCCGCCCGCGTCCACGTGGACCGCACCCAGTTCAGGGCGAGAACACGATCGACGTAGTCCTGCACCGATTCGAGGGACGCGAATTTGCGTTCCACCGGCAGCGTCACCTGCGAACCCAGGACGTCGACCACCCGCAGCCCACGCTCGTCCGCGCGGTCGAACATGGTGCGCACCAAGGCTTCCGCGTCGTACACCGCGGTCCGCTGGGTGTCGCGAGGTCGCTTCACGACGGGATCTGTTTGCGCGCGGCCGACAATTCCGGCGAGTTGCTCAACCGGGCGGTCCGGGCGGCGCGGTCTCCCGCCCGCCGTGCACTCGACGAATGTCCGGCGGAAGCCCGGCCGGCCCGCCACGTCCCGCGGGCCTGGGAGTTCTCCGAGTAGTAGTCCTTCAGCTCGAGCTGCTTGTCGCGCAGGACCAGTGCCGTCTCCGCCGACGACTCCGGAACGGACACCGCCTGGTCCTCGGCCTCCTTCTTGGCGTCGGCGAGGCGCTGCCCGATCCGCGCGGCGTACGCGAGCTGGAAGTTCAACCGGGCGGTGACGCCGGCGACGGGGCGTCGCACCCGCGTCGCGATCCGGCGGCGGCCACGCTTCTCGACCTGGGTGCGCACCGTCGTCTCGTTCCGGTAGTCACCCGACTTGATGTACGCGTCGGACGCTCGGACCATCTGGATCAGCAGGCTGGCGTACAGGGCCTCGCAGACGTCGATGTCGCCGGCGAACCCGTAGGCGTAGATGACGGCCGACGTCTGGGCGATGTCGCACTGGACGTCGTTGGCGGCGGCGATCACCAGGAACAGCTGCGCGTACGTCCGCAGCCCCTTCTTGCCCGGTTCACCGATCGTGATCAGCCGCTGCGTGGGAGTGGCTCGCTTCTCCCGGCCCGCCGCGTGTGCGCGCGCCACCGCGAGGTCGATCGAGGCCGTAGTGGCGAGCCGCTGGGCGGCGGCCATGAAGGCCTCACCCTCGTGCGGATTGTCGGTGGATTCCGCCTGACGGAGGAGCCCACCGATGCGGGTCAGCATCTTGTCGGAACTCACCCAGGCAGGCTACGCCCGTGCGTGGTTGACGAGTCCAGACACTCCTTGACCACGCACGGGCGCGAAGCGCCTACAGCCGCTCGAGGTCGTCGAGGATCAGGTTGGCGCCGGTGAGACCGATGCCGGTGATCCAGACCCGGTAGTTGGTCTGGTGGACGCCGTCGCGTCGTGACGGGCCCATCTGCCCGACGAGCACGGGGTCGATTCCGAGGTCACCCGGTGCGGTGGTGTTGGCGACGAACGCGACGTCGGAGTCGATCTGCGCGACGTTCTCGAGCGAGATCTCGGACATGTCGTTCTTCGTGTCCCACGGCTGCCCGGTGATGGTGTAACCGGCCGCGGTCAGGACCGAACCGGCGAAGGTGCCGGGTCCGTGCAGGCGCAGACCGTCGTCCATCACGCGGATGACGTGCGCGGTGCGTCCCCGGGTGGTTTCGCTGAGTGCGGCGGCGCGGGCGTGGAACGCCGCCAGTTTCTCCTCGGCCGCGTTCGTCTCGCCCATGGCCTCGGCGAACAACCGCACCGTCCCCTGCCAGTCGACCGCCGGCGACACGGAGAAGACGGTGGGTGCGATCGCGGACAGCGCGTCGTACAGGTCGCCGTGCCGCTGCTTGCTGCTGAGGATGAGGTCGGGCTGCAGCGCGGCGATCGCCTCGAGATTGGGTTCGGCGATCGACCCGACGACGGTGGTGCCGTCGAGTCCGCCGCCCAGGTACGCGGGCAGCGCGTCGGCGGAACCCGCCTGAGCCGCGCCGACCGGTGCCTTCCCGAGCGTGACGACGGTGTCGATGGGCAGGCTGTCCAGGGCGATGATGCGACTGGGCCGGGTGCTCACGGTCGTCGTCCCCATGGCGTGGGTGACGGTGCGCTGCGCGCCGTCGTCGCTGCCGGCGGCCGCGTCGGGTCGCGCGCACGCGGCGGTGAGTGCGGCCAGCGCGGCTGCTCCCAGCCCGGCCCCGAATTCCCGACGCGTCAGCGCGTCGACGATCTCCCGCCATTGGACGTCGGTGACATTCGGGGAGCACGTAGCGGAACGCATCCTGGACCTCGATCTCGAAGGGGGTGGAAGATAGGCGAACCTAACCTTATACAGTCTGATGCGTGAGCGTGCAGACGACGACGTCGCCCAAGGAGTGGACGCCACCGGCCTGCGCGGCACTGTCCCGGTCATTGCAGGAGCCGTTGTGCGGCACCGCGCCCCGTGTACGCGGTTGGCTGCTGATCGAACAACCCGGACCCTGGGGCCGGGACCGTCTCCGGCAGAGCCGCCTCGACCCCGTCCTCGGCGACGCGCTCGCCGCCCGGTGCGCCGACGCGGGCGTGCGTCCGGTGCTGATCCGCACCCGGGAGCGCCGCGACCTCGCCGCCGGACGGCACGTCTACCTCGCCCGGCCGGGACGCGCCGACGGCTGGGCCGAGCGGCTGCTGATCCGCGAGGACCGGGAACTGCTCGACCTCGACCTGTACCTCACGGATCTGCCGTCCGGCCGAGGTGAACCCCTGGACGCCACGGAATCGCTGTTCCTCGTCTGCACACACGGTAAGAAGGACGCCTGCTGTGCGTCGTTCGGACGTCCCGTGGTCACCGGCCTCGGGCATCGCGACGGACGGGTCTGGGAATCCACCCACGTCGGCGGCGACCGTTTCGCCGCCACCATGGTGTGTCTGCCGTCGGGCATCTACTACGGCCGCGTCACCGCGGAGTCCGCGGAACACATTGTCGCCGAGCACGATCGCGGACGGGTGGTGCTCGAGCACTACCGCGGCCGGTGCACCGACGACCCGGTGCTGCAGTTCGCCGAGCACACCGTCCGGGTCGAGCGGTCACTGCTCGGACTCGACGAGGTGATCCCGCTGTCGGCGAGCCCACGCCCGGACGGCGACACCGACGTCCTGGTCCGGCACCCGCTGGGCACCGACCGGGTCCGGGTCCGCACGACCCGCGCCGAGCCCCGCCTGACCGCCTGCAGCGCAGGCGTCGTCGACAGCCCGGACCGGTTCGAGGCGGCTCCGCCGCCCGTGCGCACTTAGCGAGTCCAGAGACTCTCTAACCACGCACGGGGCGCGAAGCGCCCTTGCGGCAGGCGGTCTCGTGCGGTTGGGCCCGGCGACGCATGGTGTTCACACGGAATTCACGGCACCGAATCATCGGCTAATCCATCCCCAGCTGTGGAGAAACCTGTACATGAATGCGACCAACCTGATTCGGACCGAGGGTAATTCGGCCGGGTCGACCTCGGTGGGGTGCCGGGAGACCGCTCAGCGGCTGCACGAGCCGACCCGTAGGTGAGTGAGAAAGTGTGTCAACAGGTACATTTTCACGCACCTGTGCGCGGCGCCGGGTAGAAGGGACTTCGACGTTCATGGCCACAGTGACCTATGACGGTGCCACCTGCCTGTTCCCCGGCTCGGACAAGCCGGCCGTCGACACGCTCGACCTGAAGATCGAGGACGGGGAGTTCCTGGTCCTCGTCGGACCGTCCGGCTGCGGCAAGTCGACGTCGCTGCGGATGCTGGCCGGGCTCGAGGACGTCCACCGCGGGCGGATCCTCATCGGTGACCGCGACGTCACCACGCAGGAACCCAAAGAACGCGACATCGCGATGGTCTTCCAGAACTACGCGCTGTACCCGCACATGTCGGTGGCCGAGAACATGGGGTTCGCGCTCAAGCTCGCCGGCGCCGCGAAGGACGACATACGCACCCGCGTCGAGGAGACGGCGAAACTCCTGGACCTCGAGCCGTACCTGGACCGCAAGCCGAAGGCGCTGTCCGGCGGTCAGCGGCAGCGCGTCGCGATGGGACGCGCCATCGTCCGGCAGCCGCAGGTGTTCCTGATGGACGAGCCGCTGTCCAACCTCGACGCCAAGCTCCGCGTGCAGACGCGCACCCAGATCGCGCAGCTGCAGCGCCGCCTCGAGACCACCATGGTGTACGTGACGCACGACCAGGTCGAGGCCATGACGATGGGCGACCGGGTGGCGGTGCTGAAGGACGGGGTGCTGCAGCAGTGCGCGTCGCCCCGCGACCTCTACAACAAGCCCGTCAACGTGTTCGTCGCCGGTTTCATGGGGTCGCCGTCGATGAACCTGTTCACGCTGCCGATCACCCCCGACGGGGTCGTGCTCGGCGACGCGACCATCCCGCTGCCCCGGCAGCTGCGCTCGGACACCGACGAGCGTCAGGTCGTCGTCGGGATCCGCCCGGAACATCTGGAACTGTCCACCACCGGCATCCCGATGGAGGTCGCGGTGGTGGAGGAGCTCGGATCCGACGCCTACATCTACGGCCGCAGCACCGTCAACGGGGAGACGCAGCAGTTGGTGGCCCGCGCCGACTGGCGGAACCCGCCCCGCAAGGGTGACCTGGTGAAACTGCACGTCGACCCGTCGCAGGTGCACCTGTTCTCGGCGTCCGAGGGGTACCGGCTGAGCTGAACCGGCGGTGAACGGAACGGCTCGTGACCGATTCAGGTCGGGGGTAATGCCGGACTTCGACGGTGTTCCATGCCACAGTATGTTCCGACACGGCACCGGTGCCGCGAGTTCCGTCGCGCCGGTAACGGGTTCATCCACATCTACCTACGGGGAGACTCCATGGTTCAGATTTCGAGAGCGGTCCGGCGCGCCGCGGTGTTTGCCACCGCTGCCTCGCTGGTCACGCTCACCGCTTGCTCGAGCGACAGCGGCAGCGACTCCACGTCGGAGAACCTCGACGGTCGCGGACCCATCACGTACGTCGAGGGCAAGGACACCACCGAGACCGGTGTCGTCCGCCAGATCATCGACGCGTGGAACGCCGAGCACCCGGACGAGCAGGTGACGTTCAAGGAGCAGTCGAACGACGCCGATCAGGCGCACGACGACCTGGTCCAGCACCTGCAGGCCAAGCAGTCCGACTACGACGTCGTCGCACTCGACGTCCCCTGGACCGCGGAGTTCGCGGCCAAGGGCTGGCTGCAGCCGCTGACCGGTGAGTTCGCGGTGGACAACACCGGAATCCTCCCCGCCACGGTCGACAGCGCCACCTACAACGGCACCCAGTACGCGGCGCCGAAGAACACCAACGGTGGCCTGCTGTACTACCGCAGCGACCTGCTGCCCGCCGCACCGAAGACGTGGGCCGAGCTGTCCGCCGCGTGCGAGGTCGCCAAGACCAACAACATCGACTGCTACGCCGGTCAGTTCGCACCGTACGAGGGCCTGACGGTGAACACCGCCGAGGTCATCAACGCGTACGGCGGCTCGTTCGTCGGTGAGGACGGCAAGACCCCGACCGTCGACAGCCCCGAGGCCCGCGCCGGCCTGCAGGTGCTGGTCGACAACTTCAAGAACGGCGACATCCCGGCCCAGGACACCACGTTCAAGGAGCCGGAGAGCCAGAAGGCGTTCGAGGACGGCAAGGCGCTGTTCCTGCGCAACTGGCCGTACGTGTACGGCACCGCCGACAAGGACGCGTCCGCGGTCAAGGGCAAGTTCGCGGTGGCCCCGCTGCCCGGCAAGGACGGCATCGGCGCGTCGACGCTCGGCGGCTACAACGCGGCCATCAGCGCGTACTCCGAGAACAAGGCGACGGCCCGCGACTTCCTCACGTTCCTGCAGGGTGAGCAGGCGCAGCGGATCATCGCGATGGGCTCGCTGCCGCCGGTTCGCGCCGCACTGTACGACGACCCGGCGATCATCGCGGAGTACCCGTTCATGCCGACGCTGAAGCTGTCGATCGAGAACGCCGTCCCGCGTCCCGTCACGCCGTTCTACCCCGCTGTGTCGAAGGCTGTGCAGGACAACGCCTACGCTGCCATCAAGGGTGAGAAGTCGGTGGATCAGGCGATCACGGACATGCAGTCCGGCATCCAGTCCGCAGGCTCGTAACAGCACAGGAGTGAACATGGCCGTTCCGACTGGGACCACCAGTGGGGCGCCGGCCCGTCCCGCGGCCGGGGATTCAGACCCCGGCCGCGGTTCGCGTGATGAGAGCGAGAACGGGCGACGCTTTGGGCTGAGCGGTCGCCGCGCGTGGCTGTTCGTCGTGCCGACGCTGGCCGTGCTGGCCGTCGTCATCGGTTACCCGGTGTTCCGGGCGGTCGTGATGTCCTTCCAGAAGGATGCGGGCCTCGATCCGTCGACGGGCATGTTCGTCGAGGGCGGCTGGGCCGGATTCACCAACTACACGCACTGGATCCTGCAGCAGTGCACCTCCCCGAGCGGTGTGGCCGTCGCATGCCCGCCCGGCACGCTGGGCGCCCAGTTCTGGTCGGCCGTCGGGAACACCGCGTTCTTCACCGTCGTCACGGTGGGCCTCGAGGTCGCGATCGGCCTGTGGATGGCGATCATCATGGGCAAGACGTTCAAGGGCCGCGCCCTGCTGCGCGCGGCGGTCCTGATCCCGTGGGCCATCCCGACCGCCGTCACCGCGAAGCTCTGGTACTTCATCTTCGCCTACGACGGCATCGCCAACCGCCTCCTCGGCACCGAGATCCTGTGGACTTCGGACGCGTGGCCCGCCCGGTTCGCAGTGATCATCTCCGACGTCTGGAAGACCACACCCTTCATGGCCCTGCTGATCCTCGCCGGCCTGCAGATGATCCCGCAGGACGTGTACGAGGCGGCGCGGGTCGACGGTGCCTCCGCCTGGCAGCGGTTCCGGCAGATCACGCTCCCGCTTGTGAAGCCGGCGCTGATGGTCGCGATCCTGTTCCGCACCATGGACGCCCTCCGCATGTACGACCTGCCCGCCATCCTGACCGGCGGCAACCCGGCCACCACGACGGTGTCGATCCTCGTGGTCGACCAGGTCCGGCAAGGGTTCAACAGCGCGTCCGCGCTCTCGACCATCACCTTCCTCCTGATCTTCGCGGTGGCGTTCGTCCTCGTGAAGTTCCTCGGCGCCAACGCCGTCGAGACGCAGGAAGCCCAGCGAAAGGGGCCGAAGTCGTGACCCACCGCGCCCCGGACCTCGAACTCCCGAGCAAGCCCGCCGCCCGTAACCGTCCGAGGCGGCTCGCTTTCAAGAACTCCCGCATCTACATCGGTGTCGCGATCATCCTCGTCTGGGGGCTCGCGCCGTTCTATTGGATGATGGTGACGGCGTTCCGCGACCCCGACTACACGTTCGACACCACACCCTGGCCCACGCACGTCACGCTGGAGAACTTCCAGAACGCGCTGTCGACGAGCAGCGGTAACAACTTCACCCGGGCCGTCGTCAACAGCATGATCATCGGCGGAATCACCACGGCCGTCGCCCTCGCCTTCGGCATCTTCACCGCCTACGCGCTGGCCCGGATCGAGTTCCGGTTCAAGTACGTGGTGGTCGGGATCGTGCTCGGCGCGTCGATGTTCCCCGTCGTCGCCCTGGTCACTCCGCTGTTCCAGCTGTTCACGAACATCGGCTGGATCGGCACCTACCAGGCGATGATCATCCCGAACATCTCGTTCGTGCTGCCGCTCACCATCTACACGCTGACGTCGTTCTTCAAGGAACTCCCCTGGGAGCTCGAGGAGGCGGCCCGGATCGACGGCGCCAGCCGCGGTCAGGCGTTCCGGCTGGTGATGTTGCCGCTCGCGGCGCCCGCCCTGTTCACCACCGCCATCCTCGCGTTCATCGCGACCGTCAACGAGTACCTGCTCGCCAGCCAGCTCTCCAGCGACGCCACCGAACCGGTCACGGTCGCGATCGCCCGGTTCTCCGGCAACGACCCGCACGTCGTGCCGTACGCGGCGATCATGGCGGCCGGCACGATCGTCACCATCCCGCTGGTGATCATGGTCCTGCTGTTCCAGCGTCGCATCGTGTCGGGCCTGACGGCCGGCGGCGTGAAGAGTTGACGGTCGAGCGGAGCGAGGGGAATAGGGTTCGGTCGAGCGGAGCGAGGGGAATAGGGTTCGGTCGAGCGGAGCGAGGGGAATAGGGTTCGGTCGAGCGGAGCGAGGGGAAAGGTGTCGGCCATGCATCCGGTGGCGAAGCGGCAGCGACTCGAGGTTCTCATCGGGATCCTCGGGTTCTTCACGGTGATGGCGTTCATCGCCGCGGTCGTCGAGGTCGTCCGCGGCGACCCCGGCGTCACCCCCGCGCTGGTGTTGCTCGGTTGCCTGGTGCTGTCAGGGCTGGCTGTCGTCGCCCGGAATCGGATCCACTGAAACAGTACGGTCGGTACGGAAATTTGCTGAGCGGTAGCGCGGCGCGCGTCACGCTCACGGTCGTTCACATAACATACGTACGGGGTGGGTGCGATGATCCTCCGTGACCGGATAACTGACCGGGAGTGTGGAAGTGAGTTCTGGCAACGACGCGACGGGCGACCATGCCTCCGATCCGGAGGGCACCCCGCCCGCAGACGACGGTTCGGCTGAGACCACCACTCCACCACCGGACGGGAAGAAGAAGCGCAACCGGTGGCGCACGGTCCGCCGGCTGAGCCTCGTCGTGATCGCATTACTGCTGGTCATCCCGCTCGTTGGCTTCCTGGTCAGCTACGTGCGCGCCGAGGTCCCGCGCCCGTCGGACATGAAGACCAACCAGGTGGCCACCGTCTTCGCCGCAGACGGCACCACCGAGCTGACCACGGTGATCCCGCCGGAGGGCAACCGCACCGAGATCGCGCTCGACGCCATTCCCCAGCACGTCCGCGACGCCGTCCTGTCGGCGGAGGACCGCAATTTCTACTCCAACCCCGGCTTCTCCGTCACCGGGTTCATGCGTGCCGCCCGCGACAACGTCCTCGGCAAGGAAAGCGCGGGCGGCGGGTCGACGATCACGCAGCAGTACGTCAAGAACGTGCTGGTCGGCGCGGACCGCAACGTGTACCGCAAGATGCGCGAACTCGTGATCTCCACGAAGATGGCCCGCGAGTGGTCCAAGGACGAAATTCTCGCCGCCTACCTGAACACCATCTACTTCGGGCGCGGCGCGTACGGCATCGAGGCGGCGTCGCGCGCCTACTTCGACAAGCCGGTCGGCGACCTCACCGTGGCCGAGGGCGCGGTGCTCGCCTCCGTGATCCAGAGCCCGTCCTACCTCGACCCCGAAGCGAACCTCGACCAGCTGCAGTCGCGGTGGAATTACGTGCTCGACGGCATGGTCTCGATGGGTGTGCTGACTCAGCAGGACCGCAGTGCGGCCGAATTTCCGGTCACGGCGCCGTCCAATCGGCCCACCGACGCCAACTCGGCCCCAGGCCCCGACGGACTGATCCGCAACCAGGTGCTGCGGGAGCTGTCGGATGCGGGGATCTCCGAGCAGACCCTCAACACCGAGGGCCTGCAGATCACCACCACGATCGATCCGCGGGCGCAGCAGTCCGCGATCGACGCCGTCCACGACACCCTCGAAGGTGAGGATCCGGGCCTGCGCACCGCGGTCGTGTCCATCGACCCCCGCACCGGCGCGGTGCGCGCGTATTACGGCGGCGAGGACGGCGCCGGTTTCGACTACGCGCAGGCACCGCTGCAGACGGGGTCGTCGTTCAAGGTGTTCGGCCTCGCGGCTGCGCTGGAGCAGGGCATCCCCCTCTCGGCGCGCTTCAGCAGTGCCCCGCTGACCGTCGGCAACGTCCAGATCGGCAACGTCGAGGGCGAGTCCTGCGGCACGTGCACCATCGCGGAGGCGACGAAGCGGTCGCTGAACACGAGCTTCTACCGGTTGATGATGTCGTTGGACGACGGCCCGCAGGCCATCGCCGACGCCGCGCACAAAGCGGGGATCCCGGAGTTCATTCCGGGGGTACAGGGCAAGACGCTCAGCGAGAACGGCGGCGAACCCGAGGGCGGCATCGTCCTCGGCCAGTACCTGTCGCGGCCGATCGACATGGCGTCCGCGTATGCGACGCTCGCCGCGTCGGGCATCTATCACCAGCCGTTCTTCGTGCAGCGCGTCGTCACCGCCGACGGCGTCGTGCTCCTCGACCGCGCGCCCAGTCCGGGCGAGCGCCGGCTCGATGCGGCGGTGGCCGACAACATCAGTCAGGCACTGATGCCCATCGCTTCCTATTCGCGCGGGCATGCGTTGGCGGGGGGCCGTCCGTCGGCGGCGAAGACCGGGACGGCGCAGCTCGGTGATACCGGCGAGAACAAGGATGCCTGGATGGTCGGGTACACGCCGTCGCTGTCGACGGCGGTGTGGATCGGGAAGGCCGACGCCACCGCCATCAACAACAGCTGGGGTGGCCTGATCTACGGTTCCGGGCTGCCGTCGGACATCTGGAAGGGCACGATGGACGGCGCCCTCGAAGACACCGACTGGGAAGACTTCCCGTGGCCCGACCCGATCGGCGGCCAGGCCGGTGTGCCGACGTGGAGCGGTCAAACCAGCGGCGACGGAACGGGAACCGGCACCACCGGGGCTGTCCCGCCGCCCGGCGCGCCGACCCCCGCACCCGTCGAGGTTCCGCCGCCGGCGGCCGTGCCGGTCCAGCCCGTGCCGCCGGTGCCTGCACCCGTCCCGGCCCCCACCCAGATCGAAATCCTGCCGGGCGTCATCATCCCGCTGCCGGGTTAGCCGAGGTTCTGGAACCCGCCGCGCGGCGGAGCGCGATGTGGAAGCACCACGACCCGCAGTGCGGCGCGCAGGCTTTCCTTCGTCTTGGCCCAGGCCCGCGACTCGTTCTCGCACATCTCGGCCTCTTCGGGTTCCGCCTCGCGGGCGAGTTCCGCGTTGTGACGCCACTCGATCTCCTGCTCGGAGCAGAGGCGGAGGAATTCGAGGATGGTGTCGCGGTCGCGTCCGCAGATCTCCGCGACGTCGTCGGGGTCGAGCCCGCTCTCGGAGTCGAGGTGGATCAGCGTCACGAGGGCGGCGGGAAACTCGTCCTCGCAATCGTGCTCGGCGTCCGAAGACGTGGCATCGGGTGTGGAATTCAGTTTGCCACCGAGCTTTTCGGCGAAAGCGTCGTCGACGGTGTCGACGAAATGCTCGAACATCCGGAACACCGACACCAGATGATCGGCGACGAACGGTGATCCGTCGACGCGCATGACGGCGACCACGTTGTCGACGACGAGCAGGAACTTGATGTCGGGCCACTGGCGATTGAGGTCGGCGAGCGCCTCCGCTGCGCGGGTGCGGTCGCTGATCGTGTGGACCACCCGGGCGAACACCTCGACGCGGGCGTCCTCTTCGATCACCCGCACGTACGTGGGGAGTTCGCCGACCCACACCAGGATGTCGCCGTCTTCATCCTTGCCCGGCGCCTGCTCGAGCATGGATTCGACCGCGGCATCGACACGGTCGCGCAACCCGGCACCGTCGCGCAACTGGGCGGGTGCTTCGGCACTGTCGAAGACCGGGGTCTCGCTGCGGCCACCGGTGATCGCCTTCAGGAACGACGGATGCAGGAGATCCCAGATCTCCCGGAACACGGTGACCGTCATCGACGCCACCCGTTCGGCGTCCTCCCGGTCGACGTCGAGGTAATACGACGCGGAACCGTTGCCGGAGTCGACGTGCTCGGACAGGTCGGGTCGATTCCAACCGAGTTCGATCAGCCGATCGCGCTCCTCCTCGGTGAGCGCCCGCGCCGGGTGCAGGAAGCGGTTGGACGGCACCTCGCACCGCACCGTGTCGCCCGCCCAGGCGAAGAACCGCACACACGCGGCGGTCTCGACGAGACCGTCGTCGACGCTGTCGTACTGCGACTGCAGCACCAGTTCGTCGTCGTCCTCCATCGCGTGCACGTACCGGGTCAGACGGTCCTGGAGTTCGGTCCAGGCGTCGTCGATCTCTCGATCGAAAGTGTTGTCGGACATCACGCCTCCCTCGATGAATCCTGGGTGTCACCGTAGAGGGAGGGTCTGACAAGAAGTCGAACACAAAGGCGAATGCACCTTTCGTCGCCGTGAAGACGACGAAAGGTGCATTCGCCGGGAGCTGAGCGACCTATGTGCTCGAGTACTGCTGCGCGGTGAGTTACGCGTCGATGATGAACGCCTCGAGCTCGGTGCGAGCCTTGTCGTCCGCCATCTGGACCGGCGGGGACTTCATCAGGTATGCGGACGCCGGGTAGACGGGTCCACCGATGCCGCGGTCCTTGGCGATCTTGGCTGCGCGGACGGCGTCGATGATGATGCCGGCCGAGTTCGGGGAGTCCCAGACCTCGAGCTTGTACTCCAGGTTCAGCGGAACGTCACCGAACGCGCGACCCTCGAGGCGGACGTACGCCCACTTGCGGTCGTCGAGCCAGCCGACGTGATCCGACGGGCCGATGTGCACGTTGCCCGGACCGAGGTCGCGGGTCAGGTTCGACGTCACGGCCTGCGTCTTCGAGATCTTCTTCGACTCCAGGCGATCACGCTCGAGCATGTTCTTGAAGTCCATGTTGCCGCCGACGTTGAGCTGCATCGTGCGGTCGAGCTGCACGCCGCGGTCTTCGAACAGCTTCGCCATCACACGGTGGGTGATGGTGGCGCCCACCTGCGACTTGATGTCGTCACCGACGATCGGGACGCCGGCGTCCTTGAACTTCGCGGCCCACTCGGGGTCGGAAGCGATGAACACGGGCAGGGCGTTGACGAACGCGACATTCGCGTCGATGGCGCACTGGGCGTAGAACTTGTCGGCGTCCTCGGAACCCACGGGCAGGTACGAGACCAGCACGTCGACCTTGGCGTCCTTCAGAGCCTTGACGACGTCGACGGGCTCGGCCTCGGAGATCTCGATCGTCTCGGCGTAGTACTTGCCGATGCCGTCGAGGGTGGGGCCGCGCAACACCGGGACGTCGGCCGGCGGGACGTCGGCGATCTTGATGGTGTTGTTCTCGCTGGCGAAGATGGCCTCGGAGAGGTCGAATCCGACCTTCTTGGCGTCGACGTCGAACGCGGCGACGAACTGCACGTCGCGCACGTGGTACTTGCCGAACTTGACGTGCATGAGGCCGGGAACGGTCGCCGTCTCGTCGGCGTCCTTGTAGTACTGCACGCCCTGAACCAAGGACGAGGCACAGTTCCCCACGCCCACAATGGCTACGCGCACCGCGGTGCTGTTCTCACCCATGGTCGGGTTCTCCTTCTTTCTTAGGTGTTGCTGTCGATTGCTCGGCGGCGATCAGCTCGTTGAGCCAGCGCACTTCACGCTCACTGGATTCGAGGCCGAGCTGGTGGAGCTGCTTGGTGTAGCGATCCAGCGTGCCGCTTGCTCTGCCGATCGCGTCTCGAAGCCCCTCCCGGCGCTCCTCGACCTGGCGTCGTCTGCCTTCGAGAATCCGCATCCGCGCCTCTGCGGGTGTGCGGCTGAAGAAGGCGAGATGGACGCCGAACCCATCGTCGGTGTAGTTCTGCGGACCCGTGTCGGCGACCAGTTCCGTGAACCGCTCCTTGCCGATCGGAGTGAGCTGGTAGACGCGGCGGGCGCGACGCTTGACGGTCCCCGGAGGACCTGCGTCCTCGGCGATCAAACCGTCTGCCTGCATGCGTCGAAGCGTCGGGTAGAGGGAACCGTAGGAAAAGGCACGAAATGCACCCAGCAGCCCCGTCAACCGTTTGCGCAGCTCGTATCCGTGCATGGGTGACTCGTGGAGCAGCCCGAGAATTGCCAATTCGAGCACGTCCACCCCCTGAGTCGCCCGACCTAACCGTGTGATGCGATTCAAAACTATATCGCACCGATATATAGGACGATACGCCCGCTCGATACATGGGACAAGGCGTCACAGGTTGTTAACAGAGGTCGGGCGGGTGGCTGCGTCGCCGAATGTCGCACCGGTGCCATCTCACTGAACGGATGTCACATCGGGCGACGGTGGCGGCGGGCGACGCCGGACGTTCAGCCCTCGAACGGGTAGATGTCGAACGGTTCGCCGTCGAATCCGACGACCATGTGGCCGGTGTGCCCGGCGTCGTTCTCGACATGGATGGAGATGGTCGGCGGTCCGTCTTCGGAGCCGGGCTCGTAGCGGAAGGACACGATTTCCACTTCGCCGTCGGGGACGCGCAGGGTTTCGGGTGCGCCGGCGAGGAGTCCGGCGAGGGCGACCTGGTCGACGGTGCCGAGGTCGAAGGACCTCTCGTCGTCGGATCGGGTGGAGGGGCTGCCCCAGTCGTCGAATTCGCCGTCGTAGAGGTACGGGTCGGATTGCCGGCCGTTGCCCGGTGCGGGTCTGTCGAAGACGGCGTGGGCCGGGTACAGGCCGAGCTCGTCGGCAACGGTGTCGCCGAACTCGGCATGGTACTCGTCGAGGAAGAAGTGCAGTCCGGCGCCGGTGGTGAGCGTCGGGACGGGTTTCGTCGGGCCCAGGTCGCTGTTCGCGATCGCTCCGGCGATGCCACCGACGGCGGCCGCGGCGACGACGAGGACGGCGGCGTACACCCAGCGTCGGGGTGAGCGGCGGCGCCGCGGGGACACGACGGGGCTGGCCGCGAGCCGGCTGGGGATCTGGAGGTCGCCGATCAGGCGGTCGATTTCGTCGAACGTCTTCGCCTTCATGGCGGTGGCGGTGCGGGACGCGTGTTCCGCGTCGGACAGCTGGCCGTCGGCGAGTGCGGCGTCGAGGAGGCCGCAGGCGTCGGCGCGGTCGGAGTCGCGGGCGCGGATACCCGCGGGGGTGATCCTGGGCATCTGCGTCCTAGCTGCCGAAGGGGTAGATGCTGAGTGGTTCACCGGACGGGGCGAGTTCCATGTGCCCGCTCTCGCTGAACTCGTTGTTCACGTAGATCGACACGGTCGGGCCGTCGTCGTCGACGTCGAACGAGATGTGACTGACTTTTCCGTCGGGGACGTTGAGACTCACCGGCGCGCCCACGACCGTTCCGCCGATCCTGTCGAGGTTCAGCGTCGACAGGTCGAAGGTGGGTGTGTCGACCTTGCGGGTGGTCGGTGTGCCCGACAGCGTGAACCCGCCGCGGTAGTCGTAGCTCACCACCCGGTTCGGTTCGAGTGGCAGCGCGCGTTCGAGACTCGCGTGGCCGGCCTCGTAGAGGGAGAGTTCGTCGACGATCAGGTCGCCGAACTTGGCGCGGTACCGGTCGAGGAACAATCTCATGCCCTCGGGGGTGACGGGGCTCGGTGTGGGGACGACCAGCGGTTGGACGGAATCGAAGTCGACCTGTTGCGTGACGGGGGTTGCGGTGGCCTGCGCGTCGTCGCTGTCGGCGAGGGTGAAGGCGCCGACCGCCGCCACGACCGCGGCGACGGCGACCGCGACGGGGAACCAGTGCCGGGTGTTGTCGCGCGGGGGCGTCGCGTCCGGTGGTGCGTCGGCGGGTCGTTGCAGGTCGCTGACGAGAATGTCGAGGTCGGCGAGGGTTCGTGACTCCGCGACGAGGTCGGACATCGCGCGGTGCTCGGCCTCGTTGATCTGGCCGTCGCCGAACGCGGCGTCGAGCAGTGCGGACGTGTTGGCTCGATCGACGTCGCGCGCCCGCGTGTTCGGTGGGTATCGGCTGGCCACGGGAGGATCTTAGAGCGCACACGACTAGTTCGCGGGCGTCACCTGCCACACGTCTCCGCCGAATGTCGCCCGCAGGTACCCGCCGCCGGACTGTTGCTTGTCGTAGACGTACACGTTGATCGAGGGTCCCTTGCCGCCGTCGGCGAGGAGAACGTGTCCGATGGTGCCGTCCGGGACCCCGACCAGCCGGGGTGCGTCACCGAGCAGGGCGACGAGTGCGGGCACGTCGACCTGGGCGAGGTCGACTTCGCCGGTGCCGGGGAGACGCTGCGTGCGGGAGCCCGAGACCTTGAAACCGCCGCGGAAGTCGTACCGGTCGACCTTGTCGGGCGCGTCCGGGGCGGTCCGCGACAGGATCGCGTATTTGTCGTACAACCCCAGCTCGTGAACGGTGAGGTCGCCGAACTTCTGCCGGTACTGCTCGAAGAGCGCGTAGATCCCGTCCTGGGTGAGAGGCTGCGCCCGGCCCACGATGATCGGATCGACGGCGGGCACCTCGACCTCCGGCTCGGCCAACGGCTTCTCGACCTGCGCGGGGACCGGGACGGTGGCGGGGTCCGGGCCGTCCTGCTCGGTGAGCGCGAGACCGGCCGCGCCGACCGCGATCACCACCCCGCAGGCGACGGCGATGCGCAGTGCCCGGCGGGGCGATCCCGGAGTGCGGACGGGTGCCTGATCGGTGATCGACGAGGGCAGCTGCAGGTCGCTGATCAGCAGGTTCAGTTCGGTGAGGGTCTTCGCGGACATGGCCTGGGCGGTCCGGTCGTGGTACTCGGCGGCGCCGAGCTGTCCGTCGGCGTAGGCGGCGTCGAGTCGGCTGCATGCGTTGACCCGGTCGAGGTCGCGTGCGCGAGTCTGCGAGGACGGTCCTGAGGCCACACCGGCATCGTAGTGGGGTGACCGTGTTTGACCAGCGTCACTCGACCGACCCCTTCTCTCCAGACGCGACGCACGTACTCTGGTCTCCGTGCGGATACAGCGGCAGGTGGTGGACTATGCGCTTCAGCGCCGGTCTCTCCTGGCCGAGGTCTACTCGGGCAGGACAGGTGTCACGGAGGTCTGTGACGCCAGCCCCTACCTGCTCCGTGCCGCAAAGTTCCACGGCAAGGGCAGTGATGTGGTGTGCCCGATCTGCCGTAAGGAGCAGTTGACTCTGGTCTCCTGGGTCTTCGGCGACAAGTTGGGCCCGGTGTCGGGTTCGGCTCGTACGGCCGAGGAGTTGGTGCGTCTCGCGTCCACTCAGGAGGAGTTCTCGGTTCACGTGGTCGAGGTGTGCCGGACATGCAGCTGGAACCATTTGGTCCAGTCCTATGTTCTCGGTACCGTGCCCGAACCGAAACGGCCCAGGCGGTCGTCGCCACGGCCGCGGCCTCCGAGCCGTCGCACCGCGAGCGAGTAGACACGCCCGAACACGGACGCGGGCAGAAGAGTGCCCACCGACGTAACGCAGGACTGAAGCCGGTCCACAACCACTGGAGATTTGTACGTGAGTTCCCCCCGCAGCAACGCCCCGGGTGATCGACCGAACGGACCGAGACGACCGAGTGGCCCCCCGCCACAGGGACGCCCCGGAGGTCCACCCCCCCGCGGCGGACAGCCTGCGGGTGGACAGCCTGGTGGGCCGCCGCGGGGGGGTGGACCTCCGGGGCGTCCCTGTGG
>RRBB01000550.1:0-2051 GCA_006543605.1 Rhodococcus sp. WS4
GTGGGAACAGAAGCTGTCGAATTCGGGGGTGAGTGGGCTCAGCCCCGATCGCAAGGGCCCGCGCCGCGCCTCTAAACTCACCCCGCCCACCGTTGCCCGCATCCGCGCGTTACGCGCGCAGGGCCTGTCGTTGCGTGAGATCGCCTCCCGCGCTGTCGTATCGGTAGGCAGTGTCCGCAACGCCCTCACCGACAACGTCGACACCGACACCGACACCGACACCGACACCGACACCGACACCGACGCCGACGAGCGTTGCACGCCAACCTGTTCCGAGGGATCGCCTCCGCCGGAGCCCGAGCCGACGACGGAGCCGGAGGTTCCGGTGCTGGCGGATCCGGCGCCGCGTGGGGCCGAGCGGGCGTTGGCGCGGTTCGGGCTGATCGGGTCTGCGCCGCCGGTGTTCACCGCGTGTGCCCGGGCCCCGCTGGCCGGGTTGTTCCTCGCGGTGCCCGCACTGGCCGCGACCGGGCTGCTCGACACCGCGCACACCGGCTACGGCGAGTTCGGCAACGGCTTCTACTCGCTGGATGCGATGTTGTGCGAGGGCGTGTTTCGTGCCCTGTTGGGTGAGGCCCGGGCGGAGGGGACCACCCGCATCGACCCGACCGCGTTGGGCCGGATCCTGGGGCTGGACCGGGCGCCGGAGGTCAAGACGATCCGCCGCAAGATCCGAGCCCTCGCCGAGGCCGGCAGGGCCGGGCAGTGGATCGCGGCGATGGCCCGCCGGCACGTCGACACCCGCCCCGAGCAGTCGGCGGTGCTCTACGTCGACGGCCACGTCCGCGCCTATCAGGGCACCCGCAAGCTCGCCAAGACCCACGTGCCCCGGGTGAAGTTCCCCGCCCCGGCCACGGTGGAAACCTGGGTGTCCGACGCCGCCGGGGACCCGCTGCTGGTGGTAATGGCCGACCCCGCCGCCTCCCTCGCCTCGGAGCTGCGCCGGCTGATCCCCGACCTGCGGGCCGCCGTCGGCGACGACCGGCGGGTGCTGGTCGGGTTCGACCGCGGCGGCTGGTCCCCGGCGTTGTTCGCCGACCTCGATGCGGCCGGGTTCGACACCCTGACCTGGCGTAAGGGCCCGATCGCCGACCTCGACGAGGCTCTGTTCGCCGAACACGCCCACACCGACTCGCGCGGCCGCACCAAGACCTGGTGGTTGGCCGACACCGAGGTCGAGCTAGCCATCGCCGACGGACCCCGCGCCGGTGAGGTGTTCGGGATGCGGCAGATCAGCGTGGCCGACCCCGCCCGCGGCAAGCAGATGCACATCCTGACCACCCGCCACGACCTGACGCCGGGTGAGATCCGCTACCGGATGGGGTCACGCTGGCGGCAGGAGAACTACTTCCGCTACGCCCGGATGCGTTTCGATCTCGATTCCCACGACACCTACCGCGCCGGCGACGACGACCCGGCCCGGATGGTGCCCAACCCGGAAAAGAAGACCGCCTACCGGCAGGTCGAGAAGGCCAGGCGCGCACTGCAGCTAGCCGAAACCACCCGCGACGCCGAGCTGCTGGCCGCGCACTCGCCGGAACCCGGGACCTCGGTGCTGCTGACCAACGAGATGCTCGACACCCTGGGCGCCGCCGTCCACACCGCCGAGACGACACTCGACGCGGCGCTCGCCGCGCACCACGCGACCCCCGCCAGACTGCCGCTCGCGCAGGTCAACCCCGGACAACAAGTCCTGGACACCGAAACGAAACTGATCCACCACGCCATCCGGATGGCCGCGTTCAACACCGCGCAATCCCTCGCCCGTGCGATCGTCACCGGCACCGGCTACGCCCGCGCCGACGACGAAGCCCACACCCTGATCCGCACCGCACTCGCAGGCTCCGGCGACATCATCCCCGACGGCGACACGCTGCACATCCGGCTCGACCCGCTGTCCGCACCGCGGCACACCGCCGCACTCGAGCAACTCTGCGAACTGCTCAACGAGACGGACACCGTCTATCCCGGCACCACCCTCACCCTGCGCTACCGCACCAAACCGCACCGGTGACTCTGCACGTATTCCTGCGCTATGTCCGGAGTCCTGG
>RRBB01000551.1:0-2024 GCA_006543605.1 Rhodococcus sp. WS4
GGTGGCATGAGGTCGGCATAATAGTGGAGGACACTTGATCAGCGTCTCCTCTCCATCCATCCCATTTTGGAGAGGAGAAGGTCATGACGACAGTTCCGTGTTGGGCTCGGGTGCGTGGTCCGCTGGCACCGTATGCCGAGGGTTTCCGGGTTGAGCTGGAGCGGCTGGGCTACACGCCGCTGACGGCGGCGACACATGTGCGGTTGCTGGCGCATCTGAGTCGCTGGCTGGCGCGAGAAGGTGTGGAGGCTTCGGGGTTGACCCCGGCGACGGTGGATGCCTACTTCGCCGAACGCCGCGCGGCGGGCTATGTCGGGCACGTCACCGGCCGGGCGCTGCGGCCGCTGCTCGGCTACCTTCGGCGGCTGGGGGTGCTTCCGGCTCCCGCGCCGGTGGTCCCGGCGAGTCCGGAGGAACGGCTGCTCGCCCGGTATCGGGATTACCTCACCACCGAGCGCGGACTCGCCGCGGCGACGATTGAACTGAACGTACGGATGGTCCGCCCGTTCCTGGTCGACCGGATGAAAGCGAGGCAAGGCCGCCTTGATCTGGAGCATCTGGCCGCCGGTGAGGTGACCGCGTTCGTGGTGACACAGGTTCGACTGCGACCGAAGTCGGTGCAGCGGATCGTGACCGCGCTGCGGTCCCTGCTCGGCTTCCTGCACCTGGAGGGCATCATCGACCGATCACTGGCCACGGCGGTCCCCCCGGTGGCCGGATGGACACAGACCGGCCTGCCCAAGGCGCTGGACGGCGATCAGGTGGCCGCGCTGCTGGCCTCCTGCGACCAGCACACCGCGACGGGGCGCCGGGACCTGGCGATCCTCACCGCGTTGGCGCGGCTCGGGCTGCGCGCCGGCGAGGTGGCCGCGTTGACCTTGGACGACATCGACTGGCGGCGGGGTGAGATCACCGTGCGGGGCAAGGGGAATCGACACGACCGTATGCCGCTGCCGGCCGATGTCGGCGAACGGATCGTCAGCTATCTGCGGGACGGTCGCCCGGACACTGCTCAGGGCCGGGCGGTGTTCGTCCGCGCGCAGGCCCCCTATCGGGCGTTGACCTCGAACGCTGTCACCACGGTGGTGGTCTACGCGGGCAGACGGGCCGGGCTGGGCGTGATCGGCGCCCATCGGCTGCGGCACTCCGTCGCCACCGCCATGCTGCGCTCCGGTGGGTCGTTGACCGAGATCGGCCAAGCACTGCGCCACACTCGCCCGCTCACCACCGCGATTTACGCGAAGGTCGACATCGAGGCGCTGCGGCAGCTGGCCCGACCCTGGCCAGGTGAGCCGGCATGACCACGCCACGATCATCGCTGCGCGACGCGCTGGCCGACTACCTGAGCCTGCGCCGGGCGTTGGGATTCCAACTCGCCAACGCCGGCAGGCTGCTGGGGCAGTTCGTCGGCTATCTCGAACAGCGCGGCCTGGACACCGTCACCACCGAGCACGCACTGACCTGGGCGACACAACCCGCCGGGGCGTCGGTGCACTGGTGGGCGATCCGCCTCGGCGTGGTGCGCGGCTTCGCCGCCTACCTGCACAGCCTGGATCCCTCGGTCGAGGTTGTCCCAGCCGGCCTGATCCGACCCGGGGTGTGCCGCGCCACGCCGTACCTGTATTCCGAGGCCGAGATCCGTTCGCTCATCCATGCGGCGGGCGCGCTCGAGCCCCGGCTGCGCGGGGCCACCTACCAGAGCTTGATCGGCCTGCTCGCGATCAGCGGGATCCGGATCGGGGAAGCGATCGCCCTCGATGACGACGACTTCGACGTCGAGCATGAGCTGCTGGTGGTGCGCCACACCAAGTTCGACAAGCACCGTCTCATCCCGCTGCACCCCAGCGCGACACAAGCCTTGACGCGCTATGTGCAGCTTCGACGACGACTGCTGCCGCGACCGGCCAGCCCGGCCTTGTTTGTCTCCACCGCCGGGACTCGCCTGTTGCACAGCAACATCAATCTCGTCTTCGCCGGCCTGGTCGAACGAGTGGGGCTCGGCCGGCGGTCGGCGGCCTGCAGGC
>RRBB01000552.1:0-2010 GCA_006543605.1 Rhodococcus sp. WS4
GTGTGGGCGTGGGTGATCGTCCGACCTGGTGTGTCGGGTTGTTCCACTGAGTCTTTCGCATCGAGGGTGGGCATGTGTGACCGGTGTTAGGTGATGATCGACTGATTTCGACCGAAGGTGCTGTCAAACAAGTTGTTCCACGCTGTTTCCCACGGCCAGTCGGTCGGCAGGTGCAGCGTCAACCGTCGGGCCGAACACGCGATGCGCGCGGGGACCGAGACGATGGTGCGCCGGAGGGTGCCGGTGGTCGCTTTCGTCAGCTTCGGGTCAGCCGTGAGGGTGCCGGCAGCACGGGTGACATTGAACGCCATCACCGCGCAGACCAGCCAGGCGGCGTTCGCCGAAAACGAGTTCGACGGGAGATGCGCGAGTGCGGAGTTCTTCAGGTCCGCATGCACCTGCTCGACGATCGCGTGCTGACGGTGGGTTTTGTCGGCGGCGACGGTATCGAGGTCGTCGGGGTCGGTGGTGGTGAAGAAGGCGTGGAACCGCCAGATGTCGAACAACGTGCCCTGGCCCTGGCCCTGGTCCTTGGGCGGTCGCAGGTCGGGGATGCGGCGCACCACCAGCCGACCGGGTATCTGGTGCGCCTTGCGCTGGGAGGCGAACGCGGTGAACGGGATCTCCGCGACCTCCGCCCGCGAGATCCAGGTGTCGGTGCCCTCGTCGTAGACGGCGTCGGTGTACTCGATCGGCGTCCACGCGGACTCGTCGGCGTCGATGGATGCGATCGCACGTTTGATGGTGGAGGTCAGGCGCACGGTGACCGACACATCGGCGCCGGCGCGGAGCGCGGCACCAATGGTGGGATGGCCGTAGAACGCCGAATCGCACCGAATCAGGGGTTTCGACGCGCCGTCACCGCTCGAGCAGCCAACGTGCGCCCCGCGGGCCTGGGAACGCAGCCGGTCGACGGTGGTCAGGGCGTCGGCGACCATGCGGGCGGCCCCGCGTGCGGAGCCGCAGGCTCCTCGGCGCAGGCGTTGGGTGAGGATCACCGGCGCAGCGGTCTCGGTGGTGACGGTGGCGATGAGGGCGTTGAGTCCGCGGATCCCGGAGTAGCCGTATCCGGAGCCTTGTTTGCCGTGGCCGTGGACTTCGATGATCGTGTCGTCGATATCGACCAGGATTCGCCCGGTGTCGATGCCGGTGACCAGCGGGGTTTTCTCGGCGAGGTTGCTCAGGAACCGCGAGGCGACGGCGTCGAGTTGCCGGACGTGTCCGAAGGTGAACTGGCGGAGGAACGATCCCAGCGTCGATGGCGCGTAGGGCCGGTCGAAAATCGTTCCCATCGCGCCGTGCCGCAGGATCGCCAGGTCGGCGATGCTGTCGGCGCCCGCGACCATCCCACCGACCAGCGAGGCGACCTTGCGGCCCGGGTTGGCGCCCTTGTCGGTCGGCACGCTCAGCTGCTGATCGGCGAGGGTGAGCAGGCCGCTGGCCTGCGCCAATGCCATCACCGGGACCAGTCCCGCGGTCGACATCAGATTAGGGTCGTCGAACCTCGCCGCCGCGACGGGCCGGGTATGAGATAGTTGCATCTACGAGATGCCCTTCGTTGTGGCCGAATTGTTTCTGTGAGAAGTTCAATTCTTTCACTACGACAGGGCATTTCGCCGTTATGACACCCTCAGGCACTCATGCGAATCGGTGTATCGAGGTTAAATCGCGACGACCTGGACACGAAGCGATTACTGCTCATTGTCCGGCACGCCAAGCGAGGAGACCGAAATATACCTTTGCACGAGAAGACCTTCCGTGCCCTGCAACACTATTTCGAGGGTGTCGACCGTTGCTTCCCGCAACCCGTGTCACCGTCGGTATTCGTTTCGATCCGAGGCACTCGGATGAACAAAGACTCGATACACGCGACGTTTCCCGCACTGATCGACAGGGCCGGGCTGACCGGGCGCGGGCAACGACCCCGGCCCCGGATTCACGACCTCCGTCATACCTTCGCGGTTCGCCAACTGGTCGACTGGCACCAACAGCACGCCGACGTCGATGCCC
>RRBB01000553.1:0-2001 GCA_006543605.1 Rhodococcus sp. WS4
GTCGCCACCACATTGGTCACCACCCCAAAGGATGGCGTAACGCATGAGTCCAATCGATACCGCAGTTCACACCCCGGCCAGGTCCGGCGTCATCACCCGTGTCGCCGCCGGCATGCTCCCGATTGCGAGCGCCGCGGCGGTCTGGGTCGCCTTGCTCGGCCCGGCATGGACGTATGTCCCGGCGCAGCCACAAGCCAACGTCCCGGCCGCGGAGCTGTCGTTTACCGCGCTCGCCGCCGCCGCTGCCGAAAGCACCTCCTCGGTGCAGGTGGCCTATTTCAGCTGGCTTGCGTGGGCCTTCGCGGTGGTTACGACGGCGTTGATGATCCTGCTCGCGATAACCCGACACCGCCTGATCGCCGCGCTGTCCGTGGTTGCCGGTGCGTTCCAGTTGGTGGTGACAGTATTGGCGGTCAAGGGCCCGCTGCCTTGGTCGGTGTTCTTCGAGGGGCTGCCCAACATCCGCATCGGCGCGGTGCTTGCGTTGTCAGCAATTGCCCTGCTGATCGCGGGCGGCGTGTTTGTCCTGACCGCGACCAAGCCCAGCCGCAGTCCAATTGGGAAGTAAAGGCCCGTAGTAAATCAGTCCAGTGGGGTTCGGGTGTGTCGGGTGTTGGGTGTTGGGTGTTGGGTGGAGGATGTAGTTCCAATCGCCGTGCCAGATGTCGCGAGAGATTGGGAGTTCTTTCATCTCTTTGTCGCGATCATTTGCGCGTCGGCGACCACCGGATCCTTCGCCGTGTGCGGCATGGAACCTTGCCCGCCGGCGCCCCGCACGGTGACGGGCAGAACGTGGGAGGCCGAGAGCACTGGGCCGGGCTTATGCAGAACAGCCCAGTGGGCAACTTGCCCGAGAACACGTCCATGTCGTAGACGAAGCCGGCGCGGCGACCGCTCGCGTCGAGAACACCTTCCGTGATCATCGCTGCGGTGCCGTCCCAAGCCCTCCTTGCCGTGGCTGGAAAAGACCACGTGACCCGCGACCCGATCCCGGTGTCGCGACAGCAGGTGCGCGGCACCAATCAACGCGACGGTGTGCAGGTCATGCCCCCTGCATGCATGGCACCGTTGTCGATGCGAACCCCTTTGTTCGTCTGCTCTTCGAGCGGCAGAGCCTCCATGTCGGCACGCGACATCACCGTGGCAGGCTCGGTTGGGTTCCGGCGGTCGCCGCGTACCACAGCAGTCACCGAAGACAGCGACTCGCCGATCGAGATCTCGACTGGCGCACCCTGGACACGCTGCTGGGTGCGCTGCAGGTTGAGTGCCACCTCCGGCTCGCGGTGCAGCCTGCGGCGCAGGTCGACCAGAACATCCTGCATCGCGTCGGCGTCGGCCTTGAGGCTCGTGTAGCCATCTGTCTTGGGTTGGTGGGCGCCGTCCCAAGCCATTGCGCCCAGGGAACGCGCTCAAGTGCTCGCGCGGTCAAACTCCGGAACCTGCGTCTGATGGATCAGCCAAATGCCATGGTTCAAGGTTGTGGGCGTAACCGACCCGTTCGACACCGCAAGGGCTGTCCGAACCGCCCGAGAATGCGTGCATCGGTCTTGGCTGAGCCCTCCCCGTGATTCGGTATCGACTCCGCACAATGACGGATTCGCGAGCCCTCAGTCGTCGTCATGCTTGAACCCGAGCAGCAATTCAGCGGTCGGGCTCGGTTAGAGATTTACGAAGCGAAAGAGAAACCCATGACTCGAGAACTGTCGGATACGAGAGCGGTTGCGGCGGAGCGGAAAGCTGTGTTCGCCGCTGTGGATGCGTTGCGCGACGACATGATCTCGGTGCTGTCCGACGTCATCTCGATTCCCAGCGTGAACCCGAAGTATCCCGGTCAGTCCTACGACGACGTCGTCGGCTCCGAGGGCCGGGTCAGTGACCTGCTCGGGGAGATCTATCAGGATGCCGGGGCAGAGGTCGAGAAATGGGCCGTTGAACCCGGGCGGACAAACGCGGTCGGAACCATCTCCGGCACCGGCGGTGGCAAGTCGCTGATCTTCAACG
>RRBB01000554.1:0-1997 GCA_006543605.1 Rhodococcus sp. WS4
GCCGGGAAGCCGATCGACCCGGCCGAGTACCGGGCGTTCCTGACCGAGATCGGGTACCTGGTGCCCGAACCGGCGCCGTTCGCGGTGTCGACGGCGAACGTGGACACCGAGATCACCGCCACCGCCGGCCCGCAGCTGGTCGTGCCGGTGCTCAACGCCCGGTTCGCGCTGAACGCCTCCAACGCCCGGTGGGGGTCGTTGTACGACGCCCTGTACGGCACCAACGCCATCCCCGACGACGGCGGCGCCGAACCCGGTGACTCCTACAACAAGGTCCGCGGCGACAGGGTCATCGCCTGGGCCCGCAAGTTCCTCGACACCGCCGCACCACTGCAGTCGGGGTCGCACGCCGACGCCGCCCGCTACCTCGTCGACGCCGGCGCCCTGCGGATCGAACTCGCCGACGGCACCGTCACCGCACTCGCGGAGCCGGACAAGTTCGTCGGCTACCTCGGCGACCCGAACGCACCGTCGTCGGTGCTGCTGCGCAACCACGGCCTGCACGCGGAGATCCAGCTCGACCCGACCTCCCCGATCGGATCCACCGATGCCGCCGGGGTCGAGGATGTGGTGCTCGAGTCCGCGGTCACCACCATCATGGACTTCGAGGACTCGGTCGCCGCGGTCGACGCCGACGACAAGGTGGTCGGCTACCGCAACTGGCTGGGCCTCAACCGCGGCGATCTGGTCGAGGAGATGACCAAGGGCGGGAAGGCGTTCACCCGCCGCCTCAACCCCGACCGCACCTACACCGCCCCGGACGGGTCCGAGCTGACGTTGCACGGGCGGTCGTTGCTGTTCGTCCGCAACGTCGGGCACCTGATGACCACCCCGGCGATCCTGCACGCGGACGGCACCGAGGTCCCCGAGGGCATCCTCGACGCCCTGCTCACCTCCCTGTGCGCGGTCCACGGCCTGTCCCGCTCCGAGCAGACCGGGCCGCTGGACAACTCCCGCACCGGGTCGATCTACATCGTCAAACCCAAGCAGCACGGCCCCGACGAGGTCGCGTTCACCACCGAACTGTTCGGCCGCGTCGAACAGGTCCTGGGGCTGCCTGGCAACACCCTCAAGGTCGGGATCATGGACGAGGAACGCCGCACCACCGTCAACCTCGCCGCCTGCATCCACGAGGCCGCCGAGCGGGTGGTGTTCATCAACACCGGGTTCCTCGACCGCACCGGCGACGAGATCCACACCTCGATGGAGGCCGGGCCGATGATCCGCAAGGCCGAGATGAAGAAGCAGACCTGGATCACCGCCTACGAGGACTGGAACGTCGACACCGGACTCGCCGCCGGGTTGCAGGGCAAAGCGCAGATCGGTAAGGGCATGTGGGCGATGACCGAGCTGATGGGTGAGATGCTCGAGCAGAAGATCGGGCACCCGAAGGCCGGCGCGAACACCGCGTGGGTGCCGTCCCCGACCGGGGCCACCCTGCACGCCACCCACTACCACCAGGTCGACGTGGTCGCCGTCCAGGACCGGCTCAAGGGCACCCGGCGGGCCAGTCTCGACGAGATCCTCACCATCCCCCTCGCCCCCGACACCGACTGGTCCGAGGCGGAGAAGCAGGAAGAACTCGACAACAACTGCCAGTCCATCCTCGGGTACGTGGTCCGGTGGATCGACGCCGGTGTCGGCTGCTCCAAGGTCCCCGACATCCACGACGTCGCCCTGATGGAAGACCGGGCCACCCTCCGCATCTCGTCGCAGTTGCTGGCGAACTGGATCCGGCACGGCGTGGTCACCGCCGACCAGGTGGTGGCGTCGCTGCAGCGGATGGCGCCGGTCGTGGACCGGCAGAACCAGGGCGACCCGACCTACCGGCCGCTGGCCCCGGACTTCGACACCAACATCGCGTTCCAGGCCGCGAAGGAACTGATCCTCGACGGCACGAAGCAGCCGTCGGGCTACACCGAACCGATCCTGCACCGCCGCCGCCGCGAATACAAAGCAGCCAACGCCTGACCGGTGACCCCCCACGTGAGTGGCGA
>RRBB01000555.1:0-1993 GCA_006543605.1 Rhodococcus sp. WS4
CCCCCCGCTCCACCACACCCAACAAATCCACCCCCACCAACGGCACATCCGGCGCCCCGACCACGGCGGTGAGAACCTGAGCGAAGCGCTGCGCGTCACCCGGACCCTGCACGTCGACCGCCCACGTGCCGTCTCGCTCGTCCACGGCGACCGACACTGTGACACCACAAGCGTCGTCACCGTGGGCATCCCACTGCTCCACCACGGCGACGGCACCCTCGCCGAGGCGCTCGACGCCGAGCGGTTCCCGGATCCCGCCCGCCACCGACCACAGGTCCACCGGACCGCTGTCGGACGCGGCGCGGAACCGGTGTCTCCGGGACCGCCGAAGTTGCAGTCCGATCTGCCGCGTCAGTGCGTCGAACGTGAGTTGCGGTGTGAGGGAACATCTGACGGGTGTGGTCGTCCCGTGCGCCCGGTGTCCGAGCACCAACTCGTCGATGTCGGTGAGGCTCTGCCAGTACACCGCGAGCGCGGCGAGCAGAACCGCTGCCGCGCCGCCACCGCTGCGGCGCGCGAGCCGCAGGAGTTGACCGTCGGCAGGAACGGTCACCCGCCGCGGGTTCTCCCCCGCGGCGACCGGACCGGCCGGTGCCTGCCGGTCCGGGGCCCCGGCGAGCAGGTGTTCCCAGTAGCGCCGGTCTTCGGGCCACGCATCGCTTTCGCGGTAGCGCGCGTCGGACGTCAGTGGGACGGTGGGCGTCACGAACGGCCAGGACGCCGGCGGCGCGGCGGTGTCCCCCGACTCGTAGGTCTGGGCGGTGCGACGGACGATCGCCGTCATGCCCGGCTCGTCGTTGACCAGGCGGTGATAGCGCTGGAACCAGCCGTAGCTGCCGTGCGGCAGGCGGAACAGTACGTGCACGTAGAGCGGCCCGGTGGCGACGTTCATCGGACGCGCCAGTTCGTCGTCGATCCACGCCCGCACGAGGTGGCCGGGATTTTCGGTCTCCGTGACGTCGACGACGACGGGGCCGGCCACCGCGGCCCCGGCGATCTCCCCGGGTTCCGGGCCGTCGAGCACGAATGTGGTGTGCAGGCATCCGCATTCGGCCAAAGTCTGCCGCAGTGCCTGGCAGAGTCGGTCTTCGTCGAGCGGTCCGTCAAGTTCGAGATACTGGGAAAATGTGGCGTCCGGGCCGGCGCGGAGCGCTGCGAGCTGATCGTAGGTGAGCGGCAGCACCTCACCGGTAGTCGGCACCTCACCGGTAGTCATGGAAGCCTTGCCCGGTCTTACGTCCGAGGTGACCGGCCTCGACCAGGGCGACGAGCGACGCGGGTGGGCGGTAGTGATCGTCGCCGGTCAGTTCGCGCAGCGCGGTCATCGTGTCGTGGACATTGTCCAGACCGATCAGGTCGGCCGTTCGCAGCGGCCCCATCGGATGGCCGAGGCAGCCTTCGAACAGTGCATCGGTGGTCTCCGCGTCGGCGACTCCGTCGTCGAGAGCGGCCGCCGCCTCGGCGATACACAGCATGAGGACGCGGTTCAGCACGAAGCCGGGTCCGTCGCCGACGACGATGCCGGTCTTGTTCAGCGACGCGAGCAGGGCCAGCGCACGGTCCAGTGCGTGCGGTGACGTCCTGGGCCCTCGCACCACCTCGACCGTGTCCTTGAGCGGTGCGGGGTTCATGAAGTGCAGCCCGACAACCTGTTCCGGCCGGGTGGTGCTCGCCGCGATCCGGTCGACGGGGATGCCCGACGTGCAGGTCGCGAGAATCGTCTCGGGTCCGCAGAGGCGGTCGAGTTCGGCGAAGAGCTTCTCCTTGAGGTCGATCCGTTCTGGGACGCATTCGATGACGAACGTGGTGTCGCGCAGATCGGTCATCGAGTCCGTCCACCGCACCCGCGCGGTCACCTCGGCGGGTTTCGGACCTCCCGCCCGCCCGAGCAGGATCGCCAGGCGCAGCGAGTCGCGCATCCGCCCGCGGGCCCTGTCGACGGCCTGCGGGTCGGGATCGACGACGATCACGTCGTGACCGGCCTGTGCGAGGC
>RRBB01000556.1:0-1978 GCA_006543605.1 Rhodococcus sp. WS4
CTCCGGTCCACGACCGCATCACCGACACCCTCGACACCAAACAAACCGAATAACCACCGGGGACCAACAAACACAGGTGCTGCACGGCCGAACACCCCCAACGACCCACCCGGCATCCCCGCCACCGGCAATCAGATCGACTTCGACGGCGTCGACATCCACGAATACCGCGACGGCAAAATCACCAAACTAGGGATCATCGTCAACATGAACGACATAGCCATACAGCTGGGCACCCTGGCCGACATGCAGCTGCACCGCAACAACGCCGCGGCGCTCCGGGACGTGATCGTGTGAGCACGCCCGCTGACCTCAACGAGCAGGTAACCGAGATCCGGGATGCGCTGCACGCCCTGCGTCGAACCCTCCTCGACCTGGAGCGCGCCTACGCCGACCTCGATGCGAACACGCTCGACGTCGACGCACTCGGCGACCCGACTACGGCACCGGAGACGTTAGAGAGCGCCGTCGACGCCCTCCGCGCCGCTCAGGACACACTCGGAATCGCTGACGCGGACCTCGACTTGGCGAAGCGGCACACGTCACGGCTGAAAGAGCGCGAATCACCGGGCTGACCTAGGGAACCGCGAAAGTTCCGAATCCTGGGGTGATGGCCAGCTGGAACCGGTCGAGATCGGCGGACGCATCCGCAGACGCGGCGACCATGCCGCTGCCGGTGACCACCGCCACCGGGGTATACCGGCACCACTCCTCCGGAGCGGCAGGCCGGCTGAAATCCACGGGCGTCACGCCCCGAAGCACGGCGGTACCGGCAACGGGAGTGGACAGGTTTCGCCAGTTCACCACCACATCGAGACAGTCAGGCGTGACAATCGCGCCCGACTGCTGCGCCGTGAAGGTCACTACGCCGGGCGCCTGTGTCGCTGCCGACGGCGTCACCGCTATCACCGGTGGCACAGTGCACATCAACAGACTGAAGCATCCCGAAACAAACGTCGCGGGGACCGCAAACGCCGTAGTCACCCCTGGCGGCGGCGGGCCCGCCGCCGCCACGGTCGACAATCCGAGAGAGAACGCACAACCGGCCACAAATGCGGCGGTCCATGCAATGCACAACCGGCGAGGTGTCCTACAACGCACCGTTGACCCTCCCGCTTGGGATCTGGCCCCGACCCTGCCTAGCTGCCAGAATACCCGCCCCAGCTCACCGCGTGGTCACAACTGATCTGCACCGCAACTACCCGCGCCACCGGCGATCTCACGTCTCGACTGGCTCGTGTCTGCGCGCGGTGGCCAACCGACCATCCCAGAAGGGGTCACTGCTGAAGACCCTGAGGTGGCGGACATACCCCAGCTACCACATCAGAATCGTCGCTGCGAGCGACCGCTTACCGAGATCCGATATGACGGCACCGGGACATCATCGGGCCATGAGGCGAATCCGGCTCGCGTGGTTGAGGAACGACCAGCACCAGCCGCCGGCGCTCATCTATGGACCGTCAGGCCCGACCACCGGTTACGGCAGGTGAAAGTCCGCGCTCACGTGCCACGGCAGCACTGCCGATTACCCCACGGTCAGATTGAAGTCGTCGAGGAGCGAGGCGGTCACCGCATCCCGGGCCCATCCGTCGACATCGAGTGGTGCCGAGCGCACCACCGTCAGCGCCGGTGCCGTTCGGCCGTCGATCAGCATCAGCGCGAGTTCGTTTCGTCCGTGTCGGCACTCGTAGCGAAGCCCCTGCGCCGCGGGGGTGTTGGTCAGAATGTCGGTCGCGGTCCGACGAGTCTGCCCGTAGTCCCGCCAGGTGCACGCCGTCAGGGAGGCATCCTGGCCGAGCCGGATCAGGTTCCGCTGCCCGTCCAGGACCGCGACGTCGACGTCGTCGTCCAACACGAGTTGCGCCAAGGACTTCCCCGCCAAGAGCCGCTTTCGGATGATCAAGTCCGGTGGAATGTCCTGGCCACGCAGGATGCCCTCGCGACCACCGCGCCCACGGACAGCCCGAGATACAGGTAC
>RRBB01000557.1:0-1978 GCA_006543605.1 Rhodococcus sp. WS4
TAACCCGAAGTTGCGGCGGTTTGGCAGCAGTTTATGTGGTTTGACCAGGTGGTTTAGTGGGTGGTTGTGGTTTTGTTCTGTCGACGGTGTCCTCAGGTCAGGGTCAGTGGTATCGGGGCGCCGAGGAGGTCGAATGCTCGTCGTTGCGTCGGGGTGGGTTCGGCCAGGGTTGCGATGACCGGTCCGCTGTCGCCGTAGCGGAGGTCGTTTCTGGTCAGTGTCGACAGATGAGTGAGCAGCCCCTGATACGAGCGCACGGGCAGATCCTCGGCCGTGGTGCGGCGGGCTGTTTTCGCTTTCGCGGCCGCGGAGATGGTGGCCGGGGCGACGGGGTCTTCGCGTCGTTGCGGTGGGTTCTCGTCGGTAAAGGTCAACGGCGCCAACGCGCTACGCAGATGCCAGGTCAGGTAGGCGGCGAGGAAGCAGATCAACACGTGCGCGCGTACCCGGTTTTCGCGGCGGTGGTGGATCGGCCGCAGGTCCAGGTCGATGGCCTTGAGGCTGCGGAAGTCTCGTTCCACCCGGGCGAGGTTCTTGTATGCCCCGATCACCGCGGGGGTGTCGAGTTCGCCGGGGGTGGCGGTGGTCCGGAGCACGTACAGGCCGTCGAGGGCGGCTTCGGCGTCGATCCGCCCGGTGTTGCGGGCGACGGTGAGACTGGTGTCGGTGATGGTCAGGTCGAAGTGTTTGGCCATCTTGAATGTGCCGAGGACCTTCCCGACTTTCAGGCCGATCTTGTCCGCGCCGCGCAGGCGACCTGCCGCCGCGGCCGCGGTGATCGGTGCGAGTTTCGTCTCTGTCGCGGTAAGCAATTCGCCGCGTTTGCGGGCGCGTTCGACGGCCAGCAGCGGGTTGCGGCACGCCACCAGTCGTTCCCCGGGGTAGTCGGGATGGGAGATCTCGGCGAAGTTCTGCTGGTCGAACAGCGACATCTGCAAGGGTCCGTCGTCGGCGGCCAGGGCGGCGATCTGCGGTGCCCGCAGCGCGGTGAGCCAGCCGATGCCGCCGAGTTCTTTCAGGGCGGTGATGCGGGCGGAGGTGATCATCCCGCGGTCGCCGACCATCAGCATGTTCTCGAGCCCGAAGGTGTCTTTCACCGCGGTCACCGCGTGGGTGAAGGCGGTGGGGTCGGCGGTGTTGCCGGGGAGCACCCGGATCGCGACGGGCCGACCGTCGGGGTCGGTGAGCAGGCCGTATTCGATTTGTTCGCAACCTTTTTTGCCGTCTCTCGAGTATCCGCGGGCGGCGAGTTCGCAGTGCCGCCCGGTTACCCAGGACGAGGACAGGTCGAACATCGCCATCCGTGAGGGATTGACCTTCGGGTCCAGATGCCGGGTGGCCAGCTTCTTCTCGATGCCGCCCTGACGGCCGACGAGCCAGTCCATCGCCGCATACACCTCGTCGGTGCCGACCTCGCTCACGCCGAGGTCGCCGGCGAGGGTGGTGTCGGCCCACCAGGAGATGGTCGCCAATTTCGATGCCGGGGCCACGGTGCGGGCCAGGATCAACGCCATCGCGATCTCTCGGTGACGGCTCGCTGGACCGAGCAGCGCCGGCAGGCCCAGTTTCTTGGCCATCACCGCCGCCGCGGCGAGGTGCCCGTGCGGCAAGGACCGGGCGACGGTGACCACCGACGCCGGGTCGACGAGACTCCGACCGGCCAGGACGGCCTTGACGGCGGCGACCGCCTCGGGTGGCAGCGCGGAGAGGTTCGCGAGGGTCTCGTTGCGTACCTTGCCGTTGTCCCGGAACGAGCGGCGCAGCAACTGGGATTCGTAGACCCGTTCGACACCGTCTTTCCCGGTGTACTTACGGCGTTGAGTGGCGATGTGGACTGCACCAGTACCCTTGGCCATGAACTGATTTTACTCCACGGCTACCATAGTGGCAATCATTTTAGTGACTACCGAATGGGTGTGTCTCATGCTTCCGCTGCAGCTCAGCCGTAAATACCAGGACAAACCCATCGCAACTTCGG
>RRBB01000558.1:0-1976 GCA_006543605.1 Rhodococcus sp. WS4
GGCCTTGGAACAGGGCCTGGTCGCCGCCGATCCGGATCTGCAGGAACTCGTCCGCGATCTGCACCCCGTCGCCGACCACCCCGTGCACCTTCTGCGGGTCCTTGAACCGCAGCAACCCGGCCTCGGGGAGCGGGTTGATCGCGATCACCTTCGCCCCATTCGCTTTCGCCTTCTCCAGGGTCGAGAGCATCCGCGGGTGGTTGGTGCCCGGGTTCTGCCCGGCGATCAGGATCAGGTCGGCGTTCTCGATGTCGGGAACCGACACCGACCCCTTCCCGATCCCGATCGTCTCCGTCAACGCCGACCCGGACGATTCGTGGCACATGTTCGAGCAGTCCGGCAGGTTGTTCGTCCCGAACGCCCGGATCATCAACTGATACACGAACGCCGCCTCGTTGCTGGTGCGCCCGGAGGTGTAGAACACCGCCTCGTGCGGCGATCCCAGCGCCCGCAGTTCCCCGGCGATCATCGCGAACGCCGCATCCCACCCGATCGGCTCGTAATGCGTCGCCCCCGGCAGCAACACCATCGGATGCGTCAACCGGCCCTGCTGCCCCAGCCAGAACTCGGTACGACCCAGCAGATCCGCCACCGAATGCTCGGCGAAGAACTCCGGGCCGACGGTGCGGGTGGTCGCCTCCTCCGCGACCGCCTTCGCCCCGTTCTCGCAGAACTCCGCATGCTTGCGGTGCCCCGGGGTCTCCGGCCACGCACACCCCGGACAGTCGAACCCGTCGCGCTGGTTCAGCTTCATCAACGTCCGGGCCGTGCGCACCGGACCCATCTGCTCCAGTCCACGACGCAACGACACCAACACCGCAGGAACACCTGCCGCATAGGTCTTCTCGTGCGTGACGACGACGTCGTCTTCGTCGAAGGTGTATCGGTCAGTGCTGGGCTTGGTCAAGGGTGTTCCTTCAAAGGTCTGGGTTGAGGTCCGTCTGCTGGCGCGGATTGGCGGAATCTCGTGGATTCGGGCGACGCCGGCTCTTCATCCGGGGTAGCTCATCTCCATTTGAGTTCTGGAACTTGGGTACCCATCGGTCGCACCGGGTTCGGGGCTGGCACGAAGCCTCACTAGTCCCAAGTTACGGCGGCTTTCGGCCGAATCCCTGCGGTCTGCCAGGGAGAACTGTGGATTCCGCTCCTGCGTATGTAGCCACTAATACTGCGTGTCGTTACCGGTCATGGACCAGGTGATCGCGGTAACATAGGGGATATGTCGGCATACAGTGGCGCGATGCATGTAGCCCGGAACAGGCGCAGCTATGTGACGAAGTCGGGTGAGGAGCGGGTATACGAGTCGGTGCTGCTGCGGCGCACGTTCCGTGAGGGCGGCAGGGTCCGCCACGAGACGCTGGCGAACCTGAAGGCGCTTCCGGAGGCGTCGATCGCGGCGATCGAGGCGACCTTGAGGGGGCAGACGCTGGTCCCCGCCGCGGAGGCGGCCACTGTGCTCCGCTCGGTGCCGCACGGGCACGTCGCCGCGGTGGGGGCGATGGCGCACCAGCTGGGATTGCCCGCGTTGCTCGGCCCGGCCGGCCGGATGCGGGATCTGGCGATGGCGTTGATCCTCGCCCGGGCGGTGGCCCCGGCCTCGAAACTGGCCACCGCCTCCTGGTGGGCCGACACCACCCTCGGGGTGGACCTGGAGGTGGCCGGCGCATCCACCGACGAGATCTACGCGGCGATGGACTGGCTGGTGGGTCGCCAGGATCGCATCGAAAAGCGGCTCGCCGGAAAGCATCTCGATCCGGTGGTGAATCCGTCGCGGATCGCGATGTTCGACCTGTCCTCGTCCTGGGTGACCGGCCGGCACTGCGACCTGGCGGCCCGCGGCTACTCCCGGGACGGGAAGAAGGGCTGCGAGCAGATCGAATACGGGCTGCTCACCGACCCCGAGGGCCGTCCGGTCGCGGTGCGGGTGTTTCCCGGCAACACCGCCGACCCGGCCGCCTTCACCCACGCCGTCACCG
>RRBB01000559.1:0-1973 GCA_006543605.1 Rhodococcus sp. WS4
AGCATGTACCACCCCGGATCCTGGCCGACAGATCTACGCGAAGGCATCATGCCGGTTGTCGCACGGGTCAGACCACGGCCCGGGGCGGTACATGATCACCTTACTCAGTTGTCGCAGATCAGGTGCAGGTCCAGCTCGGCGGGGGTGTTCTTGTCGATGGTCTTGAGGAACCGGAGGAACTCCTGGTGGCGGTGTCGTCGCTGGTGCTGGCCGATGACCTTGCCGGTGGCGATGTCGAGGGCGGCGAAAAGGCTTGTGGTGCCGTGGCGGATGTAGTCGTGGGTCTTGCGGCCGGGCACGCCGGGCATCATCGGCAGCATCGGGGCGGTGCGGTCCAACGCCTGGGCGAGTAGCCGGGGAGAGTCTCACTCCCCGGCTCTCTCAGAGTGAACTCGGCCGCCGGCGAGGTTCCGCTGGATGTGGTCCTTTTCCGTCGGCCTGTTCCCGAACGGGGCGTGCGAGCTTTCCCCGCACCCCGCTCTCCAGTGATCTACTGTCGGATGGATTTGGTGGCCCGTCCAGCGTGGATATCCTCGTGACAACGGCGACAGATGACCAATGTCTTGCGTCGCCGCATCGCCATGAGGCGCACCCAGGAGGGTTTCTCGCGTCGGCCCGGCTTGTTGAGATCGGCGAGTTTGCGGATGTGATGAACTTCCAAATCCGTCATTGACTCGCAAATCTCGCAGCGTCCGGCGAGGAGCCGATGGATCAGCTCGTTGCGCCGGGTGCTGGCCATGACCGGCCGCTGGTCGGTGAGGACGGCCGTGCGCACTCGTTTGAGCGGGATTCCGCCGAAGCGGGCGACCAGTGGTTTCCTTCCCCGGTCGCGTTCGACCTTAACCTGGAATACGGTTCGCGGCCCGGACGGCGTATCGATGGTCGTCTTGTATCTGCGTGCCATCTTCGCCACCGTGCTGCGATGTTTCCCGGCCAGCGTCTTGAGCATGGAGGTCTCCATCACCCAACGCAGACGCTTCAATCGGAACACGTCCTGAGCGAGCAGGTAGTACTGGACCAACCCGACGTACTCGGCACCGTATTTCGCGACGATCGTGAAATCATCGTCGTGAATCAGGGCACCACGCTGCGCCGGTTTCCCTTTCTTCATGTAAAGCGCGCACCGCTGCCTGATGACGGTCTTGGGCACGAACAACCCGATCGCCGCGTTGACCGCCCGCCGATTGCGGGTGATCTTGGTGTCGCAGTGCTGGGCTGTGATCTCGTAGCCGAGGAACCGCGCCGCCTGGCTGGTGGCGTGGGTAATCAATGTCTTGGATGGCGACAGTTGCAATTTCAGTTCCTCACGGAGGAACACCGCGATCCTCGACTTGATGTCCTCGGCTTCATGCTTGGGACCGGCAAACCCCAACAGCCAATCGTCGGCATAGCGGGAATATCGCAGCCGCCGGTAGTCCGGATCGTTCGGGTCCTGGCTGGGAAGTCGGCGGCGTTGCAAGCCGAGCCTGCGTGCCTCCGCTCGATCTTCCCGTCGACGAGCCCGCGCAATCGCGTACTCCAGCACTCGATACGCCCGGTTCGGTCGGCGACGGCGGCCGTGATTGTATTCGGGCAGCAACCGTTGTTCGACGAACCGATCGAGCCGGTCGAGATAGATGTTGGACAAAACTGGCGAAGCGACACCGCCCTATGAGCAGTGCTTGGTTATGCGTAGCGCCCGGCGGTCGGCGCTGGCGGGGACGGTGTCGACGGTCGAACGCTGCGCATAATCCTGGGCGGTTATAGGTTGGCGAGCCAACGGAGCAGATCGGGGTCTTGGTTCCATTCGGTCAGGTCGGCGGTGACGACGTCGGGGTAGACGGCTTCGAGGGCTTTGCGTTTGGCCTGCGGCGCTCGCCAACGCCCACCTCAGTCCACACATCCTGCGCCACAGCCGAGCCATGCACCTCTACGACGCAGGTGTTCCGCTGCCCTACATCCGTGACATCCTCGGCCACGTCGACCTATCCACC